>JBBSOQ010000021.1:0-60914 GCA_038259585.1 Flavobacteriales bacterium | reverse complement strand
GATAATGGTTCAATATTTTTATTTAAAAACTTAATTTTTTCTTCTGTCGTCATTTTTTTTGCATTATGCACAACGTCTCGTATAAACGCAGTAAGGGGAAAAGAGACAATTACTTTTCGGGTTTACTGAATTGTTGCTGAAAGATAGGAATTTTCGGTTTAAAAACTAATCCCTTATTGCGTTTATGCATTGTTACCCACAGGCTTTCCTGCGCTCTGTTTGCGTTCTCTTGTATAATGGTGCGAAGGATGTGTGCGGTGGGGAGACATACGGTTTTACAATTTTTGGTGGCGTGGTGGCTTTGCGCGAATTGTGAAAGGGTATGGCTTTTAGCGGTGGCGTTATTTAGCAAAATTGTTCGGCTGAGGGCAGTATTATAGATGCGGACGCTATTATTGTTAATACGAGTTCGATATTTGTTAAAGCGGATGCGAGATATGTTAATGCGGAAGCTATAATATAAATGGCGCACGCAATATTTGTTAATGCGGACGCCATTATTTAAAATGCGGATGGCATATTTGTTAATGCGGATGCTATAATTTAAAATGCGGTCGCAAGTTTTGTAAAGGTTCTACCGCTAATGTAAAATGCGCTTGTTGCCTTATTTTTTGTACGTAAACTTTATTCCTTTTATCTGACCATATTCGGGGCTGGTGGCTCCAAAGACTGATTTAACATACTTCTTTACTTCTCCTGCGGTTGGAACCAAACCATTTTCTTCGTTGTAAAGGGTATTGTTTCTTTGAAGGCGGGTATTGCTAACCTCGGTATAGGCGGTTGCAACTCTTTCGTTGTTCCGTTCTAAATCCTGTTTTTTTGCTTGAAGCGTAGTGATTTTTAAATCGTTCTCGTTTGGGGCATAACTTGGCTCGGATTGAAGAACGGAAATTAATCCTTGGAAATGTTGGATTAATTGGTCGTAAGATTGTTGGCTTGTACTGATTGTGTTTGGTGGTGGAGCATTCGGGTCTAATGGAGTTTCGACTTTGGTTGCTCGCTTACCTTGCATCTTACGATTAAAAACTTTGGCGTCCTTCAATTTTTCTGCTGAAGCGTCTGTTGCGTCGAGGGCGTTTATAAGACGGGTGGAGAGGGAGCGCAAATCGCTAAATGCTTCCATTCGGTCATTCACGGCATTGTTATACTCGGTGGATTTTTGGATTACCGTGCTTAGGTTTTCGTTTGCCGTTGTGTGGAGTTCTTCGAGTTGTGTAAGTTGCAGGCCGTCTTTTGACGGGTTGTAGGTTGCGCCGTAGCCATTGACAAAAGCAATGAGGTCTTGAAAGTTCGCTACATTTTTGGCGTGGCCTACTTCGGAAGTTGATGCCATAATGAAATATCTTTATTGATTAAGTAAGCTAAAAGTAAACAATTCTTTAAGAACCAATAATATTATTATGAATATAAAATTGTCTAATTTTTCAATTCAATCCTTTGTTTGTACAAATTCCAAGATAAATTATTTTCGTTTTTTCCATACCATTTAGTGAATAATTTAAAGTCCTGCTCAGTTGGAAAACGACAATCACATTTATCAGAAAATTTTATAGAATAACCAGTCAGTTCATTTAGATGGTTCAATATGTAATTTATTTCTTCAACTTTATAATGTTCTTTTCTTTCCATATTAATTAAATCGAATATGTATTTCTGAAATAACTTTGTGGGATTTTTTGCAAGTGCAATGGCGTTATTTACAGAAAGTTGTTTTGTTGATTTATCAAATTGTAAATTTGCCTTATTTATGGTTAACCATTCTTTCCAATCCGAAATATTAAATGACACTGGTATTCTAAAATCGCCAAAATCTGATTCATCTTTGTAAGATTTGATATTCGTTACATTCTCTAAAATCTCAATAGCATTTGAAAAGCTATTCGGTTCATTTTTATCAGTTTTAAGTGAATTTTCTACAATGGATAATTGATTTTGATAGTATTTTACAGCACCAATGTTATTAATTTTTTGAGCGGAACAGCTAATAGTGCATAATGATAATAAAACATAAGAATACTTAATTATTTTCTTCTCCCAGCGTGTCCTTTGATTGATATACATAATTTAAGGTGTCTTTATTATTTTTATACCATGCTTCCCAGTAACGTAAATCTTTTTCTTTAAAACCAATTGTGCCGAAATAACTTTGATTGCCACTACCTGCATAACCGGAAATTTCACTTAAAAAGCTAACAGCTTTAAAACCGTCGGAATGGTCTAAGGGCATATCATTTTTAACCATGTTTTCAAGTTGATTTATATACTTTAAATAAAGTTCACTTACCGTAGGTTTTTGGATAGATGGTTTTATTTCTATAATTTGTTTTTCCTTCAAATTATCATTTGAGTGATTTTCTGTTTTTTTGCAGGCAGAAAATGTTATTATGAGAAATATTAAGAAGATTTTCATTATTGTTCAACTTTAATTATGTTATTATTTACAATAGTAGTTTTTACATATTTGACATTTTGTCCAGCGTTATTATATGACCTTGTAGTAATCACTCCTGAATTATTTGCAAATTTTGTTCTATTGCCATCTATACCGCCATTCCATCTACCATTAACAGGATTTTGTCCTTCTCGTACAGCTTTATTGTGAATACTAGATGTGTGTGTTTGTGACCCTCCAGTTTGCTTGTCATATTGTTCTGTAAGTTCTTGAGCAATCGCACCACCTGCTGTTTCATAAGGACCGTCACCATATTTAGCTACATCTGCAATGTCAATATCGCCTGTATCGAAATTACCTACTAGGGTATTCTCGTTATTTTGCGAGATACTTATTTCTATTGTTTGTGGCGCATCTGCAACAGCATTAAACTTATCTACAAAAGCTTGTTGTCCTTCTGTTAAGGGTCCTGCTTGACCAGTGCTTTGTAATTCAAGATTACCTTCCATATTTATAGTTGTTCCATAAGCACCACCTGTGGCACCTAAAACTACTTCATTAGTTTGTGCCTGCGCTGCGGGACTTTCAAAAGTTGGTTTTATTTTATCAGGACTTAAAATATCCTCTGGTGCTAAACCTAAAGGGTCAACGTATCTTAAAGGATTATTCATTACAAAATTATAAGGCGACCATTCTGGAAATTCATCTGCCAATGGGTCTGGACTCATCCAACGACTTATAATTTCAGGCTGTAATGTTGCCTCTGATGGTGGCAATGTGTCCTTTTCGATAATTGATACAACTGATTTTGAACGTGTGTTATACATAAAAGTTCCAACTTGTACAATGCTGTCCAAATCGTGAAACTCTAAATATTTACCCTTGCTCAATGTTGCAATTTTTGGCGTATAGCCAAACTTCTTAAAAGGGTTTCCAGCTTGTATGTTTTTTTCTCTGCGAGCTTGTTCTTCAATGCTCAATGAATCTTTCGTTTGGGCGAAGCCCAAACAGAGCGAAAATAAAAACAGAAGTGATAGATAATGCTTTCTCATAATCAATTAGTTGTTTGGTTAAAGGTATTAATTTTTTTGTTGGAATATTTTTCTCTTTCCTCTTTAAGTGAAACGAGCCAGTTGAGGTACATTTCTTCGGGCATTTTGCGATAGCCCAACTTGTGTGTATTTATAATTTGATTTTCTATTTCTGCGAAAAGTTGTACTGTGTCGGGATATTTTGATATGTCATTTGGAAATTCAGCGTTTTTCTTACGTAGAAAAGTTTCAATTTGTCGGCGTTTTGCCTCTATGTTCATTAATAGGGCATTTGAAAAGTTCGGATATTGTTGCAAAGCAAGTTCGCTACATTTTAACACAAAGTCGCCATTGTGATAAGGAAAGCGATTTTCATACGCCTGTGCCAAATCAATCAAACAAACTCCAATAGTTTCTTTATCATTGAGAGCTTTCATATACATTCCGTTTACGATTGCGTCAAGATGTACGTAGCCCGAAGCCATTATCCACGCATCTATGGGGAAAATACCACTTGTAAGTTCTGTGTTGTACCAACCGTCTTTTTTGTTGCGATGTTTAATGTAAACGTGGTTTGGTGCAAGTGCTAAATGAGCATCAACTCCTATTTGTTCCGCCAATATTTTATATAGATAAGGAAGGGAATGGCAATTGCCTTTTCCTGTCATCAATAATTTTGAGACAAACATACTGTTCCAGTCTTTATGGCCAAAAGGGTCGTCAAAATCATAACGGTACGGAATGTAGATATAATCTTCGTTGTTTTTATCCTTTATTGGTATTGTATCGTTCAGAACTGTAAAAAGTGATGCGTATTTGTTTACGGTTATTGAATCTTTTTCGTGATACTCCAATTTTCTACTTTTTAACAGACCGATAATAAGGGTATTGAGTTTGGTAAGTTCGTGATTGATATGAATTGTGTCCAATGTTCCATAATTGTAGGCGTTCTCAACACTGAAAACTGCTTTTTTAAAGCTATACTTTGTGGAATCGACCAACATTTCGTTCAATGTTCCAAAACTTTCTTCAAAAAGATTTTCTTGGGAAAAGCCTATTTGAAAAGATGAAAGAAATAAATATAGTATGAATAAAGTTTTTTTCATTTAGTTTTTGATTGGTTGTTTGACTTTGATATTGAATTGGTTTTCCAAATCTTTACTGTCCTGTTTTTGTTTTTCGTCCTTTAATGAATTAAGCCATTCCTCATACGCTTTTGGGGGCATAAACTCATAACCAAGGTTGTCTATTTGCGAATATTGTGAATTTACTTGATTTAACAATTCAACCATTTTCGGAAAATAACGGATATTCTGCAACTCTTGATTGTTCCGTGGATTGATGTTCGCTTGCTTTGCAACATATTCAAATTTGATAGTAAGATAATTTGAATTAAGCATATTGGCGGAAATACTATTAGGGTCTAATAATAATGATTTATCGATAACTTCTTTAACAAATGAATCATAACCGAATTTACGAGTGTAACCCATAGCAAAATCGGCAAGCAGTTGCGACAGCAACTGCTTGCTCGACATTTTTTGCATAAAGATTTCATTTTGTAAAGCCTCGGATTTTATGTATCCCGATTGCAGAATGAATGTTTGTGTCGTGAACATTCCGTTGGTCAGTTCCACATTGTACCAATTATCGTAATCGTCTCTAAACCTTATGTAAGAATGATTTGGTGCTAAAGATAGAAAAGCCTCTGCTCCAATTTCCTCCGCAAGAATCAAATACAACCTTGGAAGTGAGTTACATTGACCTTTAGCTGTTGTCAAGAGTTTTGACACGAACATTTTTGACCAATCTTCAATGCCCATATAATCCTCAAAGTCGTATTTGAACGGTAAATGTTTTAAGTTCTTTGATTCAATTTCAAGGGTGTCCGAAAAGAATTTGAAAAGCATAAAGTTCTTTGCGAGGTTGCTTTTTTGGTCGTAACCCAATGCCTCCATCTTTTCCCGCAGGAAATCGCCTATTTGTATTATGAGTTTGTTAAAGTCCTCATAATTTTGTTTTTCCTCGAAGTACGCGTTTTCGATTAGGAAAGTAGCTTTTTCTACTGAAAAGTCGTTTGGATTTAGTCCGTTCAGTTTGTCAAAAGCGTTTCGGTAGTACTTTGTGCTTTCGATATTGCCATAACTTGGCAAAGAGTAATTTATTCGATTGGAATTGTATTCCGCAATGTCTTTGTTGACTTGGTTCAGTTGTTCGGTCCTCAACTTTTCGTTCTGTTCGACTTCTTGGATTAGCATTTGGTTCTGTTTCTGAATCCTTTGTTGGTCAGAAGTTCCGTTAAAGATGTCCATTGGGTTTGGAACTGATACAACGGTATTCGGGTTCTGAAGTCCGTTGTTTCCGTATTGTTGGAACCGTGTCGCTTGTGGCGCAGTCGGCATTTGAACCTGTCCGAAAGTCAGGGAACAGTTCAGTCCGAAGAGTAAAGTCAGTCCTATTATTTTCATTTTGTTTCTCATACTTTTTTCTGTTTCCGTGAGCGTTGGCAAAAAACAGCTCTTTTATTTTTTCGGCGTTGGCATTGCGCGTTTGGCAAAAAATAAATGTGCTGTTTGCGCGTTGGCGTTTTTCAGTTCGGGTTTTTAATGGTTGTACGGTTTTTTTTCAAGCTTGTGGGTAACTTGTTTATACTCCCAACTTTATTGGGTTTATCCCTTCAATCTGTTGAGTTATACACAAGTTTTAATAATTTTTATCAGTATAGTTTTCAAATATACAAATTTACCCCCTCCAACAATCCTAATTGCTCTTAGCTAATGGATAATGGCTCTTAGGTTTTGATTCAAAATTTAAAACTTCCAACTTCCTATTTCGCAATTCATACTTCGTATTTTCTTACCTTTGCATTTCATTAAAAAATAAAACAATGCAAGACGGTATTTACGCAAAAATAACGACAGAAAAAGGAGAGATTCTTATAAAACTAACACACGACAAAACCCCGGGAACGGTTGGAAACTTTGTTGCTTTGGCTGAAGGCAATTTGGATAACGCAGCAAAACCACAGGGAACACCTTATTACGACGGGTTGAAATTTCACCGTGTACTTCCAGATTTTATGATTCAAGGCGGCGATCCAAAAGGAACAGGCTCCGGCGGACCGGGTTATGATTTTGAAGATGAGTTTCATCAAGATCTTCGTCACGACACTCCGGGCGTGCTTTCTATGGCCAACTCTGGTCCAGCAAGTAATGGAAGTCAGTTCTTTATTACGCACGTTGCCACACCTTGGTTAGACAACAAACACACCGTGTTTGGAAATGTAGTGGAAGGGCAGGAAGTGGTTGATAGTGTTGCGCAGGGTGATACTATGAAGAAAGTTGAAATTATTCGCGTAGGCGAAGAAGCCAAAAAATGGAATGCTGTTGAGGCTTTCAGAAGTTTTACTGGCGAAAGAGAACAACGAATTGCGAACATAAAAGAAAAAGAAGAAGCGGAGATTAAAAAAGTTTCAGAAGGTTTTGATAGAACCGATAGCGGACTTCTCTATAAAATAATTCAAAAAGGAAGCGGTAAAAAAGCCGAAAAAGGAAAGACAGTTTCCGTGCATTACAAAGGCATGCTTACTGATGGAACTGAGTTTGATTCTTCCTATAAAAGAAAACAGCCAATTGATTTTCCTTTGGGAATGGGTCACGTTATTGAAGGCTGGGATGAAGGCATTCAATTATTGCACGTTGGCGACAAAGCTAGATTCGTAATTCCTTCACACATTGCTTATGGTGAACGTGGGGCTGGTGGGGTTATTCCTCCAAGTGCTACCTTGATTTTTGATGTGGAATTGATGGATGTGAAATAGTCTGATAAAAAACTTTAATTATTAACAAAACGTCTCGAGCTATCGAGGCGTTTTGTACTTTTAACACATGGATTTAGATAAATTAAAATACCCTATCGGCACCTTTGATTGCCCTTCAAACATCACTGCTGATATACAGCAAGCTTGGATTTCCATTTTGGAACATTTCCCGAATAGATTGAATAATTTGGTGAGTACGCTTTCTGAAAATCAACTTAATACACCCTACAGACCTGAAGGTTGGACGGTTCGCCAAACAATCCATCACATTTATGACAGTCATCACAATGCATATACACGCTATAAATGGGCGCTTACGGAAGCAATACCAACAATAAAAGCGTATGATGAAAAAGCTTGGGCAGAAACTGCTGATGCTAAAAATGCGCCAATTGAATTATCCTTATCAGCCATAAAGGCTTTGCATGCAAAATGGGTGTATTTGGTAAAAGGATTATCTCAGGAACAATTGCTGAAAGAGTTTCATCATCCAGCCCGAAACCGTAATTACACTCTTGCAGAAACCGTTGGTAGCTATGCTTGGCACAGTAACCATCACTATGCACATATTGAGAATTTGTTGAAAAGGGAAGGTTGGAAGTAAAGTTTCGGTGAATGATTTTTTTATTGAATCATCATCATTACCCTATTAAACAACTAAACTAAACAATTACCCAATTATCAGTTTATTCTTTCCACTTAATATTACAACCCATACTTGGTTTTTGATCCTTTCGTTGCGGATTATTGCCTAATACACTGTCCAATGCTTCACGAAGATCACGACCGTTTACAGGAATTCCATTTCCCGGTCGGCTGTTGTCAAGTTGGCCGCGATAGACTAGTTTTAAATCAGCATCAAAAAGATAGAAATCTGGAGTGCAAGCGGCATCGTAAGCTTTTGCCACTTCTTGAGTTTCATCGAATAAATATGGGAAAGGATAACTATTTTTTTGGGCCGTACGCCACATTTCTGCTGGCGAATCATCTGGATAATTAACTACATCGTTACTGCTTATGGCAACAAAACCGAAACCTGTAACCCTATAATCATTGCAAAGACGTACAATTTCTTCATTCACATGCTTCACATAAGGGCAGTGATTACAGATAAACATAACCACGGTTCCCTTTTCACCACGAATATCCTTAAACGAAATAGGCTTTGCGGTAACAGCGTTTATTAATGTAAAATCTGGTGCTTTTGTTCCCAGTGAAAGCATTTTAGATTCTGTTCTGGCCATGTTCTTCTTTTCTAAATTGGTATTAAACTATGCTTTAAAGTTACAATTTTTGAGTGGTTATTGCATAATTGAAATAGTAGCTTCTAAATTCATTTCTATTAAAGAATTTATAAAACTTTGTAGTTGCAAAATATCTCCATTAACTTTAAAAACTAAACCAAACTATTATGAAAAATTCATATTCATCACTTTCCGTGGCAATTGCAGATTTGCAAAACCACGGTTTTACAGAAGACTTCAATCTTGTGGGCGAAGGCATAGAATCAAAAAATCTTAAGAAGCAATGGAAAGCGGGCCAGTTAGACGTTGTTAAGTTCTATCGTTTTGAAGGAATGACAGATCCTGGCGACAATACCATTCTTTATTTAATTGAAGCGCATGATGGAACCAAAGGCTTGCTTGTAGATGCTTACGGTGCTGATCAAGGTGAGATTTCTCCTGAAATGATAAAAAAACTAACGATTCATCATGACGAATAATCTTTCCTGGGTCGATTTTGAAAAGGTTGTAATGCGGGTTGGGACTATTCTTGAAGTTAATGATTTTCCGGAAGCAAGAAACCCTTCCTACCAACTTTTAGTGGATTTTGGAAGCGAAATTGGGCAGCGAAAAACTTCGGCGCAGATTACTACTATATATTCTAAAAAGGAATTGATTGGAAAACAAGTAGTGGCGGTTGTAAATTTTCCAAAGAAACAAATCGCCAACTTTATGAGTGAATGTCTAATTTTGGGCGCGGTGGACGGAAAAGATGTAACACTTTTGGAACCCGGAAAAAATGTTAGCAATGGTTTGCGTATTTTATAGATGTTGAAACTAAATTCTTTAAAATTTCAAGGTGTAGTATAGCCTACCACGTGAGTTTTGAGTGATGAAATATCTGGTTTTTTGGTAAAAGTAATCCATCCATTTGCTGATGATTTTCCGGGTAAATATGAAAATGTAATTTGTGCTTTTTCTTCAATGTCCCTGTTTTCAGAAACAATTTCAATAATAACGTTTTCTGCAGTTTCAGTTCCATTATTATTCGCTTGAATGGGAATTGCAAAAGCATCGTCTTTTTGGGATATTTCGCCTAAAACAATAGCGATGTTGGGAGGCGTTTGCTCTTCAAAAATCAATTGATATATCAGGAAACCCAAGGTGAAAACCACCAGTATTCCAGAAATGATAGTTATCAACCATTCCAACCAATTTTTCTTTTCTTTCTTTTTTTTCATAATTAAGTTTGAATAAGCAATCTACCCGCGGATGCTCCAAGCGCTGCGGGGAAACCCAAAACTACAGTTTCGGCAACCATTCCGTAAAGTGACAAACCATCAAAGCGTCCAAAAAACCAAAGCATAAAGGCGGAAGAAGCAAGCGCCACAGCATACATTATGATAGTTCCCGCAACAATTTCCCCAAAATTATGTGGTTGCATTACGGCTTCTTTGGCTCCTGTAAAATTAATATAGTATAAAACCGAACCACCAATGCCTATAGATAGAAGGGCAATAATAAGAAGTTTAAATGTTTGAGCTTCTAAAGCTATAACCATCACTTCATCTGTGGGCGCCACATTTGAAGCAATAAGTATTGCACCGCAAAGTGCAATGTTTATTGAGCGCAATATATTCGGGTATTTTAATCGTTTTTTTTGTTCTTCATCATCGTTCTCTTCGCTATCGCTGCCCAGTTGTGATTTACCTACGGAAATACCGATGGCCACAGTTACTGCTTCCACTATTATTTTTCCACTTATCTCATTAAGCGACATATTTGGAGCCAAACGACCCGTAATCCAAAGGATAAATACCGTGAGTATAAGCGCCATTCCCATTTCCTCTATAGATTCCTCGAGACCTTCCAAAAGTGAATGATCCTGACGGATGCCCACATAATGATTATAGACCATAAGCAGAAACATTCCCACAATAAAATAGATGATTAACTGAAGCGAATTTGCAATAAAACCAGCCCACCAAAGCTCCATGGTATAAAGCATGGGCAAACTGAAGAGTAATCCGCCGGTAATGCCGCGGCCATAGTCTTTTAGGGATTTATTAATTGGTTTTATTGAAGTCGCCATTTTATAAGAAATAACACTTAAAGGTAGTTCAAATATAATTTAAGAAACTAGATGGAAAAGTGATAAAATTGTTAAAGATTACCCTCTAATTTATTGTATAATACTTATTCTTTTTAGAATATTTTAAACGAAGGAATTTTTATAAATTGCCACTTAATAAATAACACACATGAAAAACTTTCTTCTTTTATTTTTTGCTCTAATAGTGTTGAATTCCTGTAAAAATAATTCGGAAACACAGAATTCTGAAACGGAAATTGGCACCGAGAATTTTGAAAAAATAAACCAATTGCAATGGCTATTGGGAACTTGGATTAATGAAAATGGCGAAGAATTTTCACAAGAAACTTGGTCAAAGGAAAATGAAAGTAGTTTTACGGCATTTAGTTTTACGCAGGTTGCAAAAGAAACTGTTTTTTCTGAAACTATGGCCCTTGAACAAAAAGGAGACAGTCTGTTGCTAACTGTTGCAACTGCGAATCAAAACGATCAAAAACCTGTTGCATTTAAACTTATTTCTTCTGAAAAAGGAGAATTCATTTTCGAGAATAAAAGCCACGATTTTCCCGAAAGAATTATTTATACTAATCCTGTAAAAGATTCACTACACGCTTGGATTGAAGGAACTGTTAATGGCCAACCCAAAAAAGTTGATTTCTACTTTTCGCGCAAAGATTAATTAGGAAACATCAGCATCTAAAGTGTCTGTAACCACATAATAACGTGGATCTTCTACCGAATCTTCAATAATAGTTTCAAATTCAGGATTCCATTTTAAAAGAAGCGCTTTACAGTCTGGGCTGAGGTGTGTGAGTTTCAATTGCTTTCCGCTTTCGATATATTTATTGGCTATGTTACGAACGGCTTCAACGCCAGAATGATCTGAAATTTTAGATTCTATAAAGTCAATTTCAATAGCAATGGGATCGGTTGCAATATCAAATTTACTATTGAAAGCAGTAGTTGAGCCAAAGAATAATGGTCCCCAAATTTCATAAACCTTCGTTCCGTTTTCTTTAATTCGTTTACGTGCGCGAATCATTGTGGCACTTTTCCAAGCAAAAACAAGCGCACTCATAATTACACCCACAAATACCGCAATGGCCAAATCCTGCCAAACGGTAACTGCAGAAACTGTAATAAGAACGATAGCATCAGCTACTGGAATTTTATGAAGAATCCTAAAACTACTCCATGCAAATGTGCCAATAACCACCATAAACATTACACCTACCAAAGCTGCAATTGGAATTTGCTCAATTAAAGGAGCGCCGAAAAGTATAAAACATAACAAGGCTATTGCTGCCGTAGCGCCTGAAAGTCTTCCGCGACCGCCAGAACTAACATTTATGATGGATTGCCCAATCATTGCACAGCCGCCCATTCCCCCGAAAAGGCCGTTCAAAATGTTTGCACCACCCTGAGCAACACATTCACGGTTTCCGCTTCCGCGAGTTTCGGTCATTTCATCTATTAAATTCAAAGTCATTAAAGATTCAATTAAACCAACTGCAGCCAATAAAAAAGCTGTTGAAAGTATTAAATCCCAGTGGCCATTTAGCGTGTCAAGAAATCCAAAAATTTGGGTTTGAAAATGAGGAAGTGAACCTTTTAAACCACTTCCACCCCCATCGTGAATAAAAGAACCAACAGTGCTCACGTCAAGCTGTCCGAAAATTGTTATCGCTGCCACAACAACAATAGCAATAAGTGCCGCGGGAATTTTCTTGGTTAGTTTTGGCAAGCCAAACATAATACCCATTGTAAGCCCCACCAATGCAAGCATAATCCATAAATCAGCTCCAGTGAGCCATTGAGGGACAGTGCCTTGGCTTTCTTTAAAAAGCCCAAGTTGTGATAAAAATATAACAATGGCAAGACCATTCACAAATCCCATCATAACGGGATGTGGTATAAGCCGAACAAATTTTCCAAGTTTGAAAACTCCAGCCATTATCTGAATTGCACCCACAAATAAGAGAGTAATAAATAACCATTGGAGCCCCAATAATTTTACAGGTTCGGCTAATGTTAGTCCAACTTCATTTCCTTTTATAATTAAATGTACCATCACTACCGCCATAGCTCCCGTAGCTCCAGAAATCATTCCAGGACGACCACCAAAAAGAGCTGTAACAATACCCATTATAAAAGCACCATAAAGCCCAACTAGTGGGTCAATGCCAGCTACAAAAGCAAAAGCCACAGCTTCAGGTATCAATGCTAAAGCTACGGTAAGCCCAGATAAAATGTCATTTTTAGGGTTTTGGGTAAAAGATAATAGATATTTTGCGAGCATTTTGGTTTTTTAAAGGCGGCAAATATAGGGTTTTCAAAAGGAATGTATTTAAGCTATTTTTTAATTATCATTTTTATAGTAAACCAACCTAAAAGACACATAATTAAACCCATAATAATCCATAACCATAATTTATTTTCAAAAAGCGGAGAACTTTTGGAAACTTCCTTTTTGTCAATTATTTTTTCTTCAGAAAGATTTACTGAGGAAATATTCGTTGGAATATTCTCAGTAAATTTTGAAATATCATAGTTTGGTTTGTTGGCTTTAGAATTTCCATAAACCAAATAATAGGTTGCTAGTTCAGTAAAGCGGGCAATTAATTCATGTTGATACCCTTTTACAATTACGCCTTCAATTTTTAAAGGTTGGTTGTCATAATTTTCAATTTCAAGCCTTATTTTTTTAGTTATTGTACTGTAAAAATGCAGGTCATTATTTTCTAACGAACTTAGTACACTCGTGTTTAAATCACTAAAATTATACTTCCATCCCTTTTCGGTTTTAATGCTATCCCTCAAATATTTTATAGTTACCGGACGATAATAATCTATAGAATCTTTAATTTTTAAGGAAAGTAAACTTAGAGGTAAAGGCTGTGAAAGATTAATGTCCACGATTGTTTTTTTCAAATCCTTATTCTCTGTGGCTGAAAAACTTGCAACGGAATAAGTTTTATAAATCGGTGATTCAAAACTTCTTAATTGTGTTTCTGCAGTGATTAGCTCAGGTTTTTCATTGGACTTAATTTGCATTCTTAAATAGCGATATTTTGCTGACGGAAATTTAATATTGGTAAACTGATAATCCGTTTGCGCATTTTTTATGGAGAGAATCCTGTAATCCTCAAGCATTGAAAACCATTCTGTATTGTCTTGACTTCCTTCCACGTTGACTAGCCAATTGAAATTTTGCTGCCTAAAATTCAATTGTATTTCATTGATGGTTTTTTCCGAAGGAATTTCGAATGTAAAAAAATAAGAACTTCCCTTTTTTGAAGAATTCAATAAAGTGAAAGCTATATTTTTCTCAGTTTGTCTTTCCGAAGCTATTTTTAATAAATAGGGAACTTCTAGGGTATCGGTTTCTGTTATTCCATAAATTCTGAAGTCATTCAAATCATTGGAAACTTTTCCAAAAACTCTATCGGGTAATGTTATGGAATGCCAAGTTTCGGAAACGCCATTTATTTCCCTTGAATAATTATAATCAGCTATTTGCGAAATGGAAATTTCAGCAATTAAAAGGAATATAAAAAGCAGTGATTTATTCTTCAACATCATTGGTAATCTTTGTTTTAAACTTGTTGTATAAAAATGAAATTATTAAAAGCAGTACGCCAAGAATAACGAAAACAATAGTTTTTGAAATGGTGTTCATATCTGAAATATCATAAAGAAAAAGTTTCAGAAGCGTAAATCCAAACAATACAATAGCTATAATACGAAGGAACGGTTTGCTTTTCGAAATACCAATAATTATTAGCAGTAAAGCATACAATCCCCAAAGAATACTCAATCCTAATTTAAAAGATTGCGTTGAGCCTGCAAGATCCATCCAAGCAATAAGTTCGCTACTTAAAATTGCAAGAAAAATTATGTGTTTTACAATTGTAAAAGGCATTTGAAGTCCTTTTTTCATAACACCAGATTGCACGGAAAGCATTCCGGCAAAAAGTAGTACTAGCGCACTAATTATAACGATATATCGTATCAAAAAATTGAAAACGCTTCGGTTATAATACTCAGACAATGTATTGTCTTTATAGGTTTGGCGTAATTCCGTCAAGGCGAAAATTCCTTCCGTGAAAAATAGCAAGAATGTGAATGTGCTTGCCAAAATCAACACGGACCCTAAAACATTATTTTTAATTTTTTTAATGTTTATAATGGAAAGCGCGGCTAGAAACAATAGAGTGTAAATATAAATCCAAACAATTCGGAAGTTGCGGTAATCATCATTTTGATAATTTGAGAAGGAATCGTCTATTTGCAAAAATGAATTATTGTATTTAAGATCCCAATAATCGGCGATTTCAATTCTAAAGCAGTAGTAAAGAACAAAAAGGAATACTGCGGGAATAGAAATGGAAATAAGTTTATTAAGAAAATTTCCTTTTAAAAAAGTGGGTTGATAGTTTTCATTTCTAAGTAAATAATTAATGAAGCCAAATGCGGCGAGAAATAAAATACCAGTTAAAAAACGAAGGTTTAAGATGGGTGTAAAGTTATTTTCTTGGGTTACATAATCATAACTTGAATATTGAAACCAATCTTGAACTAAACTTATAAAGGCAAGAACCATTAAAATATAAGAAAGCTTTTCATAAACCGGAACTGTTTTTGTTCTTCCAATCCAAAAAAGCAGGGCAGCTTCTCCAGCCCAAATTATTGTTACCCAATTTCCATCCAATTGTACTGGTACAGCAACAGTTATAAAGACCAAAACCAATCCCGCAATGAGATAGAAAAGATTTTTATCTGCTAGTCTTTGTTTGTAAATTAAAAAGCTAACGCCAAAATGAATTATGGCATTTCCAAGTGTAAAAAGGCCCAAAAGTTCTTCGCCGTTTTCAAAATCTGAAATCAATGAATAACCTACGCCGTAAAAAATAAAGGAATTTGCCAAAAGCAATACAATATCGCCCATATTGTATTTTTCCTTTTTGAGTAATTTATAAGCTAGGAGCGTACAATAGAAAATCACGAAAAAAGCTATTAGAAAAACAAATGCAAGTTTGAAATTTTCCTGTGTATAGGAAAAGAAATACCACGATAAATAAATAATCCAAGTTAAAAGAAATGATGAATAATAAAGTGATTTCCAGTATTTGCTAAATGAAATAATGAGAATCCCAATGTTGATAATCGCAACATAACTGAATAATATTTCAACTCTACCTGAATCATTGCTCAATAAAAATGGAACTGCATAAGCCCCAACCAAACCTAAGTGTGCGATGATTGGCAGGTTATAATTTAATGCTGCGACGACCGTAAAAATGGTAAAGACCACCATTAACAAAAAGGTAAATGTCTGTGGTATTAATTCATAAAATGAATAGGCTGCAAATGTGATAAAATACATAATCACCATTGCGCCACTAACCAAAACTGCACTGAAATTTTTGTATTTCTCTTTCAGTTTGATGCCAAAACCAAGCAAGCCCAAACCCATTACATAACCCAGAATTATTCTTGTCAACGGGCTAATAAGATCATTTTCTATGGAGTATTTTGCGCCAATGGCAACGCCAATAATCGTGATGAGAATACCAATTTTATTAATTAGATTTTCACCAATAAATTTTTCAAGATCAGACTTTTGTTTGGTAGTATATCTTAATTTTGGAGTTTGAAGTGGCGGTTGGTTTTGAGGAATTATCCGTGGTTCTATTGTTTGTTTTATTTGGGAAACAGGTTGTGTGATTTCCTTTTCTGTTTCAACAATCAATTCGATTTTTGGTGAAGTGTCTTTATTTAATTCAATATTTAATGATTTAATCTGACCTTTAATTTCCCAAATTTCTCTTGAAAATACCTCTTGTTTTTTTAGCAAAAGCTCCAATTTTTCATTGAGCGCCTTTAAATTATCAGAATAGTTTTCCATAAAATAATTGCTTTAAAAAAGTATGCTAAAAAATATTATCCGTTTAGAAAGGTATGAAAATTAGTTTTCGTTTTAACGGTTTATTGTTTTGAGCTCTGTATTTTCAAAAGTGAGAATTTTAATGTCTAGAATTTATTTTTACCGAAACACTTACTTAGAGCGTATTTCCTTAAATATTTTCCAAGAACGAAATTTCAAAATAGCCGTTGCACAAAGTAAACCTGAGAGCATCGCACCAGCAACGCCAACGAGAGTGATATCCTGTCCAGCTAGAAACAATCCTTTCAGTTTTGTTTTGGGACGTAAAAAGGGAAGTGTGAATCGTTCTGGCGAATGAGCCAAACCATAGATTTCCCCACTTTTATAGTTGGTAAAATTTTCGGTTGATAATGGTGTTGAAACTTCGGAAGCGATTATAGTTCCTTCAATTTGTGGAAAAAATTTGTGAAGCACTTTAAGCATTTCGATCTCAAAATTCTTTTTTAGCATTACATATTCATCACCACGTTTCATCCAATTTGTGTATTTATAATTTTCAAACCAATCCATATTTCCCACAGAAATAGCTTGAATAGTTGCCGTTCCTGGATTTTTTATTTCCCAATTTGGATCTTTTGCGGAAGGGAAGGAGATGTATGCAAAATTTTCAGGAGCATTTTCCAGAGTCGCTTCGTCAAAAATTTTATCAATGTCGTCATGTTTATAATACCAAAGATTGTGCTTTGGAAGGTTTAATGCTTCGCTGGATTTGTTCAAACCTAAATACAAACAGATATGTGCGCTGGCGGGTTTTACATTTTTTAAACTGAAATTGCACGCTTTCCGGTCTTCTTCGGTAAGTAAATGATTGAAAGTATTGTTTACGCCCACATTGCTTATCACACTTTTGCAAGGGATAAATTTTTCACCAATCTGGATTCCTTGAACCCTATTATTTTCAGTAACGATTTTTGTAACCTCAGCGTTTATAAAAACTCTTCCGCCATGGGCTGTAAAGACTTCGAGGGTTTTTTCGCAAATCTGGTCGGCGCCGCCAATAGGGTAGTATCCACCTTCCAAAAAATGACCAATTACCATTGAATGCGCCCCAAAACTGCTGTTTTTTGGCGATAATCCGTAATTGCCGCATTGTGCACAAAGCACGGCAATCAATCTTTCGTTTTTGGTAATCTCACTTAAAACTTCGTAAGTAGTTCTTTGTGAAAATTTTGAATATCTTTTTCTGAAAATCCAACCAATAGATTTGCTGAACCAAGGCTCAAAAATCTTTTCAAAATAGAAAGCACTTGCACGCTTGTTGGTTTTTTTAATGAGTTTTAAATAAGTGCCAATCGCTTTTTCCTCTTTGGGAAAATAGGCTGTCATTTGTTTTCTGAAATTATCCTTTCCTGCTTTAAAAACATATTCAGTGCCTTCAATACTTGCAACATCATAGATTTCGCCCATGGATTCCCATTTTAGGTTTCCATCCGTTAAAAAATCAAAAAAACTGCGTAATGAAGATTCTTCTGCCATATTGCCAACGTAATGCACGCCCACATCCCACTGAAAACCGTCCTTCCTTTTAAAACTATGCGTAAAACCGCCGGGAACGTAATGCCGTTCAAAAATCACAACTTTTTTACCTGACTTTGCTAGCCAAGATGCAACAGTAAGTCCGCCCATTCCACTTCCAACCACAATATGATCCAGACCTGAGAAATCTAGATTTGCTTTATAGGGTTGGTATAGTTTTTTTACCATTGAATAAATTTATGGTTATGGATTTCAACACTGAAAAATAAGCAAAGTGATTGAGCCTTATTATTTAGTGAATAAAAAAACCGGCAGCGGTTTTGCCCGTGCCGGTTTTATGTTTTGATGATTAAAATTTATATATCGTCAAATTCTATATCTGTGAAATTGCTTGTAGCTTTTTCATCATTTTCTGCAGTTGGTTCGGCAGCCATTGGCATTTCGTCCGATTCCTTTTTGTAATCTTTTTGGTGACGCTCGCTAATTACTTCTTCGCCTTTCTCATCGATAACGTAATCTATCATCTCATCCAGAGTATCTTTAAATTCGCTAAAATCTTCTTTGTAAAGATAAATTTTGTGCTTTTTGTAATGGTAGGAACCGTCGTCGTTAGTAAACTTTTTGCTTTCGGTTATGGTAAGGTAAAAATCCCCTGCCTTTGTGGACCTAACATCAAAAAAGTATGTGCGTCTTCCAGCACGCATTACTTTTGAAAATATTTCCTCTTGCTCCATCGTATATTGGTCGCTCATAATTTTTTGTTTTTTTGCTTACGTTTTGCCAAAAATCCAAAAAAAAACCAAACAACCAAAGTAAATTTACATTTCTTTTTCCAAAAGTTGTTTTGCGTATAGTTCCTTGTAATAGCCTTCGGAACTCACTAATTCATTATGTGTTCCCTGTTGTATGATTTTTCCTTCTTCCAATACAATAATTTTGTTGGCGTTTTTTGCAGAAGAAATACGGTGACTAACAATAATAGTTGTTTTCTCTTTCGAAATTTTATGTAGATTTTGAAGTATTTCTTCTTCGGTTTCAGTGTCTACTGCTGAAAGACAGTCGTCAAACAATAAAATTTGCGGATCTTTTATAATGGCACGCGCAATAGAAACTCGCTGCTTTTGCCCACCGCTCAAAGTAATTCCGCGTTCACCCAAAATCGTGTCATACCCTTTTGTGAAACCAATTATGTTTTTATGGACAGCCGCATTTTTTGCAGCTTCAATTACTTCTTCTTCCGAAGCTTTTTCCTTTCCAAAGCGAATATTATTCTGAATGGTATCGCTAAAAAGGAAAGCATCTTGCGGCACATAGCCAATGCTATCGCGCAAATCTTTAAGATTTAGGTTTCTAATTGTGGTAGTATCAATTTTCAGCATTCCTTCATCAACATCATACAATCTTCCAATAAGTTCAAGAATGGTAGATTTTCCAGAACCTGTGTTTCCAACAATCGCTAAAGTTTCACCTGGCTTTACGGTAAAAGAAATATCTTTTAGCGCCGTGATTCCTGTGTCTGGGTAGGTAAAAGTTAGGTTGTTGAATTCAATATTTCCATCTATTGGAGTACTTTCATCCACCAAATTTTGAATGGTAGGTTCTGTTTCCAAAAACTCATTGATACGTTTTTGTGAAGCTTCTGCTTGCTGCACCATGGAAGTTACCCAACCCACGACTGCAACTGGCCAAGTGAGCATGTTCACATACATCAAAAATTCAACAATTATCCCAAATTCAATTTGTCCGTTTATGTATTGGGTTCCGCCAATGTATATTACTAGAATATTGCTAACACCAATCAAAAGCATCATCAATGGAAAAAAAAGGGCTTGTACCTTTGCAAGATCTATATTTTTCACTTTGCTGCCTTCAGCAAGTTCTTCAAAATCGGTGTTTATTCTGGGCTCAATTCCGTAAGCTTTTATAACTGCAATCCCGCTAAAACTTTCCTGCGTGAAGGTGGTGAGTTTTGAAAGATATTGCTGTACAATAGTGCTTCGATGATTAATAATGATACTCACTTTATATATTATGAAGGAAAGTAATGGTAAAGGTGCAATAGCGTATAAAGTTAATAGAGGAGCCTTGTAGAACATATATGAAATAGCTACAATAAAAAGCGTGATAGTTGTAGTGCTATACATTAGTGCTGGGCCAATATACATGCGCACTTTAGAAACATCTTCACTAATACGGTTCATCAAATCTCCAGTTCGATTTTGTTTGTAAAATCCGAGCGACAGTTTTTCGTAATGTTGAAAAATTTCGTTTTTAAGGTCATATTCTACATAACGGGAAACCACAATAAAGGTCTGTCGCATTATAAAAGTGAATATAGCTGAAAGCAAAGTTGCTCCAAGTAATAAAAGAACATTGATAAGAAGTTGATGTTTTACAAAAGCCAAATCTTTAATTTCACCATGGATATATTGATTTACAATGGTAATAGAATCACCCACTTTCATAGGGACTGCCAGTTTAAAAGCAGTTGCAATAATAGTTATGAAAACCCCCAATAAAAGGCGTCCTCTATATTTCATTAAATATTTATTGAGATATTTTAATTCTTTCATTTCGAAAAAAGCAATGTTTTTAAAATTCTTAAATTAACAGCCGATGTTTTGTGAAGTTAACAACAAAAAGTTACTTTTGCACCGCCTTTTTAGAGGATGAACAAATAATTAAAAAGCTATGATAACTGAGGTAATCAATACAAACGAACTTCACAAAATGGACCCAGTTTTTGGGCAACTTTCTTTTGACAATCACGAACAAATCGTTTTTTGTAACGACAAAGATACTGGTTTAAAAGCAATAATTGGTATCCACAATACGGTTTTGGGACCTGCTTTGGGAGGAACAAGAATGTGGAATTACGCCAGCGAATGGGAAGCGTTGAACGACGTTCTTCGCCTATCGCGCGGAATGACTTATAAAAGCGCAATCACTGGCTTGAACCTTGGTGGCGGTAAAGCAGTTTTGATTGGCGATGCAAAAACACAGAAAACTCCTGAGCTTATGCTAAAGTTTGGTGAGTTCGTTCATTCTTTGGGTGGAAAATATATTACTGCTGAAGATGTTGGAATGGCAACTTCAGATATGGATTTGGTGAGAACGGTTACACCTTATGTAACGGGTATTTCAGAATCTAAAGGAGGTGCAGGAAATCCTTCCCCAATAACCGCTTACGGCGTTTTTATGGGAATGAAAGCTGCTGCAAAATATAAATTCGGAAGTGATGTTCTTGAAGATAAAGTGGTTTATGTTCAGGGAATTGGAAACGTAGGAGAAGCTTTGGTTGAAAACTTAAGCAACGAAGGTGCAAAGGTTTATATTTCAGACATCAACCAAGAGCGTTTGGAAGAAGTTCGCGATAAATACAGCGTGGAAATTTACGGAGGAAGCAATCTTTATGCAGAAAAAATGGACATTTATGCTCCGTGCGCTTTGGGAGCAACGGTAAACGATCTGACGATAAGTCAATTGAATACAAAAATAATCGCTGGGGCAGCTAATAACCAATTGGCTGACGAGCAGAAACACGGAAAAATGCTTCGTGAAAAAGGCATTCTTTACGCTCCAGACTTTTTGATAAATGCAGGTGGAATTATAAATGTTTACGCTGAACTTGAAAATTATGACCGAAAGGAAATAATTCGCAAGACTGAAAACATTTACAACACCACACTTGAAATATTGAAAAAAGCTGATACGGAAAATATTACAACCTATCAAGCTGCGTTTAATATAGCTCAAGCCAGAATTGATGCAAGAAAAAACGAAATTTAGGTTTCAGTTTTTTTAAAACACTATCTTTGCAACGCACAAGAAACTTCTTGTGCGTTGTTTCTTTAAAAACAGTTCTTTCAAAAATATATGCTTACAAGAAGACATATCCGAGTAAAAGTTTTGCAGTCCATTTACGCATACAAGCAGCGTGAAAATCCGAATATAGATTCACAGGAAAAGTTTTTGCACCACAGCATTGATCAAATGCAAGATCTTTATTTATTAATGTTGCAGATGTTAGTTGCACTTCAAGAGCAGGCCGAAAGTTTTCTCGGCAAATCGCAAAAAAAACATCTAGCTACCGCTTCGGAAAAAAACCCGAGTCGCACCTTTGTGGATAATAAACTGATTAGTGTAATTGCCCAAAACACTACCTTCTGTGAAATAATTGAAAAGAAGAAACTCAATTATTGGGATTTAGACGGAGAATATGTGAATATTATTTTCAATGAACTTCGCGAATTAGAATGGTATAATGATTATTTGTCAAAAAGTGAAACTACCTATAAGGAAGATCAGGATTTTGTAATTAAACTTTTCAAAGAAATTATTGCTCCAAATGACAAGATTTATGAATATATAGAAGATAAACGCCTCACTTGGGTTGATGATTTCCCGATTGTAAATACCGCCATTGTTAAAATGTTAGGTAAACTTTCAGAAAAAAATGCTTCCTCTCTTTTGGTTCCAAATATTTATAAAAACGACGAGGACCGTGAGTATGCACTTCAGCTTTTTAGAAAAGTGATTCTTAATGAAGACAAACTGAATGCCCAAATAGAAGGAAAAACTCCAAATTGGGATCAAGAACGCATCGCTGATGTGGATTTGATAATAATAAAAATGGGCATTGCGGAGTTTTTATATTTTCCATCAATTCCTGTTCGTGCAACAATTAATGAATATTTGGAAGTTTCCAAGGAGTATTCAACTCCGAAAAGTAGCATTTTTGTAAACGGAATTTTAGATAAAATTGTGAAGGAATTTGAAGAGGAGGGGAAATTGAATAAAATTGGGCGAGGGCTTCAATAAAAACAAAAAAATACCTATTTTTGGCGTGCTAAAAACATAAAAATTTTAAATATCATGAAAAAATCAGTTTTAATAGTAGCAATACTATCTGTATTTGCCTTTTCTTCTTGTAAAGACAATGCCGCAGACAAAGTAAATGAGGAAAACGTTGCCACTGCAGCAGACCGCGATGCAGAATCTGGTAAATTCCCAACAATCGTTTTTGAAGAAAGTCAGTTCGATTTCGGAACTATTGACCAAGGAACGCCTGTAGAACATGTTTTCAAATTCACAAATAAGGGTGAAGGTCCTTTAATGATAGTGAATGCAAAAAGTAGCTGTGGTTGTACTATTCCAGAATATCCAAAAGAAGCTATTGCACCAGGTGCATCAGGTGAGCTATTGGTTAAATTCAACGGAAGTGGTCAAAACCAAGTGAGCAAAACTGTAACACTTACAACAAATACTAAAGCTGGAACCGAAACCTTAACTATTAAGGCATTTGTAACTCCTAAAGAAGGCGGTGCAGTAGCTCCAGTAAAAACCCCAACATCCAAATAATTCATTTTTTGGATTACTAAAAATTTCTATGGAACAAATACAAAGTTTTTTACCCATAATATTATTGTTTTTGGTGATGTATCTTTTTTTGATACGCCCACAAATGAAAAAAGCCAAACAGGAAAAACAATTTGCCGCCCAACTTAAAAAAGGCGATAAAGTGATTACCACTGGCGGAATTCACGGTAGAGTATTAGAACTTAATGACGATGGAACCTGCCTTATTGAGTGTGGTGCCGGAAAAATAAAGTTTGAAAGATCTGCAATTTCTATGGAAAGAACAGCGAAGGTTAATGCTCCTTTGATAGAGAAGAAATAGTAAATTGTCCTTTTTTTTTTAAATAAAAACTCCCTCACTATTTAAATAGTTGAGGGAGTTTCTTTTTGGAATAAATTTTTGTAAAATTTATTCCTCTTCCTTTTTAAATTTTGAAATATCTAATGCTGTCAATTTTGCAATATTCACAATTACTTCTACCGCTTTTTGCATGCTTTCTACAGGAACATATTCATATCTTCCGTGAAAATTATGGCCACCTGCAAAAATATTAGGACAAGGAAGCCCCATAAAACTTAGTTGTGAACCATCAGTTCCTCCGCGTATAGGTTTTATTAAGGGTTCAATACCGGCTTGTTCCATAGCTTGCTTTGCTATTTTTACAATATGCATTACAGGCTCAATTTTTTCACGCATGTTGAAATATTGGTCTTTTATTTCAACGGTCACAACTTCCATTTCAAATTGTTCATTTAGATCATCTGCTAAGCTTTGAATCATTTTCTTTCTAGCATCAAAATGCTTTTTGTCGTGATCGCGAATAATGTATTGGATTTTGGTTTCGTCAACTGAACCATCAATCCCGTGAAGGTGGAAAAAACCTTCGCGCCCTTCAGTATGTTCAGGAGTTTCAAGCCTTGGAAGTGAATTAATATAGTCTGTAGCAATATACATACTGTTCACCATTTTTCCTTTAGCATAACCTGGGTGAACAATTTTCCCTTTTACCGTTACCACAGCGCCAGCTGCGTTGAAGTTTTCATATTCCAGTTCGCCCACTTGGCTTCCGTCCATTGTATATGCCCATTCTGCTCCGAATTTCTTCACATCAAACTTATGTGCGCCACGGCCTATTTCTTCGTCTGGTGTAAACCCTACGCGAATTTTTCCGTGCTTTATTTCAGGATGATTCACAAGGTATTCCATTGCCGAAACAATTTCGGTAATTCCCGCTTTATCATCTGCGCCTAATAGCGTAGTACCATCGGTTGTTATTAACGTTTTGCCTTTATAAAGCAACAAATCCTCAAAATAATCTGGTGAGAGAATGATGCCTTTTTCTTTGTTAAGAACAATATCCTTTCCATTGTAATTTTCAACAATTTGTGGTTTTACATTCGCTCCCGTAAAATCAGGCGAAGTATCAAAGTGTGAAACGAAACCTATTACTGGAACCGGATGCGAAACATTCGATGGCAAAGTAGCCATTATATAAGCGTTTTCGTCAATAGTGACGTCTTCAAGCCCTATTTGTTCCAATTCTTCGGCAAGTTTATTGGCGAGATTCCATTGTTTTTTGGTACTTGGTGTTGTATCGCTATCTGGGTCACTTTCCGTATCTACGGTAACATAACCTATAAAACGATCAATAATGAGTTGTTTTTCAATCATAGCTTTTCTTTTACACTGCAAAATAAAGCATATTCAAAATAACAAATACATAGATTAGTGTATTTTTGTAACACATTTGTCAACTATGTACAAAATTTTTATTCGACCCATATTTTTCAGTTTCGACCCTGAAAAAATTCACTACTTTACATTTTCTTTGATTCGTTTTTTCCATAAAATTGGCTTCGGAAGTATTTTCCGAAGCATTTATAAAATTGAAAATCCAAAACTGGAACGTGAACTTTTCGGATTGAAATTTTCAAATCCCGTGGGGCTTGCTGCTGGTTTTGATAAAGATGCAAAGCTTTACAAAGAACTTTCAAACTTCGGTTTTGGTTTTATTGAAATTGGAACCGTTACCCCAAAACCACAAGCGGGAAATGACAAGCCGCGTTTATTCCGTTTAAAGGAAGATTCCGCTATTATAAACCGAATGGGTTTTAATAATGGTGGGGTAGAAGAAGCTGTTGAAAGATTGAAGGAAAACTCCTCGACTGCGCTCGGGGAGGCAAAACACGTTCTGATTGGCGGAAACATTGGCAAAAACAAAATCACGCCTAACGAAGAAGCCGTGAATGATTACATAATCTGCTTTGAAGCGCTTTTTGAGTATGTAGATTATTTTGTGGTAAACGTAAGTTCACCAAACACGCCAAACCTTCGTGCGCTGCAGGAAAAGAAACCACTTACAGATTTGTTGCAAACGCTTCAAGATAGAAATAATGAAAGGTCCGTTCGAGCGGAGTCGAGAACTCGCAAACCAATTCTACTGAAAATTGCGCCAGATTTGACCGATGAGCAACTTTTAGACATTATCGAAATAGTTGCCACAACAAAAATTGACGGTGTTATTGCTACAAATACAACCATTTCCCGAGAAGGAATTTCTTCCGAAAACAAAAAGGAAATGGGCGGTTTAAGCGGAAAACCATTAAATAAAAGAGCTACTGAAGTTATTCGTTTTCTTTCAGAAAAAAGCAATAATGCATTTCCTATTATTGGGGTTGGTGGAATCCATTCTGCAGAAGATGCTTTGGAAAAATTGGATGCGGGTGCAAGTTTGGTACAGCTTTATACGGGTTTTATTTATGAAGGTCCAAACCTGGTGAAAGAAATAAACAAAGCGATTTTAAAGCGTAAATGATTGATTCCCTCATTTTATTTTCCATAGCCACACTTGGGCTGGCGCTTTCCCCGGGACCGGACAATATTTATGTGCTTACGCAATCTTTGGTAAATGGGACCAAAAGTGGAATCGCAACAACGGCGGGTTTAATAAGCGGTTGCATTGTTCACACTA
Organism: Flavobacteriales bacterium; assembly: GCA_038259585.1. Lineage (GTDB taxonomy): Bacteria > Bacteroidota > Bacteroidia > Flavobacteriales > Flavobacteriaceae > Aequorivita. Next base: position 34,603 of record JBBSOQ010000021.1, on the reverse strand, counting down.
CACTTTTGGCGTTTGGCATTTCTGCAATTATAACCGCTTCGGAAGAAATTTTTTATGGAATAAAAGTTTTGGGCGCTTGCTATTTACTTTACTTGGCTTATAAAGTTTATAAAAGTGATGAGTACATTTCATTGGCTGAAAACGCTCCAAAAAAATCCTATTTGCAGCTTTTTAAAACGGGTGTAATTATGAATTTGATAAACCCGAAAGTGATGATATTCTTTTTAGCTTTTTTCCCAGGTTTTCTATGGGATAAGGAAGGAAATACGGTTATGCAGTTCTATGTTTTGGGAATTACTTTTATGCTGATTTCTTTTATAACTTTCAGCATAATTGCAATAGCAGCTGGACGAATTTCTGGTTTGCTTGTAAAGTGGAAAAGTATGGGGGCTGTTTTGAAATGGGTGCAGATAATTGTCTTTGTTGGGATATCCATTTTTATCTTATTGCCCTAAATAGATAGATTTCTATTTCACTTCGTAAACATTTCCCATTTCTAATTTCGTATTTCTTCTTTCAAAAACTATCTTTGAAGCAATGCAGCAAGTAAAAATTATAGAATGTCCCAGAGATGCCATGCAAGGCATCAAAGATTGGATTCCCACAGAGCAAAAAGTGAAATATATTCAATCACTTTTGCGATGCGGTTTTGATACCATTGATTTCGGAAGTTTCGTTTCGCCAAAGGCAATCCCGCAAATGCAGGATACCGCGGAAGTACTTTCAAAATTGGACCTTTCAGCGACAAAAAGTAAGTTGCTTGCTATAATAGCGAATCTTCGCGGTGCTGAAGATGCTGTGAAACATCCTGAAATTGATTATTTGGGGTACCCGTTTTCTATTTCTGAAAACTTCCAAATGCGGAATACGCACAAAACGATTGCAGAATCTTTGGTGATACTTCAAGATATATTAAACCTTGCTCATAAAAATAATAAAGAAGTAGTTGCATACCTTTCCATGGGTTTCGGAAATCCGTACGGCGACCCGTGGAATGTGGAGATAGTAGGAGAGTGGACAGAGAAACTTTCTGCTATGGGTGTTAAAATTCTTTCGCTTAGTGATACTGTGGGTTCATCTACCCCAGATATCATTTCATATTTATTTAGTAATTTAATACCAAAATATCCCCACATAGAATTTGGAGCACATTTACACACCACTCCAAAAGCTTGGCACGAAAAGGTTGATGCTGCATATAAAGCTGGCTGCAAAAGATTTGATGGAGCCATTCAAGGTTTTGGTGGTTGCCCGATGGCAAAAGACGAATTAACAGGGAATATGCCCACCGAAAAAATGCTCAGTTATTTTACAACTGAAAAAGTTTCGAGTAACATCAACCCCATGTCTTTTGAAAGCGCGCACAATGAAGCAACAAAGATTTTCACAAAATATCATTGATATGAAAAGAATATTACTGTTTTTAATTTCTTTGGGTTTATTTGTAAGTAGTTGTTCTATTCTAGAACCCAATACCGAAAGTATAGTTAAAGGTAATGGTCTCGTTACTTTAAAATTTGTACAAGTAAACGATGTTTATGAAATAGCCCCTCTAAACGGCGGTGAATATGGTGGGATGGCGCGCGTAACCCACATCCGCGATTCCATAAAAAAGCAATTTCCAAATACGTTTCTTTTTATGGCTGGAGATTTTTTAAATCCTTCCCTTCTCGGAACTTTAAAAGTGGACGGCGAACGCTTAAACGGAAAACAGATGGTTGATGTAATGAATGCCATGGATTTTGATTTGGTAACATTCGGAAACCACGAATTGGATTTAAGTGAAGAAGATTTGCAGAAAAGATTAGACGAATCTACGTTTAAATGGACTTCGGCAAATGTGCGGCACGTAACGGAAGAAGGTATTGAGCCATTTTCTACAAAGCTTGAATTTTCGAAAGTACCCATTTCAGATTTTGCCACTTTTAAAGCATTAGATCCAAATGGTAATGAAATGAAGTTTAGCGTTATAAGCGTTACCATCCCTTCAAATCCACAAGATTATGTTTACTACGGCGATATTTATAAAGATGCGCTTCGCGCCAATGAAATAGCCAACGAAAAGAGTGATTTAGTTTTTGGCCTTACTCACGTGAGTATTGAAGAAGATAGAGAATTAGCACGACTTATGCAATCAATCCCTTTAATAATGGGTGGTCACGAACACAATGCTATGCTGGTTAATGTAGGTAAAAGTTCAATTGCGAAAGCTGATGCAAATGCCAAAAGTGTTTATGTGCATACCATTCTTTTTAATCCAAAAACGAAATATTACAACATACAATCTCAACTTGTTTTGGTAAATAATGACACTCCCTCAAATGCAAAAGTGGAAAGAATAGTTACAAAATGGACCAATTTGTTAGACGAAAAATTGAAGGAAGTTGTGGACAATCCAGATGAAATAATTTACAATCCACAAACGCCATTGGACGGAACAGACAGTGCAAGCAGAAGTATTCAAACCAATTTAGGCGATATTATTACTCAAGCAATGACATATGCTTATCAAAACAAAGTGGATGCAGCAATAGTAAATGGTGGCTCTATTAGGGTGGACGATATGCTAGCGGGACCAATCACTTCCAAAGATGTTTTTCGTGTTTTGCCATTTGGTGGTAGTGTTTTGAAAGTAAATTTAAAAGGAAATCTTTTAAAGGAAATTCTTGATTATGGTCAAGAAAAGAAAGGTACTGGAGCATATTTGCAACGCGACAATGTTTCGGAAGCTGGAAATGGCGACTGGCTAATTCAGGGTAAACCAATTGATGAAAAGAAAACCTATTCCATTGCAATAAGTGACTTTTTATTGAAAGGACTGGATATTCCTTTTTTAACTCCAGAAAATAAAGATATTGTAAAAATTTACACCCCACAAGAAACCGAAACTGCTGCAGATATTCGGAAAGCAATTATTTTCTATTTAAATTCACTAAAAAAATAACAATGATCAAAAAAGTTGTAAAAATCTTTCTTGTTTTAGCACTAGTTGCATTGATTGCCATTCAATTTATTCGTCCGGAAAAAAACAATGAAGGTTATAAGAGCGTTGCTGCTTTTGAGGCTGAAACCAAACCCTCTGCGGCAGTAGCTTCTATTTTGAAGGAAAGTTGTTATGACTGCCACAGCAATCAAACCCTATATCCTTGGTATGCAGAAGTGGCTCCTTTTTCGCTTTGGCTTGATGATCATATTCATCACGGAAAAAAGCATTTTAATGTTTCCGAATGGACCAATTATACAGTTAAAAAGAAAGAGCATAAACTAGAAGAATTAGTTGAAATGGTTGAAAATGATGAAATGCCTTTAACGTCTTATACCATAATTCATGGCAATCTTTCCGAAGAGGATAAAACCCTACTGCTTCAATGGGCTGGGTTGGCAAGACTTCAATATAAACACCAATTGGAGGTTTCTTCAAAATAAACATAGTTATTCATTAAAGTTTAACCACTTTCAAAAGTATATTACTAAAGAATTTGTAGTACATTTGCACGCAATTAATCCATAACCACTTTCGCAACCTTCGGAAGTTAATTTAATTGCAATGACTGCACACGACAACAAAATTCTAGGAGAAGGACTTACTTACGACGACGTACTTTTAGTGCCTGCTTATTCTGAAGTTTTACCACGCGATGTTTCAATCGCCACAAAATTTTCACGGAATATTACACTTAACGTTCCCATAGTTTCCGCAGCAATGGATACCGTAACTGAAAGCGCTATGGCTATTGCCATTGCCCGTGAAGGTGGAATTGGGGTACTCCATAAAAATATGAGTATTGAAGAACAAGCTGCCGAAGTGCGCAAAGTGAAACGTGCAGAAAGCGGAATGATCATTGACCCGGTGACTTTGAAGGAATACAATACTGTTGGTGATGCCCAAAAAACAATGCGTGAGTATAGTATCGGTGGAATCCCAATTACTGATGATGCTGGAAAGTTAATAGGAATTGTTACCAATCGTGACCTTCGTTTTGAAAAAGATTTAAAACGTCCACTGCACGAAGTAATGACTTCAGAAAACTTGGTTACCGTTGCTCAGGGTACGTCTTTAAAGGAGGCCGAGATAATTCTTCAGAAAAACAAAATTGAAAAACTTCCTGTAGTAAGCGATGATGGGAAACTGCTCGGCCTTATTACTTTTAGAGATATTACAAAACTTACCCAAAAACCAATTGCCAATAAAGACCAATACGGAAGGCTTCGCGTTGCAGCTGCTCTTGGCGTAACCGCAGATGCCGTGGAAAGAGCAGAAGCTTTGGTGCATGCTCAGATTGATGCGGTAATTATTGATACTGCTCATGGGCACACAAAAGGTGTGGTTGAGGTTTTGAAAAAAGTGAAACAAAGATTTCCAGATCTTGACGTCATTGTTGGAAATATAGCCACTGCTGAAGCTGCAAAATATTTAGTTGAAGCTGGCGCAGATGCTGTAAAAGTGGGAATTGGACCAGGTTCAATTTGTACCACACGGGTTGTTGCGGGAGTTGGTTTTCCACAGTTTTCGGCGGTGCTGGAAGTTGCCGCGGCTATTAAGGGAAGCGGCGTTCCTGTGATTGCTGATGGTGGAATTCGTTATACGGGCGATATTCCGAAAGCTATTGCTGCTGGAGCTGATTGTGTGATGCTTGGTTCATTGTTAGCTGGCACGAAGGAATCTCCAGGGGAAACTATTATTTTCGAAGGAAGAAAATTCAAATCATATCGCGGTATGGGTTCTGTAGAAGCGATGAAACAAGGTTCTAAAGACCGTTATTTTCAAGATGTTGAGGATGATATAAAGAAATTAGTTCCTGAGGGAATTGTGGGTCGCGTGCCATATAAAGGTGATTTGGTTGAAAGTATGACGCAGTTTATTGGCGGATTGAGAGCGGGAATGGGCTATTGCGGCGCCAAGGATATTGAAGCTTTGAAAGAAAACGGTAAATTTATTAAAATCACTTTTTCTGGAATTACCGAAAGCCATCCGCACGATGTAACTATTACAAAGGAAGCACCGAATTATAGTAGATAATATTTTTAAAAATTTATAAAAAAAGCGTCAGAAATTTTCTGGCGCTTTTTATTTTGAAGTGATTACCAATGCTTCAAAATACTTCAGTATTTTCTCTAAGTGTGCTATGTCTTTTTTCTTAATGGTTGCGGTAAAGCATATTTGGTTGTTTTTACAAAGTAGCTTTGAGGCTGGATAATGTATTAGAGCCGGTGTATATTTATTTGAAAGCAGCTTTTCTAGTACTGGGGTTCTTTTTCCATACACGCTATATTGTGTATAACGGGTAATTAAACTGATCAATGGAGATTTTTTAATTTCAGAAGTTGCTGTGGCTTTAATTATATCTCCAATTGGTTTTATGTTTATTGTAACTCTTCTTTTCCATTGAAGTCTAATTTCATAGATTTTGCCATCAATTAAAATGGTTTCGGTTTTCTCTCCGTAAGAATTGTTATTAATGCATTCTGTAAATTTTTCAGTCATTTTCTACATTCATTACTGCTTCTATACTTTTCAAAATTTTTATAAAATTGTCAAGTTGGGCTTCGCTTTCGATTCCGCGTTCTGGAGTAAGAATAATTTTAGCAGTATTTTCTTTTGGAATACGGATGTAAATTCTTTGTTTCTGGAGTTGTTCAGTAAATAACTTCTCTTCACTTAATTTTTTAAAAAGCTTGTCATCTCCTTTAAATATATAGCCGTTTTTAAAATTCTTATTTTTTATGAGAAGCATTTTTTGAAAAATTTTTTCAAAAAAGGAAGAAGGATATATTTCAATATTACTTTCGTAGCTTTTATTTAAATGAAGTGTAATTCTAAATGGTTCCGCAGTAGGAAAAGCGCCCCCCACTTCATCAAGATTTATTGAAATTTTTGAACCCTCAATTAAGAATGTTGCTCTTTTCGGCTGATACATCATCTTTCCGAGTGGTGAAAAAACATTCTTTATGACTTCTTCTTTGTAAATTCCCTCCTGTTTTTCAGAAAAACTTTTAATGATATTCATTCCAAAATATTTTCCAGACTTTCAAATATAGTTAAATAAAAAAAGCGTGGAGTTTTATAGGCTCCACGCTTTATATTTTCAAAAAAGAAGATTAGATTATTTTCCTTCTTCTTCAACTGTTAGTGTAATTCCAAGTTCAGTTAAAATTGGAACAGTAAGATCATAGTTTGGATCCAAATAAACCAAATCTATAGTTGTCTGAAGTACTTGGGTATAATTCTCTGCCCTTGCTACTTTATCTAGTGCTTCGCCAATTTTTTTGTAAAGCGGTTGTAGATATTCCTTTTGTTTAATATCCATAAGCTTGACGCCATTTTGCTGAAACTTTTGGATGTCAGTATCTAGATTTATAAGTGTGGTTTGCTTTTCTTTTTTTTGCTCGGGAGTAAAACTTGCTTCGCCTTTTTTATATTCATCAGCGAGTTTTTTATACTCATCTACCTTTTTGTTAAGGTCTATGTCCAATTGTTTACCATAGGTTTCCAATTGTGTATTTACGGTAGTCATTTCTGGCATTTTGGAAATGATATATTCCACGTCAACAGCTCCTACTTTACTTTGTGCGAAAGCGGTAATTCCAATAAAAAATACGGCAATTTTTAAAAATTTCATGATGTTTGTTTTAAAAGTATTTAGAGCGCAATATTACTATAAATATTGCAAATAAACAGTTAGTGGTTTTATCGTTTATAAAAAATATAATCAGTTACAATAGGTTCCAAGCCTTTGTTTTTTAAAAGATTTATTAGCTGTCCGCGGTGGTATGTACTGTGGTTTATTATATGAAATAAAATTTCTTCGGCGGTATTTGTGAAATTTTGGTCTTTACTGTTAGTGTAGTTTATGTATTCTTTCCCGTTTTTATTTTGAATTATTTCTTTGGTTTGCTCAAAATTTTCGTTGTTGATATCGTATAAATTGGTAATCTTCAAAAGTTGCCAAACTGAAAGCAATGGCGCTACACCATAAACTCTTTGATTCCAAATATGGTGTGCAGTAAGAGTATGGCTAGCTAAAAGGCTTATATTTTCTATATACGTTTCAGGATATTTATATATAACATCAATAACCAACTGGTTGCAATGGTGTGTATATTCAAACTTGTCTAGAAAGAAAGCTTTCATTATTCCTCATAAATTTGGCCCCGTGTAGGCTTGAGAGTTTCTCTTAAGGTATTCATCAATTGTTTTTCAACAACCAAAAATGCAATATGGTGCATGGGGGTTATTTCTTCATTTCCAAAAAGTGTGTTTTGAAGTTTTTCGACTTCGGCAAATTCAGCAAGATGCTTTGCGTGATGCATTGCAATTGGTTGGGCGTTAGGGCCGCGAAAATCCCATATAAGTTTAACTCGTTCAGTCATTTACAATTTATTGTGAAGAAATTATCAAGCTGTTATAATTTAAAGGCTTTCTTAGTTTTAATTAAAAACCGCAAGGTACGGGTTTTCGAGAATATTTTAAAAAGCCGAAAACACTATAATTATATTAAATTCGTTAGCTTTTCTGAGGTGTGTTACCATACCTTTTTGTTATTTTTGCAACTTTGTTTGCCCAAGCTTAAGTACGGGCGCGTTTCTTCAATAAAAATTAATATCATAAAAATGAAAAACTTTCTTTCCTTATTAATTTTGGTGCTTTTAAGTGCCTCTACCGTTTTTTCTCAAAACAAAAAAGAAGTATTGATGACCATTGATGGCAAACCTGTGTATGCCAACGAGTTTACGCGAGTCTATAAAAAGAACCTCGATTTGGTTCAAGATGAATCGCAAAAAGATATTGATGGTTACATGGATTTATTTATTGATTACAAGCTGAAAATTGCTGAAGCAGAAGCGCAAGGTTTAGATAAAGAAAGCGCTTACAAAAGCGAATTTTCAAAATATAGAGACCAACTTTCAAGAAATTATCTTTTTGAAGATAAGGTTACCGAAGAACTTGCTAAGGAAGCCTACGAACGTGGGAGGGAAGATATAAGTGCTTCACATATTTTAATTCGCGTAGATTATGAATCTGTACCGCAGGATACTTTAGCGGCATATAATAAAATTAAGTCTATCCGCGAAAGAGCACTTAAAGGGGAAGACTTTACACAACTTGCAAAAACCTATTCTGAAGAACCTGGAGCAAAGGAAAGTGGCGGAAACTTAGGTTATTTTTCAGTTTTTTCAATGGTTTACCCTTTTGAAAATGCTGCATACAATACTAAAGTTGGCGAAATTTCGAAAATTACACGAACTAGTTTTGGATATCATATCTTAAAAGTAAACGATAGAAGAGCGAAATTGGCGAAAATTGCAGTCTCCCACATTATGATTTCTGATAAAAAAGGAGCACGTACTTTCAATCCAGAAGAGCGTATCAACGAGCTTTATACCCTTTTGAAACAAGGAGAATCTTTTGAAAGTCTGGCGAAGCAATTTTCTGACGATAAAAATTCAGCAGTAAAAGGTGGAAAACTGAATGCTTTTACCAAAGGTGATCTTCGCGCCCCAGAATTTGAGGATGCAGCTTACGATCTTAAAAATATTGGCGATTTAAGCAAACCGGTAAAAACTGATTTTGGCTGGCACATCATTCGCTTGGATGAAAAATTGCCTGCAGAATCATTTGAACAACAAAAGGAATCACTTGAAAAAAAGGTAACTGAAGGCGATCGTTCTAAAATTGTTACTAACGCCATCAACAATAAAATAAAAGAAAAATACGGATTCAAAAAAGGAGAAAGCATTTTACCCTATTTTGATACATACGTTTCAGATGATGTTTTGAAAAGAAAGTGGGAAATGACCCCAATACCAACTAGTGAAGAAAAGACTCTATTTACCATTGGTGATAAAAAGGTGAATTATACCGATTTTGCAAACTTTATTGCAGGTCGTCAAAAAACAACAAGACCTTACAAACAGAAGGAAGCTCTTTTGGTAGATCTTTATGATGAGTTTGAAACAGAGAATTTGAAAGATTACTTTAAGGAACATCTTGAAGATGAAAATGAAGATTATGCTGCAATACTAACAGAATATCGCGATGGTCTTTTGATATTTGATGTAATGAATAAGAATATTTGGCAGAAAGCTAAAAACGATTCTATTGGTCTTAAAGCCTATTTCAATAAAACAAAACAAGACTACCAATGGAAACAGCGCGTTGATGCTGAAATATATTCGGCTACTTCAGAAATGTTTGCACAACAAATTCAAAAAATGTTATCTGAAGGCAAAACAGCGGAAGAAATTAAAGCTGTAATTAATACAAATGAAAAGGTAAACGTTTTAATTACTCCAGGTCTTTTTGAAGTTGGACAACACGGACTTCCAAATGATTTCGATGTTAAAGAAGGTGTTTCAAAGGTTTACGCAAGTAATGATTCATTTGTAGTTATAAACGTAAAACAAATAATGGCACCAGGTGAAAAATCATTGGAAGACGTTATGGGGAAAGTGTTAAGCAATTATCAAAACGATATTGAAACAAGATGGATACAGGATTTGCGTTCCAAATATAAAGTTGAGGTTGACAAAAAAACCTTGAAACATGTAAAAAAAGAGCTTAAGTGATCCAAAGAATTCTTTATATACTTACGCTAAGCGTTTTTTTTGGCTCCTGTAATTACTTTAAACAGGATACCGAGAAGGATGTAGTGGCTCGTGTTAACAATAGTTACTTATATAAGGAAGATATTGAAAAATTAATTACTGAAAACACTTCCTCTGAAGATAGTACGCTAATAGTAAACAATTATATAAACCGTTGGGCAACCCAACAATTGCTAATAGATCAAGCGCGAATAAATCTTACCGCAGATAAACTTGATCAGTATAATAAGTTAGTTCAGGAATATAAAAACGATTTACTCACTGAGGCCTATAAAAATGTTATTGTAGGCAAACAATTGGATAGTTCTATTACAGAACAGGAATACCAAACATACTATGAAGCCAATAAAGAAAACTTCAAGCTGAAAGATCTTTTGGTTAAATTGCGTTATGTTCAGCTTCCTGTAAATTACGATGGTTTGGCCGCGTTAAAAGAAAAATTGAACCGCTATAATGAAAAGGATAGAACATCTCTCAACAGCCAAGATTATCAATTTATTTCTTCAAATTTTAATGATTCCATTTGGGTGAAAAAGGAAGTTTTGCTTCAGGCTTTACCAGTATTAAGAAGCAATAGCGAGCAAGTGTTAAAAAAATCTAATTTCTCGCAGTTGCAAGATTCATTAGGAGTATATTTGGTGAAAATTGAGAATGTGCTCAACCCTAATGATACTGCGCCACTTTCCTACATTAAGCCCACTTTGAAACAGATTATTTTGAACAAAAGGAAGCTAGAACTTATTAAAAAATTAGAAACAGATATTACAAAAGATGCTATTGAAACAAATAATTTTGAAATCTATAAAAATGAATAAATTTTTATTGGTATTATTATTTTCTACCGCTGTGCTACAAGCACAGGTTGTATTGGAACCAGACAGTACTGGAGTGGTAAAAAGTAATGATTCTCTTGTTGTAACACAAATGGTAAAACGTGATACCGTGCCATTTAAAAGATATAAAGCTGAAGGTGTAAGCGCTGTGGTAGGTGAATATGTTATTCTAGATAGCGATATTGACAAAGCTTATGTTGAAATGCAATCTCAAGGAATATCTATTGAAGATATTACTCGTTGCCAATTGATGGGTAAATTGATGGAAGACAAACTTTACGCACACCAGGCCAAACAAGACAGTCTAGTTGTTGCCGATTCCGAAATTAATGGAATGATAGATCAGCAAGTGCAATATATGGTTAGCGAATTGGGAACCGAAGAAAAAGTGGCGGCTTACTATAGAAAAGACAATATTGCAGAATTAAGAAAGGATCTTTTTGAAGCCAATAAAAGCATAAAATTGGCAGGTTTGATGCAGCAAAAAGTCATTGAAAAACTAGAAGTTACACCAGAAGAGGTGCGAACTTTTTTCTTTTCAATCCCAGAAGATCAACGCCCTGTTTTTGGTGCTGAAATAGAAGTAGCACAAATAGTGATAGATCCTGAAATTACACAACAAGCAAAAGATGAAGTTGTAGCGAAATTAAATGCAATTCGTGCAGATATAATTGATAATGGTGCAAGTTTCTCTACAAAAGCGGTATTGTATTCCAAAGACCCCGGTTCTTCCTCTAAAGGTGGGCTTTATACAGGTGTGAAAAGAGATTCGCCTTGGGCAAAAGAATTTAAGGATCAAGCTTTCTCCCTTTTGGAAGGTGAAATAAGCGAGCCATTTGAAACGGAGTTTGGTTATCATATTCTTTATGTAGAAAAAATTCGCGGACAGGAAGTAGATGTTCGGCATATACTTATGTTTCCCGAAGTTTCACAGCAATCTATTGATGCGGCGCAAAAGAAAATAGAAGATATTAAAACCAAAATAGATTCTGGAGAGATAACTTTTGCTGAAGCTGCAAGAGAGTCCTCCGATGATAAAGAAACTCGCAATAACGGTGGTCAATTAGTCAATCCAGTTAATTTTGACACTAAATTTGACCTCACAAAGATGGATCCAACTTTAAGTGCACAGGTATACAACTTAGCGGAAGGTGAAGTTTCAAAGATATTTACAGATCGTGATCGCACAGGAAAAAGCAGTTTAAAAATTCTTACTGTCACAAAAAAATATGAAGAACATAAAGCTGATTATGCCAAAGATTATGAGCGTATAAAACAACTTGCCCTTCGTGAGAAACAGATTAAGGTAATCAACAAATGGCAGAATGAGAAAATAAAAGATACGTATATTAGCATCAATGAGGACTACCAAAATTGCGATTTTGCTGGAAATTGGATGAAAAAATAATATCGAAAAAAATATGTCAGACGTAGCAGCGGTAACGCAACTGGTTTCAAAATACAACGCCCTTAGGCAAGAAATAAAAAAAGTAATAGTTGGTCAGGATGAAGTGGTTGAGCAAGTTTTGCTAGCCATCTTTTCAGGTGGTCACGCGTTACTGATTGGCGTTCCTGGGCTTGCAAAAACCTTGTTGGTTAATACTGTTGCGGAAGCTTTAGGTCTTCAATTTAAAAGAATTCAGTTTACGCCAGATCTAATGCCGAGTGATATTTTGGGTTCTGAAATTCTTGACCAAAATCGTGAATTCAAATTTATAAGAGGACCAATCTTCGCCAATATAATTCTTGCAGACGAGATTAATAGAACACCGCCAAAAACCCAAGCAGCTCTTTTGGAAGCAATGCAGGAACGCGCTGTAACTATTGCCGGGCATCACTATAAATTGGATTTGCCATATTTTGTTCTTGCTACCCAAAACCCAATAGAGCAGGAGGGAACATATCCATTGCCAGAGGCACAATTGGACCGGTTTATGTTTGCAATAAATCTTGACTACCCTTCTTTCTCAGAAGAAGTTGAAGTGGTAAAACAGACCACATCCGGTGAAACCCAAAAAGTAAACGCACTATTTACCGCTCAGGAAATTATAGATTTTCAGCAGTTAATACGAAGAATCCCTGTAGCCGATAATGTTGTGGAATATGCAGTAACACTTGTTGGAAAAACCAGACCTAATAGCCCTACGGCAACAGCTACTGTAAAAAACTATATTGATTGGGGCGCTGGTCCACGAGCTTCCCAAAATTTAATTTTAGCTGCAAAATCGCATGCCGCCCTTCACGGGAAATTCTCTCCGGATATTGAGGATGTACAAAAAGCCGCGATCGGTATTCTAAGACACCGATTAATAAAAAACTACAAAGCTGAAGCCGAAGGTTTAAGTATTGAAGAGATTATTAAAAGCTTGTATTAAAGAATAATAGCTTTCTTCCGAATTTTGATAAAAATTCAAAATCAATTTTTTTTTAAATTCTTAAAATTAGCCATCAATAATTACTGATTCTGCAATTATTTTTAACATAATCTTACATTTAATGAATTATTTTCATTAAATAAGCAATTTCATTAAATATTTTTTAATTATTCTAAATTTTTGTATTTTCGCTTGAACAAAAAATACAACTATGGCTTTTGATATTGATATGATTAAAAAGGTTTATGCCCAAATGGCGGAACGTGTTGATAAAGCGCGTGAAATCACGGGAAAACCCCTTACTCTTTCTGAAAAAATATTATACTCTCACCTTTGGGATGGCAATCCAAATAAAGCTTTCCAACGCGGGAAAGATTATGTGGATTTTGCTCCAGATAGAATTGCATGCCAAGATGCAACCGCACAAATGGCACTTTTGCAATTTATGCAAGCCGGAAAGAAAACTGTAGCAGTACCAACAACGGTACATTGTGATCACTTAATTCAAGCCAAACAAGGTGCTGTGCCAGATTTGAAACGCGCCAACGAAACAAGCAATGAAGTTTTTGACTTTTTAGAATCCGTTTCAAATAAATACGGAATCGGTTTTTGGAAACCAGGAGCTGGAATTATACACCAAGTTGTACTGGAAAACTATGCTTTTCCCGGCGGAATGATGATCGGGACCGATAGCCACACCGTAAATGCAGGAGGTTTGGGAATGGTCGCCATTGGAGTTGGTGGTGCTGATGCCGTAGATGTAATGGCCGGAATGGCTTGGGAATTAAAATTTCCAAAGTTAATTGGGGTTAAATTGACAGGCGAACTGAATGGCTGGACCGCTTCAAAAGATGTTATTTTGAAAGTTGCCGGAATTCTTACCGTAAAAGGTGGAACAGGAGCTATAGTTGAATATTTTGGCCCAGGCGCTAAAAACCTTTCCTGTACTGGAAAAGGAACTATCTGTAATATGGGTGCAGAAATTGGTGCAACCACTTCAACTTTTGGTTATGACGATGCAATGGAACGTTTTCTCCGTGCTACAGATAGAGAAGATATTGCAGATGAAGCAAACAAAATTAGACCATATTTAACAGGTGATGATGAAGTGTATGCAAATCCTGAAAAATATTTCGATCAAGTTATTGAAATAGATTTAACAACGCTTCGCCCACATTTAAACGGCCCTTTCACGCCAGATTTAGCGACTCCTGTTGGCGAATTGGGTGAAAAAGCAAAGAAAAATGATTGGCCAATAAAAGTTGATTGGGGATTGATAGGTTCTTGTACAAACTCATCTTATGAAGATTTATCTAGAGCTGCATCTATCGCACAACAAGCAATCGATAAAAAATTAATGCCGAAAAGTGATTTGGGAATTAATCCTGGTTCAGAGCAAATTCGTTTTACCGCGGAACGTGACGGATTGTTGCAAGTTTTTGAGAAATTGGGCGCTACAATATTTACAAATGCTTGCGGACCGTGTATTGGACAGTGGGACAGAAGTGATAGAAAAGGTGATGAGAAGAATACAATTGTGCATTCTTTCAACAGAAACTTTTCAAAACGCGCGGATGGAAATCCAAATACGCACGCCTTTGTTGGCTCTCCCGAAATGGTTGCAGCAATTGCAATCTCAGGTCGTTTGGATTTTGACCCGATGAATGATACTCTTTTAAACGAAGACGGACAAGAAGTGAAACTCGATGAACCAATAGGTTTGGAACTTCCACCAAAAGGTTTTGAAGTGGATGATAACGGCTATTTGGCACCTAAAGAAGACGGAAGCTCGGTTGATGTGAAAGTTGCTAAAGACAGCGAGCGTCTTCAGCTTTTGGAACCTTTTGTGCCTATAAAAGATTCTGAATTGCAAGGTGTAAAATTGTTGATTAAAGCTTTCGGAAAATGTACTACAGACCATATTTCAATGGCTGGTCCTTGGTTGCGATACCGTGGGCATTTGGACAATATTGCAAATAATACTTTGATTGGCGCTGTAAATGCTTTCAACAAAAAAACAAATTTTGTAAAAAATCAATTTACGGGTGAATACGGTGGTGTGCCAGATGTACAGCGCGAATACAAAGCAAAAGGAATAAAAACTATTGTTGTGGGAGACCATAATTATGGTGAAGGTTCCTCACGTGAGCATGCGGCGATGCAGCCAAGATTTTTGGGTGTTGCCGCAGTTTTAGTTAAATCATTTGCTAGAATCCACGAAACAAACTTGAAGAAGCAAGGAATGTTAGGATTGACTTTTGTAAATGAAGCAGATTACGATAAAATACAAGAAGATGATACGTTTAACTTTGTGGATATCGCTAATTTTTCAGAAAATACCCCGTTGACGCTTGAAATTATCCACAATGATGGTAATAAAGAGACCATTAAAGTGAACCATACTTATAACGATGCACAGATTAAATGGTATCGTGAAGGTTCCGCATTGAATTTGATTAAAAAGCAGAACGCTTAACAATACTTTTTAAATATTTAAACCTAACAGGTTTTTAAAACCTGTTAGGTTTTTTTATACACTTAAAAAATTATGATTCCATTTTTAAAAAAACATTGGAGCAACATCTTTTTTTTGGCTTTTTTGGCCCTTCTGATAATTCCGCAAACGCGAATGCCAATACAGGTTTTTGTGCAAAGGCTTATATCTTTTTCTCCTTCGGAGAAGTCTGAAACTGAACGGGAATTACTTCAAGATTACAATTGGAATTTGCAGGAATTAAATGCTGAAGAAGTAAATTTTTCACAATCTGAAGGGAAGGTGACTATTGTAAATTTTTGGGCAACGTGGTGCCCGCCCTGTGTTGCGGAAATGCCTTCTTTTCAAAAATTATATGATAGCTATGGAGATAAAGTAGATTTCTATTTTGTTACTTCAGAAAAGGGAGAAAAGGTTGAAAATTTTATGAATAAGAATGGGTACACTTTGCCCATTTTCCGACAAATTTTTGAAGCGCCCAAAAAGCTGCAATCGCAAGCACTTCCAACAACCTATTTAATTTCAAAAACTGGTGAAATAGTTGTTGAGGAAGAAGGAGCGGCAGATTGGAACAGTAAAAAAATGAGAACACTTTTGGAGGAGCTTCTCACTAAATAATTTGTTTAGTTATCCCGCAAAATGATTCTCTTTAATAGATTTCATTTCTTTTTTTCCTTCAACAATAGCGGTTATGTTATTCCACAATTTTGGATTTATCAGCGATTTTAATGGTTGTTCAACTTTGATGATTTTCGGAAAATTTTTCAGTAGCATTTTGTCCCAAGCTTCGTGATGATTTAATAGATCATCTGGATAGACAGTTTTACGGCGAGTTCCTTCATCAATGCCTTTAAAAGGTTCAGAAACATTTAAATATCCATAATCGTCTGTTAGTTCTTCCCCGGGCTGAATATCACGGATGGCGATTTCGAAATCGTATGCAGTAGAAAGACAGTTACTTTTAAAGCTGTGATTTACGTAGCGGCCATAATCCCAACAAAGCACAAAATTTCCTTTGTTATTTCTATAGCAATAGGTTTCCAAAATAGTTTGATAAAGTGGGTTCATTTTCTTCAACTTGGCTGGCGTAAACTCGCGGTCCAAATCGTCTAAAGCCCACGTTATGGTTCCTGCGGGAATAAATTCTGTTGCAACAACGCCGTATCCAACTTCGTTGCTGATGAACTTCAGTTCTGTTTTAGGATGTATCATAATCAATAGTAATTTTAGGATTAAATGTAATGCAAAATCTAAATTGATTTACACTTCCCTAACTATTGCATATGAATTTTTATTGCTGTTAATTTGCCGAATTTTTCAGAAAATTATTTTAGGATTCAATTGATTTGGAAGAATACTTTTCTTTAAATTTTTCCATCAAAACAAATATAGTTAGCAGCATTGTCAGCGCATAGATACTGTCTTCAATGGGTACTGTGCCAATTCTGACGCCTAAATTTTCAGCGTCATTATACCAAACAACTTGTTCGTTTATCCAGCTTCCTGTAAGGAAACCATTTACAATAAAAAATGGAATCAAGAGAATTAGAAAGACTGGGAAGAAAATATTTAATGCATCTCGTTTGTAATTGAAAACCAAAGCCATTAAAACAATTGCATATCCAAAATTTATGGCCGTGTACCAGCGATCATAAAAATACAGCAGTGTTGCGATTAAAATGGTTTGTAAAGAGAAATAAAATAATGCTGTTGTTTTATTTGAAAAACAAAACTTCGGAAGCAAGTTTTTAAACGCATAGATTGTGAAAAGACAAGCGTAAGGAATACAGACAAAGAAAAGCCATTCCTCTAGCGGAAGATTTCCCAGATTTATTTTGGTTAGATATTTTTCATTAAAACCCCAAAATCCATTTCGTGTGAAAATAATATCCCAAGGAATAAAAAAGGCCATCATTATAAAGGTAGCTGGAAAGAAATATTTCCAAAGTTTATAAAACTTCAATTTTGGGTGAAAACTGAAAAGAAAGGGAACGCTTAGCGAAGCTATGTCCAGCAAGAGATACAAATGCCACATAACTTATTTTTTGAAATATTTCAGAGGCGGAAAAAGCATTCCAAAACATTCACCTTCGTCTTTTCCTAAATGCTTGTGATGCATTTTATGAGCCCGTCTTATTCCGCGCGCGTAAAAATTGTTAGCATTTCGAAACATTTTAAAGCGTTGGTGAATAAAAATATCGTGTACAAAAAAATAAGCTACGCCATAGGCAAAAATTCCAAGCCCGATTGGCAGACCGGCCCAGAAGCCAAAATAACTCCAACCTATAAAACAACTGATACTGACAAGCGCATAGAAAATAAAAAAGTAATCATTTCGCTCCCACCAGCTACCATGATCTTTGTGGTGGTGATCTTTGTGCAGTTTCCACAGAAAACCGTGCATAATGTATTTATGAGTAAACCACGCCATAAATTCCATGATAGAAAAAGTGGTTATGAATATAAATATCCAAAGAACTGTAATCATTCCTAAGTTTTAAATTGTTTGCTTGAAGGTAATCTTATCTCACCAAATTTAACTGATATTTTACGTAGCTCCTTGTCAAAAGGCCTATTTTTTCAATATTTGGAACGCGTATTCTAGCATTTTTTATTTCAATCGCTGGAGTTTGCTGTAGCTTTTTCAACAGTCTTTTGTAGTATCTGTATGCAATAAAAACACCCAGTTTTGCTTCGTGTGGTAAAAGCAGGATTCCTTCGTAACCTTTGTTGAAATTTTCTTCAATTTCAGCGATTATTTGTTGCTTTGAAGTTTCATCCAGTGATTCCAAATTGGTGTTTGGGAAATAAGTTCGACTTAAATTTTCATAATCCTCTTTCAAATCACGCAAGAAATTTACTTTTTGAAATGCGGAACCCAAATTCATCGCAGATTCTTTCAGCTCCTTATATTTTTCAGTATCGCCTTTCACGAATACTTTTAGGCACATCAGGCCAACTACATCTGCAGATCCATAGATATATTCATTAAATTCAGCTGCAGTGGTATAGGTGTTTTTTGTTAAATCTAAACGCATACTTCCCATAAAAGTATCAATCAATTCCTTTTCAATATTGTATTTGTAAACGGTTTTTTGAAAAGAATTCAAAATTGGGTTAAGACTAATGCGGTCAAGTAATGCCTCATCCAATGCATTTTGAAAACGATTGAAAAGTATTTCTTTTTCATAATTGTGAAACGAATCTACAATCTCATCTGCAAAACGTACAAAACCATATATATTATAAATATCCTGCCTAATGGAAGGGCCGAGCATACGAGTAGCCAATGAAAAGGATGTGCTGTAAGTTTCAGTCACTTTCTTGCTACAGGTTTCAGATACTATGTCAAAAAGTTCTTTCAAATTTTGTTTTCTTTTTCAATTAAACCAGCCACTAATTTCCCCGAAATAAGTGCTGGAGGCACTCCTGGGCCAGGAACGGTTAACTGCCCCGTAAAATATAGATTTTTTACTTTCCTACTTTTCAGTTTCGGTCTTAAAAATGCTGTTTGCAGCAGTGTGTTTGCGAGGCCGTATGCATTTCCTTTATAACTGTTATAGTCAGAAACGAAATCATTAATGCAAAAGGATTCTTTAAATATAACATATTTTTTCACCTCTTGGTTGGTGATTTTCTCAAAGCGCTCCATTATTTTTTCGAAATACTCTTCACGTATTTCAGGAATATCATCTAATCCTGGCGCTATGGGAATTAAAAAAATGCCAGCTTCTTTTCCTTCTGGAGAAACATTTCCATCAGTTTTTGAAGGAAAGCTTGCATAAAAAAGTGGGTCATCGGGCCATTGTGGAGAATCGTATATTTCCTGCGAATGCTTATCAAAATCCACATCAAAAAATAAGGTGTGGTGATCTACATTTTCAATTTTTTTATCAAAGCCCACATAAAAAAGTAGGGCAGAAGGGGCAAAGGTTTTCTTTTTCCAATAGTTTTCAGAATACTGTCGGAGTTTTTCCTCTAAAAGTGTTTCAGTATGATGATAATCAGCGCCGCTTAAGACTACATTAGTATTTATTTTTTCGCCATTCACAACAATTGCGGATGCTTTTCCTTTTTCAACAATGATTTTCTCAACGTTTTGATTGGTCAATATTTTCACGCCAAGTTCTTCGGCTAGCGTTTCCATTCCTTCAATTACGGAATACATTCCTTTTTTCGGGTGAAAAGTACCAAGACCAAAATCAGCATAATTCATAAAACTATAAAAAGACGGTGTTTTGGAAGGTTTTGCACCCAAAAACAAAACTGGAAATTCTAAAATTGAAATGAGTTTGGGATTGCTGAATTCACGGCGAACATCTTTACTGATTGTGCTAAAAAACTGCCCAACTTTATTCATTGTGGCTACAGTAACTAATTCTAAAGGGGAAACGCCAGGTCTATAAACCAAATCTTTAATAGCTATATTGTAGTTGTCCAAGGCTTGGGCCATAAATTTCTTAAGTTTTATTGAACTTCCGCGCTCCTCTTTTTCAAATGCTTCGCTGATTTTTTCAAGTGTGTCTTCGATTGTAATGAAGTTGTTTGTGTCAAAATACACCCGGTATGCTGGATTTAGTTTTTCCAGTTCATAAAAATCTGAAGGTATTTTTCCGAAATCTTTAAAAAACCGTTCAAAAACATCGGGCATCCAATACCAAGTTGGCCCCATATCAAATGTGAACCCATCTTTTTTTAATTGTCTGGCGCGTCCCCCAATAGTTTGGTTTTTTTCGTAAATGGTTACTATATTTCCGGCTTGTGCCAAATAGCAGGATGCAGCAAGTGATGAAAAACCAGAACCAATAACCGCAATGTTTTGTTTCATAATGTTTAACAAATTTACATTTTATTTAAACAAAAATAAACTTTGCAGAATCTATTTTTTATTTTCTGTTATAGTTTTTAATTATGGTTGTATTTAATGTCGAAGGTTTTATTGTAAAGTATTTCGTTTTGAAGCGAAAAATTAACCATTGGATAAATCTTCAACATGTCCAGTGAATTGATTTAAACTCTTGAAAAACTTAACATTCTTGGTATTCTTTGTAATTTTACCTGTTTTCCGACCCAATACCCATAGTTCGCAGGTTTTTTGAGAAAAAACATCATTTTGAAAATCATCGAGGTATTTTTCAAAGTTGTCATTTTCTGGACGTACCGTAAAATATGTTACAAATCTGACGTTAGCCTTGATTTTGAGCACATAAATTAGACTTTCCAAAGGAATATTTGCTCCTAAAAATATAGTATTGAATCCATTTGAAAGAAGCTCATAATTAGCGTATAGAAGACCAATTTCATGAATTTCTTGATAAGGTAGATATAATACAAAAACTTGAGTTTTGTCAGAATTTGTACGCTTTTGGTTTTCTGATTGTTTAATTATGGCGTGCTTTATCTTTTCAGACACGAAATGCTCATGTGAAGGGTCAATAGTTCCAGAATGCCATAGAATGCCCATTTCAGTAAGCATTGGCACAAACACTTCTGAAAAGACTTCTTTGAAAGATTTTTGTTCTAATATTTTTTCAATGGTAGAGTCAAACAAGTCTCCGTCAAATTCAAGCATGGCCGATTTTAAAATATTGAGCATATACCCAGAATCCTGACCATTGATATTTTTTTTAATCAATGTTTGTATCTGAGTTTGATTTAAACTTGCCAATTTTGATATTTTATAACCAGCGTTATATAAATAGGCGATGTTCAATAATTTCTTTAAATTCTCAAGATCGTATTTTCTGATATTTGTATCAGTTCGATCTGGTTCAAGTAGGTTATAACGTTTTTCCCAAATTCGAATAGTATGGGCTTTTACATTTGAAAGATTTTCAAGATCCTTAATACCAAATTGGGTTTTGACCACTGAAGATATATTTTAGAAATAAGGTGTTAAAGTAATAAAAAGAAGTGAATACTGTTTAAAAAAAAGACAAATTCTCTAAACAGTTGAATAAGTTTTGTACCCGGAATGGGACTTGAACCCACACGTCCTACGGACACATGGCCCTCAACCATGCCTGTCTACCAATTCCAGCACCCGGGTGGATGCTCTTTAAAAATTTAAGGCGCTTTAATAATTGCCTTAAACAAAAAAAGTTAAACCAGAAGTTTAACTTTTTGTGACCTGGCCGGGGCTCGAACCCGGGACCACCTCCTTAAAAGGGAGGTGCTCTACCAACTGAGCTACCAGGTCTTCCTTTGAATGCGGGTGCAAATATACTATCATTAAATTAATTTTTCAAAACGAAAATGAATTAAATTTGATAAAAATTTGAAATAGCTGAATTACAGGGCTTACCAAATGAATTTTTTACTTTAAAATTAGTTTTTGCTAATTGAAACCTTAAAATCCTGGCATCTTTTTTTCTTCAAACTAAATAATTGTACTTTGTAAATTATGAAAATAGTCTTAGTTGGATATATGGGAAGTGGAAAATCTTCCGTGGGTAAAAAACTTGCTACCACTTTGGGGATCTCTTTTAAAGATTTAGATTCTGAAATTGAGAAACAGGTAGGTGTTTCAATTCCAAAGATATTTTTCGAAAAGGGAGAGATTTATTTCAGAAAAATTGAAAATGAAGTTTTGAAAAAAATACTTTCACGGCCCGAAACCTTTGTTTTAGCCACTGGTGGAGGCACGCCTTGTTATGGAGATTCTATGAATTTTATACTACAACAGCAGGATGTGACGTCAATTTATTTAAAAATTCCGCTTGATATTTTGGTTTCGCGCTTGTTTTTGGAAAAGGAAAACAGACCATTGTTAGCTCACCTTAAAACAGAAGTCGATTTAAATGACTTCATTCGAAAACATCTTTTTGAAAGAGCATTTTATTATAATCAAGCAAGCATGGTTATTGAAAATGGTTCGGGAGATATAGCTGAGACAGTTGAAAAAATAATTTTGAAATTATTCTAAAATAGCTCTTTCATTATTCTTCTCAAAAATTACAGTCACATTTTCATTTAAGGATGTTGATAAAGAAATCCCTTTAAAATCAGCTTTAATAGGATATTTTTTGTGGTTCCTGTCCACAAGAACAGCGGTTTTAAATTGTTTTAATGGTACTTCCAAAAAATGCTTCACACCATATATTAAGGTAGTTCCGGAGTGTAGCACATCATCAACCAACAAAAGGGATTTATTTATATATTCTTCCTTTTTCAATGAAGTTTTTATTTCGTTTGTTGGATTTTTTTTGTCAATGACCACTTCACAAAGCACAACTTTAATTGGTGAAATTTTCTCTACCTCTAATTTTATTTTTTTTGCAAGCAGAAAGCCATTGTCCATAATTCCAGCTATAATAACTTGCTTTTCATTTACATTGCTTTCATATATTTGATAGGCAATTCTTTTTATTTTGTGTGCTATCTGTTTTTTATCAAGTATTACCGTGCTTGTGTCTTGCATATTCAAATGTTTTTCCAAATATAGTTATTACCCTTCTGTTTCTTTGTCAGGTGTTTCCGTAAAATCGTCTATATCCCGTCTGTCTTTTTTTGTAGGTCTACCCCCTCCTTTTTTTCTATAATACGTCTTGGCATATTGCAACATTTCGTTAGTTTCAAAAGCTTCTTTGGGTGTTGTGTCTTTTCTGTAAATATCCACAAGTTTAGCGCCAACACGACTTTCGGGTAAATCCAAAACTTCAAGTTCATAAGTAATTTGTTCTTTACGAAGTGTTATTTTATCTCCGGGATAAACGTCGCGTGAAGGTTTCACAATATCACCGTTGACCCGAACTGATCCTTTTTTACAAGCATTGGTAGCAATGCTTCTAGTTTTTAAATACCGAACACACCATAAATATTTATCTATTCTCATAATTATTATCCCAAAAACAACGTTAATGTGGTGTACAAAAATAGATGAAAATTGTATCTTGCGCCCACAAAAAATTGACGATGATAAAAATTAAATATGCATTTGCCCTATTAGTTGTAATACTTACAATTACTATTTCTTGCAATAAAGATGATGGTGGTGGTTCTACAGTAATACCACCTAGAGATAGAGGGTTGGAAGCTGCCAGAGCCGAAAAAGTAATTGATACTTTCTTGAGCACCCATTTTTATAACTATGAGGAATTTGAGGCAGATCCAGTAAATTTTAAAATTAAATTTGATACAATTGCTGGGGACAATTCATCAAAAATTCCTTTAAAAGAACAGGTTACTTTCAAGGAAGTAAAAGACCGTGTGGATTCAAATGTCACTTATAAATTATATTATTTAGTGGTTCGTGAGGGAGAAGGAGAAAAACCTCATTTTTCGGATTATACAATAAATACATACGAAGGTTTATTATTGAATTTAGATCTTTTTGATAGCTCGGTAATTCCAATTAGATTTGATCTTACCGATATTCTTGCAGGTTTACAGGAAGCCATGATTGAATTCAAAGGTGCCGGAAATATAATTTCTAATCCTGATGGAACATTAACTTTTGAAGATTATGGCATTGGTGCCGTTTTTATTCCAGCAGGTTTGGGATATTATCAATATCCTCCAGCAACTGGGGGGTTAAATTCTTATGATCAACTTATTTTTTCATTTGAATTGTTTGAGTCCGAAGTAGCTGACCATGACGGTGACGGTATTCCTTCTTATATGGAAGATCTTAACAATAATTCAATATTATTAGATGATAATACGGATGGTGATACTACTGCCAATTACCAGGATATTGACGATGATGGGGACGGCCGCCTTACCGAATTTGAAATAGAAGTTGACGGAAATGGAAATATAACTTTCCCCGATGAGGACGGCGATGGAATTCCTGACTATTTAGATTCTGACAGTTAATATTCCTAAAATATAATTTACTAAAAAGCCCCGAACTGATTATAGTTCGGGGCTTTTTAGTTTATAATGGTTTATTTCTTATTTACGGGGAATGACTTTTTGAACAGCACTTACAATTGCTGAAGCATTCAATCCATATTTATCCATTAACTGTTCTGGAGTTCCAGATTCACCAAAAGTATCATTTGTAGCAACAAATTCTTGAGGAGCGGGATGTTGAGTAGATAATAAACGCGCCACGCTTTCACCCAAGCCACCAAGAAAGTTATGCTCTTCCGCAGTTACTACACAGCCTGTTTTTTTTACGCTTTTCAGAATTGCTTCGTCGTCTAAAGGTTTTATTGTGTGAATATTTATCACTTCCGCAGTAATTCCATTTTCATTTAATGTTTCAGCAGCTAGTAAAGCTTCCCAAACCAAATGGCCTGTAGCGATTATAGTAACATCAGTTCCTTCTTGCAAATGCACAGCTTTTCCAACTTGAAAATTTTGATCAGCAGGAGTGAAGTTTGCAACTTTCGGTCTTCCAAAACGGAGGTAAACAGGGCCTTCAAAATCTGCAATGGCAATAGTTGCTGCTTTGGTTTGGTTGTAATCGCAAGTATTAATAACAGTCATTCCTGGAAGCATTTTCATCAACCCAAGGTCTTCAAGAATTTGATGTGTAGCGCCATCTTCACCTAAAGTAATACCAGCGTGCGATGCGCAAATTTTTACGTTTTTTCCACTGTATGCAACACTTTGACGAATTTGATCATAAACTCTTCCAGTAGAAAAGTTTGCAAAAGTTCCCGTAAAAGGAATTTTTCCGCCAATGGTCATTCCCGCTGCAATACCTATCATATTCGCTTCAGCGATTCCTATTTGAAAGAAACGCTCTGGATGGTTTTCTTTGAATTCATCCATTTTAAGAGAGCCGGTAAGATCTGCGCAAAGTGCAACTACATCTTTATTTTTCTTTCCAAGTTCCGTGAGTCCGTCTCCAAAACCTGATCGCGTATCTTTTTTACCTGTATCTATATATTTTTTCATCTGAAGTATTTTCAATTTTAATAATCTCCCAAGGTTACAGGATTTTGTGAAAGTGCAGTTTCTAACTGTTGGTCATTCGGTGCTTTTCCGTGCCAATCGTGTGTGTGCATCATAAAATCAACCCCATTACCCATTATTGTATGGAGCAAAACGCAAATAGGTTTTCCATTTCCGGTTTTTTCTTTTGCCTTTTTCATTCCAGCAACGATGGCTTTTAAATCGTTTCCTTTTTCAATTTCCATCACATCCCAACCGAAAGCTTCAAACTTGGCTTTTAAATTTCCCATTGGAAGTACATTGTTGGTAGAACCATCGATTTGCTGTCCGTTTAAATCTATAGTTACAATCAAATTGTCCACATTATTTCCAGCGGCATACATTATTGCTTCCCAGTTTTGACCTTCTTGTAATTCTCCATCGCCGCAAAGGGTGTAGATTATATGATTGTCTTTATTGAGTTTTTTGGCAAGTGCGGCTCCAATTGAAACTGAAATTCCCTGGCCCAAAGAACCTGAAGCAATCCGAATTCCAGGCAAACCTTCATGCGTTGTTGGATGTCCTTGCAAACGTGAGTTCAAGAGACGGAAAGTGTTCAGCTCTTCCACCGGAAAATATCCAGCACGCGCCAAAACACTGTAGAAAACTGGTGAAATATGTCCGTTTGAAAGGAAGAAAAGATCTTCCCCAATACCATCCATTGTGAAGTTTTCATTGCGTTTCATCAATTCATTGTATAATGCAACGAAAAATTCGGTGCAACCCAATGAACCTCCCGGATGGCCGGAATTTACTTTGTGTACTTGCCGTAAAATATCTCTTCGAACTTGAACAACCAAATCTTCGAGTGCTTTGTAATCTGCCATAATTAGTTTTAATTTTTCAATGTCAAAAGTAAAGCTTTACGCAAGCCATTCAAAGGTGAAGCGTATGCTTTTATTAACGATTTGAGAGTTTTGTTAACATTGGAAGTGACTAAAGTTAAAAAATTATAAGTCTTTAAAGTTAAAATTTTGAGTACCCAACATTCCCCAAAAACAATAACCAATAAACAGTAAACATTAAACATTAGTTTTATCTTTGCCCCCTCAATAAAAACTGCTGCATGCACTTTAAATTAGAAGCTACAGATTCACAAAGCAGCGCTCGTGCTGGAACGATAACTACAGATCACGGGGTGATTGAAACTCCAATATTTATGCCTGTTGGCACTGTTGGTACCGTAAAAGGAGTTCATCAAAGAGAGTTAAAAGAAGACATTAATCCAGATGTGATTCTTGGCAATACCTATCATTTATATTTACGTCCACACACGACTGTGATTGAAAAAGCAGGCGGACTCCATAAATTTATGAATTGGGATCGGAATATTTTGACTGATAGTGGCGGATACCAAGTTTATTCACTTTCGGCAAATAGAAAGATTAAAGAGGAAGGTGTAAAATTTAAAAGTCATATTGATGGAAGTTACCACGTTTTCACACCTGAAAATGTAATGGAAATACAACGCACCATTGGCGCAGACATAATAATGGCTTTTGACGAATGTACGCCGTATCCGTGCGAATACAATTACGCAAAACGCTCAATGCACATGACGCATCGTTGGTTGGATCGTTGTATTACTCATTTGGAAAAAACGCCTTTGAAATACGATTACGGTCAAACTTTTTTCCCAATTATTCAGGGAAGTACTTATAAAGATTTAAGAAAACAATCTGCAGAATATATTGCTTCAGTTGGTGCTAAAGGTAATGCCATTGGCGGACTTTCGGTTGGTGAGCCGGCAGATGAAATGTATGAAATGACCGCTGTTGTAACGGAAATTCTTCCGAAAGACAAGCCGAGATACTTAATGGGAGTAGGAACTCCAGTTAATCTTTTGGAAAATATCGCTTTGGGAATTGATATGTTTGATTGCGTAATGCCCACAAGAAATGGCCGAAATGGTATGCTTTTTACTTCCGAAGGAACTATCAATATTAAAAACAAAAAGTGGGAAATGGATTTTTCTGTTATCGACCCAATGGGAATAACTTGGGTAGATACAGATTATAGCAAAGCATATCTTCGGCATTTATTTACTGTAAATGAAATGTTGGGTAGGCAAATTGCCACAATCCATAACTTAGGTTTTTATTTGTGGTTGGTTCGTGAAGCCAGAAAACATATATTAGCGGGTACTTTTGCCACTTGGAAAAACGGCATGGTAAAGAAACTTGATCAAAGGTTGTAAAGATGCTCAGCATACTGGACAGATACATATTAAAGAAATATTTAGGCACTTTTTCGCTGCTATTGCTCCTTTTTATACCTATCGGTATTACGGTTCACCTTGCCGAGAAGATTGATAAAATTCTCGATAATGAAGTGCCAATGACGGAGGTTTTAATCTATCTCTATAATTTCACTATCTATTTTGCCAATCTGCTGTTTCCGTTGTTTCTTTTTCTTTCGGTTATTTGGTTTACTTCAAAACTGGCCAATAATACCGAAGTTGTTGCCTTTTTAAGTAGTGGAGTTTCTTATTATAGATTTCTTCGGCCTTACATTATTGGAGCTACAATAGTTTGTATTGCCGCGCTTGGTTTCAGTATGTATTTGGCGCCAAAAGCGAGTAAAGGGTTTAATGAATTCGCATATAAATATTTCAACAAAGGGAGAAAGGATAGGGATCAGAGTAACGTTTATACTCAGATTAATGATAAGGATTATATATATGTAAGCTATTTTAATGTGAAAGATAAAGTGGGAAGTAATTTCACTCTAGAACATTTTGAAGGCAATAAAATGACTTATAAAATTTCTGCAGGGCAAATTAAATTCAATGAAAAAGACAGCACTTATTCCCTCTTTAATTACAACAAACGAAAAATAGGGGAGAATGCTGATATTTTGGAAAAAAAGCCAAAGTTAGATACGGTCTTCAGTTTCTCTATGGAAGATTTGACTCCGGTAACTTACATAGCAGAGACACTGAATTTTAGTGAATTAAATGATTTCATCAAAAAGGAAAAAGCCCGAGGGTCGTCCTATATTAATCGTTATGAAGTGGTGCGTTACAAACGTTGGAGTTTGCCCGTTTCCGCCTATATACTAACGGTTATTGCAGTAGCGGTTTCGTCTGTAAAAAGGCGTGGAGGTATGGGTATAAACCTTGCTATAGGAATAAGTATAGGAATGGTTTTTATATTTTTTGATAAGATTTTTGGGACAATGGCGGAGCAAAGTGATTTTTCACCATTCATAGCTACTTGGTTCCCAAATTTTGTTTTTGCAATATTGGCAATCTACCTTTTAAGAAATGCGAAACGATAAGCTCCTCAATTACCTCCATTTACATTTTATAGTTTTCATTTGGGGATTCACTGCCGTTTTAGGTGCATTGATTTCTTTGGAAGCCATTCCGTTGGTTTGGTACAGAATGCTTTTGGCAACAGTAATAATTTTTATATTTCTAAAATTCAGAAAGGAAAAACTGAAATTTTCACTGAAAACCTTAGGCGGGTTTGCCTTGGCTGGAATTATTATTGCACTGCATTGGCTCACCTTTTTTGGAGCAATAAAAGCATCTAATGTTTCAGTTACACTTGCGGTGCTATCAACGGGAGCTTTCTTTGCTTCGTTTTTAGAACCACTTTTCTATGGAAGAAAAATAATTCTGTATGAAGTTTTATTCGGATTAATAGTAATAGCGGGGCTATACGTCATTTTTGATGTGGATTCTTCAAATACTTTAGGAATTATTTTAGCACTCACTTCAGCTTTTTTAAGTGCGCTCTTTTCAGTAATCAATGGAAAATTTGTACTGAAGCATAAAGCATCGGCAATATCTTTTTATGAATTAATGTTCGGCGTTTTGGGAATCTCAATCTATTTGGCTTTTTCGGGAAAATTCACCACTGAATTTTTCACCGTTTCTGCCCACGATTGGATATATCTTATAATTTTAGCATCAGCTTGTACAGCTTATGCATTTATTGCTTCCATACACGTAATGAAATGGATTAGTCCGTATACAGTTATGCTCACCATTAATATGGAGCCAGTGTACGGTATCATTTTGGCGCTCATC
This sequence comes from Flavobacteriales bacterium, assembly GCA_038259585.1. GTDB lineage: Bacteria > Bacteroidota > Bacteroidia > Flavobacteriales > Flavobacteriaceae > Aequorivita. The sequence continues at coordinate 5,374 of JBBSOQ010000021.1, read as the reverse complement.
GTTTTGGGCGATTCTGAAAACATGAGCCCCCAGTTTTATTACGGCGCTTTAATTATATTATTTACGGTTGTTGCCAATGGAATCATTAAAATAACACAGGAAAGAAAACGAAGAAGATTGTCTAACACCTAAAACAAAATTTTATCTTTGTACACAAACCTTTATAAAAAGAAGGAAAAAATTATGGAATATCTTGATTTTGAACTCCCTATAAAAAAATTGCAGGAACAGTATGAAAAGGCGTGCCTAATAGGCACAGAAAGTAATGTTGATGTTACAAATACTTGCAAACAGATTGAAAAAAAACTTAGCGACACTAAAAAGGATATATATAAAAACCTTACGCCTTGGCAACGTGTGCAGCTTTCCCGTCATCCAGACCGTCCCTATACAATGGATTATATTAAAGCCATTTGTGGGGATTCTTTTTTAGAGCTTCACGGAGACAGAGGCTTTAAAGATGATAAAGCAATGGTTGGTGGCCTTGGAAAAATAGGCGACCAAACTTATATGTTTGTTGGACAACAAAAAGGATATAACACTAAAACTCGCCAATTCAGAAACTTTGGAATGGCAAATCCAGAAGGATATAGAAAAGCATTGCGATTGATGAAATCTGCAGAAAAATTCCAGGTTCCTGTTGTTTGTTTTGTAGATACCCCCGGAGCATTTCCAGGTTTAGAAGCAGAAGAAAGAGGACAAGGGGAAGCAATTGCAAGAAATATTCTTGAAATGACTCGCCTAAAAGTGCCTATTATAGTTGTTATCATTGGTGAAGGAGCTAGTGGTGGTGCTTTGGGAATTGGTGTAGGAGATACTGTTTTAATGCTAGAAAATACTTGGTATTCTGTAATTTCTCCAGAAAGCTGCTCTTCTATATTATGGCGAAGCTGGGAATTTAAAGAACAAGCGGCTGAATCATTGAAATTAACATCAATAGACATGAAAAAACTCAATCTAATTGATGAAATTGTAAAGGAACCTTTAGGTGGAGCCCACAGCAATCGTGAGAAAACCTTTACAACCGTTGCAGGTACAATCGAGAAGTCATACAATGCTCTAAAAATGTTATCCCCATCAGATTTGGTTAAAAAAAGGATGGATAAATATTTAGCCATGGGCGAGTTCAAAAGTTAAAACTAACTATAGCTTATCATACCGTAAATCCGAAGCGAGAGCCTCGGATTTTTTTACGGGTTATTAACAATATTTTCGAGTTTTCAACAGTTCAATTGTTGAAGGATGGTTAACATCGAAAAGCTTAAAATCAACACCTCCTCTTAACATTTTCTTTACATTCGCTACATGGAAAAAATCAAACCTCAAACCAGTTTTGCAACTCGCTCAACTCCAGTTATATCGCTTGAAAAAGGCAAAATTCCGCCACAAGCTATTGATTTAGAGGAAGTTGTGCTTGGGGCTTTGATGATTGACAAAAAAGGAGTGGATGAAGTAATAGATATCCTACATCCTGAGGTTTTTTATAAACAAGCACATCAACACATATTTGAGGCTATTCATGATTTGTTTGAAAATAGCCAGCCTGTGGACTTATTAACCGTTTCTTCACAACTTAAGAAACAAGGCAAAATTGATTTGGTTGGTGGTGAGTTTTATTTGATTCAACTTACTCAAAAAGTATCTTCTTCAGCACATATTGAGTTCCATGCACGCATCATTCTTCAAAAATATATTCAAAGAAGTCTGATAAAAATTTCAAATGAAATAATTGAGGAATCTTACAACGAAGGGACCGATGTTTTCGATCTTTTAGACAACGCCGAATCTAAATTATATGAAGTAACACAAGGTAATATAAAACGTTCTTCTGAAACGGCTCAGAACCTTGTAATTCAGGCAAAAAAACGAATAGAAGAAATAGCAAATAAAGAAGGACTTTCTGGAATTCCTTCTGGTTTTTCAAAAGTTGATAAGCTAACTTCAGGTTGGCAGCCCAGTGATTTAATAATTATTGCCGCCCGTCCTGGTATGGGTAAAACGGCTTTAACGCTTTCAATGGCTCGAAATATGGCCGTAGAACATAATATTCCTGTAGCATTTTTCTCTTTGGAAATGTCATCTGTGCAATTAATAACTCGTTTGATTTCTTCCGAAACACATTTGAGTTCAGAAAAATTGCGAACAGGAAACCTTGAAAAACATGAGTGGGAACAATTAAATGTGAAAGTGAAAGGCCTTGAAAAAGCACCTTTATTTATTGACGATTCCCCTTCGCTATCAATTTTCGACCTTAGAGCAAAGGCAAGACGACTTTCATCACAACACGGCATCAAACTTATAATTGTGGATTATTTGCAATTGATGACAGCTGGTGGAAGTCAAAAAGGAGGGAATCGCGAGCAGGAGATATCAACTATTTCTAGAAACTTGAAAGCTTTAGCAAAAGAACTTAATATTCCTGTAATTGCACTTTCCCAACTTTCTCGTGCCGTAGAGACCCGTGGTGGTAGCAAGCGCCCATTGCTTTCAGATCTGCGTGAATCTGGTGCGATTGAGCAAGATGCAGATATTGTTTCGTTTATTTATCGTCCCGAGTACTACAAAATTGACGAATGGGATGATGAAGAACACAGCCCAACTGCAGGACAGGCTGAATTCATTGTGGCAAAACACCGTAATGGTGGTCTGGATGAAATCCGTTTAAAATTTATCGGTCATCTTGGGAAGTTTGAAAGTCTTGATAATTTTGATACACCGATGGAAATTCATTCCCGAATGAATGACGCTGCTAACGATGATACTTTTAAAACAAAGAATTTACCTTCCCCCAATGAAGCTTTCGGAAGTTCAATGAATAACGATTTTTCAATTGAAGAGGATAATGATGTGCCGTTTTAAGAATCTGTAAGTACTTTGGCTTAAAAATTGTCGTTATATTCGCACGATGCAACGTTTCATTTTATTCCTTTTTTTAATACTCTTTTCTTTAAAAGCTTCAGCTTCATACATCCTTATTCCAATGGATGCAGATAGTCAAAAGGAGCATCTAAAAGCTTACGGAATTACTTATTGGGTTTTGGAGAAACAGCAAAAAGTGAAATGGTTGCTGAACTATCGCGGCGGTTCCTTTTTGATGCCAGATTCTCCCGAAATCCAAAAGGAATGTCAGATTCGCGGGGTTTCTTTTGAAGTTATTTCCGATAGTAAAACCGAACAAATTCTTACAGATATTAGCAGTCCATCTAAAAACATGGATGCCGTAGTTTTGGAAAAAGCTCCCAAAATTGCAGTCTATTCCCCAAAAGGAAACCTTCCGTGGGATGATGCTGTTACGATGGTTTTGACATATGCTGAAATTCCTTATACCGTAATTTATGATGAAGAAGTGCTAAGTGATCAACTAATTCTTTATGATTGGCTGCATTTGCACCACGAAGATTTTACAGGACAATACGGAAAATTCTACCGTGCATATCGTTCCGCACCCTGGTATATCGAAGAAAAGAATAAAGCCGAAGCGCTTGCAGCAAAATTAGGTTACAATAAAGTTTCAGAAGAAAAACTTGATGTGGCTAAAAAAATTCGCGATTACGTAATTGGGGGTGGGTTTATGTTTGCTATGTGTAGCGCTACGGATAGTTTTGACATTGCCCTTTCCGCAGAAGGAGTTGATATCTGTGAACCAATGTTTGATGGAGATCCAAGCGAACCAGGTTATCAAAGTAAAATAGATTACAGTAAAACATTTGCCTTTAAGGATTATATTTTGGAACGTAGCCCTATGGTTTATGAGTTTTCAAGTATTGATATGACCGAAAAAAGGAGAGTTTCTAAGGAAAGTGATTACTTCACTTTAATGGATTATTCCGCAAAATGGGATCCAATCCCGACAATGCTTTGCCAAAACCACACTGCTTTAGTAAAAGGTTTTATGGGACAAACAACTTCCTTTGATCCTGATGAAATTAAAAGTAATGTTTTAGTGATGGGTGAAAACAAAAGTAATGGTGAAGCAAGATACATTCACGGAATAAAAGGAAAAGGTTTTTTTACTTTTTATGGCGGCCACGATCCGGAAGATTATCAGCACAGAGTAGGGGATGCGAAGACTGAATTGGCACTTCACCCAAACTCTCCCGGGTACAGACTTATCTTAAATAATGTTTTATTCCCAGCTGCAAAAAAGAAGAAACAAAAAACCTAGTTTTTCATTAGGCTTTCGTAGTAATCTTTCGGTGGCAAAACGGTAATTTCAACTCTTCTGTTTTGTTGTTTGTTTCCTTCGGAATCATTTGGAAAACGCGGTTTGCTTTCTCCGTAAGCTTTAATTTCAAAATCATACACAGAATTTTCACCGAAAATTTCAATCAATCGTTCCTTTACCGAATTACATCTATTTTCAGAAAGAAGCATATTTGAAATTTCATCACCATCACTATCTGTATGACCTTGAATTAAGATTGTTGCTTTATCAACTTTCTCGATTGACGTTTTAAGAGAATCAAGACTTTGTTTTGCAGTTTCTTTTAAATCGAATTTGGCCACATCAAACAAAACATCTGCATCTATTGTGAGCTTTATTACGCTGTTTATAGCTCCAATGGCGTCAATATCAGCTCCCGCACTTTTGCTTTTGCAGAGGTCTTTCAAATCTGTTATACGTAGAAAATAGAAAACGGTTTCATCGTCAATTCCTTCTTTACTTAAATCTATTGATGATTTTCCACCTGCAATTTTGCCCGCATAAATCCAATCAATACCGTTCTGAGAAATTTCTACTTTTGCAGGTTCTTGCGAAGGTCCTACTTCAAATAGATAAAGATCGTCTCCAGGCAAATTCATAAAGCCATTATCTGTAAATTCTACGGTTAAACTTCCGCCGCAACCTAAAGAAAGAAAATTGGGGGTTTGGTAGTTTTTATAGTTTGGTTCGTGAAGACATTGAACGCTATCTCGGTATTTTTTTATGGGTGCCGGCAGTCCAACTTTATATTCAATTAGTTTATCTGCAAAGGAGATCTTTCCCAAGGGAAGATAGATAGATTCATACCTATCAATTTTGTAACGTTTTCCTGTTTCTTTTTGAGCAAAAAGGAGACCTTTTGAAACAAAAAGCATTATAAAGAGAAGAAGTACAGTTCGAAGCATTCGTCTATTTTTAACGAAGATACTGAAACTTCTTTAGTTGAAGTTTTCACATAAAAAAACCGCTTCAATTTTGAAGCGGTTTTTAGGCGAAATAATATAGTTTATAAATGTCTTATTTTACTTTGTTTATAATTGCGGCAAAAGCCTCTGGGTGGTTCATAGCCAAATCTGCCAAAACCTTACGGTTAAGTTCGATTCCACTGTTTTTCATACTTCCCATAAATTGTGAATAAGACATTCCATGCTGTCTTGCACCCGCGTTGAT
>JBBSOQ010000020.1:0-63566 GCA_038259585.1 Flavobacteriales bacterium | reverse complement strand
CGTTTCGGTGCTTGCGGTAAAATAATTGAGTTCAAAATAAAAAAAATAGCTTACAGATCTATTTTTTCAATCTGTAAGCCAAACATAATAATGTCAAAAATTAATGAAGAAAAGTCTTGTTTTTTACCTCAGTTCTTTGTTAGCGGTTCATTGTTTTTTCGTCAGTTTGAAAGTTTATAAATATATTCTTCAATTTCTTCTTGTCGTGCATTTGCGAAGCCTTTGTCTATTCCAACTTTTTCAAAACCACATTTTTCCAAAACTTTTTGTGAACCGAGATTGTCAAACGCAACTCGTCCGAAAATTGGTCTTGTAGTTTCAATGGATAAAAACTCTTTTAGTGCTTTCGTTGCAATTCCTTTTCCCCAAAATTTCCTGTCAATCCAATAAGTAACTTCCGTATTACCTTCCATTACAAATTTCGCAATACTTCCGACAATTGTATTATCAAAAATAATTGTCTGATTATTTACTGTTGGGTCGTTTAACAATTTTGAATACTTTTCAATGTAAGCATTTTTGTCATTTGAATCATTAGGTGTGAATGCGGCTAAATAAATTCCTTCTTTGTTGGTTTGAAAGATAAATAAAGTATCTAAATCCTCTATTGTTGTTTTCGTTAGTTTTATCATTGTTCTATTTGTTCTAATATTTTAGAAGCTCTTTTTTTAAAGCTCTTTGAATGTTTTCCCATTTGGTCTTTTAAACAAAATGCCAGCTCATTTTTAATTTCAGGATATTTTTTTGTGAGTTTGGATAGTACCAAAAATGACCTTGCTTTAACAGTAACATTTTTATCTGTAGATAGAAGCCATTGAAATAATAAGTCTATTGCTTCCCCTTCATTTACTGTTGGAACACCAGTATAAAGCCAATAAGAAGCAAAAGAGGTTTTGTAACTATGATTCAACTCACTGCATAAATTTAATAAAAATGGAAGCTCAATCAATAATTTATTCGGATTTAATATACCAATATCACTCAACATCCATAAAAATCGTATGGCAGTTTTCTGTTCGCCCTTTAATAATTCGGAAAGACTTTTTATATCTATATTTTTTTCTAAAATTGTCGTAGCCCAAACTTTCCTTTGCTCACAGGTGCTTGCAGAAAGTGAATATTCTAATTCCTTATAAAATTCAACCGAGTTTATCATAAAAGCAAAATTTTGCACAAATATTTTATTCAAAATTTTTATACTAAAATAGTTTTCTTACCGAGGTGATTTTGTTTTTAGTAAGCTTGTTTTTCCAATGACCGCTAACATTCGGATAAATACAACAGTTACATTTATTCCCATTGTATTTTTAATTGTTTAACTTCAAATATACAAATTTACCTATCTCTAATACTTCTACATACATTCTTAACGTCCACACAAAAGTAAAAAAGATACTTTTATCTTAATAACTGATAATAGTCATATATCAAAGAGAATTGAAGCGGTATTTTTAACAACAATTATGGTATTTCGAAATGCTCAATAACACAAGACCTTACATTTTTGTAATTGCAGTTTTGATTACCTTGTTTGGCTTTTACAACTATGTTGTTTACAACACCGATGGCTATGTGACGGTGGAAAAACTATCGTCAACGGCAGTAAAAGGCCAACAATTATTCCAAAGTAATCGTTGCTGGTCGTGTCATCAATTGTACGGTTTGGGCGGGTATTTGGGGCCAGATCTTACAAATGTATATTCTTCCGAAGGCAAAGGTTCCAACTATATAAAAGCATTTTTAAACAGTGGCGTAAAAAGTATGCCGCAGTTTAATTTTTCTGAAGACGAAAAAAATGCCTTGGTGCAATACCTGAAACAGGTGGATGAAACAGGAATCTATCCCAACTACAACGCAGAGTTTGAAGCTACAGGGTGGGTGAAAATTAAATACCGAAATGAAACATCCAAGGATTAATTTTAAAACACATAACGGAAAGACTAATTGGATGTTCCATATGTCCTTTAAAAAACAAATATTATAGGCAGATGAAAACTAAAGCCCCTATATATTTTTTGCTTTTTGCATTGATAGCACTATTCCTGGGCATGTTCTTCGGAATGACTGCCTCGTTTCAATACTTGATGCCCGAATTTATAAAAGAAAGCGTTCCATTTTCAAAACTGCGACCTTTTCACGTTACGTCAGTTATTTCGTGGATTGTACTTTCTGCAACTGGAAGCATCTATTTTTTCCTCACTTATGTTGAAAAATTCAAGATTTTTTCGCCTTTTTTGGTCAAAGTACACTTCGTGATTTTTATGCTTACGGGTATCGCTATCTACATTTCGTTTGCCTTCGATTATACCGAAGGCAGAGAGTATTTCGCTTTTGCTCCAATTTTAATAATTCCTATTTTATTGGGTTGGGTGTTATTCGGAATAAATTACTTCAAAACACTTTACAAAAACGTAAAAGGCTGGCCTGTTTATTACTGGATGTGGGGCACGGGTATTGCCTTTATGTGTTACCATTTGATGGAAGCACACTTTTGGTTGTTCGATTTCTTTAGATTGAATTTCATCAAAGATTTCGCCGTACAATGGAAATCAACAGGCTCCTTTACTGGTTCGTGGAATATGCTGGTGTATGGAATTTCAATCTATTTGATGTCTAAAATAAAGAAGGACAGCGATGTTGCAACCAATAAAACCGTCTTTTTCTTTTACTTTTTAGGATTGACCAATTTAATGTTCGGTTGGGCACACCACACGTATTTATTACCCACACAACCTTGGATTCGCTATGTTGCTTACGCAATAAGTATGACGGAGTGGCTTGTTTTAGCATCGATAATTTACAACTGGAAACGCTCGGTATTAAAAGTTGAAAAGGATAACAATCCGATGGCATATCGATTTTTGCTTGCTACAGATTTTTGGATTTTTATAAACATCATTCTCGCGTTATTGTTTTCCATTCCTGCCATCAATTACTTTACACACGGTACACATATTACGGTAGCACATTCTATGGGAACTACGATTGGCATTAATACCACTATTTTATTTTCGGCATTGTTTTTTATTGTGCATCAGCTATATCCAGATTTTAAAACAGATAGAAAATGGGTGAAAAGAGGGTTTGTTTCATTCAATATTTCACTAATTATATTCTTTGTTTCCCTGATAATCGCAGGAGCTAAAAGAAGCTACTGGATGTACGTTTCAAAAGAAGGATCGTTTTCTGAAATTCAGGATTCACTCATCCCATATTTCATCTCGTTTTTTGTCTTCGGGATAGCAATTTTCGTTTCACTTGCTATTGTTGCCGTCCCTTTATTTAAAGCATTTATTCGAAAAATTAAATAATAAATATGATGGATTTACATCAAAAACTAACCGAACTGAAAAAGCGAAAAAACGCTGTAATCCTTGCGCATTATTACCAAGTGCCCGAAATTCAGGAAGTGGCAGATTATGTGGGCGATAGTTTAGGTCTTTCACAAAAAGCAGCAGAAACGGATGCTGAAATAATTGTTTTTGCAGGAGTTCATTTTATGGCTGAAACCGCAAAAATATTGAATCCAAACAAGAAAGTTTTATTGCCCGATTTAATGGCTGGTTGTTCCTTGGCAGATTCTTGTCCGCCAAATGCATTTAAAAAATTAGTTGACGCTCATCCAGATCATGTGGTGATCACTTATGTTAATTGCTCTGCGGAAGTGAAAGCGTTAAGCCATATTATTTGCACTTCTTCCAACGCCGAAAAAATAGTGAATTCTGTCCCCAAAGATGTACCCATTATTTTTGCACCCGATAAAAATTTAGGAAAATATATTCAGAAAATAACTGGAAGAAAAATGCTGCTTTGGGATGGCGCGTGCATTGTGCACGAAGCTTTTTCAATGGATAAACTTTTAAAATTATATAAAGACAATCCCGGTTCAAAAATCATCGCGCACCCAGAAAGTGAAAGCCATATTTTGGAAACCGCGAATTACATTGGTTCTACAGTTGGAATGATTGATTATGTGAAAAAGCATCCTTCGGAAAAATTTATCGTTGCCACCGAAGCGGGAATTCTTCATAAAATGCAACAGGAAGTGCCACAAGCCGTTTTGATTCCCGCTCCTGCGGAAGAGGACAACACCTGCGCCTGCAGCGAATGTGCGTTTATGAAAATGAACACTTTGCAAAAACTCTATAATTGTTTGCTAAACGAAAGTCCCCAGATAGTGATTTCAGAAGAAATACGAAAAAAAGCCATTCTGCCTATTGAGCGAATGCTTGAATTATCAAAATAATGGAAACCAATTTTTTAATTATCGGTTCTGGAGCAGCGGGATTAACACTCGCGGTGAAACTTGCTGCAGAATTTCCAAAGAAAAAAATAACGGTTGTTACAAAAGCCAGCGAAGCCGAATCGAACACCAAATATGCCCAAGGCGGCGTGGCAGCGGTTTTCGATTTAAAAGAAGATTCCTTTCAAAAACATATTAAAGATACATTGATTGCGGGAGATGGACTTTGCGACAAAACCGTTGTGGAAATGGTAATAAAAGAAGGTCCAAAAAGGCTGAGAGAATTGATGGAGTGGGGCGCCCGTTTTGATACCGATGCCGATGGCGAACTCACTTTGGCTAGGGAAGGAGGCCATTCTGAATATAGGGTGATCCATCATAAAGACACCACCGGTAATGAAATTGAAAGCACGCTTTTGAAACGTGCCGAACAGCTTAAAAATATTACAATCCTTCCGCATCATTTTGCCATAGATTTAATTACCGAGCATCATTTTTCTGAAGAAACACCGAAATTACTTTCTTGTTATGGAGTTTATGTTATGGACCAGATTTCGGGAAATATTTTCACTATCAAAGCAGATTGCACAACTTTGGCTTCTGGCGGAATGGGATGCGTTTATGGCCACACCACCAATCCATCAGTTGCAACAGGAGACGGAATTGCCATGGCCTATCGTGCGAAAGCGCTCATTAAAAATATGGAATTTATCCAATTTCACCCAACTGCGCTTTACGATGGGAAGAACGGTGCATCTTTTTTGATTTCTGAAGCAGTTCGCGGCTTTGGAGCGTTTCTTCGGAATAAAAATGGGGAACGGTTTATGTTTCAATATGACGATCGTGGCGAATTGGCTTCACGTGATATCGTGTCGCGCGCCATAGATTCAGAAATGAAAAAATCGGAGGATGAATGCGTTTATTTGGATTGTACACATCTGGATTTGGAAGATTTCAAGCAGCATTTTCCTAATATTTATCAAAACTGTTTGCAGAAAAACATAGAAATTTCAAAAGATTGGATTCCTGTGGTGCCGGCATCCCATTACTTGTGTGGCGGAATTGTTGTTGATATGGATGGAAAGACTTCGTTGAAAAATCTTTTTGCCTGCGGTGAGTGTTCGCAAACAGGCTTGCATGGCGCCAATCGGCTGGCATCCAATTCTTTGCTGGAAGCTTTGGTCTATGCAGATCGAATCTTTAATTATTTATGTAAACATTTGCCTAATAAGACGACCAAAACCATTCCCAAATGGAATGATGAGAGCACTGATTTATTGAGAAGTTCAGAAGTTGTTCAACAAAAAACTGAGGAATTGCAGCGATTGATGCGAAGATTTGCAGGCGTTGTGCGCAACACTAAAGATTTGAAATCGGCTTCCCTTCAACTGGAAAAATTATATTTTGAAACAGAAGGTCTTTATCAAAAGCATAAGCTCAATACAGGGCTTTCACAACTTAGAAATATGGTGAATATGGCGCATTTAATTATTCAGCAATCTTTAGAACGAAAAGAAAACCGTGGGGGATATTATAATGTAGATTACGATATAAAATCCCTACAGAATATCAAATTATAAATATAAGTTTCGGGTCGAGCGCAGTCGAGACCTAATGACCTCTCGACTGCGCTCGAGGTGACATATTCAATAAATTATATTAAAAAAACATGAAGACATTAATAGAAAACTCATTAAAAAAAGCAATGGATTATTCCGAGTACAATTTACTTTTCAAACAATTGGCGGGAGAGGGTAGAACTACAGGCGAACAAACTCCAGAAAAAATAAACTATACAAAATTGAATTTCAGCCGCACGAAAAGATTGGACAAAACCGCTGAAATTTTCGAAGAAAACATTGAATCTTTCAAAAGTATTTCAGAAAAACAAATTTGGCTTGTAATCAGCGAACCTTGGTGTGGCGATGCTGCTCAAACATTGCCGTTCTTAAATAAAATTGCAGAACTCTCAGAAAACATCGATTTAAAAATCTTACTTCGCGATGAAAACCCAGAATTGATGGATCAATTTTTAACAAATGGCTCCCGATCCATTCCCATAGTAATTATGCTTGATGAAAATTTGAATGTGTTTCAAACGTTTGGCCCGCGCTCCATAGCTGCCGCGAAGTTGGTAACCGACTATAAACTAAAGCACGGAAAAATTGATGATGCTTTCAAGGAAATGCTTCAAATTTGGTATAATAATGATAAAGGAATTTCAGTTGTAGAAGATATTTGGAAAATGATTCCCACTACAAAATCTACTTTCTGACAATTATCATTTTCATGATATTATAATTATCTCACCTTTGCATGTAAAATAAAACTATGCAAATCGTATCCGCCGCAGAGGCTGTATCTATAGTAAAATCTGATAATCGCGTTTTCTTTCAGGGCGCTGCAATGACACCCAATTTGTTAATAGACACATTGTGTGAAAGGTATAGCGAACTAAAAAATGTTGAGATAGTCCAAATTCATACTCACGGAGAAGCAAAGTATACCGTGGCGCCGTATGCAGAAGCTTTCCATCTTGCCAGTTGTTTTGTAGGCGATAACGTTCGGAAAGGTGTAAATACCATTCACGGCGATTATATTCCTGTTTTTTTAAGTGAAATTCACTGGCTTTTTAAAAGAAATATTCTTCCTTTAGATGTTGCTTTCATTCAAGTTTCACCACCAGATAAACACGGCTATTGCTCACTAGGAGTTTCGGTTGATGTTACTTTGCCAGCTATCCAAACTGCCAAGAAAGTTGTTGCTCTAATAAATCCACAAGTTCCAAGAACACACGGCGACGGTATTATTCATATAAAAAATATAGATTTCGCTGTAGAAATTGACATTCCAATTCACGCTTCATTACTAGGGATTCCTTCAGAAGTAGAATCCATCATCGGCAAGCACGTGGCCGGTTTGGTGGAAGATGGAGCTACACTTCAAATGGGCATTGGCAATATTCCGAACGCTGTACTTCACAATTTGCAACACCACAAAAGACTTGGGATTCACACCGAAATGTTCAGTGATGGTATTCTTCCCTTAGTTGAAAAAGGGATAATCACTGGCGAAGATAAAGAGATAAAAGTAGGGAAAATAGTTACCTGTTTTGCAATGGGTACCCAAAAATTATACGATTTTATTGACGATAATCCAATTGTGCATTTTAAGGAAGCTTCCTATACAAATGATACCGCCATTATTCGTCGAAACCCAAAAGTAACGGCAATTAACAGCGCTATTGAAATTGATTTAACAGGCCAGGTTTGTGCAGATAGCATCGGGATGTACCAATATTCTGGAGTTGGTGGGCAGATGGATTTTATTCGTGGTGCTTCGCTTTCAGAGGGAGGAAAACCTATAATAGCAATGTCTTCTATAACCAATAAAGGAGTTTCGAAAATCACTCCATTTTTAAAAGAAGGTGCAAGCGTTACTACTACCAGAGCGCATGTGCATAATGTTGTGACTGAATACGGAGTAGTGAATCTCTTTGGAAAAGGTTTGGAGCAGCGGGCCAAAGCACTAATCTCTATTGCCCATCCTAACCATCGAGAAGCTTTAGAAATTGAAGCCCGAAAAAGGTTTAATAATTAATTCCCTTCAAATTTTTAAAGACAATTTTATCTTTAAATTATCATTCTATTATTTACTTTTGAATAAAACAAAAAAAATATGTTTTCAAAAGCATGTGAATACGGCATAAGAGCTGTTCTATTTATAGCAAAACAATCTCAACAGGATCTACGCCCAAATATAGCAGAAATAGCAAAAGCAGTAGATTCTCCCGAACCTTTTACAGCTAAAGTTTGCCAACAATTGGCTCGGGAAAATGTATTACTTTCAAAAAAAGGTCCAAATGGCGGATTCTATTTGGAAAAGGATTCCACTTTGAAACTTTCGGAAATTATTGCTGTAATTGACGGTGACTCAATTTTTAAAGGGTGTGGGTTGGGACTTGGCGAATGTTCTTCGGAAAAACCTTGCCCTGTACATGATCAGTTTCAGGAAGTACGTGATGGGCTAAAAAAGATGTGTGAAACTACTACAATACTTCAGCTCGCCGATAAACTTCAGAAAGGCGAAACATTTTTAAAACTATAATTCTTCAGTAAATAGGTTTGAAAAATTAAGTAAATTTTTTATTTCTGATAACTTTATCAGAAATAGGATTTTTGCCTACCTTTGCAGCATTAAAAACAAAATATGTTTTCAAAAGCATGTCAATATGGGATTAAAGCTTCGGTGTATATTGCGTCGCAGTCGTCTATAGGCAATCGCGTTAGTTTAAAAGAAATAGCGTCAAGCATAAAATCTCCAGAGGCATTTACTGCCAAAATCCTACATCAGTTGGCCAAGCAGGACATATTGACATCACTTAAAGGGCCAACTGGCGGCTTTGAAATTCCACAGGGGAGGGCAGAAAAAATTAATTTGAGCAATATAGTTGCAGCAATTGATGGAGATTCCATTTACAATGGTTGCGCTCTGGGATTTGACCGTTGCGATGTGCAAAAGCCTTGCCCGATGCACAATAAATTTGTTGATATTAGAGATAATCTTAAAATAATGTTGGAGAACACAAGTCTTTATGAATTGGCAAATGGACTGGATGTGGGAATGTCCTTCTTGAGAAGATAATTTTTTTTTATCTATTTATGACAAATTTATCAGAAATTAAAATATATAAATTAAAAGCAAATATTAAATGCAAATGAGAAAAAAGAATTGGTCAATGCTATTGATTCTAGGATGGATTCCGCAATTTATGATGTCGCAGAATACAAGTATTTCAACAGAAAATTGGTTGTCGAGTCCCGGTATTATAGGGACTTTCATATTAATTGCTATTGTGATGGTAGTTGCAGTTATAATTCTATTGGTGAAACTGAATGCATATATAGACACGCTGAAACGTAAACAGCACGATAAAAACAAAATGGCTTTCGATGATGAGATTATTGCAATGGATGAAGGGGAAATTGATTTCATTCTCGAAAAAAGAAAAGCTGCACTTACCTATAAATTATCTGGTGATGAGCTGGGAGGAGAAAATGAGGCTGTGGATGAAAAGGGTTTAATTCATCATATTGACAATACTCCAAGCAATGCTTTTTTTTCTGAAAAAAAGAAAACTACACTTAGTATAGAAACTCCTGAAGCCTTAAAGAAAATAGTAATCTATTATATTGGTGCTGCAGCCCTATGGTTAGTAATGGGAACTCTTATAGGCCAATATCTGGGAATGAAATTTTTATGGCCAGAAATGGATCACCAGTCTTGGCTTTCTTTTGGAAGATTACGCCCTGTACACACCAATATGGTTTTTTGGGGCTGGTCTTCGCTGGCTATGATCGGGTTGGGGTATTTTGTTATCGCAAGAACCTCCAATACTGTAATACACAGTTATAAATTGGCTTGGTATGGGTTTACCTTTATTAACGCCACCATAATATTGGGAAGTCTAAGTTTGATGGCAGGTATAAATAATGGAGGCGGAGAATATAGGGAATATATATGGCCTATAATGTTGCTTTTCGCCATCGCTTTGGTTATTACTTTTTTCAATTTCTATAAAACAGTAGCGAAGCGTAAGATTTCTGAAATATATATATCAAATTGGTTTCTTCTTGCTGCGCTCGTTTGGACTATAGTCTTGTCTATAATTGGTTATTTGCCCTTCTATCAAGACGGTTTGGGAGAGACGGTTATCCAAGGTTATTATATGCACCAAGGTGTGGGAATGTGGTTTATGACTTTTACCCTTGGCTTGGTTTATTATTACTTGCCTTCTTCCCTTAACAAACCAATCTATTCATATTCGTTGGGAGTGCTAGCATTCTGGACCCAAATGCTTTTTTATACAATGATTGGAACCCATCACTTTGTGTTTAGTCCGTTGCCTTGGTGGTTGCAGACAGTAGCAATCGTTTTTAGTGTTGGAATGGTAATTCCGGTAGTTGCTGGTACAACAAACTTCTTAATGACTATGCGGGGCAGTTGGAGCCATATTTCTAAAAGTTATGTCTTGCCTTTCTTTTTGGTTGGAACAATTTTTTATTTTGTGGGTTCTATGCAAGGCACGGTTCAAGCTTTTAGATTTACGAACTACGTTTGGCACTTCACCGATTTTAACGTCGCACACAGCCATATGACGATGTACGGGATTATCGCATTCTTTTTATGGGCGTCTATATACGCAATTTTACCAAAAATAACTGGAAAGGAACCACCGCAGGTTTTGGTGGGGGCGCATTTCTGGATGGCATTTCTGGGGCTTTTTGCCTATATGGTTTCTCTAATGGCTGGAGGAACCTACAAAGGACTTAGCTGGATAGAAGGTAACGCTTTTATTGAATCGGTTATTCTTATGAGGCCTTATTGGGTTTGGCGTGCTATTGGTGGTTCGTTAATGTTCCTTTCACATCTGGTTTTCGTCTATAATTTTTATTATATGGTGAAAAATTATCGGAAAGTGAAAACCGAAATGACGTCAAAAGATATAGAGGAAATAACTGTTTAAAAAGATTTAAAATGCTCAATTTTCACAAAGAACATAAAAATTTGGTGCTTACGGCTGGAGTCGTGTTTATAGCCTTAAGTATAATGGTAGCTATACTTCCCGCATTTCAAATGCAGGAAACCGAACCCATTCCTAACCAAAAAGCATTGACGGCCAATGAAAAAAAAGGACTTCGTATTTATGTTTCCGAAAACTGTATGGCCTGCCATACACAACAGGTTCGGAATATTGAAATGGATAATATGTGGGGCGGCAGGCCTTCCATTCCGTCAGATTATTTCTATAGCAAAAAACGGTTGGATGTTTGGCGACAATCTCCTTCCTTGTTGGGAAGTGAAAGAACCGGCCCTGACCTTACGAATATTGGAAAACGCCAACCTAGTGATGATTGGCATTTACTCCATTTATACAATCCAAGAGCAGTGGTTTCGGCATCTGTAATGCCATCTTACCCTTGGTTATTTAGAGAAGTTGATAGTACATTGGTTACCGAAGATGAAAAAGTGATCACCGTTCCAAAAGAATATTTCAATGAACCAGGAAGAAAAATCGTTGCAACTGAAGATGCTTTACTATTAGTGGATTACCTGAAATCTCTGCAACAAATGGAACTGCCAGGCGGAACTGTAAATGACTTTATTCCCGCGTTGAGAAAAATTCAGGAAGAAGGAATGAACGGCGAGAGCGCGGGCGGAGGTTTAGATGGAGAAAACTTGTTTAAACAAACTTGTGCTGCTTGCCACCTAGACAATGGTAAAGGTATTGCCGGAGCATTTCCACCATTGGCTGGAAGCGAAATTGTAAATGATGAAAACCCCGAGATGCTTATAAAAATAGTCCTTCAAGGCTATGATGCCCGTCCCAATTATGGGGTAATGCAAGCGTTTGGAGATTTGCTGACCGATGCGGAAATCGCCGCTATTACAACTCACGAGCGCAGTAGTTGGGGCAATAATGCTCCGGCGGTGAAGGAAGAGGATGTAAAGAAAATTAGAGAATTCGTTTTGAGCGAACTAAATAAATAATAAATGAAAAAGCTAATATCAATTTTTACGTTCCTTTTTTTTCTAGGAAATCAACTAAGCTGGGCTTGCGATCTATGTAAAAAAAACCAGCCCGCTGGATTTGAAAATATTACCCACGGGCCAGGACCTTCGGGAACACTTGATTATATAATTATTTGGACGGGAATAGTAATTGTAGCGGTTACCTTGTTTTTAAGTTTAAAATATATGATCAAGCCAAAAGAGGGCAATCCGGACCATATAAAAAACATTGTTAAAAATGAAGGATTTTAAATTATGGAAGATAACAGAATCATAAAAGTCTTTTTGGATGAAGATCCCAAACCATTTGCATCTTTTGCGCCACCCGTAAAAATTGTTTTGGACACTACTAAAATTCCCGATGGCAAACACACTTTAAAAATTGTAGCTAAGTCCTCCAATGGCATAGAAGGTATTCGCGAAATTCCTTTTGTGGTGCGTAACGGTCCGGCTATTTCGGTAGTTGGGTTAAAGGAAAATGAAACCGTGGATACACAAGTACCATTAATTATAAATGCATATGGAAGCGAAATCAAAGATTTCTTTGTCATTAAAGGTTCAGAAACTCCAAAAGCCATTCCAGCTTGGGTCTGGGCTCTTTTGATTGGTTTTTTTGGCTTTGGATTGTTCTATATCATTATGTATTGGAATCCAGAATTGTATAAATCTTTCTTTTAGGGAATTATTTTATGGGTAAAAAATAAAAATGAAATTTTAAAATTTAATTAAAATGGGAAATTCAATTAAACCAGAACTAACGCATCTTAGTAATGGCGAACTATTTAAAACACTTAATATAACCGCCAAAGCTGGGATGGAAATGCCACTGCACCACACAACAAAAGAAGCGGTAATAGTGGTACTAAAGGGTGAAGCAATTTTAAAAATGCGGGATGGCCAGTATACGCTTTTATCAGGAACAACTTTTATAATTCCTGCTAAAGTGGAACACAGTTTAAAAATTATAGCAAATTTTCACGCAATTGCGATTATGGAAAATACTTCAACTATTGAATTTAAAAGTTAATAGTCTATATATTGCTGCCATATTATTGCAAATTCTGAAAACTCCGGAAAATATATTGATAAGCGAAATGACCACTGAGCCACTTAAAGCAAACGCATTAGAATGATTTTATTTTAAAGTAACTATTTATTTTTTAATTCAGCTGAAATGGGCCATATTCATAAGTTACTCGCGTTTTTCTATAAAAAAACTAAAGGGACAATTGCAGAGTCCGTCGTAGAAAAAGATTGCCCTTTTTGTTGGGGTTATCAAAAATATGATGAAAAAACCCGTCTGATGCCCAAAGACAAACAGATCGATGTGAAAAACCATCAAGACAAACATGTGAAAGTTGGAAAGTTTATGGTAGAGCATGTTGATGGTTTTAAAAACAAAAAGAGAATTATTGAGCGTTGCCCGAAGTGTGGAGGCAAAAGAATAAAATATAAAGAACAACCTTAAATCTATGGAGAAGAAAAAGCCTATAAAACGTCACAAAGCATTACAAGCCTTAAGTCGCCAACATCATTTTGGGTTGCTTTTCAGTTGGAAACTGCGAAAGGGGTTCAATAAAAATATTGAAATAGAAAGACTTAGCGAATATGCAAAATGGTTTTTTCAACATGAAATTAAACCACATTTCAGTGATGAAGAAAAATACGTTTTTCCAATTCTTGAAGAAGGCAATGAATTGGTAGAACGCGCTTTAAAAGAACACCGCCGTATAAAACGTCTTTTTAACGACACTGAAGATCCCGATAAATCACTCAGTCGTTTGGAGGAAGAACTTGATGCCCACATTCGCTTTGAAGAACGAGTTCTTTTCAATGAAATCCAAAAAGTAGCAACGGAGGAACAGCTTGAAAAGATTGAGAAAATTCATAGTCATTTTGAAAAAACTCCCGATTATCATGACCCATTTTGGGAATAAATTTTAAAATAAGATAAAAAAATCCTTTTATGATTTAGGTCATATTTTAATGACATCGTTTTTCTGAAATTTGCTTAGTATTATTTATAAAACTTCAGAAAATGACAACACTTCAAGAACGTACCGTAGCCGATATGGTTACCGAAAACATAAAAGCCGCACATATTTTTAAAAAATATGGAATAGATTTTTGCTGTGGTGGCGGAATAAGCATCAAAAAAGCCTGTGAAAAGGCGAAGATTGATCCATCAATTTTAGAAACCGAACTTTTAAGTTTAGATGTGGTGCAAGATCGCGCAAAAGATTTCAATAGTTGGAAGCTTGATTTTTTAACAGATCATATCATTAACGTGCATCACGGTTATGTGGAAGAGAGTAGCCCGCTATTGCTCCAATATTCCAAAAGAGTGAATCACGTTCACGGCCATCATTATACTGAGTTGGGTGAAATTGAAGCTTTGGTAACAAAGGTTGTGCAAGAATTAG
Source organism: Flavobacteriales bacterium (assembly GCA_038259585.1). Classification (GTDB taxonomy): domain Bacteria; phylum Bacteroidota; class Bacteroidia; order Flavobacteriales; family Flavobacteriaceae; genus Aequorivita. Next base: position 49,328 of record JBBSOQ010000020.1, on the reverse strand, counting down.
CAGCACATATGAAGAAAGAAGAATTAATTCTTTTTCCCTTTATCAAAAAATTAGTGAAAGCAGAGCGAGAAGGCAGTGAAATTCCTGCAATCCACTTTGGAACTGTTGAAAATCCCATTAAAATGATGGAAGCCGAACATGAAGAAGCTGGAGAGATTTTACGCAAAATTTCTGAACTGAGCAACAACTACACTCCGCCACAAGGCGCCTGCAATACGTATCGCGCATTTTATGCAAAACTGGAAGAGTTTGAACAGGATTTGCATCAACACGTACATTTAGAAAACAATATTCTTTTTCCAAAAGCTCTGGCATTGGAGAAGAAATTAAAGAAAAACTAAAGTTTGGAAGATTGTTTCCAGCCCCAAATCTGGATTTATTTTGATTGGTTTTTAGGACAGTTCGGAAGAATGGCAATTATGAATGTTTTTCGCCAAATTTCGAACTGTTTTTTTAATTTTAAAGCTTGATAGATTTAAAAAAACATATCAGAATTGCTTTGGCTTATTTTTTAATTGTAGCCTTAATGGGCTTATTGCTCCGTTTTTTCTTTGTAATTCCCATAACACTTAATTATAAATTTATACTTCACGCACATTCACACACGGCATTGTTGGGATGGGTTTATTTGGGATTGACAACGCTTATTTATAAACTTTTCCTTTCCAAAGCCCAAAAGCTGAAACTATACAAACGAATTTTTTATTTCACGAATTTCTGTATACTAGGAATGTTGGTAACATTTCCAATCCAAGGCTACGCACTGTTTTCCATAATTTTTTCTACACTTTTTTTGTTCGCTTCCTATTGGTTTGCTTGGTTCGCAATAAAACATATTCCCCAACATTTTAGAAATCGCTTTTCGTGGAAACTTATAAAAACTGCACTTTTATACTTAGTCCTTTCTAGCATTGGACCGTGGGCAATTGGCGGGGTGATGGCAACGTTAGGTCCAGAATCAATATGGTATAAAACCTCAATATATTTCTATCTCCATTTTCAATATAATGGTTGGTTCATTCTAACTCTTTTGAGCGTTCTCTTTTATATTTTCGAAGAAAACGGAATTCAATTCAATCCCCAAAAACTGAAATCTTTTTTTCTTCTTTTGAATTTTGGAGTGCTGTTTAGTGTTTTTCTTTCGGTGCTTTGGTTCACGCCGCCACTAATTTTTAACATCCTAGGTTTGGTGGGAGCCGTGGCGCAAGTTTTGGCTTTTTACGAACTCTATTTTTTGCTGAAAGAACACTTCCCAATTTTGAAAAAATCTTTCTCAAACAGAGCTTTTTTTTTCCTGAAAATTGCTGGAAGTTTAATGATTGTAAAGATTTTAATGCAAGTTTTTTCTGCATTTCCGTATATCGCAACCCTCGCTTTTCAACTTAAAGATTTTGTGATTGGTTATCTCCATTTGGTTTTTCTGGGGATTGTAATCACAACGCTACTTGCATTTTTAAACTATTTTAAATTGCTTAGTCTTCCAAAAAGCTTCGTATGGATTTTTCTTTTAGCCTTTGTAACAACGGAATTACTTATTTTTTACAAAGCAATTGCCTTTTGGCTCGGGCTTCCATTTTTTCAAGATTATTACATCTGGCTGATGGTTTTAAGTTGTCTTTTTCCAATTGCTGTGGGAATTTTATTCTTCCGAAATTTAAGATATAATAATTCATAACTGACAATTGTCATTTTTCAAACCACAATCATTCCTAACCTTTGCAGCAGGTATAACGAGCAAATTTTAGATTGATGGTAAACTGTTTCCACTGCGGCGACGCGTGTTTGGACGTTGAAATTAAGCACGATGAAAAATCGTTCTGTTGCCACGGTTGTAAAACCGTTTACGATATTCTGCACGATAACGACCTAAGTTATTATTACGATATTGAAAAAACGCCAGGTATTTCTCCAAAGGAAATTGCGGGCAAATATGATTTTCTCGATAACAAAATTATTGTTGAAAAGCTCCTGGAATTCAATGACGAGAATACGCAAATCGTTTCTTTTTTGATTCCTTCCATCCATTGCAGCAGTTGCATTTGGATTCTTGAAAATCTTAATAAACTTAATCCTTCTGTAAAAAATTCACAAGTAAATTTTCCCGAAAAAACGGTGCGTATAACTTTTAACGCAAATGAGAATTCCCTGAAAAATCTCGTTATTCTTTTAAGTAGAATAGGTTATGATCCCTACATTTCCCTCGACGATTCAGATAAAAAAGAAAAATACATCAATCGAAGCCTAATCTATAAACTAGGTATCGCAGGTTTTGCCTTTGGAAATATTATGTTTCTTTCCTTCCCAGAATATTTTGAGCATTCCGAATTTTGGTTGGATCAGTTCAAACCCTTTTTTCGTTGGTTGATGTTCGCTTTTTCGCTCCCGGTGGTTTTTTATTCGGGAAGTGGCTATTTTACTTCTGCTTACAAAGGTTTGAGATCAAAAATTTTAAATATTGACGTTCCCATTGCTTTGGGAATTGTTGTTCTTTTTATTCGAAGCACTTTGGATATTGTGATGAATTGGGGCTCCGGTTTCTTCGACAGCTTGACCGGTTTGGTATTCTTTTTATTGATTGGGAAATTTTTTCAACAGAAAACTTACAGTTATCTGTCGTTTGAGCGGGATTACAAATCATATTTTCCCATAGCCGTTACCAAACTTTTCAAAAATTCAGAAGGAAAAACCGTGGAGGAACAAACTGAAGTTTATACCGTAAAAAAAGGTGATAGGTTGTTAATTCGGAACAATGAAATCCTTCCAGTGGATGCAATTTTGATAAAAGGAAATGCTTTAATAGATTATAGTTTCGTTACGGGAGAAGCTGAACCAATCTCAAAACAAAGCGGCGACAAACTTTTCGCCGGCGGAAAACAGCAAGCAGGAATTCTCGAAGTTGAAGTTCTAAAACCCGTTGCTCAAAGTTACTTAACGCAACTTTGGAGCAATGACGTTTTCAGTAAAGACAAAACGAGCTCTTTTGAAAATATAACTGATAATATTAGCAAACGTTTTACCATCATTCTACTTTCAATAGCGTTTATTTCCACAATTTTTTGGTTAGTGGTTGACCCTTCAAAAGCGTTTAATGTTTTCACTTCTGTTTTAATTGTTGCCTGTCCGTGTGCCATTGCACTGGCTGCGCCATTTACTTTGGGTAATGTTTTGCGCATTTTTGGAAGGGAAAAATTATATTTAAAGGAAACTTCGGTTATTGAACAAATGGCGAAATTGGATACCGTAGTTTTTGATAAAACAGGAACGCTCACCACCAATCAAAAAAACCTAATTACTTATGAAGGCGTTGCGCTTTCAAACGAAGAAAAACAACTGCTCACCAGCACCCTTCGCGCCTCCAGCCATCCGCTTAGCCGTTCGCTTTATAATATCTTAGATAAGAACCAAATCCAAACATTGGATGATTTTGAGGAAGAAGTGGGGAAGGGGATTTCGGCAAGTTTCAATGAAAATTCTATTAAAGTTGGATCTTACGAATTTGTTGGGTTTTACGGTGAAAACAATTCAAAATTAAAGAATAGAACAACAGTACACATTAGCGCCAACAAGGTTTACAAAGGTTGCTACATTTTCAATAGCGAATACAGAAAAGGCGTTTCTAAAATCTTTGAACAGTTGGGAATAGATAAAGATGTAATAGTTCTTTCCGGCGATAACGAAGGCGAACGCGAGCGTTTGGAAACTTTACTTCCAAAAGGAACAAAACTTTACTTCAACCAAAAACCGAATGATAAGCTCAATTTTATAAAGAAACTCCAGCAAAACGGAAAACAAGTATTAATGATTGGCGATGGACTAAATGATGCCGGAGCTTTAAAGCAGAGTAATGTTGGTTTTGTTGTTTCAGAAAACACCAACGTTTTTTCACCCGCTTGTGATGGAATTCTTGATGCTTCCCAATTCAAAAAAATTGGAGATTATTTAAACTTTTCAAAGAGTAGCGTAAAAATTATAAAATGGGCATTTCTGCTTTCATTGATTTATAATTTAATAGGGCTTTCTTTTGCTGTTACGGGGCATTTACGTCCTGTAGTTGCGGCTATTTTAATGCCGTTAAGTTCCATCAGCATTGTTGTTTTCACAACAATCGCCACGCGATATATTGGTAAGAAATTAAGAATGGATATAAATAAGCAAAGTTGACGAATGTCATATTTTAAGGACGTTTGCAACAATAATTTTGAACTATAAATTTCAGGTATGAACATTATTTATATGCTCTTGGCAATCAGTGTTTTTGTAGCGCTTATCTTTTTTGTACTGTTTATAATTTCAGTAAGAAAAGGGCAATATGACGATACTTATACCCCTTCTGTAAGAATGCTTTTTGAGGATGAACTTGTAAATGAAGGAGCCTCCAACAAAAGTGAAAATTCAAAGGAAAATATAACCAATCCAAAAAAATAATCCCACTAATTCTATGCAAACAGAACAATTTTACTATGACAACCAGATTGTCAAAAAATTCATCAATGCGACCATTTTTTGGGGACTCATTGGTATGAGTGTTGGCTTGCTGCTAGCTTTTATGTTTTTGTTCCCCAATTTGACGGAAGGTATTTCGTGGCTTAGTTTTGGCCGTCTGCGACCTTTACACACCAACGCTGTTATTTTCGCCTTTGTTGGGAACGCAATTTTTGCCGGAGTTTATTATTCTTCTCAACGTCTTCTAAAAGCACGTATGTGGAGCGATTTTTTAAGTAATCTGAATTTTTGGGGCTGGCAAGCAATTATTGTTGGCGCTGCAATCACGCTTCCGTTGGGCTACACAACTTCAAAGGAATATGCAGAGCTTGAATGGCCTTTTGATATTGCCATAGCCGTAATTTGGGTGGCCTTTGGTGTAAACTTAATAATGACAATGGTGAAAAGACGCCAGCGCCATTTGTATGTTGCACTTTGGTTCTATTTGGCAACTTGGGTAACCGTTGCTGTTTTGCATATCGTGAATAGTATGGCAATTCCAGTAACCGCACTTAAAAGTTATTCTATGTATGCCGGCGTGCAGGATGCGCTTGTGCAGTGGTGGTACGGACATAATGCCGTGGCATTTTTCCTTACCACACCTTTCCTTGGTTTGATGTATTATTTTGTGCCGAAAGCAGCAAATAGACCGGTATATTCTTACCGCCTTTCTATTGTTCACTTTTGGTCATTAATCTTCATCTATATTTGGGCTGGGCCGCATCACTTGTTATATACCGCACTTCCAGAATGGGCGCAGAACTTGGGTGTTGCTTTTTCAGTTATGCTTTTGGCCCCATCTTGGGGTGGTATGATCAACGGTCTTTTAACACTTCGTGGCGCTTGGGACAAAGTGCGTGTTGATCCAGTTTTGAAATTCATGGTAGTGGCTATTACTGGATACGGAATGGCAACTTTCGAAGGCCCAATGCTTTCACTTAAAAACGTAAATGCAATTGCCCACTTCAGCGATTGGATTATTGCGCACGTTCACGTGGGTGCTCTTGCCTGGAACGGTTTCTTGACTTTTGGTATGATTTATTGGTTGGTACCGCGACTTTTCAAAACAAAATTGTATTCCATTAAATTGGCAAATGCGCATTTTTGGATTGGTACTTTGGGTATCATTATGTATACGCTTCCTATGTATGTTGCAGGATTTATGCAGGCTTCTATGTGGAATCAATTCAACCCTGATGGAACACTTACCTATGGAAATTTCCTCGAAACAGTAACTCAAATTATGCCAATGTACACCATGCGTGCCATTGGTGGAACGCTATACATTACAGGAGCTTTCATTTTATTATACAATATTGTAATGACGGCTAGAAGAGGTAGTAAGGTTACCGATGAACTTGCAGAAGCAGCACCATTAACCCCAGTATCTAAAAGGCAAACTTCAGGCGAAGGGTATCATACTTGGTTGGAGCGCCGTCCTGTTAAATTGACCATTTATGCTACCATCGCTATTTTGATTGGTGGTGCCGTACAGATTATTCCTTCGTTGATGGTGGATGATTATGTGCCAGTGATTTCCAGTGTGAAACCTTATACGCCATTGGAATTGGAGGGTCGCGATATTTACATTCGGGAAGGTTGCGTTTCGTGCCATTCGCAAATGATCCGTCCTTTTAGAAGCGAAGTGGAGCGCTATGGCGAATATTCAAAATCTGGTGAGTATGTTTATGACCACCCATTTCTTTGGGGAAGTAAACGTACCGGCCCAGACCTGCATCGTGTAGGTGGAAAATATTCAGATAACTGGCATTTAAACCATATGTATGATCCACAAAGTACGTCTTCCGGCTCTATTATGCCTTCCTATAAATGGTTGATAAACTCAGAATTAGACAAATCAGACACAGAAGCAAAAATGCGAGCTATGGTAACACTAGGAGTACCATATACTGAAGAAGAAATAATAAACGCCCAAAAGTGGATGGACGAACAGGGAACTAAAATTGAAAAGAATCTTTACAGTGATCCCGATTTCGTTACCACTTATGAAGCTGATAAGAAATACGCGAAAGATAATGGCGAAGATTTCATAGAAATGAAAAACCGTGAAATAGTAGCTATAATTGCTTATTTGCAACGCTTGGGAACTGATATTAAAGTAGAAAACGCTGAAAACACTTCAGCTAAAACCGAATAGTTATGTTAAGATTTATAAAAGGAAACCTCGAGAACATTGATAATGTTCAAATATATCCAATGATTTCACTTTTGATATTCTTCGTCTTTTTTGTAGTGCTTTTTTATTGGGTTATCACAGCCAAAAAAGAACATATTACGGAAGTGAGCAATATTCCATTGGAAAACAATATTAACAACCAAACCGAAGAACAATTATGAAAACCACAGCCTCTTACTTAAGGGTCATCGGCTTTATGATCCTCGCCTTTTTCCTACTGGAAATTACTTTAGATTCCGGAGAAGGTTGGGCAATAGTGAAATACCCAATTATTTGGGCGGTTCTAGGAATGGTTTTTTTCTTCGCAATCGCTTTAGAAATTGTTGCCGCAGCACTGCAGCGCATTCTTTTTAGTGGTCTGAGCGAAGAAGCGAAAACACGTTACATAGACGCCAAAACATTGCGTGAGCAAAATCGTTTTGGTTGGATCAAATTGAAATATACAGAAATGCTCGGCGCCAAACCTATGGAAAGGGAGCAAGAAATTGTATTGGATCATAATTATGACGGTATCCGCGAATTAGATAACAAACTTCCGCCGTGGTGGACGTCTCTTTTCTATATTTCTATAGTGTTCGCAGTGGTTTATTTTGTCTATTATCAAGTATTTGATGGACCAACCCAAATAGATGAATACGAAACCGAAGTGGCACAGGCTAAAGTAGATATTGCCGAATTCAAGAAAAACAATAAAGATTTAATTGATATAAACACCGTTGAATTATTGACAGAATCGTCTGATCTCGCTGCTGGAGAAGCTGTTTTTACAGAAAATTGCGTGGCTTGTCATAAAGCTGGCGGTGGAGGCGGAATTGGTCCAAACCTAACCGATGATTATTGGATTTTGGGTGGCGGAATTAAAAACGTATTCCACACCATTAGTGAAGGTGGTCGTGCCGGAAAAGGTATGATTTCTTGGAAAACAGATCTTAAACCCAGCGAGATGGCTCAAGTGGCCAGTTATGTTTTGAGTCTACACGGAACTAATCCTCCTGAGCCAAAGGAAGCTGAAGGCGAAATTTGGGTAGATGAAAATGCCCCAGTTGACAATATACAGGTAAAACAAACAGATTCTACGCAAGTTGAAGCAAGCAGCAATCCGGTTAAGGACAGCATTTCATCTAGCAAATAAAATTGAGGTTTATTATCAATAATAAACGTTCTAAAGGAACGCTAACATTTAAAATCTAAAAATTGGATACTCCAGAAAACGAAAGATTCCGCGACAGTCTCGGAACGATGACAGAAGAAGGCAAGAGGGCATGGGTTTATCCAAAAAAACCTTCTGGCAAATTGTACCAATACAGAAAATACGTAAGTTATTTTCTGCTCGTCTTTTTATTCGCTGCACCTTTTGTGAAAATTAACGGCAATCAGTTTTTGCTTTTCAATGTATTGGAACGACGTTTCAACATTTTTGGGTTTCCATTTTGGCCACAGGATTTTTACCTGTTTGTAATTATGATGATTATTGGCGTAGTTTTTATCATCTTTTTTACGGCAGCTTTTGGTAGAATTTTCTGCGGTTGGATATGCCCACAGACCATTTTTATGGAAATGGTTTTCAGAAGAATAGAATACTGGATTGATGGCGATCGTGGTGCACAAATTCGTTTGGACAAACAAGTGTGGAATGCTGAAAAAATTAGAAAACGTGTATTAAAATGGATTGTATTCTTTTTTATTTCATTTTTGATTGCAAACATATTTCTGGCTTATTTCATTGGTAGTGATCGACTGTTACAATATGTTTTTGAAGGACCTCTGGACCACATTAGCACACTTATTTCACTGGTGGTGTTTACCGGAGTTTTCTATTTCATTTTTGCGTGGTTTCGCGAGCAGGTTTGTATTATAGCCTGCCCTTATGGAAGATTGCAGAGTGTTTTACTAGACACCAAATCTATCGTTGTAGCCTATGACCATAAACGAGGTGAAAAGGAAATGGGCCGCGCCAAATTCAAGAAAAACGAAGATCGAGTAGCTTCTGGAAAAGGAGACTGCATCGACTGTTTTCAATGTGTGAATGTTTGTCCAACAGGTATTGATATTCGAAACGGAACCCAGTTGGAATGTGTTAATTGCACAGCCTGCATAGACGAATGCGACAGTATTATGGAAGCCGTGAATCTTCCAAAGGGATTGATTCGATACGCAAGTGAAGAGAATATTGAAAAGAAAGCACCTTTTAAATTTACGCCACGACTGAAAGGTTATATAGCAGTTTTGGTAATTTTAATTGGTGTGCTTACAGGGATGTTATTTTTGAGGAGTGATGTGGAAGCGAATATTCTTCGTCTGCCCGGTCAACTATACGAACACAAAGCAGATAATATTATCAGTAATGTTTTCACTTATAAATTGCTGAACAAAACCACTAAGAATATTGAAAATATTCACTTTAAACTGAAATCCCCCAAAGGAACAATACATACTGTAAAACAAGGAGAGATTGTAGTTCCTGCGCAGGATCTAACTCAAGGAACACTTTTTATTGAAATAAACAATTCAGTTTTAAGTGGCGATAAAAATCGTGCAGTAATAGAGGTTTACAGCGGCGATGCTTTAATTGAAACTACAAGTGTAACATTTCTTGGGCCTAGAAGCTATAAATAGTTGAGTGATGTTTTACAGAAAATAAAGAATAAAAAATTAATCAATAAATGATGCTGAGATGAAAATTAATTGGGGGACAGGATTGGCCATTGTGATGGTGCTTTTTATAGCTTTTATTATGTATTTCGTAATAAAAATAAGCACGGATAAACAGTATGATTATGATTTGGTAACAGAAGAATATTATAAAAAAGAAATGGTTTACCAAAAGGAAATTGATGCAGAGGAAAATTCCAATTCCCTTGAAAGTAATATTTCAGGAGAAAAAATTGCTAAAGGTTGGATGCTCACGTTTCCAAAAAATATTGATTACTCAAAAATAGAAGGCACAGTGTTCCTTTATAGGCCGTCCAACAAACAATTGGATTTTCAACTTCCATTGAAGATTTCAAGTCCAAATTTGCTCATACCTGACCAACGTTTGGTGGCTGGCCGCTGGAACACGATAGTACAGTGGAGTTATGAAGGAAAGGATTATTTATATAAAAACGAAATTGTTTACTGATTAAAATCGAAATCGAAATCGAAATCGAAATCGAAATCGAAATCGAAATTGACAATCGAGAATCGAGAATTGAAAATTGAACATTGAAATGCTAGTCACCGCCCTCATATTCGGATTATTAGGAAGTTTCCACTGCGTGGGAATGTGTGGGCCTATTGCGTTTTTGTTGCCGGTTGATAGAACCAACAATTTCAAGAAACTGGGGCAGATATTTCTGTACCACTTCGGAAGAATTTTGGCTTATAGTATACTAGGATTGGTTTTTGGATTGGTAGGCAAAAGTTTAAACCTTTTTGGCTTTCAGCAGCAGCTTTCAATAATTATTGGAGTTTTAATGTTGTTGGTAATTTTTCTTCCACCGAAAACCTTTAATAAATACAATTTTTCAAAACCAGTATTTAAGATAATCTCAAAAGTGAAATCGGCCTTGGGGAAAGAACTGAAAAAGAAAACTCCCGACACCTTTTTAACCATCGGATTTTTGAACGGCTTTCTTCCGTGCGGCTTGGTTTATATGGCTGTCTTTGGTGCAATTGCCTCGGGGAATGCTTTGCAGGGAAGTTTATATATGGCGCTTTTCGGGCTTGGCACTGTTCCCTTAATGACGTCTGCCATTTACCTTGGAAATTTTTTAAATGGGCAAGTACGCCAACGCATCCGTCGGGCAATTCCCGTTTTTGTTGTGATCATTGGCTGTCTTTTTATAGTTCGCGGTTTGGGTTTGGGAATTCCCTATGTTTCACCGAAACCTATGACGGAAGCCGTTGATGCCAATTATAATTGTCACACCACTATTTCAGAAAATCAATCAATTAATAACCACTAAAATATTTAGACTATGACAAATTCAATCTTGCCACTAGCCAATTGGGGTATGGGAACCGCAATAATTATTTTCTTTGCAATTCTTTGTGTTGCACTTACAGCCCTCGTGCTCAGCTTTGTATTTAGCGGGAAAAAGAAAAATGATGAGGAAGTGACTTCTTCAGAAAAAGATAATCTTTAAAAAGTCTAAATTCACTGTTGTTTTATAAGAAATTACTCCGCTAAATCAATAATAGCCTGAACTGTTTCTTTGTTGTCCACGCCCAGACCTTCCTGTTGATGGGCGAGTTCACCTCCTTTGTTAAAAACACTGATAATGTTTGAGTGTGAAAAATCCATAGGCGAAATCTCTTTGTAGTTTACCGCCAAAACAGCTGCAAATTCACGAGTATCATCCTCGCTGCCACGTAGGAAAAGCCATTTGTCTTCTTCCATTTTGTTTTCTTTTGCAAAGGCATGTAATCGTTCTGGCGTATCAATTTTGGGATCGATGCTCACAAAAACATATTGAATATTATTTTTATTGTTTTCGGGAATTTGTTTTTCAATATTGCGCATATCCGCCACCAAACGTGGGCAGGCGGCTTGGCAAGAAGTGTAAATCATAACCATTACTACAACTTTCCCCTGAAGTTCTTTAAGTTCTATTTCATTGCCATCTTGAGTGGTCCAATGGGAGGGAAGGTTGTAGATTGACATATCTGAAATTTTATCATTACTACTATTTTCCGAAGAGTTTTCAGCGGTGGCTTGAGAATCTTTTTTTGAAGCATCATTGCACGAAATTGCGAACAACGAAAAAACAAGTAAAATGTATTTAAAATTTTTCATAGCTATTGTTTCTAATTTTCTAAATCTTTTGCGCATCGAAAACCCAAGTTTTGAGAGGAGTAGCGCGCTTTCATACTTCCACGGAATGCGTAACGCATAAAGGCGGCATAATTCATTAAATCGGAAGCACCAATGGCGGCACTTCCGCAGAAAAGATTGGAATCTTTATCGACATCTTTTCTGGATTCTCCCGAAATAAGTACTGTATTAAAATCCTGGGTCCATTCCCACACCAAGCCGTGTAGGTCATAAATGCCCCAATAATTTTTAAAGGTAGAGCCAACTGCTTTATTGTATGTTTTTGGAGTTTCGTACCAACCTAAAATATATTGATTATACGATTCCACTTTTCGGGCATCGGGCACATTTTCATTGGCCATTGCGGCAAATTCCCATTCGTCCATTTTCGGCAAACGTTTGCCTTGACATTCGCAGTATTTTTTTGCAGCAAACCAAGAAACGTTTGTCGCCGGAGCATTTGGAAGACCACTAAAACTTTCATCGCTTACCCATTTATTTAAATAACTTTTATCCGCAAACAGACTTTTTATATTGCTTTTTTTCCACTGTGGATATTCTTTCACAAATTTTAAAAAGTCGGCATTTGTAACTGGATAAACGTCCATCATAAATGGATCAACCTTAACAGTTTTGTCTGCAGCGCCATATAATGGAAGATAAACACCGCCCTTTACTGTAACCATACCATTATTTTGGGCTGCGACTTCGCAAATTAATAGGGAACAGACTAAGAAAAGGGCGGTGTTAAATAATTTCATTGGATAATATTTCTATTTATTTCTAACGGCTTTCACCATTTCTGGAGAAATTTCTTTTTTGGAGTTACCCCAACTGTTGTAAACATAAGTAAGCACATTTGTAACATCTTCATCAGAAAGTGCCTGCGCTGTCATTACACTATTATATTTCTTGCCGTTTACCGTGATTTCTCCAGTTTTCCCATGTAAAACTATATCGATGGCACGGTTAACATCTGCATTTAGATAATCTGATTTCGCCAAGGGAGGAAAGGCTCCGGGAATTCCTTGGCCATTGGCTTGGTGGCAGGCAACACAAGTAGCCGTAAATTTGTCTTTTCCGAATTTCATTCGTTCTTCAAAAGTAAAAGCTTTCACTTCCTCTTTTTCCTTTTTTACACCATCTGTAGGCATGGATTGAATTGCGCCACCTTCCGGAAGATAAATACCATCACGAATCTCTCCCGAATAAATTGCTTTGTTTTCTTCACCTTCTACTTTCAGCATCGCCAAAGCACCTTTGTTGAAAGCTCTGAAAATAGAGTGGTCAACCAATATGAAAGTTCCTGGAACATCAACACGAAATTCCACAATTGCAGCACCGCCGGCAGGAATCATTGTTGTTTGAACATTTTCGTTTATTAAACTTCCACCTTCAACATGTACTTTATCAAAGATTTCTCCAATTACGTGGAAAGATGAAACAAGACCTGGTCCGCCATTACCTACAAAGAGGCGTATCTTTTCACCCACTTTTGCAGTAAGTGCATTATCGCCAGTCATAGCACCCACGTGGCCGTTAAATACCACATAGTCTGGTTTTTCATCAATTGCTTTTTGCATGTCAAAAGCTTGCAAACCGCGTTCACCATATTTTCCTTCGGTGTAAAAATCACCCTGCATAATGTAGTATTCTTTATCCACGGGAGAAAGACCACCTTCAGGTTCAACTAAAATGAGTCCATACATACCGTTAGCAATGTGCATTCCCACAGGTGCGGTAGCACAATGGTAAACATAAAGCCCAGGATTTAGCACTTTAAAAGAGAACACTTTTTCGTGACCCGGAGCCACAAAAGATGATTCTGCACCACCACCGGGACCGTTCACTGCGTGAAGGTCAATGTTGTGTGGAAGCTTGTTATCTGGGTGGTTTTTTAGGTGAAATTCCACTTCATCGCCCACTCGGGTTCTTATAAAACTGCCAGGAACGGTTCCACCGAATGTCCAATAAACATATTTTACGCCGCCAGTCATTTCGCCTTCACGTTCTTGAATTTCAAGATCAACAATCAATTTTTTCGCCATACGTTTTCCCACAGGAGTTGGTACGTTTGGTGGCGAAGTAAGCTCTGCTATCATTTCTTGGTTCACGGGGATATCTACAGTATCCTTGTATTTTTTTTCAGATTGGTCGTTTACACAACTTGAGAGAAGCGCCATTGCGCCTAGCGAGAGAAGCATTTTTGTAACAAAATTCTTTGTGATAGTTGAATTCATAGCCTACGATTTAAAGTTGATTTTATTGTTTTTGGTTGTTTATTTGTGGGTCTTGTTTTGACCAAGTAAAAAGTATTGGGTCAATGGTAAGCACTGCCCAAGCCCAATTATTGGAATTACCGTCAAAATTGTTTTTTACAGTTTCAATACTATTTGACGCAAAAAATTGTGAATATCCAGCTTGAACACTAACAAATTCACTCAATTTGTGTGAAGTTAGTAAATCTATCTCATAACCTAAGTCTTTTGTACTTTCATTTGAGATTTCTGCGGCACTTAAAAATTTATGGATTCCAACAGAAAAATTTGACTTTTGGTTGAAGGAGTATTTAATATTTCCGTACAGATCCAATAATCCAACATTGTCCATGTGATTACCAACATAAAAATAATCCATAAATCCATTAAACTTATGATTAGTGCCATAAAGAGGGTTGAAGGCCTTGTTTTTTCCGTTAGAAGGTGCACCATAATCGTTCCCGCTTTGAAGCTCACCACCTAAAGTAACATTTAGATTTTCCATTGCGGAATAACTAGCTTCCAATGAAACTAAATAGGCGCTCAAAGTATTATTAGCAACATCACTTCCGAATTGATAGTACAAATTTGAAGCAAAATTGAATTTATTTGCATTTGCTTTTAAATGAATTCCCGCGGTTTGGCTGAAACGTGTGTCGTTTTTAGATTCGTCAGTTTCGTCAATATATTGCAAGCCATTATTTAAGAAGAGAAAACTGGCTGAAAGTTTTTCCCAATCTTTGTGAAGCCACAAATATTGAAAACTTTTATAGGTATTTTTAGTAAGAATATTTCCGGTCAAAGCTTCTCCATCTTGATTATATGCCGCTCCAATATGAAGCTTTAAATAATTTGGTTCAAATTTTAAAATAGCAGCGTCGTGGCTTCTACCTTGTTGTGCCCAGTCCACATTTCCGAAGAAACGCTGATCGTCATAAACAATTTCCTGACGGCCAATTTTTAAATCGAGCTGTGATACCAATTCTACTTCTGCCCATGCTTGATGAAGAGAGAATCCATTTTCATCCGCAATGTTAAGTTGTGGTACATCGCCCCAAACGCGGATGTCTTGTGCACTTAAATAAAAATGAAGTTTTTCAGTTTTATAGCCAAAATTCAATCTTGTTCTTTGTGAAACAAATGCAGCAGGATCCGTATCATTGGGAAAAAGTGTTTTGTAGCCGTGGCGAAACTCAAATCGCGGGCGCAATTGTACATCAACAGTAAATTGCGAATAGGTTTTGGTTATACTTAAAAATAGAATTATGAAGAAAATACTTTTTGAAAAATTCATTATAACCGCTTTTTTTAATTTCTTAAACAAATGTCCAATTATCGTTTTGTTGAAAATATGACCATAGTCACAATGTGAAAAAAAGTTATAAAATTTTAAAAAAGTTTTTAAACCGTCATTGAAAAAAGTTGTGTTTCTGGTTTGCTTCGTTGCAATAGCACGTCAAAAGCCATACACACATTTCGAACAAATGGTCGACCTTTTTCCGTAATTCGAAGTTTTTTGCTGCCAATATCAATCAAACCATCTTCTTCCATTTCTTTCAATTTAAGGAGT
Organism: Flavobacteriales bacterium; assembly: GCA_038259585.1. Lineage (GTDB taxonomy): Bacteria > Bacteroidota > Bacteroidia > Flavobacteriales > Flavobacteriaceae > Aequorivita. The sequence continues at coordinate 34,026 of JBBSOQ010000020.1, read as the reverse complement.
GCTTCAGGTAAATCTTTAAATTGAAACGATTCATCCTCCCAAGAAGTTTCCAAACGACACATCATATTCAGAATATGTTTGCGAATAATAAGATCTTCTTCATTCAACATATGGCCTCGATATACGGGAAGAATTCCCTGTTCCACCAACTCTTGATATTCCTCTACATTTTTTGAATTCTGACCGAAACTGTACCAACTATCCCCAATGGCAGAAACGCCGAGACCGAGCATTAATAGAGTTTTACTGTCCGTATAGCCCATAAAGTTGCGGTGCAGTTTTTTTTCTTCCACAGCATTGTAAAGACTATCAGTTTTTAGGGCGAAGTGATCCATCCCTATTTCAATATAGCCTGCTTCTTCTAGCATTCGTTTGCCCGTTTTATACATATCTCGCTTTTCGCTAGCACTAGGTAAATCTTCATCTTTAAATCCGCGTTGACCGTTGCCTTTTATCCATGGAACGTGTGCATAGCTGTAAAAAGCAATACGATCTGGCATTAACTCTTTGGTTTTTTCGATGGAATAAATTACGTGTTCCTTTTTCTGAAACGGTAACCCAAAAATAATATCGTGACCTACAGAAGCATAACCAATTTCACGGGCAGTTTCGGTTACACGCTTCACATTTGCAAAAGGTTGTAACCTATGAATGGCAATTTGTACGGTAGTATTATAATCCTGCACGCCATAACTAACGCGTGTAAAACCGCAATTAAAAAGAGTTTGTAAATGTTCTTTGGAAGTATTGTTTGGATGCCCTTCAAAACTGAATGAAGGATTTTTGGCGATAGTTGCATCGCGAAAAATCCCCCTTATAAGCAGTTTTAAATTTTCAGGAGAAAAAAATGTAGGTGTGCCACCGCCTAAATGCAATTCTTTTATGACTGGACGCTGGGGGAAAAGTTCCAAATAAAGCCGCCATTCTTTTAAAACAGAGTCTAAATAAGGTGTTTCAACCCCGTGATTTTTTGTAATACGTTTGTTACAGCCACAAAAAGTGCAAAGACTTTCGCAAAAGGGAAGATGGATATAAAGACTTATGCCTTCAGTAGAATTACTTTCCGAAAAACTTTGGACAACATTTTTCTTCCATTCATTCAACGAAAAATCTTCATTGTTCCAGTACGGAACAGTTGGATAGCTTGTATATCGTGGGCCGGGAACGTTGTATTTTGAAACTAAGTTACTCTGCATGACTTTTAAATTATAGTGCCAAAAGTAGTTTTGCTTCGCTTTTTATAAAATGATATATGTCAGTTGCGATATATATTTTAAAGTCCAAACCTTTCAATGACTTCTTTTTTATAAGTCTCTCCAATAGGTATTTTAAAGTCCTCGATGATAATTTTAGTTTTTGAAGTGCTTTTATTTGTGAAATATTTACAATGTGGGAACGATGTACCCTCATAAAACCATTTGCGAGTAACTTATCTAAAGTATCTTTAAAGTTTGATAAAACCACTTCAAAATGATTTTAGGTACCATACTAAATAAAAAAAGACACCCGAAAGTGTCTTTTGTATAGTCGGGATGACAAGATTTGAACTTGCGACCCCACGCCCCCCAGACGTGTACGCTACCAGGCTGCGCTACATCCCGAATGATGCTTTAAATTGTGCGTTCAATTTAGCACGACTGATAATTTTTTTTGGACATTTCAAGTAGTGCATTTTACACTGAGCGAAGTCTAAGTACTACATTCCGTATTCAATGGGCAAAAATATATAAATTTAAAAGTTTGGCAAATAGTTTTTCTTTTTAAATTATCCCTATCTAAAGGGTAGAAAATAAGCACCACTATTAATGTTTTTTTAAGTCTTTTTAATTTTTACAATGATTAATTTTGATCAAAATCATCAAAATGAAACAACAAAAAAGTATTAAAGCACATTATGATTTAATATGTGTTGGCGGCGGAATTATGAGTGCCACACTTGCACTGATGCTGAAATTAATCGATAAAAACCAAAAAGTAATTATTCTTGAAAGATTAGATCAAGTAGCGTTGGAAAGTTCTGCTGCTTGGAACAATGCTGGCACGGGACATTCTGCATTTTGTGAATTAAATTATACTCCTGAAACTGAAGTTGGTTCAATAGATGTTTCCAAAGCAATAAAGGTGTGTTCACAGTTTGAAAAGTCGAAGCAATTTTGGTTTTTTTTGATAGATAATAATTTCATTGAAAATCCAAAAGATTTTATACACCCCATTCCGCACCACAGTTGGGTGGAAGGGGAAGAGAATGTTGAATTTCTGAAGAAACGTGTTGCCGAGATGCATAAACATATTGCTTTTGAGGATATGAAGTTTTCAGAAGATTTTGACCAATTAATAATGTGGTTGCCTTTGATGATGAATGATAGAAGTTCTTCTGAAAAAATAGCTACAACCAGAATGGAATTGGGAACGGAAGTAAATTATGGTGTTCTAACCCGAACATTTTTTAAAATTTTAGAAGAAAAATTTGACACCCCGGTTTTCACAATGCACGAGGTAGAGGATGTAGATCCAACTAAAAGCGAAGATTGGTTAGTTAAAATCAAAAACCTTGAAACAAAAGAAAAAATTCATTGCGATGCTGAGCACATTTTTATTGGCGCTGGTGGAGGAGCATTGCCCTTGCTCCAAAAAGTAGAAATTGAGGAAAAGGAGGGTTATGGTGGTTTTCCAGTAAGTGGGGAGTGGCTTATTTGCAACACCCAGAAATTATAAATAAACATCAAGCAAAGGTTTATGGCAAGGCTGAAGTGGGTGCGCCACCTATGTCTATGCCGCATTTGGATACCCGCTACATAGACGGAAAACAAGAACTTTTGTTTGGTCCTTTCGCGGGTTTCAGCACTAAATTTTTAAAAGAAGGATCGTTTTTTGATCTTTTCAAAAGTATTAAATGGGATAACATTCCTTCTATGTGGGGCGTTTTTTGGCACAATATTCCGCTGACGAAATATCTTATTGAACAAGTGCGAATGGGCCACGAAGACAGAATGGATGAACTACGGAAGTTTGTAAAAGATGCTAAAAGTGAGGACTGGGATTTAAAAGTAGCAGGACAGCGTGTTCAAATAATTAAACGTGACGACGAAGAGGGTGGTACATTGGAATTTGGAACCGAAGTTGTGCACAGCAAAGACGGAAAAATTACGGCCCTTTTGGGAGCTTCGCCTGGCGCTTCTGTGGCCGTTGATATAATGATTAATTTATTGCATTTTGCTTACCCTGAAAAAGTGAAGTCCAAGGAATGGCAACAGAAATTTTCTGAAATGATACCATTTTGGAATAAAGAAATAGAAACTGATATTGAAGAATTCAAAAAACTACGCTACAAATGCTCAGAAACCCTTCAAATAAATCTTCCGAATTGAAGAGATAAGGTAGAGTAATGACGATATAACAATTCTTCATAACTTTTACAGGAACATTCTTTTGAAAGTTCCTATTTTTACCTTTCGAAAAAATATTGAACAACTATATCATGAGTGAAACTATTGAAAAAATAAAATGCCTTATTATTGGCTCCGGGCCAGCAGGATATACTGCGGCCATATACGCAGCACGTGCAGATTTAAAACCAATTATGTACACTGGAATGGAGCCTGGCGGACAATTAACCACTACAACAGAAGTGGATAATTTCCCTGGATATCCTGAAGGAATTGACGGCCCAACAATGATGGTTCAACTGCAACAACAAGCCGAACGTTTTGGAACGCAAGTGCGAATAGGCATGGTTACAAACGTTGAGTTTAGCGATGAAGTAGGAGGAATTCATAAAATAACTGTTGATAACTCTACAAAGATTGAAGCTGAGACGGTAATAATTTCAACAGGAGCTACTGCAAAATATTTAGGATTACCAAGCGAACAAAAATTGCGTGGAGGCGGGGTTTCTGCCTGTGCAGTTTGTGATGGGTTCTTCTATAAAAACCAAGACGTTGCAATTGTTGGAGCGGGCGATACAGCTGCTGAAGAAGCTACCTATTTGTCAAACATTTGTAATAAGGTTACAATGCTAGTTCGCAAAGATCATATGAAAGCTTCCAAAGCAATGCAACACAGAGTGAACAACACTAAAAACTTGGAAGTTCGCTACAATACTGAAGTTGACGAAGTTTTGGGAGAGCAAGTGGTGGAAGGTCTAAGAATGGTAAACAATGAAACAGGTGAAAAAGAAGAGATAAAAATTACAGGACTTTTCATTGCAATTGGCCACAAACCGAATACTGATATCTTTAAAGGTCAGTTAGATATGGACGATACTGGTTATTTAATTACCAAAGGAAAATCCACAAAAACAAATAAACCTGGCGTATTTGCGAGTGGTGATGTACAGGACAAAGAATACCGCCAAGCAGTGACTGCTGCAGGAACAGGCTGCATGGCTGCCTTGGATGCGGAACGTTATTTGGCTACTGTTGAAACTGAAGTTAAAATATAGATTTTTAAAAAATAGATATAAAAAATGCCGCTTTATAGCGGCATTTTTCTTAGAATAAATATAGGTTTACAATTTCGTAAATGTCAACAATTCAATGTCACCATCGCCGCCACTTATATCTGAAAGTTCAATTTTTGAACTGCTGACGGAAACAATATTCCAATCGTCATTAATTTCATCAAAAGGAGTTGTTTCACTAAATTGCAGAACTAACTCTTCACTACTACTGGAAGAATTGTCATATGCCCAAGTTCCATTTTCGGCAAAAAGATCATTTTGTGCTATAGCAGTTCCATCTTCGTTAAAAGTAAAGACAAAACTATCAAAACTTGCCGTGTGGTCAGATTCACCATCAATCAAAGTACTGACTTTCCATTGACCCTGAGGCAAGGTGGTTTTTATATCTTCAAATTCATTGGTGTTTGCATCGCCAGAGTCATCATTAGAGCTACAAGCTGCAACTGTAATTACCGCAAATAATATTAAGAGTTTTTTCATAATAAAAGAGTTTTTCTCAAAGATGAAAGAATAACGAAGAAAACCTCTTAAAATTATGATAAATCAAAAAAGCCTAACAGAGTTTTATGAAACTGTTAAGCCTTTTTAGCAATTCAGGTTAAAAAATAAAGAGTGTCGATAGCTTTACATTTTTCTCACACTTCCTGAATTGCTTTTATTTGAGTTTACGGAAATTGGATCTCCGTAGTAATTTATATTCCCAGCACTGCTAACTTGTGTTTCCAAATTGTTTTTTACGTTCACAGAAACTTCTGCACCGCTGGAAGCTTCGGCATTGCAGTTTGCTACCATTAACTCTTTTGCATCAATCTCACTACCGCTTGAAGCATCTGCGGTCAAAGAAGAAGCTTTTCCAGAAATTTCCAAATCTGCACCACTACTGGCTTTTGCTGTAAGTTCTTTAGCGAAAATTTCTACTTTTAAATCTGCGCCACTGCTGCTTTTTAATGAAAGTCGTTCGCTTTTTATAACTGAATTTCCAGTTACATCTGCTCCACTGCTTGCTTCAATATTGGTTAATTGTTTATATGTAACATATACTTTCTTAGCTTCTGAGTGTCTAATATTTGCAGAAGTGGTAACGTGCAATTTTCCATCTTCAATATCTGTTTCAATATACTGAAGCAAGTTTTCATCTGCTTCAACAACTATTTTGTTTTCATCACCCTGAGTAAGATAAACATCTAACCCAGCGCTGCCGCGTACTTCTGTAAAATCTTCAGAAACATTGCGCTCTTCGGTAACAACTTTTCCGTTACCGTCTTCACCAGTATTTATGTTGAATTGACAAGCGCTTAAAAGGATAGCTCCGGTAATGGCTAAAATAAATTTTGTAGTTTTCATGATGTTGGTCTTTGTTTTTAATCAATGGTTACGGTTACTGTTTTCCTAGATAGTGTTAATTAGAACTCACCTTTTTAAATCATTTTTCACTTCTTCTTCCCAACTTTCTTTTTTAATTGTTTTGGTGGTATCTATGATTTTTTTAGAATTTATTATTTCAATTGAATCATTTTCTTGAATGCTTTCTTCTTTTTCTATGCAATCCAGACATTCATAATCATTTTTCAAAATTCTGTAATGATGTGCATCATTATCCCAATTGCTCAATTCTGAGAAATTTGAGCTGTAATTATAAAAGGAATTTACATTTTCATCTGAGTAAATTACTGTTCCTTCCGGTAAATAGATGGTTATTTCAATTTGTTGATCTCTGTATTTGTTTTTAGTATCTGTAATGAAAAAACCATCAAGCATCAAACTACTGTTTTCAAAAGAATAGTTGTATTTAATTGCTTCTGCACGTTTTTTTGCGTCAAGTTGATCGTTGCCTTCGGCTGTTTTTTCGATAAGTATTTTGCCGATTGAATCTTTGGTTGATTTTATGTTTAATGTAATATCATTAGAGTATATCACCTTTTTTTCGTTGGAGTTATATTTTAGCTGCAAAGCATTATCCCTACTCACTCTGTAGCTAAATTGTTTATCTGCGCGCATTGAAATTAGAAGCGTATCGCCAGTACGAACTGGCAGAAATTGTTCTTCAATAACATTTCCATCATACGCCTGTTCAGTAGCTTGTTTGATTCCCAAAATAGCCAAACCAATTATTGATAGCGCCCAAACAATAATCAAAGATATTTTTACGGTGGAACTCATTGGTTTCAGATTGCTTATTAAAAGTTTCAACCCTAAAACAAACAATGCGAAAAATGGAATTCCAATAGCGAAAAGGCTTAATAAAGCCAATAGCCACATAGGTACATTTGTTGTATCTATCATCGCAAAATTTTCAACAATCGTGTTATTTCCCCAAACATCAATGGAGCCAAAGGCAAAGAATCCAATTACAAGCCCAATTAGGGTAAGGAGGGAAACAATAATTATAAGTATTCCGATAAACTTAGCAAACGCTTTAAAAAGTGTTACGATTAAGTTTCCCAAGCTGTCGAAAAAACCCGAAGCTCCCGTTTTTATTTTGTTGCCGTATTTGTCGTAATCAACGTTTTTTACGCGATCAGCAACGCTATCAAAACCCTCTTTGAATTTCCGTTCTATGTTTGAAATATTTACGGGTTCGCCGGTCATTCGCAACTTGTCTGAAGTGGTATGTGCAGGTGGAACCAAAATCCATAATAATATATATACAACTATTGGAGAACCAAATCCTGCAACTATCAAGAGCACCCACAAAAGGCGGATCCAAATAGCGTCAACACCTATATAATGCCCCAATCCAGAGGAAACACCAGAAACATATTTGTTGTCAATATCTCTAAAAAGTTGTTTGTGAGATGCGTTTCCGTGAGATTTTGAATATGCTTTTGAAGAAGGAGGAATATCTTCAAAAATTTCATCATCAACCTCATAATCTTCCGGTTGTCCCATAACAGCAATCACCTCGTCAAGATTTTTTAAGGTTATTACTTGAGAAGGGCTTTCAATCTTTTCAGAAAAAAGTTCGCTAATACGGGCTTCTATGTCCTGCATTATTTCTTCACTTCCCTCAGCACTTTTCAGTGATTTTCTGATGGCATCTAGATAACGCGAAAGTTTCCCAAAGGCATCTTCGTCTATATGAAAGGAAGTGCCTGCCAAATTTATATTTACTGTCTTGTTCATTTTGTGTTTTTTTCGCTGGTTACTTTGTTCACGGCCTGTTGCAATTCTGCCCAGGTATCGCTCAATTCGGTTAAAAATAATTTACCTGTTTCGGTAAGTTCATAATACTTTCGTGGCGGTCCGCCGGTAGATTCTTCCCAACGGTAAGAAAGCAATCCTTCATTCTTTAGCCTTGTGAGCAGCGGATAGATTGTGCCTTCCACGACAAGCATTTTTGCGTCTTTTAGGGTTTCAAGAATGTCTGAAGTGTATGCCTCGCCGTCTTTTAAAATGGAAAGAATACAGAACTCCAAAACCCCTTTTCGCATCTGCGCTTTTGTGTTTTCGATTTTCATAATTCGTTTTTACTTGTTTTTAATTCCTGTTCGTTATTGATGATGAATGAATAAGGAAGCACGCTTGTGGTTTCTTCACATTGTTGATGATTCAATGCGCTAACAGTTTCCTGTTCCTGTGGCATGCTTGCGCCTATAAATTGTAAAATGGCTGCCAATAAGTAACTAACTAATGTGCTCATTTTGAATAGGGTTTAGATTGGTTTTTATGAATGGTATGCAAAGTGGATATTTATATAAAAGGCCTCGTGAAGCATGAATGGAAGCATTGATTACTGCATAAAGCTCGAAAACGAACAATCCTAACAATAATAATATTGCCAGCCCAAACAACAATATGTAACCTGAGAGATTTCGAATGTTGTTCACTGAAAATTCTCCTGCGCTATGATCAATCGTTTCAATAAGTGATACAAAATCTGTTGCGAAAATGATAAAGAAGGGAAGGCAGATCAAACCTATTAATATGGTATAAACTAAAACGCTTAACTGAAAATTGATTGCTTGCTTTCCATGTTCGTCCACAAATACTTTTTCTTTATTGAATGTCCAAATCAATAAAGGAGCGATAAAATTCGCAAATGGGAAAAAGTATTTTAAAAAGGTTGACAAGTGAATGAAAGCACTCGTGTTTTTTTGGTTTTCTGTGATTGTAGTTTCCATAGCTTATTAATTTCTTATACAAATATATGTCTAAAAGATAGTAGTGTGTTACGCATAGTACTAAAATTAACATATATTTAACAAATTAGTTTATAGGTAATTTTGTTTATCTTAGTATTAAATATAATGGGAGACTTTATAAATAGGAGCTTATGAAAACAAAATATATCTGTACATTATTGATTTTAATTTTTGGGAGTTTCCTTTGCGAAGCACAAATTGTAAATATTCCAGATGCAAATTTTAAAGATGCTCTAGTCAATGGACAAGTCGTTGATACTGATTTTGATAATATTGGAGATTCTGATGTTGATACAAACGATGATGGTGAAATACAAATTAGTGAGGCTGAAGCAGTTTCTGGATTGTATCTTGAGAGTTATGGAATTGTATCTCTTGAAGGTATTCAAAGTTTTATCAATTTAGGTTTTTTGTATTGTAATAATAATGATATTAATGATATTGATTTATCTCAAAACATAAACTTAACATCATTATACTGCTATGAAAATCAGATAGTAGATTTAAACCTAAGCCAGAATTTAAACTTAATACACGTTAATTGCGAAAAAAATAATATTGATGTACTTGATGTTTCTCAAAACACTTCTTTATCAACTTTACATTGCCGTTTCAATAATCTCTCAACATTGGATCTTTCAAATAATTTAGAATTGCGGGATTTAGATTGTACCGTAAATAACCTTTCTGCTCTTGATGTGTCCAATAATAAGAAAATATTATTTTTAACCTGCGGGGCAAATAATATTGAAGAATTGGATTTATCCCAAAATTCAGATTTATATTGGTTTCAGTGCCATGATAATGAAGAATTGACTTTTTTAGATTTAAGAAATGGAGGTAATTCTGGTTTATCTTTGATGTGGGCACATAACACTCCAAACCTTAGATGTATTTTAGTAGATAATAAGATCTTTGCAGATGGAAAGGAATGTGGTCTTCCAACATCAGGATGGTGTAAAGATGGAAACGATATCTTCATCGAAGATATGGTAGATTGTGTATTAAGTTCTGAAGATTTCACAAATATAGAAATTATTTTATATCCCAATCCAACCAATGATATACTTATTCTAAGAAATAATCTACAGGTCGAAAATGTAAATGTATATTCAATACAAGGAGATTTGATAAAAACTATTTTTGAAAATGACGAAATAAACGTTTCCCAACTTTCCCCAGGAATTTATTTTCTTGAAGTTTTTGTTAAAGGACAGCGAAGTATGTTTAGGTTTGTGAAAAACTAATAGAATGCAGTTAACACCAAGTAAAATCAACACTTTTTTATTATTCAAATTACCTTCTGCATACTTCACAGGAGTTCGTGTAAAATCTATTTCTGAAAATACTTGTATAACCACAGTAAAGCACAGATGGATAAATCAAAATCCATTTAAATCTATTTTTTGGGCAGTGCAGGGGATGGCTGCGGAACTTAGTACTGGGGCAATGGTAATGGCAACGATCAAGGAAAGTGATAAAAATATATCTATGCTTGTTGCAAACAACAAAGCTACATTTTCTAAAAAAGCACGTGGAAGAATAACCTTTGCATGTAACGATGGACAACTAATTAAAAATGCAATTAATAACGCAATAATTTCTGAGGAGGGCCAAACGTGCTGGATGAAATCTGAAGGAAGAGATTACACCGGAGACTTAGTTTCTACTTTTGAATTTGAATGGACAGTAAAGATGAAATAATTTAAAATTCGTTATTTCAAAGAGTTGGCGTATTCTCTCTTCTATTAACATATCTTTAACAAGGTAAATTCAGACAGAAGAGAATTTAATTCGCAAATAATTGTTATATTTAAATCAGATTAATTTTAAAATATCTTCGCCTATAGAATAAAGCTACTTAATTTTTACTAAATCTCAATTAGCTATGGCAAGAGCAATGTTTGATTATACCAAAGCCGTTCTATCAAAAGTAAGTTTTGACGTCAATTTGTTTTGCAAGGAATTGAAAAAAGCGTTAACCAGATTACTTCCCTACGAAGTAGAAGAACTTAAACTCTGGATTGATTCGCTTATCAAGCAGAACCCACAATTAAATCAATGTCTAATCTATTTAAATCCATAAAAAAAATCCCTCTGAGAAATCAGAGGGATTTTTTAGTTTTTGATTCTTTGATTTAACAAGTTATTTATTCATAGAGTTATTTTCTAAGTTCAGATAACAGACCACTAGCTACTTCTTGGTTGGACTGATTATCTTTACATCCTGAAATGCAATCGCTCCGCGTATTACTCCAGAAATTATATCGTGTAATGCATTTATAATTTGCATTTTCAATTCGCTCTTACTGTAAATAAGGCTCACTTCACGAGCTGGAGAGGGTTCTTTAAAATATTTAAGATTTTTAGTTTGGGAAGGGAGTATATCCAAAGTATGCAAGTAGGGCAGGAGCGTCATGCCCAAACCTTCATTTGCAAGTTTTATAAGGGTTTCAAAACTGCCGCTCTCTAATTGAAATTTTTCACTTCCCCCATTTTTTGAGGCTTTACAAAGATTGATAATCCCATCGCGGAAACAGTGCCCATCTTCCAAAAGCAAAATATCTTCAATATCAAGATCGTTCACTTCCAGCTTTTCTTTTGAAGATAATCTATGGCTCTCGGGAATATACCCTACAAAGGGCTCATAATATAATGGTCGTTCCTTAATTTTTTCATGACCCAAAGGTGTAGCAGCAATTGCTGCATCTAAATAACCATCGTTAATTTTTGTGATTATTTCATCTGTATTTAATTCTTCAATTTTTAAATGCACCTTTGGGTACCGGTTTGAAAAATTCTTTAAAAACATTGGCAATAGTGTGGGCATTACAGTTGGAATTATACCCAGTTTGAAAGTTCCGCCAATAAATCCTTTTTCCTGATCCACCACATCTTGCATCCGTTCGGATTCGTTGACGATATTTCTAGCTTGTTCCACAATTTTTTTACCTACGCCAGTAAGTTCAATGGGTTTTTTGGTTCTATCAAAAATCTGGATTTCAAGTTCATCTTCCAGTTTTTGGATTTGCATACTGAGTGTTGGCTGCGTAACAAAAGTCTTTTCCGCTGCTTTTGTGAAATTTTGATGTTCCGCTACTGCCAGAACATATTTAAGTTGAGTAATAGTCATTGCGTAGAATATTTAAACAAAGATAAATTTTATATCAGAAAAAACTATTGAAACATTTAAAATAGAAGATTTTATTTATAACAAAAAGCCCGACATATAACATCGGGCTTTTAAATATCATTTAGAAAATATTACATTCTAATTTCCATCGAAATAGGTTGGTCCGCAACTTCAAATTTTGCATCGCTCCACTGTGGAGGGCCATAACTCATTACATTATTGGAAACACCGTAAGATTCTAACGGCATCCCGTTCATATCAAAATCCATTTGCTTGTTGCTATTTTTATCCTGAAATAGTGAAATTCCATAGGTTCCAGCGGCTATATTTTCGAAAGTCGCAGTGGCTTTTCCATCTAAAATTTGGGCACTTACACTCTGTAAAGGGGCGGCTTTTAAAAATGTGTCTTCTGTATAAAGACCTATTAAAACGTTTCCTTCGCTACTGCTACAAGGAACAGAAATAGTGACAGTAGTTCCCTTTGAAATTGATGTTGAAGTATTCTGTGCAGATAGAAAAGTTGCAGTGAACATAAGACTGATACTTAAAAGAATGGTTTTCATAATTATATTGTTTTAGTGGTTTAATTATGAATCAAATGTCCTAAAACTTCACTTTGAAAAGAAAAAGCAATTCCCCAACTGTTGAATTGTTAGGTTGAAATGTTATAAAAGCCCTCTCGCTTTTATTTCCAAATACTTATTTATAGTGTTCACAGTAAGATTTTCCGGCGCCGTAAGAATAGATTGTATGCCGTATTTGTGAAGTTCATTTACAATCAGTTTCTTTTCATAAATGAATTTTTCCGCGATTGTCTTCTCAAAAACTTGGTGCGTTGTAGTTGCTTTTTTGTCCAAAAATGATTTCAGTTCGGTGTTTTCAAAAAAGATAACCACCAAAAGATGTGTTCTATTTATTGCCTGTAAATAGGGCAATTGACGGTGCAATGCGTCCATCGTTTCAAAATTTGTAAAGAGTAATAACAAACTTCGTTGCTTAATATGCCGCTTCACATCTACATACAAACGCGAAAAATCACTTTCAGAGAAATCGGTTTCCACATTATAAAGTGTTTCCAAAATAAGGTGCATTTGGGCGCTTCGTCTTTGTGCAATCACACGGTCGCCCACTTTTCGGGAAAACGTAAACATTCCTGCTTTGTCGTGCTTTTTCAAAACAATGTTTGAAATAACCAACGTAGCGTTTATTGCATAATCCAGTAAACTCAAGTTGTTGAAAGGCATTTTCATAACCCTTCCTTTATCAATTACGGAATAAACTGGCTGCGATTTTTCGTCCTGAAACTGGTTTACCATTAAACTACTTCGTTTTGCGGTTGCTTTCCAATTTATGTTCCGAACATCGTCACCCGAAGTGTAATCCTTAATTTGCTCAAACTCCATCGTATTACCAATTCTTCGAATTTTTTTAAGTCCGAAAAGTTTTAATCTGTTGGTAAAAGCAATAAAATCATATTTTTTAAGCTGAAGAAAGGAAGGGTAATTTGGAACCATCGCTTCCGCAGAAAACTGTTGTTTACGAGCAATTAATCCTAAAATTGAAGAAGAAAAAACATTCAAATTTCCAAAATGATATTCTCCGCGTTCCGTAGGTCGTACTTGATATGTAAATTTCTTTTCTTCGGCAGCATTCAAAATAGCTTCAATCTTAAAATCGCGAATCTGCCATTGAATGGGCAATTCGTCAATAATTTTAACGGAAGCTTTAAACTGAAATCTATTTACAATTCTAATTTCAATAGAATTATCATCACCATTGGAGAGTTTTTCGGGGAGAATCCGTTGCGCCTGTATGCCTGTTTTATTTCGATAGAGCAAGAAAACATCAAAAGCAAAAGCCGCCAAAAGCAAATAGAAAAATAGCCTAACCACGCCAAACAATTCCTGAAAGAAGTAAGAAACCACAAACAAAACCGCAAGCGAGAACAGCACGATAAAAAATCGTTTATTTAAGTATAGGGTTTTAAGGAATTTCTTCACGTTTAGTTTTTCAATTTAAAACCCTTCGACTGCGCTCAGGGTGACATACGTATTTTAATTTTTATTCATTACTCATTACTCACTATCTCGGAATTTCAATCGTTTCAATAATCTGTTGAACAACCTTATCTGCGGTTATTCCTTCCATTTCGCGTTCTGGCGTCAACATAATTCTATGTCTTAAAACTGAGGGAGCAATTTTTTTAATATCATCTGGCGTTACAAAATCGCGACCGTTCATAGCTGCCAAAGCTTTGGAAGCATTCATAATTGCCAACGACGCACGTGGCGATGCACCCAAAAATAAATTGGAGTTAGTTCGCGTATTATCCACAATTGCCGCTATATATTTCAGCAAATTGCTTTCAATGATTATTTGCTTTATGGTGTGTTGATATTCCGCAATTTGTTGCGCATTTAGAACCTGCACCACACTGTCCAAAACGAAAGCATCTTTCCGGTTGTGTGCGTTTTCAAGAATATGGATTTCCTCTTCCAAACTTGGATAAGGCACATTTATTTTGAAAAGAAAACGGTCTAATTGTGCTTCTGGCAAAGCGTAAGTGCCTTCCTGTTCCACAGGATTTTGCGTGGCGAAAACCAAAAATGGAGGTTGCATTTTATATTCGGTTCCATCCATTGTTACTTGGCGTTCTTCCATTATTTCAAAAAGTGCAGCTTGTGTTTTTGCTGGAGCTCGGTTTATTTCGTCAATCAAAACGATGTTTGAAAAAATGGGGCCTTTTTTGAATTCGAACTCGCTATTTTTCACGTTGAATATTGAAGTTCCCAAAATATCACTCGGCATCAAATCTGGCGTGAACTGAATTCTGCTGAAATCTACATCCAACGTTTTTGCCAGTAGTTTTGCGGTCAAGGTTTTTGCAACACCCGGAACGCCTTCAATCAACGAATGCCCATCGGTTAAAATTGAAATGATAAGCATCTCCAGCATATCGTGCTGGCCAACTATTACTTTACCGAGTTCGGCTTTTATTTTTCCAACCGCTTCCTGCAGATTTTTTAAATCTAAACGAGAATTAAATTCTAACGGATTTTCCTGTGTTTCTTCCATAATCTTATAATCTAAATGCTTCTATTTGTTTGTTCAGTTCCAGCAAATCGGCTTCGCTGTGAACAGATTTTTCTTTTAAGTGTTTTATTAAATGCATTAATTTCTGACTTTTTTCTAAAGTGTTTCCACTTTTCAAAGCCAGTTTTTTTATGAAATCTTCCGTAATATCGTTTGTGTTCAAATAATATTTTGAACGAAGTGATTCCATAAAATAAGTGATTTTCTTCGCAATAATATTGCTATAATTTTTATGCTGAAAATACAAATCGCCAATTGTTTTGGTGAATTCCACCGAAGTATTTTCCAACGGCTCCATAACTTCCACAATGCGCTGTTCCCGTTTTCCTTTAAAAAGTACAAAAATCAACAATCCACCAATCAAAACATAATATGCCCAAGTGAGCGGCGCTTGATCCAAAATAAACCGCATTGGTGAAGTCACTACTTTTCGACCTGATTTTAAATGCTCATCCCAGTAAATTTTGTCGGCATCAATAAATGAAAGCACTTTGGCAGCGTATTTTTCATTGCCTTTTAGCAAATAATAATTTGAAAATGTTTCAGGTAGCGTGTGCAATAAAATTTTCCCTTTTCCAAAATCAATTTTTACATAATTGATTTCTTCCAGTTTAGGTTTATCGGAATTGTAATAACCCAAGGCAGTAGTTTTCAATGTATCAATTTCAATGAAAGAAGTTTTAAAAACACCTTTTTTAAAGGTCGAAAGCGAATCTTCTTTTAAAGATGGTGAAAAGAATTTTGGGTGAATTTCTTCCTCAAGAATATTGGAATCTGTAGTTCCATAAACTTTGAGTGAATCGGCCAAGAAGTTCCCAATATTACGAGATGAAATAAATACAGTATTGCCTTGTTCAACATATTTCAATATTTCTTCGGTTTGTCTTTCATCAAAATAAATACCGTCGTTAATAAAAATGTATGCCGAATTATTTGAATACATACTGTCAACCAAAAACTCATACGGATCTTTTTGCACCTTCTCAATTTCGGTGTTTTTGAAAAGGGAATTAATTTCCTCGAAAAGCACAAAACTGCCGAATGGAATTTTATCTACAGAAGTATAACTGGGACGCCAATCTATCGGTTTTGGACGCACCAATTCAGTAATCACAATACCAAGCAGCGCGAGACCGAAAATCCAAAGCACTCTTTTTGAACGTTTATCCAGCATTTTTTAAATTTTGGTTTAAACGTTCAAAATCTTTTTGCGCGTTTTCAAAACCCGCTTTGTCCAGCGCATATTCACCGTACCAAATATTGTCGTACAAATAGGATGCTTGTTTGAAGTTTTCCTTTAAGCTTTCACTTTGGATCTCACGATAATAATCGCTGTTGGTTTTTTCAAAATGCCAATCTATAATATTGTTCAACGATAGCAATTTCAACGATTTCAAATACATATACCGAATTGCTAATCTGTAATTTTCTTCTTTTAAAGCGTTTTTAATATAACTGTCCAAATCTACATTTTCAATATGTTCCTCTTGAATATTTAGCGATGCAACCATTTTACTTTTTCGGCTGAAAAAAGATGACGCATTATCGCCGACGAGCAGTTTCACCAAAATGTAAATCGCAAAAACAATGAGTAATCCATAAATGATAAATTTGATAATTTGGTACATTTCAGGCGAAAGATTTATTCCGAAAATTTCTCCAAGTTTATTGAAAAACCAATTGATGGCGCGACCTAAAAAGTTTTCGGCTTCGCCTTCCATCGTATCATAGTCAAATTCATCTCCTGAATATTTTTCGGATAAATTTTCCGAAAAATGTTTTTGTACAACTTTACTACTGTCCACAGCAACGGTCAAACTATCCGTTCCCGATGCAGTTGCGACTAGGGAATTAAAGAGAAAAAATAATATGAAAAGAAATCTATTCACCCTCACCAATGTTATCAATACGCTCTCGAGTAGCTTCATTATAAGTTTCTTCGTGTAAGGAATAATAGAGGATTCCATTCACAAACTGTGAAAGTGATTGGTTAATGGTATAAAGTATCAAAAATAACGACAGGGCAAGTGTCCAAACTATATTTGCCATTGGGGAATTTGCAAGATCTACGCCTGTATCCAATGAATGAAAGGCGTAAATACCTATCAGAATTCCAGGAACCATCAAAACTACCATCATTAAAATTCCTAGTAGCATTCCAATAACAAGATTTGCTCCTACACTTTTCCAAAAGAATTTTTTCATCAGCATCCAACCTTCTCCGAAAGCGTCGGTTACTTCTTTGTTGTCTTTTAGCATAGCCATAAATGAAAGGCCCATCCAGCTCATAAAAGCCAAAATCATTATATAATACGCAATCGTTCCTAATAGCGGAATGAAGGAAATAACTACGCCAACAATCATTAGCGCGAGGTACATAAAAACGGCCAAAATGACGAAGAGTATTGTTTTGCCAAGGTTTTGTTTTATCACTTCCCAAACTTTTCTTTTTTCTACAGCTACACCTTTGTTCTGTTCATATTGAATCATATAAACAGCAGCAAGGCTGTAATTGAGTAAGGCGGTGATAATAAAAAGAATTACAAAACCCACAACTCCCACTATAAAATAAGCTTGGTAATTTGAAGTATCTGCTTCCATTCCATAAGCTGGGGTATTTACAAAAGTGCCGACAAAACCTGTGACCAAAAGATAACTTACGCCCAAAAAACCAAGGATAAAGATTCCGTTGTAACTGATGAAAATATTTAAAAATGGTTTAAAATTTTGTTTAAAAAATTCGAAATAGGTCGTTATCATTTCGCCTACATCGCGTTGCCTTTTAAGCGGTATATATTTGTCTTGCATGTCTTTTGTTGAGGATAATTGGATAAATAACGTAATAAAAAATAATAAGCGCCAAGGAACTAAAAATAATGGTCATTGCCAACCAAACTGGCATATTGCTGTAGCGAGTTATGAACCCTTCAATAAAGCCAGCAATAATAAAAAACGGAATCGTGCTCACCACAATTTTAAGTCCGTCTTTTGCGCCTTTCAGAAATGAAACTTTTCGCGAATATGTTTTTGGGAAAAGTATGCTATTGCCCATTACCATTCCCGCACAGCCTGCAATTACTATTACTGAAATTTCAATCGTTCCGTGAAGCCAAATTGTTTTTGAAGCTTCAAAAAGCAAATCGCGATTGTAGAAAAATGTAAAAAAAGCGCCGAGCATCACGCCGTTACTAAATAGTAAATAGGCCGTTCCCAAAGAAGTAATTACGCCAAAAGCGTACGCTAAAAATGCCACGCGAATGTTATTGATGGTAATCCCCAAGAAAGTACCTATTTCGCTTCCGCTTTTGTAAATGGCAGTTGGATCGCCTTTGTCAATATTGTTTAAAGTTTCGTTTACATAATTATCACCCAAAATGAGCCGAACAAAAGAATCATCGTTAAATGCAGAAATTGCACCAATAGCGGTTGCGATGGCAAATATTAAAAACGAAAAAAGCAACATACGTTGATGTTGACGGAAAAACAGCGGAAACTCATATTTCCAAAAACTTAGAACGCGGTTTTTTGTTTCTTTTTTGTTTTTATAAATCTTCTGATGCGCCTGCGAAGCCAACGAATTTAAATACTGAAGTGTTTTGCTTTCAGGATAATAGGTTTGCGCATACGCAAGGTCGTTGGTAAGTTGGATGTAATGGTCGGCAAGCTGGTCTGGACTTATTTTTGAATTAAGTGTGATTGCCTTTTCAAAAGCAATCCATTTTTCCTTATTTTGCTTGACGAATGCCGCTTCGCGCATATCCTAAAATTTTCGATAAATATAACCACTTGCTTTTACATGGCAAACTTAGAAATCAATACAACCCAAAACGTAAACCTAGACTACTCAATAGTAAGTGTGGGCGAACGAATCCTCGCTTTTTTAATAGACGTCTTTCTGTTTTTCGTTTACTTCTATATCGTTGAATTAGCAACAGCCGCAATGGATATGGCGTTTAGCGACCGTTGGACCGTTTTCGGATTACAGCAATTATTGCTTGTGCCCGTGATGTTCTATTCGCTTTATATGCACATACTTTTCAATGGAAGAACGATTGGGAAAATGGCGATGAAAACCCGCGTAGTAAAATTGGACGGAAGCCCAGCTCGCTGGAGCGATTATATGGTTTTGTGGATGCTCCGTTTGGTGGATATTTGGATATTTTTGGGGTCTATTGGATTGATTTCAATAATTTTTTCAGACAAAAGACAACGCGTTGGCGATCACGCTGCTGGAACGGTAGTGATAAGCACAAAAGGCAAAGTAAAAATAAGTCATACTATTTTAGAAGAAATCGCGGAAGATTATCAGCCAAAGTTTTTAAACGTGACCAAACTTACTGACAAAGATGCTAGGCTCATCAAAGAAACATATCTTATTGCTGTTAAATCTAATGACTTTAAAACGCTAAATATGCTTCGGAAGAAAGTGGAAGCCGTTTTAGAAACTTCTTCAGATTTATATGACAAGCAATATATTGATACCGTTTTGAGAGATTATAACCATTTTACCCAAAACATGTGAAGCTAATATTACTCATAGACATTTTAGGAACCATTGCGTTCGCCATTTCAGGAGTGCTTACGGCGCTCAACAAGCGATTGGACCCATTCGGAATTTTGATAATTGCCTTTGTAACTGCCGTGGGAGGTGGAACTTTGCGTGACGTGCTGATTGATGCTAACGTGGCTTGGATGCGTAACCTCACGTTTGTTTACGTTATTTTCTGTTCTACAATTTTTGCAGTAGTTTTTAGAAAAAGACTAGGCTATATCCGACGCTCGTTGTTTTTATTTGATACTATTGGAATAGCACTTTACACTATCGTTGGAGTAGAGAAGGGTATTGCTGCTGGTTTTGACCCTATTATTTGTGTTGCTTTAGGAACCATTACGGCTTGTTTTGGCGGTGTGCTCCGCGATATTCTCTGTAATGAAATCCCAATTATTTTCAGAAAGGAAATTTATGCTACGGCATGTATTTTGGGAGCTTGTGCATATTTTCTGTTGCACTACACTCCAATTTCTGAAAATTTTATAGTCCTTATTTCGGGCTCTATTGTATTTATTGTTAGGTTATTGGCGGTTTATTTCAATCTTTCTTTACCTAGTATTTATAGGAAGGATGAGATTAGTGATGATTAATTTTAAAATTAGTAATTTTATAATATCTCAAATTTCTATGTTATGAAAAATATTCTACTTTTTATTTTTTTTTTAGCACCGTAAATACTTATAGTCAAATTGTAAATATTCCCGATGCGAACTTTAAAAATGCTTTATTAAATCATATCCCAAACATTGATACGAATAACGACGGCGAAATACAGTTAAGTGAAGCACATGCTGTTACAAACGAACTTGATGTTGCGAACCGTAGTATAAATTCTTTAGAAGGAATTCAAAGCTTTATAAATATTACTACTTTAAATTGTATTACAAATAATTTATCTGAAATAGATATATCTCAAAATTCTAGCTTGCAATCCTTTTCGTGCTCCAATAATCCATTATTAAGCTTGGATGTATCTGGAAATGGTGATCTTGAATTTTTAGGCTGTAATTATACATCTATCGAAACATTGGATTTTTCTCAAAATCCAAATCTTGACTATGTATATGTTCAAAACAACTCAAGTTTAGTAAGTATTAATATTTCACAAAATCTAGAATTAAAAACATTGCGATTGTACAATAATTCTCTACCCTCCTTGAATGTGTCCAATAATATTAAGTTGGAACTTTTAGATGTGAAGAAAAATAATCTTACATCTATTGATGTCTCTCATAATATTAATCTGCATTCCTTAATTTTAATACAAAATCCACTTAACAATCTCGATATTACAAATAATGTTAATTTAAAATGGTTAACTGCCGGGTTTAGCCAGCCCTTTGATCTTGATTTATCACAAAATTTAAATCTCGATAATCTTCAATTAAATAACCTAATGTCTAATCTGGATTTATCTCACCTAACAGAGCTTAATAGGGTTTATTTAAATCAATGTCACTTTACCACTATAAATATTAAGAATGGGAATAACGCAAATCTTGCTGCATTATGGACTAAGGGAAATCCAAATCTTGAATGTATTAAAGTGGATGATGAAAATGCAACAAGACCAACTTGTAGCCCTGGAGATGGTTTCGGTTGGTGTAAAGATGTAGATGTAATTTATAGTGAAAATTGTTTGCTTTCAGCTGAAGATTTTACAACAACAGACTTTCAACTGTTCCCTAATCCCACAGAAAATCTTCTAAGTATCCAATCCAAAGAAAATATTGAAAGCGTAAAAATTTATTCTATACAAGGGATTTTAGTAAAGGAAGTTTCTTCAAAAATCATTGACGTTTCACAGTTGAGTGCAGGAATGTATTTTGCAAAAATAAATTTTAACGGAAAAAGTTTTACAAAGAAATTTATAAAAGAATAAGCTTACTCCAAAACCTTCGCCGTAATATAAATATTCTGCAAAGGCCAATCCCCATCATCCGCTTTCACTTTTGAAATTTCTTCCACCACATCCATTCCTTTGGTCACTTTTCCGAAGATGGTGTATTTTCCGTTTAAATGTGTGGTTGAAGATTTTGGACCTAGGAATATAAAGAATTCATACGGCGCAGTTTTATTATCTGGGTTTTCGCGATATTCCTTAGCGCCGGAAACGGTTCCATATTCGTGAACACGACCGGGAATAATTTCTGCGGGAAGTAAATATTCTTTTCCCAAAGCTGCGCGTTTTTTCTGTGTTGAAACCAAATCACTATTGCCCGCTTGAATTATAAAATTTGGAACCACACGATGAAAAAAGGTTTCATCAAAATAATGTTGCTTCACCAAATAGATAAAATTGGCGCGGTGTAGCGGCGTATCTTTATAAAGTTCAATTTCGATATCACCAAAACTAGAACTTATCAAAACCTTTGTTTCGGGATTTTTTTTGCCGTATTCGGTTAAAAAGGAAATAACATTTTCATTTGTGATTTCAGGATAATTTGTTGTGTTTTTTTGTTCAATTTCAATTTCAGCGCGATTACTGAGCGTAGCCGAAGTATCAATTTCAGTTTTGATTTCGTTTTCGATTTCGGAAGGCTTTTTCTTATCTTCACAGCTTCCGAACAAAAAAATAATTCCGAACGAATAAATAAACAACTTTCTCATAAATGGATTTTCGCGATTTTGAAAAACGGATTGTAAAAGTAACAAAAATGGATCTTCCTGGTGAAATGGTTCAATTTAAAATGGCGCCCATTGAACGCTTGCAGGAATTGAAACGTGTTGCGCTTGAAAAAAACAATGCGAAAAGAGCAGGGGTAATGTCGCTTTTTTATCCTTCGAAAGATTTTGAAACACATTTGATTTTGATTCTTCGGAAAACATATAATGGTGTACATTCTGCTCAAGTGGGCTTCCCCGGTGGTAAATTAGAAGACCAAGACGAAACCATTCAAGATGCGGCGCTTCGGGAGACGGAAGAAGAAATTGGAATTTCTCGCGAAACGATTTCAGTTTTAAAAAAGCTTACTGAAATATACATTCCGCCGAGCAATTTTTTTGTGCAACCTTTTTTGGGAATAACTAGGGAGTTGCCAAAATTTGTTCCACAAGAGGAAGAAGTAGAAGCTTTGATTGAAGTTTCATTGCGTGATTTTATGGATGACGGAAACATAATTACACAAACCCTTTCCACTTCCTACGCCAAAAGTATTGAAGTGCCTGCCTTTAAACTAAATGAACATATTGTTTGGGGCGCTACTGCAATGATGCTCAACGAAGTGCGCGAATTGCTTAAAATAGTACTATAAATGCTTATTTTAGTATATTTGCGTGAATTAAATGTGAAGTACGAAGTACGAAATTGAAATCTTGATTTAGTAACAAGAAATTGAATACCGATTACTGATACTGACCACTGAATATTGAACACTGAATACTGAAAATGAGTCTCTTCAAAAAAAACCCATTTGGGCATTATCTTTTTTTAAAACTCTGGTTAATACGGATTGCTGGCGCATTGACGCACAGACGTTTTAAGGGTTTTAATGATTTGCAAATTCATGGCAGTGAAATTTTAAAAACACTTCCCGAGAAAAATGTACTTTTTGTAAGCAACCATCAAACTTATTTTGCAGATGTAGCAGCGATGCTTCACGTATTTAACGCTAGTTTGAGCGGAAGAGATGACAGTATTAAAAATGTAGGTTATTTATGGCGTCCAAAACTTAACATCTATTTTGTAGCGGCGAAAGAAACTATGAAGGCAGGTTTACTTCCTAAAATACTAGCTTACGCTGGTTCCATAAGTATTGAGCGTACTTGGCGCGAAAAGGGTAAAGATGTGAACAAGCAAGTAAAGATGAGCGACGTTAGCAACATCACAAAAGCCTTGGACGACGGTTGGGTAATTACTTTTCCGCAGGGAACCACTAAGCCTTGGAAACCAATTAGACGCGGAACAGCACATCTTATAAAAAAGAATAAACCAATTGTAGTGCCTATTGTGATTGACGGTTTCAGAAGATCTTTTGACAAGAAAGGGATTCGAATAAAAAAACGTGGTATTCTTCAATCTATGGAAATTAAACCACCGTTAGATATTGATTATGAAAACGAGACGATGGACCAAATTGTTGAAAAATTGGAATATGCTATTGAACAGCATCCATCTTTTCTGAAAGTAATTCCTTCATCCGAAATACAAAGTGAAGAAGAGCTCAACAGAGAGCGCGAGTGGCGGTATTAAAAAGTATTAAGTAACATTTAGAAGTTATACGCCAAGAAAACGGAATACTACCTTGCCAACTGCAACTTTTTCAAAATTCTATCTTTTCCAATTGTTTATAGTTTTTACGGAGTCTTTTTAATAAAATGCCGTAAACAATTCTGTAAAACAACAGCACAAAACCAATCATCACAATTCCAAAAAGTATTTGGATGGCAAAGAACATTTTCATGAATCTTTCTTGGGAAATGTTTGCAATACCGTAGTCTTCTGCCATAAACCTGAAAACAATATCCTGGTTCAAATAATAATAAATATTTACACCAACAATAATAAGAATTGAGGTTGTTACATTATAAATCACAAAATACTTCACAGTTTTTCGCGTGCGTAAAATGTTTCTCATCAATTCCTTTAAGGAGTCAGTTGTTGAAATTTTTCGATAGTTTTTATAAAAAAGAAATATAAAAAATCCAAAAACCAAATAGTTCATCACATTGGCCGCTATCAGAATATTGTGTAAACCAATGTCATCGCTAAATTTATTACTTGAGTCTGGCACAAGGAATGCAAGTAGCGTCCAAAAAAGAATTTCCGCAATACTTATATAGAATATCCACTTCACGATAGAGGAGGATTTTTTCAATAGCATTTTATAAATGTCACTATAAGACAAATGAGGAAGTTCCTGCTCACTCGTTTGCCATTGTTTTTTTAATAGTTCCAGTTCATCCATCGTGGGTTACGGATTTAAAATAGTTCTTAATTTTTCCTTTATCCTGTTCATTTTTACTCTTGCATTTACTTCAGTAATACCCAATGTTTCGGAAATTTCTTTATAGTTTTTGTCTTCCAAATAAAGGAAAACAAGTGCTTTGTCAATATCATTTAAATCTTTTACGGCACTGTACATCAGTTTTAATTGTTGTTCTGTGGTGTCATCAAAAGGTTCTGAGGAAATTTTAAAACTAACCCCTTCATAATCTTGCGTCTTTATGCTGCGTTTTGATTTCCTGTAAAGCGTAATAGCCGTATTTAGCGCCACACGATACATCCAAGTGCTGAACTTTGAGTCGCCCCTAAATTTAGGAAACGCGCGCCAAAGCTGAATGGTTATTTCCTGAAACAGGTCGTTGTGAGCGTCGCTGTCATTGGTGTATAACCTACAGATTTTGTGTACAATGTTTTGGTTTTCCTCAAGTTGAGTTACAAAACGATGTTCAAGTTCTTTGTTCAATGGTTTTTTGTTGGCTTCTTAATTAGTGCTCTTCCGCATTGCTTTGTTACAAAAATCCTAAAAAATAAGCTAACTCGATTAACAAATCGTACTTTTATACTTTATAAAAAAGCGATGAATATTCCTGAAACTGGCGTGCCCCGAATAGTTGTGATAGGTGGCGGATTTGCTGGTATTTCCTTCATAAAAAAACTTCAAAAAGAAAAGGTTCAGATTGTGCTTTTTGACAGACATAATTATCACACTTTTCAGCCTTTATTATATCAAGTTTCTACGGCTGGATTGGAACCCGATTCAATAGCATATCCACTTAGAAAAATTTTCAGAAAGAATTTGGATTTTCATTTTAGATTGGCTGAAGTTGAAAAAATTGATACCGAAACAAATAGCATTTCAACATCCATCGGAAGTTTACAATATGATTATTTGGTAATTGCCACTGGTACGCGTACTAATTTCTTTGGAAACGAGAGCATTGCAGAAAACAGCATGCCAATGAAAACGGTGCCACAGGCTTTAAATATTCGAAGTTTGATACTTCAAAATATTGAAAAGGCAGATATTACCACTAATGAAGCGGAAAGAAAAAGACTCTTAAATTTTGTGATTGCTGGAGCAGGCCCTACTGGTGTCGAGCTTGCTGGAGCTTTGGCAGAATTTAGAAAAGGAATTTTGGAAAACGATTATCCCGAACTTGACGAAGACGAAATGAACGTTCATCTCATAGAAGGGCAGAATAGGGTTTTGCCGCCAATGAGTGAAACGGTTTCTAAAAAAGCGCAACGCTTTCTTGAAGAATTGGGTGTGCAATTACATTTAGAAACGTTTATAAGCGATTATGACGGGAAAACGGTAACCACGAAAGATGGTAAAAAGTTTGAAACCGCAACATTTATTTGGGCAGCTGGTGTAACAGGAGCGCTTATTAAAGGTATAGATGGTGAAGCATTAATGGAAAAAGCGAATAGATATAAAGTTGATGAGTTCAACGCAGTAAAAGGCTTGCGAAATATTTATGCTTTAGGTGATATTGCTTTAATGGAAACTAAAGATTACCCAAAAGGACATCCGCAAGTTGCACAACCAGCTATTCAGGAAGGAAAGCATTTGGGGAAAAACTTCAGAAAAATGTTGAAAGGAGATAAAATGGAGCCTTTTAAATATTTTGACAAAGGAACCATGGCAACCGTAGGAAGAAACAAAGCGGTGGTAGACATTGGTAAGCTACACTTTGGCGGCGCCATAGCCTGGTTTCTGTGGATGTTTGTTCACCTTTGGTTTTTAGTGGGCTTCCGAAATAGAGTTGTCACATTTTTCAATTGGACGTATAGTTATATCAACTATGATCGTGCTGCCCGGTTGATTATTCGTCCGTATAAAAAAGCTGAAAAGTTTAAAGTATAAAGCAAAAAGTTACTGCTTTTTGCATTCTTTAAAACTCAACCATCAACCATCAACCATCAACCATCAACCATCAACCATCAACCATCAACCATCAACTGAAACCTTTACTGTACTTTTACTGGAATCGGTCCTCCGTTTGAAACCCAGCCACCACCAATTTCATCAAGATTAACATCTAACTCGTCCGTGGTTTCAATTTTTTTGATATTTACCTTTATTTCATCATAAGTATCCACACTTTTCAGGTTTACGTTTAGTTCATCATAAGTGTTGATATCCACCAAACGCACGTCCATAACCTCATTCATTGGTACTACTTTATATCCTACGGGTATTTCTGAAATTTTTCCTATTTCATTAGCATATGCTGAAGGGATAATTTCAAAATTCTTCATTACATTAATGGTTAAGCATATTGCAATAATGGTAAGTATTGTTTTTGTGTATTTGTCTGTTTTCATTTTAAAAAAGTTTAGAGGTTTATGAGTTTATAAGTTGAGGGTAATATATTTCCCTAATTCCTAATTAGCTTTATTTATATTTATCATTAAGGCCAACGCCGCGCTTTATCATTTCGCTGCATTTTTCAAGACGGCTTTCTTGCGTAGCTTCCCGTTTTGCTTCGCCTATGTATTCAGCATATTCGCGTTGTCTGCCGGGAGTTAATTTGGTGTATTTCACTTTTAAAATTTTATCTTCTGTAAGCGCTTTTTGGAAAATTTCAGGAATAGAAACATCTTTAGCAGTTGCCTTCTTCATTTCTTTTCCAACTTTCGCATTAGCTATTGCTTCTTCAATATATTCCATAACAAGCTTAGAATCAATTTTATCATCTATTTTAAAACGCCATTGCCGTTGTGCTTTTGTAACACCTTCCTGTGCATTCATAAGGTTATTTTGTTTGTCTTTCAAAAATACGCCTTGATGGAACCAAAGCGCTAAATGGTTATTGAAATCAGCCATTGCTACAACCATTTTTCCATTTAATGTGTATGTGGGTTTGCCCCATTTTACTTCTTCTTTCAACTCAGTCTTTTGGAAAACGGCTCGCAGCTGTAACAGCTTTTCTTTCCATTTTGTCTGTGATGCCATAAACGCATCAACTTTCTGCGAATCAGTCATTTTGTTTGTTTTCTTTCGAAGATACAATTTTTCCATTTTTACTTCATAAAAAGTAATATTGAGTTTTCATCAAAAGCCATTAAAATCAAATGCTTCACAAATTTTTTGCTTTGGAAAAATTATGATTTTAAAATTTTATTTACTGAAAATTAAAATATATTTATTGTTTATCAATAAATAATATTTATATTCGCAGTGTAATTTAAATCTTACTGTGATGAAAACAAATGTTATAATGAAAGTCATGAATGTGATATTTTGGATCATATTCATTGGTTTATGTATTAAAACCGGCGCACTTCTCGTCTCTCTTTTTGTAACTCTTTTCGTAAACTCAGCTGGTGCCGCAGATACTTATATGGGGCTGGACCTTATGGATGTTTACAATTATAACGTAGAGTTCTACATTGGGGTAGCCAGCTTTATAATAGCGTTGACGGCAATGAAGGCTTACCTTTCCTATCTTGTGATAAAACTTTTTATAAAGTTCGATTTGAACTATCCTTTCAACGAAAAAACAGCTTCGCTAATTACACAAATGAGTCATTATGCCTTGAGCATCGGTGTTGTGGCTATAATTGCGGAAAATTATGGAAACCGTATAATGAGACAGGGAATTACAATACAAATAGATTGGGGCGCAGAGCAATTCTTGTTTTTTGCTGGGATTATTTATATAATAGCATTGGTTTTCAAAAAAGGAGTGGAAATCCAAAACGAAAACGAACTAACAATCTAATTATGCCAATAGTTGTAAACTTAGACGTAATGATGGCCAAACGGAAAATGTCATTAAACGAGCTTTCCGAAAAAGTAGGATTGACGCTTTCCAATCTTTCCATTCTAAAAACAGGAAAGGCGAAGGCAGTAAGGTTTAGTACACTCGAAGCTATTTGTAAAGTATTGGAATGCCAGCCAGGAGATATTTTGGAATTTGTTGAATAAATTCTATCTCAAAACAGAATATTACAATTGGGTAATGCATTTTTACAATTCGGTCTATTTTTTTCTGAAATGAAAACTCGAAATTTCACCTTTGAACTGAATATTAAAACAAACCACCAATGAAAATTTCAGTTATTCTTTTTTTACTTGCTATTTTTCCGTCGTTACTTTTGGCGCAAACTATTGTTTCCGGAACTGTTACTGATAATAACGGCACTCCAATTATCGGAGCCAACGTTTATCTTGAAGGTACTTACGATGGAAGCACTTCAGACGATAACGGAAAGTTTTCTTTTGAAACTACTGAAACTGGCGCTCAAACTCTAACCGTATCATACGTTTCTTTTGAGCCATTCAAACTTACGGACGATGTTTCAAAAATGAAAACCCTAACAATCAAACTCCGCGAAGACGTTAATTCTTTGGAAACGGTAACAATTTCAGCCGGATCCTTTTCCGCAGGCGATAATAGTAAAATATCAGTTTTAAAACCTTTAGATATCGTTACAACCGCAAGCGCCTTGGGCGATTTTGTGGGTGCGTTGCAAACGCTTCCGGGAACTACAACTGTGGATGAGGACGGCCGTCTCTTTGTTCGCGGTGGCGATGCTGCGGAAACCCAGATTTTTATTGATGGCATTCGTGTTTTCACGCCTTATAGTCCAACAGCCAATAATGTTCCTACCCGCGGGCGCTATAGTCCGTTCCTTTTTGATGGAATTACTTTTTCCACAGGCGGTTATTCTGCAGAATACGGACAAGCGCTGTCCTCAGTTTTGCTTTTAAATACTATTGACGAACCGACACAGGAAAAGACTGATATTGCAATTATGAGCGTTGGTGGTGGTTTGGGCCATACTGAAAAGTGGAATAATAGTTCTTTAAGTTTGAATGCATCATATATAAATCTTGCACCATACATCGCTATTCTTCCCGATAGAAATGATTGGCAAAAACCTTTTGAAACAGCTTCGGGAGAGGCAGTTTTCCGTCAGAAAATAGGGGATGGGTTACTGAAAATTTACGGAGCTTTTGATACTTCCGATTTCGAACTTACTCAGGAAGACATAAACCAAGCTGATGGAACTCGCTTTAAATTGAACAATAAAAACTTTTATACAAATGCTAGTTTCAGTGAAATGCTTGCTAATGATTGGACCATTTTTGCGGGCGGCAGCTATACTTACGGAAATACAAAAGTTGGGATAGATGAAGCAGATATAAAGGATCTGGAAAATTCTGCTCACTTTAAATTGAAACTTAAAAAAAGCTTCAGTAACCGTTTTAAACTGAATTTTGGCGCGGAACAATTTGTGACTGATTTCAACGAAAATTATAATGAACCAAATTTTGATGCTAAACTTGGTTTCAACAATAATATTTCCGCCGCTTTTACGGAGGCCGATATAATTTTTTCGCGGAAACTTGCCTTGAAAATGGGCGTTCGCGGAGAATATAGTGAACTTTTTAAAGAATTTACTATTTCGCCAAGAATTTCGTTTGCATATAAAACAGGAAAAAGCAGTCAGCTTTCATTGGCTTATGGAGATTTCTTTCAGCAACCTGAAAATGAAGTTTTAAAATTCTCGAATAATGTTGACGCACAACACACACAACATTATATTATGAACTATCAATATTCTGCAAACAACAGAATTTTCAGAGCGGAAGTTTTCCGAAAAGAATACAAAAACTTAGTAACGTATAATGACGAATTCCCTGATGTAAATACTTCATTTTCCAACGATGGCGATGGTTACGCTCAGGGTTTGGACATATTTTGGCGCGATAATGAAAGCTTGAAAAATATAGATTATTGGGTGAGCTATTCCTATTTGGACACTGAACGGAAATATAAAAACTATCCAATTGAAGCAACTCCGAATTTTGCGAACACCCATAATATTTCAGTAGTTGGTAAATACTGGATTAACGATTGGAAGAGTCAAATAGGCTTCAGTTATCAATATGCTAGTGGCAGGACTTATACAGATTTGAATAAACCCGGATTTCTTCAAGAAAAAACAAAAAGCTACAATAGTTTAAGTTTAAATTGGGCGTATTTAATATCCCAACAAAAAATACTTTATGTTTCAATTAATAATGCCACTGCGTTTAAAAATGTGAATGGATATCAATATGCAAACACGCCTGACGCCAATGGAAGTTTTGCGCGAAGAGAATTACGTCCAGCTGCAGATCAGTTCTTTTTTGTAGGTTTCTTTTGGACGCTTAGTGATGATGGAAAGGATAATCAACTTGATAATCTGTAATTTTTACAATTCAGTCATTAAATACAACAATTGGGTATTTCCTATTTTTGGAAACACTGATTTTTAAAGAAATTTGAATTCAATAAAAACCATTAAAAAATAAAACCATGCAAAACATAATTACTTACCTCACCCTTTTCTTTACCGTTTTGGTAATGCAGGCACAAACCGAAACAAATGGAACTGCAGATACGGTACCCACAAAATACCAACAAGGAATGCAGAAGGCTTTTCAGTTATGGCAGGAAGACAAATCCTGGGATGCTGCAAATATGTTTGAACGAATAGGTACAGCAGAGCCAGATAATTGGTTGCCAATATATTATGTGGCGCAAATAAATATAATAAACAGTTTTAGCGAAAAGGATCCTGCAAAACTGAAAGCGCAATTGGACAAAGCACAAGATTTTATAAATCAGGCTACGACGCTTTCAAAGGAAAACGCGGAATTATTAGTTTTGCAAGCACAATTATATACAGCGTGGATTGTTTTTGACGGACAACAATACGGAATGACCTATTCCCCGAAAGCTTCTGAGTTATACAGCAAAGCTTTGGCGCTTGCACCCAACAATCCGCGTGTAATTTTGAGTAAAGCAGAATGGGATATAGGTGGCGCAAAATATTTTGGTCAGTCTGTAGAGCCTTATTGTAAAGACATTCAAAGAGCTATTGAACTTTTCGCTACTTTTAAACCAGCCGGTGAGTTTTATCCTAGTTATGGTGAAAAGCGCGCTAAACAACTACAAGCGGAAAGCTGTAAATAATAAGTTTTGCCACTAATACACGAATGTTTAAAAAAATTATTTGTGAATTAATGGCAATAAAACAAATTTCAAAAATGAAGTTTTTTCTAAAAGAATTTGGCAAGGCATTTTTTATAGGTTTTCTCATCTATTTAGTTTTGATGGCAATCACCTACATTTCCACTGGGACATTAGGCACGCCTAGGGAAATCCTTGTAAATTTTGGATACAATCAGCTTTATTCCGTAGTGCTTTATTTAGTGAATGTGCCGTTGTTTCGATATTTTGTAAAAACACATAAAAGTGATTTTTTCAAAATTAAAAATCTGCTAAAAAGTTTTTTTGGAGCCATTCTTTCAACTCTAATTGGTCTTTTTTTACTTCAAGTTTTTTTAAATGTAATCATTGAAGGAGAGGATTTCTTAACGTTTCTTTCCGAACAGAAAATTGACTATTACTACGTCGCCTTTATAATAGCAATGGTGGTAAGTATGATTTTTTACATTGCTTACTATTACAAATTCAAACAGGAAAATAAAGTAACCGAACAGAAAATAATTGCAGGCACGGCATCAGCAAAGTTCGATGCATTGAAAAACCAGTTGGATCCACATTTTCTTTTCAACAGTTTAAATGTACTTACAAGTTTAATTGAAGAAAGCCCTGAGGCCGCAACTCGTTTCACCACTTCACTTTCAAAAGTGTATAGGTATGTTTTAGAACAGAAAAGCAAGGAATTGGTTACGTTGGAAGAAGAACTGAAATTTGCCGAGCTTTATATGTCGCTTCTTGCGGTAAGGTTTGAGGATAGCATCGTTTTCACAAAACCTTTGAAATTGGAAAATCCTCAGGCAAAAGTAGTTCCGTTATCGCTTCAGCTTTTATTGGAGAATGCTGTGAAGCACAATCAAGTTACGCCTTCGAAGAAACTTTATATAACTATTTCCGAAGAGAACGGCAATTTGGTTGTGACCAATAACCGCCAGCCCAAGCAGGTTTTAAAAGAAAGCACTGGGGTTGGACTGAGAAATATTCGAGACCGATATGCACTTTTAACAAAACACCCCGTAATTATTAATGAGAATCAAAAAGAGTTCAGTATTGCGATTCCTATTTTGGGAGAAAACATTCAAATTATGAATACACCAGACACATTTATTTCAGAAAAAAGATACAAACTTGCCAAAAAACGTGTTGAAAAATTAAAAGGTTTTTATATACATTTTGGTATTTACATTATTTGCATACCGGGGTTTATATACCTTAATTTTCTTTCCGAAGCAGGATTTCCTTGGGCAGTTTTCCCTATTGTGGGCTGGGGCATTGGTATTACAAGCCACGCCGTGGAAACTTTTAACTACAATCCTTTCTTTGGAAAAAACTGGGAGGAACGCAAAATAAGGGAATTGATGGATAAGGATGAATAATTACAATTCATCCACTGAAAATCACGGTTCGGAAGTTTCAATTTTAAATTCAGTTTTGCCTTCCTTAATTTTATGCTATAATTTTAAAACAACTCAATTATGGAGTCTAACGATAAAGACAGCAAATATTTTAAAGCGAAAAGACGAGTTGCCGAAATAAAGAAATTCTACAGCAACTTAATGTTCTACCTCATTTTTATTAGCATGCTTGCTGGCGTAAACTATTATACCAACCAATGGAGATCACCTTGGTTTTTATGGGCCGCTTTCGGTTGGGGAATCGGAATCTTTTTCCAAGCCATTAAAACCTTTAAATGGATGCCTTTTGTAGGTAAAGATTGGGAAGATAGAAAAATGAAGCAGTTTATGGAAGAAGAGGAAAAACACAATCAAAACCGTTGGGAGTAATATGGAATTTTCAGAAAACATAAAATTGAGAAAAGCCAGAAAAAGACTAGAAGCGCTGAAAGGTTTTTATAAACATTTGTTAGTTTATATTATTGTGAACATCGCTATTTTTATTGTGAAAGCTAATGTATTGGAGTTTTTTCAAAATCAATCTCCAGATAAAAGTTTCATAGAATGGGTAGATTGGAATATTTTGATAATTCCTGTTTTTTGGGGAATAGGTTTACTTTTTCACGCGTCAAAAGTATTTCAATATAAATTTCCATTCATTAAAAATTGGGAAAAAAGACAATTGAAAAGATTTATTGAAAATGATTAAAATTATTTATAATGGAAGTTAAAAGAAGTCTTGCCTATTTAAGAGCAAAGAAAAAAGTGGAAACACTTAAGGGTTTTTACAGCCATTTGGCAGTTTTTATAGTCATCAACGCTATTATTATACTAATGTCTGCAAATGTTTTCGGAAGCGGGGAAACTAATTTTGGAGATTGGAGCAATTATGTTACTTTATTCTTTTGGGGTATTGGGTTGGTGTCGCACGCGCTTTATGTTTTCTTTGTATTGAATATTAAAAACAATTTTTTGAAACGTTGGGAAGAGAAAAAAATAAATCAGTTTTTAGATGAAGAAAAGTTTTGAAATACGAAGTACAAAATTTTAAATTAAAATTTACTTCAACTATCAACTATTAACTATCAACTATCAACTATCAACTATCAACTATCAACTATCAACTATCAACTATCAACTATCAACTATCAACTATCAACTATCAACTGATTAAGCCTAAAATAGGTTGCCTTTTTTCACAATTAAATTTAACATGAAAAAAGAGATTTTAAAACGTACTTTCGATTTGTCCTTAAAATTGGATCTGGTGAGGCAGATTGAGCGTGGAGAATTACGGGTTTTGG
>JBBSOQ010000019.1:0-68817 GCA_038259585.1 Flavobacteriales bacterium | reverse complement strand
TATCAACAATTGTGGCAAATTTGGAGCCCAAATAATCAAATTTTATGGAAAGTATGGCCAAGATTGCAACCAAACCAATTAAGTAGAAGATCTTTTTAATTTCCAGTTTTCTAAATATAGTAACAACAATCATCACGATTAAACAAATAACTCCAATTCTGCTGCTCGTTTCTATTAAAAAAAGAAAGAAAGGAATTAGCAAAAGAATAAGTTTCAGTTTATTCTTCCTTAAATTGATGAATTCTGGCATTCTTATAATACCCAAGATAAAGATTACAATCATTATTGCAAAATAGCTTGGGTGACCTTCCAATGGTATTAGCGCATTCCAGCCGTTGTATATCCATTTAAAAAAATATCCTGCTTGAACCCAAGGTGTGGCATTCGTTAAAATAGATTCAATTATAAATCCCCAACATACTACCATTCCAATAAAAAGCCCAGTTCCCAATGAAATGTAGATTTTTTTTAAGTTGAAATCTTCGCGTTTATGGGAAAGTAGTATTAACGGGATTAAAAATAACGTCAAACTGCGTTCTATATCTCGAAGTGCATCCTTTACATTGGTTGAAAAAAACCACCCCACGATAAATAATAAAAAAAGGGCAATAAAACAGAAAAAGGTAATTCTGTTTTTTCTAAGATTCAGCAAACGCTCCTTTGGGTTTAACAAGAAAATTGACGAAGCAATGAAAAACCACAAAATAATGGTGTTCAAGTTTTCCCACAAGGGTAATGTTGCGACAAATAGATATGTGCTGGCTTCAAAAAATACCCGCCTTGGCGAATTATTGTTCCAGTAACTTTTTATACCTTTTATCATACGTATTGTTAAGGGCTATTCTCTTTAAGGATTGTAACAATTCTTCATATGCATCAGCTCCAATTGTTTCAATTTTTTGATGTATTCCATCCAAGTTTTCAAAAGATGCAAAAAGAGGGTAATCGTTGCTTAAAAGAATTTCCAGTGGAATATGTTTTTCAGTGAAAAATGGAAGTTGAAAACTTAAAAAATCAAACACTTTTATAGGAAACGTGAGATCGTCATACATATTTCGCGGCCGCGTATGCAGTGCATATGCAATATTGTTGTTTTGGATAAATTGCGGAATTTCAGAACGTGGAATTTTTGAAGCTTCAATTGTTGAGCCTTGGATCATTTCCTGAATATTTTGTGCCCCCGTAAGCACGTAGAAATTATAGTGTTCCGAATATTTTTTTGCGAACAATACAAAAGCATCAAAGCCAGAATTTTTATAGTCTATGCTTCCCAAATATAGTAGTCCAAGTTTCTTTGAAAAATCTGGAAGTTTTATATTTTGTGTGATATTATAGGTTCCGGGTGGCAAATCGGAATAAGGCCTCTTAGGAAAGAATTTGTTTTTCTGAAAAAAAACCTCACCCATTTCCATTGTAGGAAATACCATAGAAGTAGAAACCCAAGTAAGGTAAAAGTTGCTAAACTTATTTAGATAGAATGTAATTTTTTTGCGAAAACCACTGTAATCCTCCGGAAAAAGTTCGATGTAAATATCTCGTATAAAAACAATTACTTTTTTGGATCTAAACTTTATAAATAAAAGAGGTAATAAATCTATTAGGGCAATTCTATTGGTTGCTGATTCTACATAGCATAAATCGTGGCTTTTAAAAAAAGATTTTAATTTGTTTCCTTCCGTTATTATATCACCTCCTTTTTTCTGAAAAATGTTTTTAAATAAATTAATTCGGGTAATTGGACCGCCTGAAATTTTTTTAATATTTGGAACTATGTATAAGCTATTCTTCATATTCATTTTTTTTCGGGAAGATCCCTATTCGGTGGCTTTCGGTTTCCAAAATTAGGAAAGGAATCAACAAATAAAACATATTAGTAAAATAGTGAATGGAAAGTAAATTGGTGAAAAGCACGATGAATATAAACCCTAACTTTGCTTTTGCAGATGGTATTTTACGAAGCAAATATATATGTGCAATTAAAAATATAAACAACAATACACCCCCCCCACGATGGTACAGATAATAAAATCCATTGTCTATTTCCTGAAAAGTATAATTTCCACTAAAACTTTGCGCTATCACATTTTCCCGATATACAGTTGTGCTTGCTCCAAAACCCTTACCAATAATTTTTTGGGACCACGTAAAATCCTCTGCACGTAAGGCCGTATTAAAATCCTGGATTCGGATTTTTAAACTTTCATATTCCCAAGGTTTCAGAACGTAGGGCAATTTTTGTTTTATTGCTTCAGGCGCCATATTTGAATTAAAAAAAAGTGTTGAAACTCCCAGAAGCAAGGCGAAACCAATAATAAATCCAGGTTTAAAAAGTTTGCGGATGTTTACAACTATCAAAATCAATAGAACCCCAGCAGTTACCAAATTCATAAGGTTGGAGGTAAGGAAAAGATAGACAAGAGCAAGAAGCCAAGACACTGCTAATGGCATATCAAAAGCTTTACGATTATATAAGTAATAGAAGCCTATAAGTGCTATAGGAATAATTGAAGGACCATAAACGCGGCCACCTTTACCTGTAATTGTATCATGCCAGAGACTAGGCACAAAGCCGAAATAAATAAATATATAGACCAAACAGACCATAGCATTTAAAACAAACAAGAAATGCAAGATGTTGATGTTCTTTACATTTACCCAAAAAAGGTAAAATACAATACCGTAAAACTGAAATTTTATATCAATAGTGGGATGGGGATGTTGATATATTAATCCGAGAATTAAAAAAGGCACATAAAAACAAAATGCAATAATGACATAGCGAGGTACTTCTAGCTTTCCTTTTTTTGTAATTATCCAGGCCATTACAATTAGAAGCAGCAGGCAAAATGCCATTAAAGTACTTAAGGTTAATGTACTAATGGTCAAAAAAAGAATAACTAGAATTATTTGATAAATGAATTTCACTTCAAGAATTTATTAATACCGAACCTTTTGGATGTGTGCAGCAAAGCTACAGTTTTTTAAATTTTAATATTAGAAGTGATTAATATAAAAATCGAATCAATTAAACAGAAATACAAAATATATTTTTTATTGTAGATTTGAAGCCAATACTAAAAATATTACGATGTCCTTTATAAATGAACTTGCCAATTACAACAATAAAAAATCTTTGGCTAATAGATTTAGAAACAAAAGATTTGCTTTTTTCGAAAGCCAATTAGTAAAATTAAATAAGGGTAAAGAAATTACAATTCTAGACGTTGGCGGAACCGAATCTTTTTGGGTAAACAGAGGATACCACGAAAAATTAAACATAAAAATTACACTTTTAAACCTTACCAAATTTGAAACCCATTATTCAAATATGGTTTCGGTTAAAGGTGATGCGTGCAATTTATCTGAATACGCCAATCAATCCTTTGATTTGGTCTTTTCAAATTCAGTAATTGAACATTTGTATACTTTTGAAAATCAAAAATTGATGGCTGAGGAAGTGCAACGGGTAGGTAAGAACTATTATATTCAAACTCCTTATAAATATTTTTTTGTGGAGCCCCATTATTTGCTTCCTTATTTCCAATTTTTGCCGAAAAAAGCTAAGGTTTTTATTTTAAGTAAAACTAAACTTTCAAGAGGCACAAAAATTTCTACGGAAGATGCCAAGGACCAAGCAGAACAGATAGTGTTGGTTTCAAAAAATAAAATGAAGCAGATGTTTACTACGGCAAAAATCTACAAAGAAAAGTTTTTGGGAATGACGAAGTCGCTTACTGCATATAAAATAAATGAAGAATGATTTTCAATAGAATTTTTATATCCCTAATTTCAATTTTTTTACTTTCCTGCTCGACTAATGAAGAGAAAATAGAAAAATTAAAAGACACCTCAATCATTATCGGTTTGGATGAGAAAAATTATGCACTCAGTTTATATGATATATCTGAGTCATTAATTTTTGAAGAAATTCCCAAAACAGTTCCCTATGATACCCTCCAAACAAAAAAATATGCCGATTTAATACTCAAGGATTCTATTGTTGTTTTACATTCCTTTAAGCCACAATATATTCCTATTGAAAAAATTACATGGAAAGAAAATCCTGAGAATAACCAAACTTGGCAAGCATATTATGAAAACCTGTTCTTTGTGTCTATTTTGAACCATACCTATCACAGTTATGGTGACAAAAAATATCATGAGAAAGCCAAAGCCTATGCTTTAAGTTATGTAAAAGCACACAATTCCCTTGAGGAAAAAACATCAGATCAAACTTGGGAAGAAGGGGCTATTGGCCATAGAACTTTACATCTTTTGCAAACTGTCTATAATGAACTTCAACAAGAAGATCCCGATACGGATTTTATACAGCAAGTATTTAATCATCTTTCATTGAATGTTACTTTTATGCTAGATCCAAAGCATTACGAGCAAAACAACCATTCATTACAAATGGACCGAAGTCTTTTAGCATTTGCAAAAATTACCAAGTCCAATTCTTCACTCCACGCAGCAATTTATGAACCCACATTAACGCGTGCTTTAAAAAATATGGATTATATAATTGATGATAGTGGATTGGCAAAGGAGCATGCAACAACTTACCACATCTATAACCACAATCTGGATAGAAAAATTATAGAGCTTATTGAAAAAGAAGATATCAATCCCGCGCTTCAGCTCAAATTATTGAAAAAGAATGATATTCTGCTTCAATTGGTAAAGCCAGACCTAACTTTTCCTCTTTGGGGAGATAGTGGAATGGAGTTTTTAAATGCGCACTTAGCAGAAAGTTTTGGTAATGATCAACGCGTTTTGGATGTAATGTCTGGAAAAAAATTGCCATCCATTGTTAGTTTTGAAAACAATATTGCCACATTGCGAACCCAAGCCGAAGATAGTAGCTATGTTGCATTATTTGCAAGTTATTACTCTAGGACGCACAAACACAATGACGATTTACAATTCATCTTTCAAACCCTTGGAATCGACATTTTAACTGATCAAGGATATTATGGCTATGAAGATAAGCACAGGCCTTTCCTTATGTCAGTCTTTGCCCATAATTCAATTGCTATTAATGACAGTGATTATGTTTTGGGAAAAGAAGGGCAATATTCAAAACTTACTGGATATTGGAGAAGTGATGATGTAGAAATAGTTTCTGCTGAGCACAATATGTATGATTCTATTACAGTAAATAGAAAGTTATATTTTATAAAACCAAATATAATTGTCCTACAAGATTGGGCAGAATCGAAAGACCAAAATCTGATTAAAAATATTAGCCAGCAATTTAATTTTGGTGAAAAAGCCAATCCTAATGTTTCAATTTCCGAAAATACTGCAACGGTCTTGTTTCCAAAAAATATTAAAGCTATTGTAAGATCTTTTAGTGATAATGATAAGATAACCACAAAAGAGGTTTCCCGATCTAGGATTCAGTATTCAATTATTCCTATTCCGCAAGTAAAAGTTAGAAAAGAAGGGAATAGGTTAACCACAGTAGTTGAAGTACAGTCAGATTTGTATAAAACACCTGTTTCAAATGTTCAGATTCATGACGGTAAAATTCAGTATTCAAAAGGTGGAAAAAAGTATAATTTGGCTTTGTAGCAAACCAAATCTATTCTCGAACGTAAAAAAATTGTATATTGATATTTAAATTTAAGTGCTATGAAACATCAATACACAATAATTCTTCTTTTATTCCCTTTTTTAATATTAAGCGCGCAGACCACTTATGTACCCGACGATAATTTTGAGTACAGATTAATTGTTTTAGGATTAGATGATGTTTTAGATAATTATGTTACTACCAGTAATATTTCAAATGTTTATACCTTGGATATCCAAAATCAAAATATTAGTGACTTAACTGGTCTTGAGGATTTTTCTAGTTTAGTTTGTTTGGATTCGGGCAATAATCAATTTTCCATTATTCCGTTGCACCCAAATGTTAATTTATCTTGTTTAACATTAGGTAATAATCAAGTATCCGTTTTAGATCTAAGTCAACATACCAATTTAACTGAACTTAGTTGTCCTAACAATTATATTACAAGTTTAGATTTAAGCCAAAATACAAGTTTGAACTATTTGACCTGCGGTGGAAATTCTTTTCCTGAACTAAATTTATCAAATCATCCAAACCTTCGGGAGGTCCGTCTTTTTGGACAAAACACTACTTTAGAAAATGTTGATTTAAGAAATGGCAATAACACGTTAATCCAAGAATTTGTTATAATAAACAGCCCAAACCTTCCATATATCTATGTTGATGATTGTATCTATAGCACCATAAACTGGACAAATATAGACCCAAATACAGCTTTTGTTGAAATAGAAGGGCAAACAGAATGTGAATTAATTGGAGTGGAAGACAACTTTTCTATTCAAAATTTTACAGTATATCCTAATCCTGTAAATGATTTTATTTTTCTGAAAAACGAAAATACTTTGAATATTCAAGAGATGTCTATATTCAGCATATCTGGAGAAAAATTAAAAAGTTTATCTACTGATTTTAACAAGATAGATTTTAAATCATTTTCTGCTGGAGTATACTATTTAAAAATCCAAACTAGCACAGGGACCGTAATCAAAAAGGTTATAAAAACTTAAAAACAACATAATGAAAAAGGCAATTTTACTTATACTATTTGTTTTTTCTAATATAACGTCTGCTCAGATAATTGATGTAGTGACTGGTATTCACTGGCCGAATCAAATGGAAATAGTCGGAGATGAACTATACTTTATTGAATATGGAGCACATAATATTCTTAAAATTAATATTACAGATCCCACTCCAGATCCCATTTTAGTCTATAATACTGGATATTTTACTATGGATATTAAAATACAAGGAGATAGATTATTTTACACAATAGCTAGTGGAAATACCATTTATGAAATTGACTTAAGCGATCCAACTCCTACCGCGATAGAATTAGTAACTGGGCTTGTTGCAACCGATGGATTATTGCTAAATGGATCTGATTTATATGTATCAGAAAGATGGCCAGGAAGTAAAGTTTTGAAAGTTAATATTAATGACCCTAATCCTAGCCTCGAATTAGTAGTAGAAATTGGAAGTCCACGCCAACTATGGCTAGAAGGAGATTTATTATATATAGGAGCAAATGACGGGGAACAAATTATGAAAATAAATATTAATGACCCAAATCCTATTCCAGAATTGGTCGTCAATCCAGCAGGAACAACAAGTGATCTTATGGTTTATGAAGATGAAATTTATGTATCCTACTTTTTTGAAGACAAAATATCTACTTACAATGCCATAGATGGATTAGAAGCGCAAATAAACCAAGATATTGATGCTCCGACAGGTATGCTAGTAATTGGTGAATTCCTGTATTTTTCACAATACAATGCTAACAAAATTTCTAAAGTAGATGTTGGTTTATTACCATTGATATTAGGAATCTCTGATATAGATTTAAAAGAGATTACTATACATCCAAATCCCGCAAAAGATTTTTTATATATAGATTCTCAAGTTCCTATTGATTCAGTTAGTATTTATTCTTTAACAGGTAGTCTTATAAAACAAACATCAAATTCAAATATAAACGTAGCTGATTTGACAAAAGGTTTATATTTTGTAAAGGTTTCTATAGAAGGTAGAACTATCACAAAAAAGTTTATAAAATCCTAAGCTTATTTTTTAGAAAAAACACTTCTAATTTCACGAATATAAAATTTGGGAACAACCGCTTTTGAAAATTCCATTAATGAAGCGCCCGTCAATCGTTTTACCAATATCCACCAATTGGGAATGTAAAGAACAATTATCCCAACCAGCATTGAATATGCAACCGCTTCGGTGGAATACTGCACACCTATAAAAATAAAAGCTGGTGTTATTAAAAACGAGAAAATATTCCAAAGAAAAGAAAGATCAGTCCTGCCCGTAGCTATTACCAAACTTCCTATTGGGTTGCCTATGCTGCGTATGTACATATAAGCAGATAATATGCGGACCAAATTAACAATGTTCCCATATTCGCTTCCGTAAAGTACCTGTACAATAATTGGGGCAAAAATAAATACCAATAAATACACGAAGAAATTAGCAGAAGAAACAATATTGATCAATTTTAAATACTTCTGTTTTAAAATATTTAAGTCATATTGATAAGTGGCTAACAGAGGGTTGGATATTTTTGTAATTATTGGGTTAATAATCTGTGCGGGTTTAAAAACCAATTGTTTTGCCAAACTATACCCTCCCAACAATTCGGGGCTGAACACTTTCCCAATGATAATTATATCCATATCACGGTTAAAATAGTTTACCAATTGACTTCCCACTTCAAAAATACCAATCCTTAGAAAGAGTAATGATTCTTTTAGATTAAAATGTAATAATATTGGATCTAAAATCCATCCTCTCAAAAAGAAAAATATATTGGGCAACGCATATTGTATCAATGCAGAAATAACCAAGGCATATATGCCATAACCATAAACAGCCATAACTATGGCTACAATAAGGGATATCACAGAGCTTATCAACTCCGCTAACGCAATAATTTTAAAATTTAGATGCTTTTGCTCAACAGTTCTATATTGACTGCCCAAACCAGCAAAAATAACTGTTGTGGACATAATTATAATCAAGCTACTCAACAACGGGCTGTCATAAAAGTCTGCTATAAAAGGGGAAATAGAAGCAATAATCAAAAAAACCAAAATACCAAAAACCAAATTTATCCAATAAAGACTGGAATACTCTTTTTTTGAAATTTCCTGTCTATGAAAGATGGCCGAGGTAAGTCCCATATCCATGAACAATGTCAATATTCCCAAAACGAAAAGAACCAAAGCCATTAACCCGAAATCTTCCCTGTCTAAGAAACGTGCCAAGATAGATAACCTTAAAAGGGAACAGACTGCAACGCCAATAGTGCCTACCGACGTCCACTTTACTCCTTTTATAAGATTACTATTCTGTTCCATTAAAGGGAATCAACTTTTCAAATATGGAAACAATTTTGTGGGTATTATTTTTTAGGTTGAATTTTTCAATTACAACATTTCTGGGTTGGGCAGACAGTATTTTTATATCTGAAAATGCCTGCGCCATTTTTTCTATGTCCTTTTCTTGAATTAAAATTCCATTTTTAGTATTATCAATTATTTCAGGAATACCTGAGTGGAATGTTGAAATACAAGGCAATTCCATAGCCATAGCCTCCATTAAAACTGTTGGAAGTCCTTCAGTATCACCATTAGTGGCGGTAACGCTGTGATGAACAAAAAAATGGGCTTTTTCCATCAATTCCTTTACCTGAATCCGATCTACCAAACCATTAAACTGAATGTGATTTTCAAGATTTAATTCTTTTGTAAGTGCGACCATTTCATCATAAAGAGGTCCCGCGCCACCAAAAATTAATATATCGTCCGTTTTTGTGGTATCTAAATGCTTCCTAAATGCCTTTATAGTATATTCATGCCCCTTTTTTTCTACAAAATTAGAAACTTGTAAGAAAGTGGCTGGTTTATCAATATTAAAAATTTTAGGTGAATTTCTTTTGAAAAAATCTACATCTACACCCAAATAATCGACAAATATTCTATCTGATGGCAAACCTATTTTTAAAAGATTATTTTTAATGGCTTGAGAAACCGCTGTACCATAAACAAACGGGTTTTTGAATGCTTTACGCAATCCTTTGCAATAGGTTTCATCAGTCAATTCTTGAGAGGCGTCATACCCGTGAAAGGTAATTATTGTAGGAATGGGGTTCTTTTCAAAGTAATTTCCCAATCTAAAAAAATGCGTTCCAAAATGACAATGGATAACATCTGGTTGGAATTCTGAAACGAATTTTTCAAACCTTTTTGAAAAACTGTTGCTGAAAAAAGTGTATTCAATATTTAA
Source organism: Flavobacteriales bacterium (assembly GCA_038259585.1). Classification (GTDB taxonomy): domain Bacteria; phylum Bacteroidota; class Bacteroidia; order Flavobacteriales; family Flavobacteriaceae; genus Aequorivita. The sequence goes on along the minus strand of JBBSOQ010000019.1, from coordinate 58,943 downwards.
TTTTCGTTTGAATGCTGAAATAATATAATTGAAATCTTTCTTCTCTTCAAACGCCCTAATACTATCAAATGGGAAAAGATTTTCATTCAATAAAACACAGGCCACTGCCTCAACTTTATGACCTTGTTCCTGAAGCGCTTTTATTTGATTATAAACAAAAGTCATGGAAGGGGTTAAGAAGCCGTGGCAAGTTACCAGTATTTTCATCTATTATTTTTATTATTGACCAATACCACAGAAATCCATTATTAGCATTTCTTTTGAAAAATCCAAACTTTTAAACTCTTTGTGAGCAACTAAAAATACTATTATATCAGCGTTTTCTTGAACAGTGCTGATACTCGTTAAATTGTATTTTTGATGTTTAGTTAGATTTGGTTCAACAAACAAAATTTTAAAATTATCCTTATTTAATTGTTCAGCCACTTGAAGGGCGGGTGATTCACGTAAATCATCAATATTTGGTTTAAATGCCAAGCCCATACAAGCTATAACAGCATCTCTTCCGTTATCTATTTTAAATTGAAGAGCAGCGTTTTTTACTTTTTCAATAGCCCACTCGGTTTTGTAATTGTTAATTTCACGAGCCGAACGGATTATCTTTGTCTCTTCTGGAAATTCAGAAACTATAAACCAAGGATCTACTGCAATACAGTGACCTCCAACTCCTGTTCCAGGTTGCAAAATATTTACACGAGGATGCTTGTTTGCCAAACGGATCAATTCCCAAACATTAATATTTGCTTTTTCACAAATCATAGAAAGCTCATTGGCAAAAGCTATTTGAACATCTCTTGAAGAGTTTTCTACCAACTTACACATTTCAGCTGTTTGTGAATTGGTTTTGTGAAGTTCTCCTATAACGAAGTGTTTGTAAAACCACACAGCTTTTTCCGTAGATGCTTCGTCTATCCCACCGATTGCTCGGTCATTTTGTTCCAATTCATATATTACGTTTCCAGGCAATACTCGCTCTGGGCAGTATGCAATATAAATTTCCCCTCTTAAATCAGGACGTTCTTTAAAAATAATCTCCTGAACTTTAAGAGTTGTTCCCACAGGACTGGTTGATTCCAAAATTACCAACGCACCTTTTTTTAGGGTAGGGATTAAATTTTTTACAGCCGATTCAACATACGAAAGATCTGGAACATGATTTTCTTTAAACGGTGTTGGCACTGCTATTAAATAAACATCAGCCGTCACGGGTTTTGTTGAAGCTTTAAGATATCCTTGACTAACAACCTGATGAACCAATCCATCAAGATCTGGTTCAACAATGTGAATTTTGCCTTCATTTATAACATCAACAACATGCTGATGTATATCGATACCAGTTACATTTATTCCTTTACTGGCAATTAAGGCAGCCGTAGGCAGCCCAATGTAGCCAAGTCCCATCATTACTACTGTGGGTTTTTGTTCCATGTTATAATTCTTCAATAAAATTTACGATTCTTTCAGTTGCTTTTCCATCCCCATAGGGATTGTGCAACATACTCATGCCGTTGTAATATTCTGGATTATTCAATAATTTTTCGGTTTCTTCAATAATTCTATTTGAATCTGTTCCAACTAAAATTACGGTGCCTTCTTCAATAGCTTCTGGACGCTCCGTGGTGGTTCTTGTAACCAAAACTGGTTTCCCCAAACTTGGAGCTTCTTCTTGAATTCCACCGCTATCAGTTATGATTAGGTATGATTTTTCCATTAACCATATAAAAGCTGGATATGCCAGTGGGGCTACTAAATGTATGTTTTCAATCCCACTCAAAAGTTGATTGACAGGTCCTATTACATTTGGATTTAAATGAACAGGGTAGATAATTTCAACATTCTGATTTTTCTCTGCTATATTTTTTAGAGCATTACAAATACTTATAAGTCCCTCACCGTGATTTTCCCTTCTGTGGCCAGTAACAAGAATAATTTTTTTCTGAAAATCTAAAAATGATTTTAAATTTTCAATTTCCCCATCCATAAAATTTTCGGAATTCACTTTCTCAATTCCATAAAGAAGTGCGTCAATAACGGTATTTCCAGTTACTAAAATGTTTGGTGCATTAGTATTTTCGGCCAAAAGATTGTTTTTGGAAAGTATCGTAGGTGCAAAATGATAATCTGCAATCTTAGCGGTAAGCTGCCGGTTAAATTCCTCTGGGAAAGGATATTGCCGATTAAAAGTTCTTAAACCTGCTTCAACGTGACATATTTTTGCGCCACTGTAAAAAGCCGCAATACCTACGGCCATTGAGGTTGTGGTATCACCATGAACATAAACATAATCTGGTTTTACCTCATCCAGAACTGGCTTCATATTTTCAATTATGGCGGCAGTTAATGTGAATAGATTCTGGTTTGGACGCATTATATTCAAATCGAAATCAGGAACGATTTCAAAAAATTCTAATACTTGGTCCAACATTTCACGATGTTGGGCTGTAACGCAAACTTTCGTCTCAAAATTTTTATTCTTTAAAAATTTTTGGACCAAAGGTGCCATTTTTATTGCTTCGGGCCTTGTGCCGAAAACTATAAGATTTTTCTTTTTCATCAATAATTTATATATGCCATAGGATTATTTATACTACCCACCATTCATATTACTCTAGTTCGGCAAATTTTCGAAGGCTTTTGAACAAATAAATTATAAAGAATACAAGTGAAAAAAGAGACACCAAGATAATTGGATACTTTATTTTGTTTGATATGTTTAAGAACTTTTCAGGTTCCAAATTGTAATCCACATTTACAACTTTTATAGAAGAAAAATAATCTTTCTGTGCCATTTTAAGTTTATAAAGATCTTCTATTAACAATCGTTTTCTTTCAATTAAATAATGCTGGTCTGAAGTGTTATTGACAGAAACATTTGAACTGATTCCAGAAATTTCATACATGGACTTTACCATAGAATCAACTTGGGTAATCATTTCATAATGTTTTTGAATTTCATAAGAATTAGTTTCACTAAATATCTGTTGGTAATTCTTAAAATGCTCATTACTATTTAAATAATCAAATAGATCCGATATTATCTTTTGGCTACTTTCACTTCCTTCTATAGGAATTTTCAGGCGGTGATATTTATAATACTTACTTGTTGAAATATCTTCAATATATTCAGAAAAATCCTGATTTTGTGCGAGAATTCGAAGAATATCAATATTCTCTCTTGATTGAGATATGAAATTATAAACATCTACTATAGGTTCAATTTCTATTTTTCCCATTTTACCAACATTCTCCTTGAATATTTCTTTAAGAAAAATAGTGTCGTTGGAGGTAATTTTGGAATTTATTGCTTCAACTTTATCATAAAGATAATCAACGCTTTCAAAATTGGGTATTACGATAACTTGATTATCATAAAACTTCTTTGCGTTATAATCTTTATAAAAACCTATTACGACCCCCAAGATTATCAATAATATAACCCAAATGATATTTTTTATAAAAAAATCAATAACTTTAAAAATTCCTCTTGCGATACTTTTAAAAATATCATTTGATTTTTTTAACAAATAACCCAAATCAACCTCTTCCGATGAATTATGCTGTGCCATAAAAACTATTATTATAAATTAATGACTGTTTTTTTCAATACAGATTGCAAACTTTCTTGCCAGTCTATATGTTTTAATTTTAGATTATTGAAAGCCTGTGCATTATCCAAAATACTATACTCCGGCCGTGCGGCAAAAGTACGGTAATGGTTGGTTTTTGCAAGTTTTGCATCTTTTAATTTTTCCGTTTGCTGGAGTATCTCTTCAGCAAAGTCAAACCAGGTTGTTTCGCCACTGTTGGTATAATGGTAAACGCCATAATCTTTTGAATCTTGTGCTATTACCTGTAACAGTGCTTTGGCCAAATCATTCGCATTTGTTGGCGTTCCCTTTTGTTCTGTTGTAATTGTAAGCGTTTTTCCCTCTTCAGTATATTTTAAAATGGTCTTTAAAAAATTATGACCGTATTGCGAATAGAGCCAAGAAGTGCGGAAAATAAAGTATTTATCACAAATTTCCTGAATATATAATTCGCCTTTAAGTTTTGAAGCCCCGTAAACATTAATTGGATTCGTTAAATCAGTTTCCAAATAAGGCGATTTCTTTTTACCGTCAAAAACGTAATCAGTGGAAATGTGAAGTAGTATAATATGATTTTGCTTACAGATTTCAGCTAAATTTTTTACGCCTTCAGCATTGATTGCAAATACTTTTTCAGGTTCGCTTTCGGCCTTTTCAACGTTTGTATATGCGGCGGTATTGATGCAATGGGAAAAGGAGTTTTTTCTGAAGAAATTTGTTAGCAGTTCTAGATTTTCAATATCCAATTCTTCCTTTGAAACAAAAACAAATTCAAGTTCGGGATACTCGGTAGCCGCATCTTTTATGCATCTTCCCAATTGTCCGTTCGCGCCTGTAACCAATATTTTTTTCATGAAACTGCCTCCCTAAAACTGGGTAGTTGCAAATCTTTTTCTGAAATAATAAATTCTTCCTTTGGAAGATGCCAATCTAACGCTAAGGTTGCGTCATTATAAATGATTCCGCTTTCCGATGACTTATCATAATAGTTATCACATTTATAAGAAAAAATAGATTTTTCCGAAAGTGTAATAAAGCCATGGGCAAAACCTTTTGGAACAAAAAGTTGCAGGTTTTCTACATCATCCAAAATAACTGAGAATGATTTTCCAAAGGTTTCGGAATCCATTCGTATATCTACAACAATATCCAAAACTTTGCCTTTAACAACGCGAACCAATTTAGCCTGCGCCATTTCACCATTCTGAAAATGAAGGCCGCGCAATACGCCTTTTGATGAAACGGATTGATTATCCTGTACAAAATTCACTTTTTGCCCTGTTATCTTTTCAAAAACATTTTGATTATACGTTTCATAAAATAATCCGCGTTCGTCTTGAAAAACTTTCGGCTTTAATAAAAAGCAATCTTTTAAAGGGGTTTTTTGTAGTTCCAAAATCTAATCGAGTTGAAGTAAATGTTTTCCGTAGCCGCTTTTCAGCAACGGTTCTGCCAAAGCAATTAACTGTTCTTTTGAAATATAGCCCATTTCATAAGCTGCTTCTTCAATAGCGCCAATTTTTAAGCCTTGTCTTTCCTCTATAACCTCAACAAATTGCGCTGCTTGCATTAAAGAAGCAAAAGTGCCTGTATCCAGCCAAGCCGTGCCTTTATCGAGAATGCTTACATTAAGATTTCCCTGTTTTAAATATACATTATTTACATCTGTTATTTCTAGTTCGCCACGTGCGCTTGGTTTTATGTTCGCGGCAATTTCCACGACGCTGTTATCGTAAAAATATATTCCGGGGACAGCGTAATTTGATTTTGGTTTTTCTGGCTTTTCCTCAATTGAAAGCGCTTTTCCTTCTTTGTCAAATTCCACAACGCCATAACGTTCGGGGTCTAATACGTGATAAGCATAAATAACACCGCCATCGGGATTGTTGTTTGATTGTAACAATTCTTTTAATCCAGAACCATAAAAAATATTATCGCCGAGAATTAATGCAACTTTATCATTCCCTATAAATTCTTTACCAATAATAAAAGCTTCTGCAAGACCGTTTGGATTAGCTTGTTCGGCATATTGAAAATTACAACCCAATTTTTGCCCATCTCCGAGAAGTTGTTTGAAAAGCGGAAGGTCTTGTGGGGTAGATATTATTAATATATCTTTTATACCAGCAAGCATTAATGTTGACAATGGATAGTAAATCATCGGTTTGTCATAGATTGGCATTAGTTGCTTGCTTACCGCCAATGTTAGTGGGTGCAATCTCGTGCCCGAACCTCCTGCTAAAATTATTCCTTTCATATTGATTTTTTTGCCAAGAATTCACAAATTATTTTGTGGTCGCTTTTCGTGAATTCGCATCGTAAATTATAGTCTATCTCTATTCTCCAAATACCAAGCAATTGTTTTCCGAATACCTGTTTCAAAATTCTCCTTAGCCTTCCAGCCCAATTCATTCTCTATTTTTGAAGCGTCTATGGCATACCTAAAATCATGGCCTGGACGGTCTTTTACGAATGTTATTTGTTCTTTATAAGAAATTTTCTTCGGGAGCATTTCATCTAATAATTCACAGATCACATTTGCAATATAAAGATTTTCGCGTTCATTGCGACCGCCTATGTTATAGGTTTCACCTAGTTTTCCATTTTCTAAAGCCAAATAAATTCCGCTGCAATGGTCCATAACATAAAGCCAATCGCGTACGTTTTTGCCATCACCATAAATTGGGATGGGTTCTCCCGAAATTGCTTTTCGAATAATTGTGGGAATTAATTTTTCTTTATGCTGATTGGGGCCGTAGTTGTTTGAACAGTTTGTAGTTACAACTGGCAATCCATACGTATGAAAATAACTTCGGACAATAAAATCTGAAGATGCTTTTGAAGCACTATACGGGCTATTTGGGGCGTAAGAAGTTTCTTCCGTAAAAAGCCCAGTTTCACCCAAAGTACCATAAACCTCATCGGTTGAAATATGCAAAAACCTTACATTTTTGAATTCACTTTTCAAATCATTCGGGCTGTTCATCCATGTTTTATAGGCGCTTTGAAGCAAGTTGAATGTACCGACGATGTTTGTTTGAATAAATTCTGAAGGGCCCGAAATGGAATTATCTACATGGCTTTCTGCAGCAAAGTGAACTACTTTCTGGAATTGATGATTTTCAAATAAATCTTTAAGGAATGAGGCGTCACAAATATCTCCTTTGATGAAGGTGATTTTTTCTGAAACAGTTTCCAGATTCTTCAAATTTCCGGCATAAGTAAGCTTATCTAGCACAAAAATTTCGTCTTTTGAATTTTTAAGGACGTATTCCACATAATTGGAACCTATAAATCCTGCGCCTCCAGTAATCAGTACTTTATTGTTTTTCAAAATTAATTTTTAGAAGTGTCTAAAATCTGTTTTAACATCTTTTCGGTAATCAAATAGGTTGGTTTTACACCCGTTGTTCCCAATCCGCCAGACGCTAATGTGCTTCCCGTTTCCAAAGGATTATCTGACGCATAATAGGCATAACGGACCTTCACTTTTGGACTGATACTACGGCGAATTTTGGAAGCTGACTGTATTGCTTTTTGATAGTGTGCGCCTTCCATTTCCAACCCGATCACATTCCACGTGGAATTGTGGAAGAACTTGAGTACATCCCGATTTTGAAGCGAGGTTCCCAATACCGAAATCATAGTTCCTGTACAAACATTAACATCATCATCCTTAAAAAGTGATTTATCCAATTTATTTTTAAATGGATAGTTATCTGCAGTACCTTCAAAAACGTGGGCTGACGGGATCATTATATCGCCCTTTCCGCCTTCCAAAATACCTGCTTTCCCCATAATTGAAACAGAAACCACATTTAATAAATGGCGATTTTTATTGACATCCAAAAATGGTTTCAAAAGCTCATCCATTGTTTCGTATGCTTGTTCACCAAATGCATAATCCATCACAATAATTACTGGCGTTTTTGAACTTTCTATGTTCTTTAAGCCTTCGGTAAAAGGGCTTTGCTTGATTTTAGCAGTATCTATTATTTGAACATCTATATTGGTTCCACTTTGGTCTTCAATAAATATCATTCCTTCTGCCAATGCGGTTTTGTTGACCTTTTCTCGCATTTTTAAATTGGCAGAAATACTTAATGATTCAAAAACTTCCATAGATTTCATCTTTGAAAATTCGGAAGTCAGAGCTTTTGGTGCGTAAAGACTATTCATTACACTATGCATATTGGCGCTGATAATGTGTATTGGCCGCTCCAATAAGCCCTTTTCCTGTAAAGTCTGCTTTATCTGATAAGCCCACTGTTCGCCGTGAATATGGTGTCCTAAACTTTCACGAAGCACGGGGCTGAAGGTGATAATGCGTTTGTTTTCTTCAAGAATTTCTTCTATTGCTATTTTGCCGAGAAAATAAATAATATTTAAAAATCTATTTTCGTTCTGTTCGGTTGCAAAATAAGGATATACACTTTTAACTTCATCAAAGGTTCTGCCAAGGAAATTCGCGGTGTGGGTGAGTGCTACTTCTTTTTCTTCCTGTGAAAGTTTTCCTTTTTTTAATACAGCTTGTTCCAGTTTTTTCCAGTCGCGGATCACTTCGCCATTCTCATTGATTAGCACTTGTTTCATAATCTTGTGCGATTCAATGAAAAGAAACGTCAAATGCGTTAAAATATCATAGATTTCTGAACGTCCGCGGGTAATTTCAATATTCATCTGTTCCGAATCTATTCGGTAGCAGTTTCTGCGGCGCTTCAGTGGAATTATTGGATCGAAATGTGAATTTTTATAACCTTCATCACTCGTTAAATTTATAAACCTACATTCCTCAATTCCATAGGGCAGGCGATCCATTACGTAAAGTAAGCCTTGTAATTCAATTTTGTCCTCTTTTATAGAGCCATAAATTTCGGGGCGAAGCGTTAGTAAAGATTCGCGCAACGTCTCTCCGGAAATGCCCATAGGTTTGTAAAACCCACGGTTAAAAAGATGGCGCATGGTGATGTAAAGTCTTTCAATTGCTTGGGTGCTTTCCTGTGCCCGTGTTCTTGTATGTGATTTTAATTTATTCATTGGTTGCAAAGATAACACTAATTTTAAGGCTGAATTTCTATTAAGGCATCTGCGATTTTGCGGTCGTTGGAAAGGCGTGGCATTTTGTTTTGGCCGCCGAGCTTGCCTTGAGATTTCATGAATTTCTGGAAGCTATCTTTTTTAAGTGAAGTAATCTTTAAAGGTTGAAGTACTTTCCCCTCAATTAAATCAAAGTAATACGAGTTTTGTTGCTGCATTTCGGCATCGAGGTATTCGGCTACTTTTTGAAGGTTTTCGGGCAAATTATCAAACTCTACAAACCATTCGTGATAGGGAAGGTTTTCTTCGGAAGGAGTTATTTGCGGCGCCACAGTGAATTCCGTAATGGAAAAATTGAATTTTGAAATAGCTTTGTTCATCGCTTCTTCCACTTCTTTGCCAATTACATGTTCTCCAAAGGCTGAAATAAAATGTTTTATTCTTCCTGAAACTATTACGCGATAAGGTTTTGTTGAGGTAAACTGAACCGTATCGCCCAGATTATATGCCCAAAGGCCTGCGTTTGTTGAAATAATCATCACATAATTTACGCCTATCTCTACTTCGCCAATGGTTAATCGTTTTGCGTTTTCATCAAAAAAAGTTGAAGTTTCAATGAATTCATAAAAAATTCCCGAGTTTAAAAGCAGCAACATTCCCTTTTCCTTTTGGCTATCCTGAAAGGCGAAGAAACCTTCGCTTGCCGGAAATAACTCGATACTATCAACTTTTCTACCTATTAAATTTTCAAATTTTGCGCGATAGGGTTCAAAATTAACCCCGCCGTAAATAAACAAATTAAAGTTTTTGAACAGATCGCTAACTTTTTTCCCAGTATTTTTTTGAAGTTTTTCAAAATACATCTGCACCCAAGACGGAATCCCGCTGATCACGGTCATGTTTTCGTTTTTAGTTTCTTCAACAACAGCATCTACTTTGGTTTCCCAGTCTTCAATGCAATTGGTCTTCCAACTTGGTAAGCGGTTTTTTTGTAGATATGCGGGTACAAAATGTGCTACGATTCCTGAAAGTCTTCCTATTTGAATTCCGTTCTTTTCCTGCATTTCTGGGCTTCCCTGAAGAAAAATCATTTTCCCATCCACAAAATCTGCTTTACCAGTTTCATTGATGTAGCAAAGAATTGCATTTCGAGCGGCTTCAATCTGGTATGGCATAGAATCCTTGGTCAACGGAATGTATTTTGCGCCAGAAGTTGTTCCCGATGTCTTTGCAAAATAGAGCGGTTTTCCAGGCCAAAGAATATTTTCTTCCCCTGAAACTACACGGTCTACATAGGGTTTCAATTCTTCATAATCCCGCACCGGAACTAGATTTGCAAATTCTTTAAAAGAAGTGATGTTTTTAAAATTATGATCTTTTCCGAAGGCGGTATTCTTCGCTTCGAGAATCAATTTTTCAAAAACTTTTTGCTGGGTTTCAACGGGGTTGCTGGCCCATTTTTGAATGTTGTTGACAACAATTTTGGCGAATATTTTAGCTCCAAAGGATTTTAAAGACATAGTGAATCAATTAAAATCTATAAAACTTGTTGGATTAACGGGAAAGCCATCGCGCCACAGTTCAAAATGTAAGTGGGGGCCTGTGGTGAGTTCGCCCGTATTGCCAACTGTGGCAATTACTTCACCTGCTTTTACTATTTCACCTTGTTCCTTGGTAAGCATTGCGTTGTGTTTATACACTGAAATTAAGTTATTGTCGTGCTTCAAAATAATAACATAACCGGTAGCTGCTGTCCATTCTGCAAAAATAACAGTGCCGTCTGCTACTGCTTTCACGGGTGCATCCTTAACGGTTACAACATCAACGGCATAATGTTTTGCTTTTGAATCATAACCTTCAGAAATTGAACCTTTTACGGGTGCAAACAGTGCGTATTGTTGTACCTGTGGTGCAATAAGTGGGTTGTATTTATCTTCTTTTGCAACTGCTTGACGCAGTAAAGAGTCTTTTCTAGAAGTCCGAATTAAAACGGACGGATCGGTTTTAGCTACTTCAATGATTGAATCTTTGTTGAATTCAACCGTTTTTACGTCACCTGTTAGCACTTTTTTGATTGAGGCGAGATATTGCTCATTTACATCGAGAATTTTCTGTAGCGAGTCTGTTTTGTAGGCTAAATTTGTTGCTTTCTTTTTTAGAGTAGTGGAAGAATACCCCGGAATATATTCCCTAAGCGGTGTAAAGGCAATAATAAAAGTGGTTGCCAGAATTAAAAACAAAGCGAAAAGTGTACTAAAAACAAAAACATTCAATCGGTTCAGTTTAAATGAAAAGCGTTCCTCAAAGGTTTCTTCATTAAGTATTACCAATCGGTATTTGTGCAATAGCTTCCTTTTGAAGCGCTTGGTTCCTTTTTCTTTCTTAGTCATTCTGCCTAAAAGCTTTTTACAAATATAAAATAAACTATAGCCCGCACGCTAAAGTTATTCCCAAAACGTTGTATCTAAACATTTCTTGTTACCTTTGTTTAATTAAATTTTCAAAATTATGAGTGCACTATTTATTCCTTTAGGCGTTGTTGGCCCTTGGCAGATTATATTGATTGTGGTAATTGTACTTTTACTTTTCGGTGGAAAGAAAATACCAGAGCTTATGCGTGGTCTGGGCAGTGGTCTTAAAGAATTTAAGGATGCTTCCAAAGATGATACTTCTGAAAAAAAGATTGACGAAAACAAATAATTCCTTTTTAAATATTTAAAAAGAAACCCTTTCATTCTAGAATGAAAGGGTTTCTTTTTTATAATATGGTGTGAATGTTATTCTATTTTTGCAGTTGCCAAGATAGATTCCAGTTCAAATTGAAGATTTCTTTTTGAAGCGGCAGGAGCATATGTAAAGCCCTCCAGAATTAAATAACGATTATTTTTTTCGTCTCTTACGGCATAATTAACAAAAGGGCCTGCCATAAATTCATTTTTCACTTCCCAAGTACCTTTGGTTTCGTAGGCAAATTTATTATCAATTTTGGTTTTAAAAAGATAGGGCGCATAGGCTTCTTCAGTAACAAACTGTCCGTCATCTTCAACTGGCAACAATTTGCTTCCAATGGAATCTCTTATTTTGATTATATCCCCAACGGCCGTGCTGTCATTCTGTATCATCGTTAACGGAACTTCATATACCAAAATATTGGTAGTACCGTCCTTTAAATCCTTCCGTAGCCAGAAAAAGCTATCTGTGGCTTTAGCTATTCTATATGCGCTTGGAATTTTTAAGCTCACCCCCATTACATTTTTCAGTGAATCTATTTTCATCAATGAGATAGATGTTCGGCGCTGTCTTTCCTTTATTTCGCTGGCGTAAAAGACTTCAATTATTTTGGCGGCATTTTTATTAATAAGTTCTACAAGTTTTTCTTCGGAAGTAGCTTTTATAATTCCGCCGGCCTGTGGTTTAGCATACTCATCTGTCGCAATTGTTGCTTTATCAACATCACTAAGCACAACGTACAGAAAAAGACGATTGCTGCGAGCAAATCCTGAAAACGCTTCAGGAGGCATTTGGTTCATTGAAAATAATGGTTCGTCTTGAGGAAGACCGTCTGTGGGTGCGGCAAAATTATTTCGGATTGCTTCGCCTACAATACCCGTCCAAAGATCATTTGGAATTACAATTTGAAGGGAATTAATATTTCCTACGGAATTGGGAAGAAGTGATTTGTCTTTTGTTCCGCCTTCATTGCAAGAAGTTAATACAATGAAGATCGAAAACAATGCGATGTAAAATACTTTCATTAAAAGGATATTTTGGGAACTATCCTTTATAGATTTTTAGTTTAGTTCCAGGTTTCAACTTGTCACCACTAATATCGTTCCATTTTTGGATATTCTGTACTGAAACCCCAGGAAATTTTTGTGAAATACTCCATAATGAATCCCCATTGCGTACTGTATATGTTTTTTCTGAAATACTTGATGTGTTGCTTTCAGATACTGGTTTATTACTGGCTATATCCTGCGTACTTTTTTTAGGGTAAATAATCAAATTTTGACCAACTTTAACCGTATTGCTGCGCATACCATTCCAGCTCCGTATCTGACTAACTCCAACGCCGTATTTATCTGCAATTCTACCCAAATAATCACCTCTTTTTACACGATAGCGTATTTTATCTGGTTGTTCAAACAATTCTGGTAATGGCTTTTCTGCTTCTTGTTGTTCATCTTGAGCGAAGGCATAAATAGCATCTTCATTATTTACGAAAGAACCCACCGCAGTTAATGGAAGACGCAACATATAGTTTTCATCCTTAACTACGGGAATAATCCCAAGTTTATACGAAGGGTTTAAAAACTCAAGTTCCTCTCTATCAAGATTTGTAAGTTTTGCAACTTGATCTAGTGTAATCTGTTGTTTTACTTTAATAGTATCTGTGGCAACATAAGGAATACGGGTTGCTTGCTTTTTAAAACCGTGCTCTTCTGCATATTCAAAAATATACATTGTGGCCAAAAATGCAGGAACATATCCAGCTGTTTCACGTGGAAGATATTCACGTAAGTTCCAGTAATTAGTTTTTCCGCCAGAACGACGAATGGCTTTTGAAACATTCCCAGGTCCTGAATTATATGCTGCTAGCGCCAAATCCCAATCGTTAAAACTATTGTTAAGGCTCTTTAAATATTTACATGCAGCTTCTGTAGCCATAATTGGATCTGAACGTTCATCAACATAAGAACTTACGTCCAAACCAAACATTTTACCAGTCGTGAACATAAATTGCCAAAGACCCGTTGCTCCAACTCTAGATTGCGCGCGTGGGTTAAGGGCAGATTCAATTACTGCTAAATATTTTAATTCTAAAGGAAGATTGTTTTTATCAAGTTCCTGTTCAAACATGGGGAAATAATATTCGCTCAAGCCCATTAACCGCTCCAAGCTTCCTCTGCGGTTTTTAAGATATTGTTTAATTACACTTTCCAATGATGTATTATATTCCACTTTGAAAGGAGTGCGAGCATCTAGTTCCTTAAGACGCTGTTTTAGAAGTTCCGTAGGCAGCTCGTCATAATCAACTGCTTCATATTGTTGATTTGCAACACTGCTATAAATATCTTCGAAAAGATCAGACTTGTATAATTCCTTTAACCAAAGACTATCTTTTTTTCTGGCAAGAGCCATATCTTTTAGGTCAAATACTGTAGTATCTTTAATAGTAGTAGCAATAAAAGTAGATGGTAATTCCGCGGCAATCTTAGAAACTTTTATAGAATCAACAACTTGTACTTTTTTGGTGTTGAGTTTTTTGTTGCTTTTTTTGCCCTGTTGGGCAAAACTCATACTGAAGACCAGCAACAGCATAAGAGGAAGGATTTTGTTTAGTTTCATCAGCTTGTTTATTGCATTTGGGGATTAGGGCAAATTCGCCTGATTAATACATTACTTAAAGGATGTACAGATAAATTACCTACAAACTGTAACGCCTATTTAAATAAAAAATTTTGTCAAAAATAACAATTCCGCGAAATTACGCAAATTTTATCCTGCAAAGCCTTATGTTGCTGATATTTAACATTAATCCAATAAAGCTTTAATGCCTGGCAAGACTTTTCCTTCCAGCATTTCCAGCATCGCACCGCCGCCAGTAGATACATAACTAACTTTATCAGTGAGATTAAATTTGTGTACGGCAGCTACTGAATCACCTCCGCCAACTAAAGAAAATGCTCCATTTTCTGTGGCTTTAGCAATATTTTGACCTAAGGATTTTGTTCCGTCAGCAAACTTATCCATTTCAAAAACACCAACTGGACCGTTCCATAAAATAGTTTTGGAATCAGCGATCACCTTTCCGAATTGCTCATTTGTTTTTGGTCCAGAGTCAAGACCCATCCACCCATCAGGAATATTATTAGCATCGGATATTTTAGTATTGGCAGTTTCAGAAAAGCTATCGGCAATCACCGCATCCACGGGTAAATGAACAATAACATTTTTCTTTTTTGCCTCTTCCAAAATTTCTAATGCTAGTTCCTGCTTATCTTCTTCTACCAAAGAATTTCCTATTTTTCCACCTTGCGCTTTTATAAAAGTGAAGGCCATTCCACCTCCAATTATCAAATGATCAATTTTATCGAGAATATTTTCAATTATAGTAATTTTAGAAGAAACTTTTGCGCCGCCAATGATTGCTGTAACAGGCTTTTCGCTTGTTTCCAATACTTTTTTTACATTTTCAACTTCAGAAGCTAGAAGTAATCCGAAGCATTTATTTTTTGGAAAAAATTCAGCAATAATGGCTGTGGAAGCATGTGCACGGTGTGCTGTTCCGAAAGCGTCATTGACATAAACATCCCCAAATTTGGATAATTTTTTGGCAAAGTCACGATCTCCATTTTCTTCTTCTTTGTAATACCTAAGATTTTCCAATAAAAGAATCTCTCCAGATTTTAGGTTTGCAACAGCTTCAGAAACCTTAGGACCTATACAGTTATCAACAAATTTCACTTGCACGCCAAGAACATTAGATAACGATTTAACGATATGATTTAAAGAAAATTCGGTTTCTTTATTTTTTGGTCTTCCAAGATGAGACATTAATATACAGCTACCACCGTCTTCCAAAATTTTTAAGATTGTTGGTTTGGCGGCGCGAATACGTGTATCGTCAGTTATTTTGAAATCATCATCCAGCGGAACATTGAAATCTACGCGAATCAATGCTTTTTTACCCTTAAAATCTATGTCGTTAACCGTTTTCATATTATTCTATTTGTTCTACAAATATAGTTTTTTTGATATTTAATAAAGGGATGCTCTGCTATTCAAAAATCAAAGAGGTGTTCTGGTTTCGAAAGGGTATTAAACCGCAAAATTGTTTAGATTTGCGAATGGATTTTTCAGAAATAATAGGGCAGCAGCATATAAAATCACATCTTTCAAAAACAATTGAAAATGGGCGTATCCCGCATGCGCAGCTGTTTTCTGGTGTTAACGGAAGTGGTTTGTTGCCGTTAGCTATTGCGTATGCTTCAGAATTATTGTGTAATCAATATGAAAAAGGGAGTTCCGAATATCTTTCCTGCAAAAATAAAGTTTCAAAACTAATTCATCCTGATTTGCATTTCGTTTATCCAGTAAATACTAGTGATGAAATAAAGAAAAATGCGGTTTCAGATAATTATGCACAAGCCTGGCGCAGTTTTGTTTTGAACAATCCCTATGCTTCACTTTTTGAATGGCTTCAAAGTCTTGGCATCGAAAAAAAACAGGGAAATATCAGCAAGTTTGAGGCAGAAAATATATCGAAAAAGCTTTCACTCAAAGCATTTGAAGGCGGTTATAAAGTGATGATAATTTGGATGGCCGACAATATGAATGGAGAATGTGCAAATAAAATCCTCAAATTAATAGAAGAACCTTCTGAGAAAACTATACTTCTTTTGTTGACTGAGAAAGAACAACAAATAATCACAACCATATTATCACGCTGCCAAAAATTAACTATTCCATTACTTTCTGAAGCAGATATCGCTGAAAGTTTGATTAAAAATACTCAGATAAAAGAATCATCTGCTGTCAATACCGCTCGAAGAGCCCGTGGCGATTATAACAAAGCCCTACAATTACTAGAAGAAGCGGGAGAAGATGAAGTATTTGAAAAATGGTTTATCAGTTGGGTGCGTGCTGCTTTTAGGGCAAAAGGCAATAAAGGCGCCATCAATAATTTATTAGATTGGAGTGACACGCTTGCCGGCCAAGGTCGTGAAACGCAAAAGAAATTTCTTTCTTACAGTATTGAAATTTTTAGGCAGGCGCTTTTAAAAAATTATAGTGCAGATGTGTTGCTATTTTTTGAAGCAAATGATAAAACCTTTTCACTTCCAAAATTCGCTCCCTTCGTTCATCAAAATAATATTTTTGAAATTAACGCTGCACTTGAAGAAGCATCTTATCACATTGAGAGAAATGGTAATGCTAAAATTATATTTACAGATCTCTCTATAAAATTGACACGACTAATTCACAAACCAGAATTAGTATAGTTAATTTTTATTGCAATTTAATTTACATAGAAATTTACTATACAATTTAAAATGTTTTGACACTCATTTCAGGCGAAAATCAAAGATTGGACCTATTATGTTAGACTTAAGCTAAAACACTCCTTAAAAGCTCTAAAAATTGATTTATTAGATCTTTTTGAAGCAATAAATATGTGAAGAATACTCTTTTGTCTTTTTTGCTTTCAGATTTGATAAAAATCCAATCCAAACTGCTTTAAGAGAAAATTTGCTACCTGATCTATATTTTTCGGAAAGTAAACTCACGTAGAAAGAGTCAAAAATCATAGGTTTAATTTTTTCAAGTTTAAAATTTTCTGCAAAAAGTTTTTCAATTGATGTCTTTGAGAAATGCCAAAGATGGCGCGGAACATCAAAAGCAGCCCAAAACTTACCGTAGTATTTTGCATCAAAGCTTTTAAAATTTGGAACAGCAACAATTAATATTCCATTTGGTTTTAACAGATTTGATAATTTGAAAATTGTTTCCTCTAAGTTAGGTATATGCTCAAGGACATGCCATAAAGTAATAACATCAAATTGCTTCCCGTCAAAATCAATTAAAGAAGGTTTTAATTGAACACCTTTTTCCAGAGCTAATTTTGAGGCATTTTTATTTGGCTCTGTTCCGTAAACTTCCCACCCTCTTTCTTTGGCAACTTTTAAAAAATCTCCTGTTCCCGCACCAATATCTAACAAAGAACCAAAGCCATTATTTTGATCAAAGATTAATTTAGTTTTTTTCTGGAGTGACCATTTTTTAACAAATTGATATAAACTAGAAAACAAACCTTTCTTTTCGTCAGTATGTGAAATATAATCTTGACTCTCATAATATCTTGAAAGGTTTTCAAGTTTTGGCTGTGGAAATGTTTTCAGATAGTCCAAATCAGAATCATAAAGCAAATCAAAAGATTCGCCAGATACCAAATAATCCTTAACCGATAAATATGTTTTTTCGTGATTTTGCAAAAATAAGGTTTTGAATTATTTAAAGAATTGATAATTGTTCCACGTGAAACAAACGTATTAACGACCCATATATACTAAGAGTACGGATACATCATTTGGAGAAACACCGCTTATTCGTGATGCTTGAGAAACCGTAGCTGGTTTAATTTTTGTTAATTTTTCGCGAGCCTCATAAGAAAGAGATTTCAATTTTGTATAATCAAAAGAAGCTGGAATTTTTAAACCTTCTAATCTATTTAATTTATCTGCATTGTTTTTTTCCTTTTCAATGTAGCCTGAATATTTAACTTGGATTTCTGCTTGTTGAATAACTTCCAAATCCAAATCATTTTCCTCAATATAATTATTTACTGAAGGAATTGTTTTCATATCCTCCATTGTAATTTCTGGTCTTGAAAAGAATTTAAACATTTTATCACTTTGTTCGATTAAAGCAGATTCTCTTTTTTCGAATATAGGATTGATTTCTTCTGGAACCGCGCTTGTTTCTTTAAAAAATTGAACAAAGGATTCTGATTTTTCCTTCTTCTTTTCCATTTTTCGTAAACGCTTTTCACTAACCAAACCAATTTCAAATGCTTTTGGCGTTAACCTAAAATCAGCATTATCTTGGCGCAATAATGTTCTATATTCAGCACGCGAAGTAAACATTCTGTATGGCTCTTCGGTTCCCTTGGTTATAAGGTCGTCAATTAAAACACCTATATACGCCTCATTTCTTTGAAGTATAAAATCTTCTTTTTCATGAACTTTTAAATGCGCATTTATACCAGCCATTAAGCCTTGTGATGCGGCTTCTTCATAACCAGTGGTGCCATTTATTTGCCCTGCAAAATATAAACCTGAAACCAATTTGGTTTCTAGCGTGTGTTTCAATTGTGTGGGCGGGAAATAATCATATTCAATGGCATAACCAGGTCTGAAAAACTTTACATTTTCAAAACCAGCAACTTGTCTTAAAGCTTTGAATTGAATATCTTCCGGCAAAGAAGTCGAAAATCCATTTATATAATATTCAACAGTGTCCCATCCTTCCGGTTCTACAAAAAGTTGATGCCTATCCTTATCTGCAAAACGATTTATTTTATCTTCAATAGAAGGACAATATCTTGGTCCAAGACTTTGAATAGACCCGTTAAACATTGGAGATCTATCAAACCCTTCACGTAAGATATTGTGAACTTCCAAACTGGTGTAACTCATATGGCACGACCGCTGTTTAGTCAGGGGCTTAGTTTCATCAGAGTAAGAGAATTTTTCAGGGATTTCATCTCCTGGTTGTTCAATCATTTTTGAAAAATCCAAAGAACGGCCATCTACTCGTGGAGGAGTTCCTGTTTTCATTCTTCCTGCTTCAAAACCCATATCCACCAAATCTTGTGTTATTCCGGTAGAAGCTTTTTCACCTGCCCGTCCACCTCCAAATTGTTTTTCTCCAATATGAATCAAACCATTTAAAAAAGTTCCATTCGTAAGCACAACACTTTTTCCTTTTATTTCCAAACCAAGTGAAGTTCTCACCCCCTTTATTATACCATTCTCAACTATAATTCCAGAAATCATTTCTTGATAAAAATCAAGGTTCGGTGTTTGCTCAAGCATCAATCTCCAAGTTTCAGCAAAACGCATTCTGTCACTTTGTACTCTTGGACTCCACATTGCAGGTCCTTTCGATTTATTAAGCATTTTAAATTGAATCGCAGTCTTGTCAGATACTATTCCGCTGTATCCACCAATGGCATCAATTTCTCTCACAATTTGTCCTTTAGCTATTCCACCCATTGCCGGATTACAACTCATTTGTGCAATTGTTTGCAGATTCATTGTAACTAACAACGTTTTTGAACCTAAGTTTGCAGCAGCAGCAGCGGCTTCAGACCCAGCGTGCCCAGCGCCAACTACAATTACATCATACTCTTTTGGAAACATAATTTATATTAATTGTTCCACGTGGAACATTTGGTTTTTTTTTATTTTTTGGGGTGCGAAATTACAATAAATAACTATTTTTTAATCAATTAAGGAGTTAAAAGGTTTGAATTAAGTTGTAGAAAGCTTTGTAATAGATTCGTCTTCTTTCTGACGCATTGATTGTTCTTCTGAATCGCTCTTATCTTTATACCCACAAAAATGGAGTATCCCATGAATTATAACACGATGTAATTCATCATCAAAATTAGTTTTAAAATATTTAGAATTGTCTGCAACGCGCTCTACGGAAATATAAATTTCACCATTAATTTGTTTGCCAACGCAATAATCAAAACTAAGAATATCAGTTAATGTATCGTGATTCAAGAACTCGAAATTTAATTTATGAAGGTATTTGTCATCACAAAAAATATAAATAATTTCACCGAGTTCAAATCCTTCTGAAATTATTATCTCAGATATCCACTTTTGGATATTTAAGGTATTTCTTAATTCAAAATCCGTTTCAAAATTAAACTCAATCATTGCTTTCCTTAAAATATTCCTGAACCTTATTTTTATAATCTTGTCGCAAAGGTAGAGCCTCTCGGTTTAAAATTTCAGTAGTGTTGAAGTATTTTTTTATTTCTTCGGGTGATAATCTTGTATTGTTTTGAAAATTTCTTTTATTAGTTTGTGACTCTCTTCTACTTTCTTGCCCCTGCTCCAGATCAGCTTTGTCAAGTTTCAATAATTCATATTTAAGATTGAGCATTTGTTGAAGGGTGTTTTGATTAAAACCTTTATCGAGCAACTGCTGTTCAATGCCTTCCATTTTTTTTAATAAATTACCCCCATTTCCTTTTAAGCCTTCTTTGCTCAATCTATCTTGAAGTTGATTACGCAATTCTTGTTGTTGTTTGTATATTTCGAAAATTTCACCATTAATATCTTCACTATTGCCATTTCCTTCATTATTTCCACCTTTCTCATTACCTTTTTGTCCGTTTCTTCCGTTTTCCCCATTTTGTCCATTTCCATCACCGCTTCCTTCGCCCTCACCTTCACCTTTTCCTTCTCCTTCTCCTTTTGAACCTTTTTTTCCCTTCTTCATTCCTTCCTTCATTTTTTCGCCAAGGCCTTCTTGCTTTTCAATAATATCAGGCAATTGAAATTCACCTCCTCCAGAACCCGGACTAGGCTTTCCCTTTCCAGATCCAGAACCCATAGCCATTGACATCTGCATTTGCATATTTCCCAAAATATCGCTTAATAAAACTGCTAAATCATTAGCTCCTGTAATAGTATATTGCTGATTTCCAATACCTTGCCTAGATTCATTTTGAGCCAGTCTCTCCAAGGATTTATCAATATTATATTGAATTTCGGTAAGTGAAGTATTTATTTCAGAACCAATTAAAGGTTGCCTAAGTGATAAAGCGAAAATACTATCATCTATATGCTCAAAATTAGTTTTGAGATCATTTTGAATATTTAGTTTTTTTCCAAAAATTGGATTTCCATATTCTATCTTTTTAAAAATCTCCATTAAATCTTCCTGCTGAAAAGAAAAAACCACAAGATTGTCAACAATTTGTCGAAGCATTTTAACGTCCTCCTCAATAGATTCCATCTCTCCAGACTTCATTTTCATTTGCATACTTTTGCTCATTTCTTTCATCTTTTGTCCAGCTTTCTTTTGATTTTTTTCAGCTTCACTTAATTTTTTTTCTTCAAGTTTATCAGTGGCTTTTTGCTGCTCTTCATCAATCTGATTTTCAGTTGGCTTATCTTTCGGAATGTCCATTGGTTTTTTTAAACCTTCGTTCTCCTTTTGAAGTTCATCCATTTGTTTTTTGAAGTCTTCAAATTCTTTATTGAGTTCCTCCTGTGCTTCTGAGGTATTTTCATCTTCAGGCTTATCTGCAAGTTTTTCTTGCTCTTCGCCTAATTCAAAAAGTTCTTCCGCAAGCTTTTCAGCTTTTTTCTCTACATAATATCTTTTTGTAAGTTCGAGCAACTGCTCAAGATTTTTCTCTTGGTTTTTATTTTGCTTTGAAAGTTTTTCCAATTTGTCTGTCAATTCTTCTTTCTCAATTTTATCCTGAAATTTTTCAAGTTCGTCAAGCAATTTTTCATTCTCTTTTAAACGCTCTTCATTTTCATCCAACCTTTTTTCAAGCTCCTCTTTAAACGGATCCTTTTCTGTGTTTTCTGGTTGAAAATTTTCAAGCTCTTCTTTCATTTCCTTTGAAAAATTCTTCATCATTTCCTCCTGTTTTTGTTGGCGCTGTATGAAATTTTCAAGTTTCTTTTTATCGTTATAATTAAGTTCGTTCTTTTCCTTTTGAGTTCGGGAAAGTTCTTCAAGCGTTTGCTTTCTATCTTTTAAATCTTCCAAAGACTTGTCAAGTCCCTTTATTGCATTTTTTTGATTTTGCAGCTGCTCGTCCTCCATTTCATTTTTCGTCAATTTTCTAAAAGAATAAATTCCAGATTTAGAAGATTTAAAATTATGAATGGCGTCATTATCAAAAATTTCAAAATAATATTCATAAGCAACACCTTCATCTAAAAGTAGATTGCCAGGAAACGTATAAGTAAATTGATCAAAATTAGTTTTGTTCAACGGCAAAGCTTGCATTTTAGCCAGCTTATCATCGCCTTCGGGAAAATATACCAATCTTAGTTTTGTAAGGCCATAATCGTCAGATAGCTGGCCCAAAAAGAAAACTCGCTGTGTGTTTGTACTATCTTGTTTTGACTGAATATTAATTTCAGGAAATTGATCTTTTACAACATTCAGCGTAAAAGCGAGATTTTCATAATCCTTCAGTTTTTCGTTTGAAGTGGTAATGGAATAATCCAATTTATTATAAACACCCTTTTCAAAATTGAAGTTTTCTCCTTTTGAAGCAAAAGCAAAAGAAGTGTCTGTTGTCTTTAAAGTAACCGCCTTTGTGTTTTTGGTTACTACATTCCACTTTACTCTCGTTCCTTCGGGAATAGTAGCATTTCCCGTACTTTTCAAAGCTTCATCTCTTTTTCCAGTATAAGAAGGATAGTCCAAAACCATTTCAAAATTAAGCAATGAAGGGGTTTTTACAACATCCAAAGTATATTCACGAGAAGTCACTTTATTCGCTTTCAAACTGAAATCAATAGATTCCACGGGTTGTTGAAATGTATATTCAAATAAACCGGGAGCAGTTTGCTGCAAATAGTAGGTTTCACCATTATAATTAATGCTCGCATTTTCAGGGATTGCAATGCCTTCAGTTCGAATCTTTAAATTGAAAGGTTTGTTTTCAACAGCATTTAAATCTTCATTCATAATAATAAAAGAATACGGTGCAGGCGGTTCAAAAGCAGTGTCATAATGCACCACACGCTTATAACTGCTGGAAAAAATATCCATTCCTCCCAAAACACTAAACATCAAAAACACCAAAATAGGAATGGCTGCGTACTTAAGATATTTTGCATTCTTCTTAAAGTTTACGGCACTTTTAAAAGGAACCGGCTGAAGTTCAGTAGCCTTTTGATCAATACTTGCCCCAAGCAATTCACTTTCGCGTTGGTTCTGGTTTAGCTGGATTACATTGAGCAACTTATCGCTCACTTGCGGAAAATGGTTACCTATTATTTTTGAAGCTTCTTCGTAATCTATTCCTTTTTGAAGTTTGAAAAGTTTCGCAAGCGGAAACGCGATAAACCGAACAAACAAAGCCAATTCAACAAAAATAAAGGCCCAAAACAAAATACGTCTTCCGATTGGATTTAACCACAGAAAATATTCAACGAGCAGCGTAATCAATAAATACAGTAACCCAATGGCGAAAAAAAGGATGGCGCCTTTTATAAGCTCATTGGTGTAGTATTTTTTAATAAATTCTTCCAGTTTTTGCTGGATGAGGCTAAAGGTGCTCATAGTTGTGGTTCCTGTATTCAAAACATCTAAAATACATATTCAAAACATCTAAAATACAATAATATTTTGTGCTACGTACTCCGCAAAGATTGCTCCAAAAAAACAAAAAAACCACACTGGACAATAACTTTATAATACGGTGCAGAATCGTACCTTTGCCCTTTCATAAAAAGAATGCATATTATGTCTCAAAAAGTTCGGGTGCGTTTTGCACCAAGCCCTACAGGGCCTTTACATATTGGTGGTGTTCGTACCGCTTTATTCAATTATTTATTCGCAAAAAAACACGGTGGAGATTTTTTATTGCGAATAGAAGATACTGACCAAAACCGTTATGTGGAAGGAGCTGAAGCATACATAATTGAAGCGTTGAATTGGTTAAATATCCCTTATGATGAAGGTCCAGGAAAAGAAAAAGACTGTGGTCCTTACCGCCAAAGCGAACGGAAAGAACTTTATAGACAATACGCAGATGCGTTGCTTGAATCTGGAAATGCATATTACGCTTTCGATACCGCTGAAGAACTTGACGCACATAGAAAAGATCACGAAGAAAAAGGAAAGACTTTTATTTACAACTGGCATAACCGACTGAAACTGAAAAATTCCTTGGTTATTTCTTCGGAAGAAACGCAACAGAAAATAGCGAATGGCGAAGAATATGTAATCCGTTTTAAAACGCCCGAAGATGAAACACTTCATTTAAATGATATTATCCGCGGCGGAATGCAGGTGGAAACTAATGTTCTAGACGACAAAGTTCTCTTTAAAAGTGACGGAATGCCAACCTACCATTTGGCAAATATTGTGGATGACCATTTAATGGAAATTACACACGTTATCCGTGGCGAAGAGTGGTTACCGTCTTTGGCACTGCACGTTTTGTTGTATCGGGCTTTTGGTTGGAATACACCGCAATTTGCGCATTTACCTTTGATTTTAAAACCAACTGGTAATGGAAAACTCAGTAAGCGTGATGGCGATAAAATGGGTTTCCCCGTTTTTCCTTTGGAATGGAAAACCGCAGAGGGAGATCTATTTTCAGGTTATCGAGAAGATGGTTATTTACCCGAGGCTGTAATAAATATGCTCGCATTTTTGGGTTGGAATCCAGGAACGGAGCAAGAAATTTTCAGTTTGGATGAATTGATTTCTGCTTTTGAATTAGAGCGCGTTCACAAAGCCGGAGCAAAATTTGATCCCGAAAAAACAAAATGGTTCCAACATCAATATATACAACATATTGAAGATGCAGAATTGGCTTCTCAGTTTTCAAAACTTTTGAAAAGCAAAGAGGTTTCGACTGCGCTCAACCTGACAATGATAGTTTCTATTTTAAAAGAACGCGCAACATTTGTAAGTGATCTTTGGGAGCAGGGAAGTTTCTTTTTTGAAGCGCCCAAAGTTTATGATTCGAAAGCTGTTGAAAAAACTTTCAAAGCTGATACACGGGAATTGCTTCAAAAAGTAGTTTCAATATTAAACGCCTCGGAAAACTTTTCCGCAGAAATCCTTTCCGAAAAAGTGAAAGGTTGGATTACTTCAGAAAATATAGGTTTCGGGAAAGTGATGATGCCACTACGTTTAGCGCTCGTAGGTGAAATGAAAGGACCAGATGTGTTTGATATTCTTTCAATTTTAGGAAAAGAAGAAAGCATTTCAAGAATTGAAAAAGCAACCGATTTTATGGGCTAAAAATAAATAATGCCCATCACAACAATGGTGGAACTATGCCCTTCAAAATCTTTGTTTTCTAAACCTCTGTCATTTAGTTTGCCCAACATATTCGTAACGCCATATTGATACTGAGCGCTTATTCGGAAATGTTCTAATCCAGCCGTAAGACCTGCAGCAAGACGTACATTAAAACGAGAAATTTCCTGTATATCTTTGGCAGTAATCGTATTGTAGCCCGTTAAAATATAGTTTTCATACTTATCATTATCAAGTTTCATCTTGCCGTTTATGTCAAAAATAGGTCCGAATTCTATGCTCAAATGTTTCACGACAATGTTATAACTTCCCAAGAAATTGATCTGCGCACCTTGAATAGTGTAGCCAATATTTTGAGTATCTCCTCCCAAAAAATCACTCCCTTCTACCCCAACTGTAGAGCTTTGAAAATTCAATCCATAAATAAGGTCGAAATCATTTCTAAATGCGCCACGTGTTGTGAAACCAGCAGTAAAACCTTTTTGTTGTTTGGTTACTAAATCATCTGTTTGAATGTCGAAAAACGTTATTCCACCTTGAATTCCTAAAAAATTATAGTCATTATAATTACGTTGGGCGTAGGATTGTTGAAAAAAGAAAATGCAGAATGAAACAAATATAAAACGTTTGAAATTCATAGGTCAGGATATTTTGAGGGCGTGAAAATAGGTTTTATTTTTTGTATCTTCCACAACGTTTAATCATTAATATTTAAAAATTATGGGTGGGTATATTTTTATTCCGCTACTTATTGTAGGCTTTTTTATTCTATTGGCGGGATTCTTTACAGTTAAGCAGCAAACCGCTGCAGTTGTAGAACGCTTCGGAAAATTTCATAGTATTAGACACTCTGGATTGCAGTTAAAAATTCCTTTGGTTGATAGGATTGCGGGGCGAATTAATCTAAAAATACAACAGTTGGATGTAATTGTTGAAACAAAAACGAAAGATGACGTATTTGTAAGGCTAAAAATTTCAGTACAGTTTCAAGTTTTGGAGCAGAAGGTTTACGACGCTTTTTATAAACTTCAAAACCCGCACGATCAGGTTACTTCATATGTTTTTGATGTGGTTCGTGCCGAAGTTCCAAAAATGAAACTCGATGATGTTTTTGAAAGAAAAGATGATGTTGCAATTGCTGTAAAAGCTGAATTAAATGAAGCGATGAGCACCTACGGATACGATATTATAAAAACTTTGGTTACAGATATCGATCCAGATATTCAAGTTAAAGCTGCAATGAACCGAATTAATGCAGCCGAACGTGAAAAAGTAGCTGCTGAATTTGAAGCAGAAGCAGAACGTATAAAAATAGTAGCTAAAGCAAGGGCTGAAGCAGAAAGCAAGCGTTTGCAAGGTCAAGGTATTGCAGATCAGCGTCGTGAAATTGCACGTGGTTTGGAAGAAAGTGTGGATGTATTAAACAATGTTGGTATTAATTCACAAGAAGCTTCAGCGCTTATTGTGGTGACACAACATTATGATACTTTGCAATCTATTGGAGAAGCAACCAATACAAATCTTATACTTTTACCAAACTCTCCACAAGCGGGTAGCGATATGCTTAATAATATGATTGCCTCTTTTGTAGCAAGTAATCAAATTGGTGAAGAAATGAAAAGGCAAAATATTGAAAAAGGGATTGTACCCAAAAAGAAGCCAAAACGTCAAGCGCCACCACGAGCAGAGGAAGGTGACGATCTGAATTATTAAAACCGAATGTATTTAGAGCAAAAAGCCCTCTGAAATTTCAGAGGGCTTTTTTAATTTAGTTAAACAAACTAAAGCGATCTTTAAAGATGCTCGTCATCTTCGTAATCTTTCTTTTTCACAGGTTTTATTCCTAATAATTTATCAACTACCTTTAAAACAAAGGCCTTTTTAATAATAGAACCTACTGTGCCAGCTATCAAATTTATTGGAGAAAATGTTCCACGTATAGTTTCCTTACTTTCGTTTAATCCCAATTTCACCTCTTCAAGATCAATTTGAGATTTTAAACGTAGGTATTTCAAATCTCTATCTATTTCATCAAAAGTTGTGTATTTCTTCATAAATATTTATTTTGAAATATTCGCTTTTCGTGCAACCTCATCTTTGAGTGTTTGTTCGTATTCTTTTATCTCCTCTTCGGCTAAAACTTTTGGTTCTAAATCATCTTCATCATATAATACTCCTGAAAATTTATGTAACATTTTTCGTTCTATAATTTTTCTTCCGAAGATAAACATGAAGATTAAGATAACTCCATAAAATGCGCCAATCAACAAAAAGCCAGCATAAACATTTTCAAAAAAAGTAGCCAACCAGAATGCTGCGCCAAGTGAGAGAAAGAGCAATACAAAGAGAAAAAGACTTCCATAAACCAAAAGATTTACTAAAGAAATACTCCCTTTCATCACAGACTTAAACAGGCGAAGTTTGTAATACTGCGCCATGCTCAAACTATAATCTTCAATTCTGTCTGTAACTTTATGCAGACTGTCTGTTAGGCCTTTAAATGCCATATTATACAGTTACTTTTTTAGCAGTTGCTTTTGCTTGATCAATAGTAGAATCAATTTGAAGTTTTGCATTTTGTTTTCTTAATGCTTCCAATTTATCTTCCATAGCCAGTAAAATATCATCCGCTTTGTAGCTTGCAGAAGATAATGTTTCGTTTAATTTTTGTTCAAAACTTATCTTTGCAACTTGAGCTTTGGAGCTTAGATTTGAAGTTGTCTCTTTAATTTGCTTATTAAGCTTCTTTTGAGCTTTTTTAGCTTCTTTACTTAGCTTATCTCTTGTATTTGAACCTTTGTCAGGCGCATAAAGAATTCCCAATCCCGCTCCAATTGCGGCTCCAGTTAATAAAGCGATAAGTGTTTGACCTGTATTTGATGCCATTGTATTTGAGTTTTATTTGTTAATAATATCAAAGATAAACAACGGTATTATGCATAGCTGTTAACAACCGGTTAATAGTTATTTTTCAATCTATAAATTTCTCTTAAAAAGAACATGTTTTAGCTAAAATATCTTAAAAAACAATTTAAATCCTATTGAAAATGTTAATTAATCGGTGACTTTAGCCCAAGAATCGCGCAATGCAACTGTGCGATTGAAAACAATTTTTTCAGAAGTAGAATCTCTATCAACAACAAAATATCCCAAACGCTGAAACTGAAATTTATCTTCAGTTTTGGAAGTTTTCACACTGGGCTCTGCATATCCAGTGATAACTTCTAAGGAATCTGGATTAACAAAATCCATAAAATCTTTTTCTTTATTAGTGTCTGGTGAGGCTTCCGTGAAAAGACGGTCGTAAAGACGAACTTCAACAGGCAAAGCGTGCGCTAAGGAAACCCAATGAAGAGTACCTTTTACTTTACGCAATGAAGCTTCAGAACCACTTCCACTTTTGCTCTCCGAATCATAAGTGCAATGAATTTCAGTAATGTTTCCTTCGGAATCTTTTACTACGCTTTCGCCTTTTATGATGTAAGCATTCTTTAAACGAACCTCTTTCCCAATAGTCAATCTGAAAAACTTTCGGTTTGCTTCCTCAAGAAAATCTTCTCTTTCAATCAATAATTCCTTTGAGAATGGAACTTCACGATTTCCAGCACTTTCATCTTCCTGATTGTTTTCAGCTTCCAACCATTCTGTTTTGTCTTTAGGATAATTATCAATTATCAATTTCACAGGATCTAAAACCACCATAATTCGTGGAGCTTTTTTATTTAAATCTTCGCGCACGTTGAATTCCAAATGCGAAACGTCAATCAAATTTTCTCGTTTTCCAACACCTATGCTGTCTGCGAAGTTTTTGATTGAATCTGGCGTGTAACCTCTTCGGCGTAGACCAGAAATAGTAGGCATTCGTGGATCATCCCAACCAGTAACAACGCCACTACTAACCAATTGTGCAAGTTTTCGTTTGCTAACAACAGTATGGCTTAGATTTCTTCGAGCAAATTCGCGTTGTTTAGGGCGTAGTTTTTCAGAGTCGTACACTTGGTCCAAAAACCAATCGTAAAGCTCTCTATGTGGTAGAAATTCAAGCGTACAGAAGGAATGTGATACTTGTTCTATATAATCACTTTCACCGTGGGTCCAATCGTACATTGGGAAGATTTTCCAATCTGTTCCGGTACGGTGATGGGGTTTATTAATAGTTCTATACATAACTGGATCACGCATCAACATATTAGGCGACTCCATATTTATTTTTGCGCGAAGTACGTGTTCCCCTTCTTTGGTTTCGCCATTTTTCATCTTTTCGAGCAAATCCAAATTCTCTTCAACCGAACGATTTCTGAAAGGACTTGGTTTTCCAGGAGTATTCGGAGTTCCTTTTTGTTCTGCAATTGCTTCCGAAGTTTGAGAATCAACATAAGCTTTCCCCTTTTTTATAAGCTGAATAGCCCAATCATACAACTGCTGAAAATAATCAGAAGCGTAACATTCCGTAGCCCATTCATATCCCAACCAAGAAATATCTTTTTTGATTGCGTCTACAAATTCTTGTTCCTCTTTTGCTGGATTTGTATCGTCAAAACGGAGGTTTACCGGAGCGTTATATCTTTCTCCCAAACCAAAATTCAAACAAATTGAAGAGGCATGGCCAATGTGAAGATAACCATTAGGCTCTGGTGGAAAACGGAAGCATAATTGTTCCTTTTTATAGCCTTTGGTAAGATCTTCCTCAATGATGTGTTCTATAAAATTCAGCGGCGCTGCTTCGTTATTCATATTATTATTATTTTAAGAGGGACAAAGGTAACCAATTAAGTGAAAAAGAAGTTGGCAAAAGTAGGTTTCCACTGTGCTGAAATGGACATTCTCTTCTATCTTTACCAAAATTATTTATATGGGAACCATTCGTTTAAAAAATATAAAAATTTATGCCTTTCACGGCTGTTTAATTGAGGAAGGGCAAATTGGTTCTGACTATTTGGTGAATCTTTCTATAAAGGCAGATTTAAAACACGCTTCGAATACAGATATGCTTGTAGATACAGTTGACTATGTTTTGTTACAAAAAATTGTTCGTGAAGAAATGGGAACGCGTGCCAAGCTTCTGGAACATGTTGCGAAGCGAATTATTGATTCTATTTTAGCAAAAATTGAAATGGTTAATGAAGTGAAAGTTACCGTTGCTAAAAGAAATCCGCCTATTGGTGGTGATGTGGCAGAAGTTAGCGTAACAATGAATCAGAAAAGGTAATTTGTTTTTTAAGTAGGAATTTTAAGTTTAATTTTTTTACATTTGCAATCCTTAATAGGGTATCGTGGCCGAGTGGCTAGGCTCAGCTCTGCAAAAGCTGCTACAGCGGTTCGAATCCGCTCGATACCTCTGAAAACCTTCAACGTAAAGTTGGAGGTTTTTTTTATAGTGGTTCCTCAACGGGAGGTATTGGTTTTTCTAAAGGATGTTGCTGCCCAGGAATTTTTTCAAGTTGTGCTTCTACGCCTTTCGGAAAGATACCTTGTATGAGTAATAAAACACCAAATCCCAAAATTAAAATACTTACCCATTTTTTTGTTTTAAAAATAAAACGCGGGGTCATTTTGTTTTTCAACTTTTTTGCTAAAAGCATTTTTAAAAGATCCGTAAGAAAAAAAGTGGCCAAAACTGTTGAGATGAAAACAACAACGCCATTGTCAGATGTTGTTAATGCATTTGCCATTATCAACGTACCAATCCAACCTGCCAAAACGCCGAAGTTTACAAAATTTAGAAGAA
Organism: Flavobacteriales bacterium; assembly: GCA_038259585.1. GTDB lineage: Bacteria > Bacteroidota > Bacteroidia > Flavobacteriales > Flavobacteriaceae > Aequorivita. Next base: position 28,040 of record JBBSOQ010000019.1, on the reverse strand, counting down.
ATCCTTTCAGAAATAATCCACCGAGATTTTTCTTCACGTTTACTGCGTAATGTTCACGAACAATTTTAAATATAGATTTGTTAGTACGGATGTATGAAATGATACCGTAAGCAATAAGAATAGCACCTCCGAAAATGAGTAGGCCCGGATCGTGTTTTACTTTTTCAAGAATTCTATTGGTGCTGAAAAAAGCTATTAATATGAAGATTACATCTGCAACTAAAGCTCCTAAATCAAAAAATATTGCAGCTTTAATTCCTTTGGTAATTGCAGTCTCAATCAATGTGAAAAACACAGGGCCGACAGCGAATGCCAATAGAAATCCATAAAATGCTGCGTAGAGTAAACCGTCAAACATAGTAGGGTAAAAATACAAATTACTTTTTCCCAATTACGGTAAAATTTTAATTTTTACCTTCTACTATTTCAATTTTACCGCCTGCAAGTTTCTTTTTCTTCACATCTTTTGGATTTCCGTAAACGGTAATAATTCCTCCAGCTGTTACTTTAGCTTCAATTTTTTCTGTAGTATAAATAATTGCAGACCCACCCGCAGTAACATTAACATAGGCTTCCTCAGAGACTAAATCTTTTGCCTCATAAACACCGCCAGAATTAATACTAACGTCCTGTCTTTTAGCTGTTCCTTTAGCTTTTACAATACCTCCAGAAACGGATTTAATATTGACATTTTCAGTTGCTATAGTAACATTTATTTTTCCACCTTCTTGGGTCTTAAGTTCCAATGATGAAGTTTTTATTTCAACTTCTGAATTTATTTCAGCACCTTCATTTGCATCGAGAATTGAGATATTTTTAAAATAAACAGTAACCGTTGTAGCGCTTCCATCAAAACGTTCTTCAAGTTCCATGCGTACTTTTAAAACACCACTGTCATTGATGGTTTTTACGAATTCAGTATTCTTCCCTTCTACAACAACTTTATTTTCATCTGAAGGAACAAGTTTTACGGTGATAAGATCATAAACTTTCAATTCACTAAAATCGCCAACTTCTGTGGTTTCTTGTGAAAATGAAATAGTTGAAATACATAATATGGCTATAAAAATTATCTTTTTCATAAGTATAAATTTTTAGTTTTTAGAATCATTTTCGTGTCCAATCATCATAAAATCAAGATGTTTCTTCACTAAATCTGCATTCTTCACTTTTACATAAACTTCATCGCCAAGTTGATAAACCTTCTTGGTTCGCTGCCCTATTACAGCATATTCTTCTCTGTCGAATTCATAACGGTCGTCCTGCATATCTTGCAAACGGATCATTCCTTCACACTTATTTGATATAATTTCAACATAAATTCCCCATTCGGTAACGCCAGAAATTACACCTAAAAATTCTTCATCTTGATGGTCTTTCATATATTTCACCTGCATATACTTGATGCTATCGCGCTCTGCGTTTGTGGCAAGATTTTCCATGTCGCTGCTATGGCCACATTTTTCTTCGTATTCTTCTTCTTTTGCAGATTTTCCGTTATCTAAATAATGCTGAAGAAGCCTGTGAACCATTACATCTGGGTAACGACGAATTGGTGAAGTGAAATGTGTGTAATAATCAAATGCTAAACCGTAATGACCAATATTATGGGTAGTATACATTGCTTTACTCATACTTCGAATAGCAAGCGTATCAATCAAGTTTTGTTCTTTTTTACCGTGAACATCCTTTAAAAGTTGGTTCATAGAAGTTGCTGTGGAATGGCGGTCTTTGGTGTTCAGTTTATATCCAAAACGTTTTATTATATTTTCCAAAGCTGCAATTTTTTCATCATCCGGTTCGTCGTGAACTCGGTAAACAAAAGTCTTTTTCGGTTCCTGTTTTCCTATGAATTCAGCAACGCTTCTGTTTGCCAAAAGCATAAATTCCTCGATAAGTTTATTCGCGTCTTTGCTTTCTTTAAAATAAACTCCTTCCGGATTGCTTTTTTCATCGAGAATGAATTTCACTTCCACTTTATCAAAAGAAATAGCACCAGCTCGCATACGTTTTGTTCGTAATATTTTTGCCAAACGATCCATTTCAAGAATTGCCGCAGCTATTTCAGGTTTTACAATATATTCTTTATCTGTAATTGAAATATTTGCAGGAATTGTATGTGATTCTTCCTTTGGATTTTCAATAACGTGCTGCGCTTCTTCATAAGCAAATCGGGCATCGCTATACGTTACAGTTCTTCCAAACCATTGTTTTACAACTTCTGCTTTTTGATTCATTTCAAAAACTGCGGAAAAAGTATATTTTTCTTCATTCGGACGAAGTGAACATGCATTGTTTGAAAGAATTTCTGGAAGCATCGGCACCACTCTATCTACCAAATAAACTGAAGTTGCACGTTCGTAGGCTTCATCATCCAACTCATTTCCTAGAGTTAAGTAATGTGACACGTCTGCAATATGGATTCCTATTTCATAATTTCCGTTCTCCATTTTTTCAAAAGAAAGGGCATCATCAAAATCCTTTGCATCTTTTGGATCAATTGTAAACGTTAAAACATCACGCATATCGCGGCGTTTTTTTATTTCTGAAGCTTGTATTGAAGTGTCAATATTATTTGCATAATCTTCTACTTCCTTTGGAAATTCATATGGAAGTCCGTATTGAGCAAGAATGGAATGGATTTCAGTATTATGTTCCCCTGGCATCCCAAGAACTTTCAGAACATTTCCGAAAGGAGAATCTGCCTTTTCAGGCCAATCTTCCATTGCTACTAAAACCTTTTCACCGTTTTTAGCTCCGTTTATTTTATTCTTCGGAACAAAAATATCTGTGTACATCTTATAATCAGTAACATCAACAAAGGCAAAGTTTTCCTGAACTTGGATAGTTCCAACGAATTCTGTTCTTTTTCTTTCTATAATTTTAGTTACTTCCCCTTCAGTCTTTCCTCCTTTTTTGCGTTTAAAAACATAAACTTCAACAATATCACCATTCAAGGCTTTGTTTAAGTTTTGACTTTTCACATAAATATCTTCCTCTAAGTCCTCAACGATAATATAACCTTGACCGCGGCCTGCTATATCTACTCTTCCGGTGTAATAATTTTGTGATGGGGTAAGAATATATTTGCCACGTTCAATTTCCTGAATGGTGCCTTTTCCTTGTAGATCTTTTAATTTTTTTACTATTTGGTTTCTGCTGCTAGGGTCATCCAGTTGCAGTTTCGCGGCAATTTGTTTGTAGTTGAAAGCTTGTGAATGATCTTTCCGAAGAATGTTTAGTATGGTTTGGGAAAGATTTTCAATTTTATGGTTTTTCTTTTTTCGTTTGTGATTTGGCATAGTTATTTTTAATTATTGTAAAAGTACTACTTCTCAAAGAATGACGTGTTTACATTAGGAAAGATTTAGTACCTTAGTGAGAGTCTCTTTTATCTGTAAAAATCTAAAATGAAGCACTTTAAAACCATAGCTATATTTTCTTATCCTGCAGAATATGCTGTGCTTCAACTTTTGTTTGATCAAGAGGAGATACGTTACTTTTTTCAAAATGAAACAATGATTAATGTTTTCCCTTTCTATTCCAATGCTTTTGGTGGTATTCAACTTAAAGTTCACATTGAGGACATTGAAGAAGCTGAAGAAATTATTAAAAACTTGGATCATCCTTCAAATTTGAAAATAGTTTAAAAATTAAATCAAGACAAAAAGAATGATTCAAGACAAATTATTCTTTTAAAAAAACTTGGCTCTTACTTCCTTTTTATTGTTATCAACATATAATTATGCATCATTTCTTTTTTTGAAATTATTAAAATAAAAAATGGTGATGATTATAGGGTGTTAATATGTACAATAACTTTTTAAAGATTTGTGATGAAATCAATTTATCGCCAGTTAGTAAGATGTTATTAACATATATTTAAGATTTAAAAGCTTTGAAAATAACGAAATAGCATGAGTAATGAACAACTGTTCACAACCTATTTTCATATCTCGAAACTCACAAGTTTTTAGAGTAAAATTGTTTGAAAGGGAAGAAATTTTGGTAACAACTAACAAGTAAAAAAAGACTTAAATTTTTGGTGCTACGCAAATTTAAAACCTATTGTAAATAATCTTTACACTCGCAATTTTACTTGTCGTAATTCCGTAAACAAATATCAACAATGTTGTTAACCATATAATGAAGGCATCGTTAAGAAATCGTTATCATTTGATTTTCAATAGGTATTAAACATAAACGTTGGGATAATTAAAATTCTAATTCAACGTATATAAAAAGACGATGTTTTATCTTTGAAAAAAATTAATCGTTATGAAAATCTCCATCGGCAACGATCACGCAGGTACTGACTATAAATTTGAAATCGTTTCTTATCTTGAAAAGGAAGGTCATACGGTTATAAACCACGGAACCGATTCTGAAGCAAGCGTTGATTATCCAGATTTTGTGCATCCCGTAGCGGAAGATGTTGAAAATGGAAACGTAGATTTTGGAATCATAATCTGCGGCAGCGGAAACGGTGCCAATATGACGGCCAACAAACATCAAAAAGTGCGTTCTGCACTTTGCTGGACCAAAGAAATTACAGCGCTTGCCCGCCAACATAACAATGCAAATATTTTAAGTATTCCAGCACGCTTCACCAGCAAACCCCAAGCGGTTGAAATGGTAAAAACTTTTCTGAAAACTGATTTTGAAGGTGGCCGCCACCAAAATCGCGTTGAAAAAATAGCGTGTTCCTAAAATTTTAAAATGTCGCATAACCACGCACATTCCAATAACGATACCCACGGTCATTCCCACCCAGATTTAAAGGGCAAAAAGCTCTTGCTTTCCATTCTTTTGAATATCGGAATTACAGTTGCACAAGCAATTGGAGGCATAGTTTCTGGAAGCTTATCGCTACTTTCTGATGCCCTGCACAATTTTAGTGATGTGCTTTCATTGATTGTAAGTTATATTGCTGATAGATATTCAAAAAAAGACGCCTCTGTTGAAAAGACATTTGGCTATAAACGTGCCGAAATAATTGCAGCTTTTGTAAATTCTGCAACATTAATTGTAGTTGCAATCTATCTTATTTACGAAGCGCTAATTCGGTTTACGGATCCACATGCTATTGAAAGCGGGCTGGTAATTTGGTTGGCAATTTTAGGAATCTTTTTCAACGGTTTTAGTGTATTGTTGCTATTTAAAGATTCAAAAAGCAATATGAATATGCGCTCAGCATATCTGCATTTACTTACAGATATGGCAGCTTCCGTAGCTGTTTTGATTGGTGGTTTGCTGATGAAATATTTTGAATGGTTTTGGGTTGATAGTGTTTTAACCTTACTTATTGCGCTCTATTTAATTGTTATGGGTTTTAGCTTGCTGAAAAGTTCATATAAAGTTTTAATGCTTTTTACACCTGACGACCTAAGTTTAGAAATAATTAGCGACGCTATTTGTAAAATTCCAGAGATAAAAAATGTTCATCACATGCACATTTGGCAACTCAATGAGCAGGAAACACATTTGGAAGCCCACGTAGATTTTTATGAAGACGTTACACTTTCACAATTTGATGCAGTACTTACCAAAGTTGAAGAAGTACTTTTTCACGACTTCGGAATAAATCACGTAACCATTCAACCCGAACACCAAAAAGACGATCCAAAAGATATTATTGTGCAGGATTGATTTTATTAATAAAAGCTATGGAAATTAAAGTAAAGAATTTTGAAGATTTAAGCACAAGGGAACTTTATGAACTGTTACAATTGCGAAGTGAAGTTTTTGTTGTAGAGCAGGATTGCGTATATCAAGATATTGATGGAAAGGATGAGCGCGCCATACACGTTTTAGGTTTGGAAGACGGAAAACTTGTTGCATATACCAGATGTTTCAAAGCCGGTGATTATTTTGATGAAGCATCCATAGGAAGAGTTTTAGTACGTGAAAACTACCGTAAATTTGGATATGGTCACGAAATTACCCAAGCGTCCATAAACGCGATTAAAACAAATTATAAAGCCGATAAAATAAAGATATCGGCTCAAACTTATTTAGTTATTTTCTATGAAAGCCACGGTTTTAAAACCATTGGCGATCGTTATTTAGAAGATGGCATTCAGCACATCGCGATGGTTAGAGCTTAATTAAATTCTTTTCCAGGTTAAGATCTTTCAACATTTCATCCGTAAACTTGTAATGACCACGGCGTGTAATTATTCTGAAACGTTGGTTTCGCATGCGCGTCAAAGTATCTAAAAACTGCCATTTTGATTTTAGCATTCGCGGTTTTTCAGATTTCAAACTGATTTCAAAATAGTGTTTTATCCCTCCACGATCTGCTACTATGTCTGGAGTAATTACAACATCGCTATCTTTTTTGTGATAGGATTTTGGAGTTTCATAACCTTCCACATCGGCCTGAATGTGTTCAAAACCCCGGTTCTCTAAATAGGCGACAGATTCTTTTAAAATCTCCTTATTTTCATCTCTTTCTGATTGTACCATAGTTGGTAAGATACAAATTCATTGATAAACAAGGGGTTAAGGTTTTGTTAACTGTCTAATATCTTTTTGTAACGAACTGTTTTATTGAAAGGTAAACCAAGTTGGTCCAAAATATTTTCATCATCTATATGATCGGCAATATCTAAACCATATTTAATTTCCGAAGGATCATCATAAACAAATGTTCCAAACAAACGATCCCAAATAGAAAGCATATTTCCGAAATTACTGTCCGTCCATGGCATTTGGTAATGGTGGTGGAATTTGTGCATATTTGGTGTTACAATAATTAAGCTCAAAGCTTTATCCAATTGTTTCGGAAGTGAAATATTGGCGTGGGTGAAATAGGTGAAAAGCACGCTTAAAATCCGATAGAAAAGATAGAAAGCAATTGGCATTCCCATAATAACGACCGCAATCAAAGCAAAGGTTTCCCGAATAATAAAGTCGAAAGGATGATGGCGCGTGCCCGTGGTTACATCTACATTTTTATCTGAGTGGTGAACGGTGTGCAACCGCCACATCCACTTTACTTTATGTAGCAGATAATGCACAAAATATTGCGCAATCAAATCTAAAAACATAATTGAAAGCAGCAATTCCCACCAAATTGGCGCATCAATAAGTTGAAGCAATCCAAAGCTTGAATCGTTTAACCACAGAAAAATTCCAACTGTTGCAATCCCGAAAACTACGTTTATCAACATTACAAAAGCCAGCAGAATCAAGTTGGTTTTTGCGTGTCGCCATTTATTGTATTTGGTAAAAACAAGTTTATAATAGCCTTCAAAAATCCAGAAAATACTGAGGACAAAGAAAATCCAACCCGCTTTCATCCAAACGGGCATTGTTTCGAAGAAGGTTAGGAAGGGTTGCATTTATCAATTTAACAACAAAGTTTGATTTATAAATTATTCAGTAGAATAGAGTATTTTCCTTTAAAAATAGAATTTGGAAAGTTATACATCAAGTCTTTTTTTATTTGTTCATCTGAGATATCTTCTAAAGATATTTTAATATTGTATCCCTTTGCAGGAATAATCATTACAATATTTAACTTATTATTTTTGTAAAAAGATTTTTTATCTTTTAATAAAGAGCGAATATCATCTCTAAAAATTTTCAAGTTTTGTGAAATAATCTTTTCAGCTATATTATTTTTTCGAAATTTACCAATCCTAACCAAATCAAATTTGACTTCCATTAAATTTAAAATTTTGTAAATTATTTTATTGACTAATTTCTCTATTCTACTTCAAAATCTTAGCATACCGCCCCGCATCATTCAAAACAGCAACAGCTTCCAAAATCTCCGGATTGTGTTCAATTTGGTAATTATACAACCCTTCACGGTAAAAATAACGCTTCAAAATTTCGTCCATCAATAATGATTCTATTTCCACTTTTTTATCCACGATTGCTTTGTCTTTTGCTGTGTCAATCGCTTTCGTAAGCTGTGCGTAACCCGCAGTAATATCTTTGTTTAAATCATCGTCTTCAGACATTTTTAAACCTTCGGCGAATTTCTTTTCGGTTTCGGTTTCGTATTCAAAATTGTTGGCTTTTAAAAATTTTAGAAAATCCTGAAAATCTGCTTCCCCGAATTTAAAGTTTTGCCAATCCGTCATTTGGTGGCTGTAATAGTATTTTGTAGCGTAATCAAAAATGGCGTTGTCTTTCAATAAAGCCGTTGTAATTGGGCTGAAAACCGCAGATTCCAATTCCACATCGGGTAAAATTCCACCGCCATCATAAACCTTTCTTCCACCTTTGGTTTTAAATTCGTTGTATTCCTTTGCATCTTTGCGGATAGGGTCGCCATTTTCATCACGGTGCCAGTAATCCAACGCTTGAATGCTACGCCCACTTGGGGTGTAATAGCGCGAAATGGTAACTTTCAACTGTGTTCCGTAAGTCAATTTTTTTGGACGTTGCACAAGTCCTTTTCCAAAACTACGTGCGCCGACAATCACCGCGCGATCCAAATCCTGCAAACCACCAGAAACAATTTCGCTGGCAGAAGCGCTTCTTCCGTTTACCAAAACCACCAATGGAATTTCCTTGTCCACAGGATCGAATTTGGTTTTATAGGTTTGGTTGTATTTTTCGATTACCGATTTTGTAGTAGTAATTACTTCGCCTTTGTCCACGAAAAGATTTACAACATTTATCGCTTCATTTAAAAGTCCGCCGGGATTTCCACGCAAATCCAAAATGATTTTCTTGGCGCCCTGCGATTTCAAATCTACCAAAGCAGCTTTCGTTTCAACAGTTGTTCTGCCATTAAATTGGCTCAAAACAATATAGCCGATATCATTATTCATCAATTTATAAAAGGGAACCGCTTTAAGATCTACCGCCCCTCGCGTGATGGTTGCGGTTGCTGTTTTTCCCTGTCTTTTGTAAGTTACCTCAACTGTAGATCCTGGCGCACCTTTCAATAATTCACCTGCGTCGTCCTCCAAATCAGCAATATCTACGTTCCCAATTTTTATAATTTCATCGCCAGCTTTTAATCCAGCTTTGTCCGCGGGATAATCTTTATAAGGTTCAACAATAATTATTTTATCCTTTTTGCTTTGTGCGGAAGCGCCAATGCCCGTATAAATTCCGGAATTGTTGATTTTTGCGTCTTCCACCTGTTGCTCGTTCCAGTAAACGGTGTACGGGTCCAAATCTTCCAACATGCCTTTTATGGCTTTATCCATAAGTGTTGCCGGCGTTACTTCGTCCACATAATTCATATTCAATTCCTTGAAAAGGGTGGTAAAAATTTCAATCTGTTTTGCAATTTCGAAGAAATCACTTTTGAAACTTACGGTTGTAAAAAATATGCCGACGGCGATAATGGGAATTAGGATTCTCTTTTTCATTATGTGAAATTTTAATGCTTTTTCTTTCTATTTTTTAGAAATATACGAAGAACAACAATTATAATTAGCGCGATGAGGAATAAAGGCCAAAGGTACAGAACACCTAAGAAAAATACTGAAATGCCGTTCCAGCCACCTTGAAAAGCGTTTTTCATTTTTTGTCCGTAGGATTGGGTAATGCCTGTTTCTGCGGTAGTTTTATAAAACTCAAGGTTTACAGTACTCATTGAAACCTGACTTTGAAGATACTGCAAACGACCTTGTTTTGCCTCAATTTCTTCACGAATGTTTGAAAGTTCGCTTTCTATTTGTAGCATTTCCTCTACTTTATTTGCTCTTTTCAGCAATTCAAGATAGCGCTCTTCTAAAACACGTTTTGCTTTTAAGCGCGCTTCCAAATCAACAAATTCTTCGGAAACATCTTGTTGCGAAATATCGCGTTGATCAAAATAAGCTACGCCTTCAGAAATACCGTCAATAAACTGCTGAAAATTTTCGGTGGGAATACGAACGGTTAAATTTTTTAAAATTCTATTGTAATCTTTTCCGCTGTTATCGCTCTGCACTAACCCTTTATATTGTGAAGCAAGTTGAAGTATTTTTTTATGGGTTGCTTCCACATCTTTTGTTTCAAAAGCCAGGCGGGCGGTCTTGATTATTTTTTGTTCTTGAGTTTCGGAAGTAGGATTAATAACATAATTTAATTCTGCTGCAGGTGGCGGGGCCATTTCAGCACCGTAAGGAGCGTCTGATTCAAAATTTTTGTTGGAATTTCCATTTGAACATCCCAAAACAAACACTAAAAGTAAAGCGCTAACTATTTTCATCGTGTAATGTTTTAAGCAGCTTTACCATAGCTTTTTCAACTTCGGCGTACTGCGGTTTGACTTTTCCTAGAAAAAGAAAGAGCATCACAAATTTCTTGCCGTGAATTTCTCCAAGCATTTGTTTGTTAAGACGATATGCTTCACGAAGCTGGCGTTTCACGCGATTTCTATCCACAGCCGATTTAAAATTTCGCTTTGGAACGGCGAAACCAGCAAGATTAGATTCTATATTTTCCTTCGGAAGAAAGAAAATTTTTATCGGAAATTTGGAATGTGTTTTTCCTTCCAAAAACAAATTTTCAATTGTTTTGGCGCTTTTTAGTTTTTCAGATTTTGGGAAATTTTGGTTCACAATGTAAATATATAAAAAGACCCCGCAGTATTTAGTGCTTGCGAGGCCTCTTTGAAAAAAGGAAAGTAAAGATTATTTTATTCCGTAAGCATTGTTTTCAAGATTTATGTCGGCCATTCGTTGTGTGGCGTCAATCATCATATTTTTTACTTTTTTGCCGTTCTTAATTTCGAAAGTATACGTTGGATAAGCCCACGCCCAATCTTCCAAAACGGTACGTTTCAATTCCGTAAATGGGTTTGGTTTTTCGCCCCAAGTCATTCGCAATGGGATGTAAAAGAGCTCTTGTGAACCGTCTTCATAAGTAACATAAAGGTCTATAGGCATTGGCATCAAACCAATTCTTTCCAACGTTACTTTTGTGTTATTCCCTTCGTTTTCAACAGCTTTTATTCCGTAATCAATTGTATTTGTGGTTTGCGTCCAATCAGTTAAATACCAATCTAACTCAAAGCCCGAAACCTTTTCAGCAGTCCGAATAAAATCATTTGGCGTAGGATGTTTAAACTTAAAATCTGAATAATACCTTTTCAATGTTTTTGAAAGATTTTCTGGACCAATAATATACCCCAACTGCGATAAAAACACCGAGCCTTTGCTGTATGCGTTTATTCCGTATGCGCGGTTAGTTGCATAACGATCCGCGTGCGTGGTTTGCGGTTGCTCTTGTCCGCTGGCGGCCATCAATATATAACCTCTATAAGAACCTATATGCGGATTGGCTTTTTTCTGATCCATTACAAGATTCATTGCTTCACTTGAAATATACGAGGTAAAACCTTCGTCCATCCATTCGTGTTTGCTTTCATTAGTAGCCAAAACAAATTGAAACCAAGAGTGCGCAAGTTCGTGTGCTGTTACGCCAACAAGGCTCCCAAATTCACGTTCTCCAGTAATCATTGTGCACATTGCATATTCCATTCCGCCATCTCCACCTTGAATTACGGAATATTGTTCGTAAGGATATTGCCCAATAGTTTCATTATAAAACTGCATCAATTCAGCAGTTTTAGGCTGCAGATTTTTCCAGTTTTCAGCAATTTCGGGATCATTTTTATAGAAGAAATGAAGCGTCACGCCGTTCGGTCCCGGATAGGTGTCATGAACGTAATTAGCATCCGCCGCCCAAGCAAAATCGTGAACATCGGGCGCTAAAAAGTGCCATGTGTATTTTCCTTTTACGGAGTGCATCGGCTTTTGACCAGGAATTGTATATCCGTGACCCACTTCTGCAGGATTTTGAAGGTAACCAGTTCCACCAATTGTGTAACTTTCGTCGATAGTTATTGTTACGTCAAAATCGCCCCATACACCGTGAAATTCTCGGCCAATGTATGGATCGGCGTGCCAACCTTCAAAGTCGTATTCGGCAAGTTTTGGGTACCATTGTGTCATCGTAAGCGCAACACCGTCTGCATTGTTTCTACCAGAACGACGGATTTGTAGCGGTACTTGCGCATCCCAATTCATATTAAATACGGTGCTTTCACCAGGAAGAATTTGCCTGTTCAGCATTACTTCCATTACGGTTCCTTTAATTACATATTTTGCTGCAGCACCATCTTGCGTGAAAAGTGTGGGTTTAATGTATCCAATTTCCGAAGGGGAAAGTTTTGAAATTCTATCTGTAACACGGCTATCGGGATCAGCGATTGTTCGCGAACGCACGTCCATTTCGCTGCCAGGTTGAAAGGCGTTGAAATAAAGGTGATAGAAAACTTTGTTTAAAGTATCTGGAGAATTGTTTGTGTATTTCAACTCCTGCGTTCCTTTATATTGAAAGGTTTTCACGTCCATTTGAACGTTCATTTTATAATCAACTTTCTGTTGCCAATAACTATTGTTGTTTTGAGCAAATGCTGAAAAAAATACTGCCGTTAAAAAGAAACCAGTTATAATATGCTTCATTATTTAGACATTTTATCGGCCATAATCAGGGCGTTATACAAGTTTACCATTTTCCCCGATTTTGAAATATTTGCAAAAGAATCTGTATTAGATTTATCGCCTCCTAAAACAACTTTCGTATTCGTTGTAAGTCCGCTATCCATGATAATTTGCTTCACTTGTTTAGCGGAAAGATTTGGGTAATAAGAACGAACCATTGCTGCAACCCCAGCAACTTCTGGTGCTGCCATTGAAGTTCCTTGTAGATATTCATAAGTGCTCAATGGAGTTGTTGACCAGATTTTGACGCCTGGTGCAAAAATGTCAACATTCGTTTTCCCATAGTTTGAAAAGTCTGCCACCAATTCGCTGCCATATTTATCATTAAGTGCTCCCACGGTCAAAAAGGTATCAGCCATTTCAGAACCGTTGTCTATTTGATCGTTTGGATAAACATTAACAGTATCTAAATTTAAGCCGTCGTTGCCGGCAGCATTTACAATTAAAACATCTTTTGAGGCGGCATATTTAATAGCGTCATAAACCCATTCTGGATGTGGCGAATAATATTTTCCGAAGCTAGTATTTAAAACTTTTGCACCATTGTCCACGGCATAACGAATTCCCAAAGCCACGTCTTTGTCATATTCGTCACCATTTGAAACGGAACGAACCACTAAAATTTTAACGTTATTTGCCACACCGTCCATCCCGATTCCATTGTTGCGTTGTGCAGCAATGATTCCAGCAACGTGAGTTCCGTGTTTTACATCTTCTCTTTTTGGGTCGGGACCAGCAACATTATTATCTCCGTAAATATTGTCGGTAATATCGTCTGGATTATCGCCTAAAACACCGCGAAAATCCTTTGTAGTGTTAAAATTACTATTCTCTCTTTCAGTGAAATATTCAATGCCGCCTTCAATTTCTTTAATTACTTCAGGAACCGAATCAGCATAATTCAGCATTTGGTTTAGCATCGCAATTTGCTGCTTTTCTTCGGCTGAAGGATTTTTTATAGCGGCAAGGTCTTCTTTGGTATAATTTTCCTTTCCAATTTTTTTGGCAATAGCATTATGTGTTGGTTTTAATTGCGAAATAATTTGTTCATAGCGAACTTTACCTTGATTGTTGTCTGCCAGTTCTTTTTCAAATTCTGCTTTTGCTTTTTGGTAGAGAGCAAATTCTTTTCTGTCTGCAGCGCTTATGGAAGATTCACTTTTCCCTTCATATTTTGGACTTAATTTTCTTACGATACGAACGTATTCCATATTTTCCTCAATAATATTACCGAGAAAATTCCATCCGTGGATGTCGTCAATAAAACCGTTTTTATCATCGTCAATTCCATTTCCAGCAATTTCGCCGGGATTGGTCCAGATTACGTTTTTAAGATCTTCGTGGTCAACATCTACACCACTATCTATAACACCCACAATTACTGTTTCACCTTTGCGGTTTTTGATGATTTCGCTGTAGGCTTTATCAACACTCATTCCTGGAACCGTGTCTTTTACCAAGTCCATTGCTGGCCAATGCTTTAATTGAGCATCAACAAGGGGTGAATTTTTTAAAGGGTTGGCATCAATATTTTGGATTGGAGTAGCAACAATTGCTGCACCACTTCCGCAGCTTACCAAAACAGTTGACAATGCAACTGCAAAAAGAGTGATCTTAAAAATTTTCATTATTTAAAAAAGGATTAATTAAAGAATTCATTGAGCGATAAGGTTTCATTCAGTCGAACGCCTTTATCAGTATTTTGGACCGTTATTATCGGGTTGTGTGCATCGTGTTCAAGGAAAAGATAAAAGTTATTTTCTGCCGCATTGTTCAAGAATTTTTCCTTTTCGGGAAGTGTCAATAAAGGGCGTGTGTCATATCCCATCACAAAAGGAAGCGGTAAATGGCCTGCAGTTGGAAGCAAATCTGCCATAAAAACTAGTGTTTTTCCTTTGTAATTTATATGTGGAATCATTTGCTTATCGGTATGCCCATCCACAAAAAGAATTCCGAAATCAAGTTCCTTTGCTTGTGCAAAATCTGAAACGGGTTTTGCAACAAATTTCAATTGTCCGCTTTCCTGCATTGGCAAAATATTTTCTTTTAAAAATGAGGCTTGCTCTCTTCTATTTGGTTCCGTTGCCCATTGCCAGTGTTCTTTATTACTCCAATAAGTTGCATTTTTGAAAGCTGGTTCATAGCCAGTTCGGTCTCTGTTCCACTGCACGCTTCCACCGCAATGATCAAAATGCAGGTGTGTCATAAAAACGTCAGTAATATCATCTCTATGAAAACCGTACTTTTTTAGGGAATCGTCTATGCTATAATCACCCCAGCGATAGTAATAACTAAAGAATTTCTCATTTTGCTTATTGCCCATTCCGGTATCAATCAGCGTAAGTCGGGTGCCATTTTCAATAAGAAGACAGCGTGCGGCAATGTCAATCATGTTATTTTCGTCGGCTGGGTTTGTTTTGGTCCAAAGCGTTTTTGGCACAACGCCAAACATAGCGCCGCCATCAAGTTTAAAATTGCCAGCTTCAATAGGGAATAATTGCATAATCTGAGGAAATGAGTCGCAAATTAACAAAAGCGTTACAGACCGAACGTTTAGTATAAATTAATTATGCTATTTTTAACAAATCATTTCCTTATTGTGGAAGCGAAAAATATTTAATTTGCCAAAACCCCCGATTGAATGGTAGAACTTGCAGGAATTATAATTTTAGGAATTTTGGCCCAATGGGTCGCATGGAAATTTAAAATACCTGCTATTCTCCCTTTAATTTTGATTGGTCTTTTGGTTGGCCCACTTTCCACATTTATGTCTGAAGATGGAACCCAATGGCTTCAACCTATTTGGAATGGAGAAAAGGGACTCTTTCCAGGTCAAAATCTTTTCTATTTTGTTTCGCTAGCTGTGGGAATTATTCTTTTTGAAGGTGGACTTACTTTAAAACGTGGTGAGATTTCAAAAGTTGGTCCCGTAATTGGAAAACTGATTAGTATTGGTGCGGCCATTACATTTATTGGCGCAGGAGTTGCGGCACATTATGTTTTTGGTCTTAGTTGGCGCATTGCATTTCTTTTTTCGGCATTAATAATTGTTACCGGACCTACGGTTATTACTCCTATTTTAAGAAATATTCCGCTTAAAAAGGATGTTGCGGCCGTTCTTCGTTGGGAAGGAATTCTAATTGATCCCATTGGCGCACTTGTAGCGGTACTTGTTTATGAATTTATAAGCGTAGAGGGAGATTCAGGCTATACAAAACAGGCATTGCTTGATTTTGGAAAAATTATTTTAATAGGAATGGCTTTTGGAATTTCAGCGGGATATGCGCTTTACTTTTCCATAAAAAAGAAACTTGTGCCACATTATCTTTCTAACGTGGTTTCACTTTCAATGGTAATGGCGGTTTTTGTAATAAGTGATCTGTTTGCTCATGAATCGGGACTTTTGGCCGTAGTGGTTATGGGGATGTTTCTTGGGAATAGCGATTTACCCAGCCTGAAGGAACTTCTTTATTTTAAGGAATCGCTTAGTGTTTTGCTAGTTTCTATACTTTTTATTTTACTTGCGGCAAATATAAGCGTGGAAGATCTTTTGTTAGTTTATAACTTAAAAACAGCAATTCTATTAACTATTGTTATTTTTCTACTGCGCCCTTTGACGGTCTTTGCCAGTACGGTCGGGTCTTCGCTTAAAACAAATGAAAAACTTTTCATTAGTTGGGTAGGGCCGCGCGGAATTGTTGCCGCGGGTATTTCTTCACTTTTTGGAACTCAATTGGTTGCAAAAGGGGTTGTTGGGGCAGAATATATTACCCCTTTGGTTTTTGCGGTAGTTTTAGTAACAGTAATTATAAACGCCACAACTGCTAGGGTTATGGCCAGTTGGTTGGGCGTTTATTTAAAGAAATCTGAAGGAATAATTATGGTTGGGGCAACTAAAGCGTCACGATTGATTGCTACCTATTTACATAAAAATAATCGGCATGTGGTTTTGATAGATTCCAACCAATTAAATATAAACAGGGCAAAAGAGTTGGGACTAGAAGCATTTACTGCAAACATTTATGCAGATGATCTGACCGATAATATTGAACTGAACGACGTAGGTTATTTGCTAGCAATGACGGGAAGTGATGAGATTAATAAACAAGCAATAAATAGATTTGGAAAATATTTTGGTGAAAATGGAACCTTCCGTTTAATGACTTCAGAAGAAATGCGCCAACGTCAAAATCTTTCAGCAAAGGAATTATTTTCATATACCCATGACTATATGCGTTTCACTGAAGTGGCGCAAGATTTTCCCTCAATACAGGAAATCCCTGTGGGAAGCCATAATCAATTTTTACGTGTGCTGCATATTATTGGTGAAAACGAAAACGCGATACCATTATTTATGAAAAGTCCCAACGGATTTTTGGATCTAATTACCGCCCCAGCTGAACTGGAGGTAGAGGAAGGTAGCAGTTTAGTTTATCTTGGAAAACCCATGGATTTTGAAGATGTTGTAAATGCAACGCGAACTGAAAACGAAGGGAAAGACAAAAAATAATTTTCCAATAAAACCGTTCCTATAAAAACAACTTTGATGAAGAAAATTTCTATAATTATAGTGCTAGGTTGTATGCTATCAATTTTTTCCTGCAAAAAAGATGACGGTGTTTCCTGCACAACTTGTTCTTCGTCTGAAACAACAGATTTTCAAGTTTGTCAGGAAAGTGATGGCAATGCTTCTGTAAACGGTCAAAACACCGGTACGCCTTATGACACTTATATTTCGGGGCTAGAACAGGCTGGAGCTAGCTGCGGAAATTAAAACTAAAATCTAATCGTTTAGTTTAAGTACCGCCATAAAAGCTTCCTGCGGAATTTCCACGTTACCAACTTGGCGCATACGTTTCTTTCCTTTTTTCTGCTTTTCCAAAAGTTTTCGTTTTCGCGAAATATCACCTCCATAGCATTTTGCGGTAACATCTTTTCTGAGTGCTTTCACGGTTTCGCGGGCAATAATCTTAGCGCCGATTGCTGCTTGAATTGGAATATCGAACTGTTGCCTTGGAATTAGCTGGCGCAATTTTTCACAGATTTTTTTCCCAATATCAAATGCATTATCGCGGTGAAGCAATGCTGAAAGCGCATCAACGATATTTCCATTAAGCAACACATCTACTTTCACAAGATGTGACTGACGCATCCCAATGGGTGAATAATCAAAAGAAGCATATCCTTTTGAAACTGTTTTTAATCTATCATAAAAGTCGAAAACAATTTCTGCTAAAGGCATATCAAAAGTAAGTTCAACTCTTTCAGTAGTTAAATATGTTTGATTGGTAATCTCTCCTCTTTTTTCAATACAAAGCGACATAACGGAACCAACAAAATCTGATTTTGTGATGATTGTTGCTTTGATGTAAGGCTCTTCAACACGGTTTATTTTTGAAGGATCTGGCAAATCGGAAGGGTTGTTCACCAAAATTGGAACTTCTGGTTCTTTATTTGAAAAAGCGTGGTAAGAAACGTTCGGAACGGTTGTAATTACCGTCATATCAAACTCTCTTTCCAGTCTTTCCTGAATAATTTCTAAATGAAGCATGCCTAAAAATCCGCAACGAAAACCGAAGCCAAGGGCCATAGAGCTTTCAGGAACGAAAACTAAAGACGCATCATTCAACTGTAGTTTTTCCATGGAGTTTCGCAACTCTTCATAATCTTCTGTATCAACGGGGTAAATTCCAGCAAAAACCATTGGCTTTACATCCTCAAAACCTGCAATCATATTAACAGTCGGACTTTTAGAATCTGTAATGGTATCGCCAACCTTTACTTCTTTGGCTTCTTTTATTCCAGTAATTAAGTAACCTACATCACCAGTTTTAATTACATCTCTTGGAAATTGTTTCAACCTCAAAGTTCCCACTTCATCTGCAAAATAACTTTTTCCAGTAGCCATAAATTTTATGTGCTGCCCTTTTCGTATTTCACCGTTCAAAACTCTAAAATAGGTTTCAACACCGCGGAAGGGATTGTAAACAGAATCAAAAATAAGCGCCTGTAATGATTCGTTAGGATTGCCTTTTGGCGGCGGAACGCGTTCAATAATAGCGCTCAATATTTCATCAATTCCAAGACCTGTTTTTGCGCTTGCTGGAATTACCTCTTCAGCTTTGCAGCCCAAAAGGTCTACAATATCGTCAGTCACTTCCTCTACGTTTGCTGAAGGAAGATCCACTTTGTTCAAAACTGGAATAATCTCTAAATCATTTTCCAGTGCCAAATAAAGGTTTGAAATGGTTTGAGCTTGAATGCTCTGCGCCGCATCAACAATGAGCAATGCTCCTTCGCAAGCTGCAATGGACCGGGAAACTTCGTATGAAAAATCTACGTGACCTGGAGTATCAATTAAGTTCAGAATATAATTTTCTCCCTTATAAACATATTCCATCTGAATGGCATGGCTCTTAATAGTAATACCGCGTTCGCGTTCCAAGTCCATATTATCAAGTAATTGGTCTTGTTTTTCGCGATCGGTCACGGTACCAGTAGCTTCCAAAAGGCGATCTGCCAAGGTGCTTTTTCCGTGATCAATGTGGGCAATAATGCAAAAATTGCGGATGTTCTTCATAAAAATTCCTTCTCGTGCTATAAGTTGCAAATATAGATTAAAAGAGTGATTATAAAATTTATGATTTATACACTTGAAATAATTGCTAAAACTTTGTTTTAGTTTAATATATTTTTAACATATTTGTAGTGATGTAGTTGTATTTCAGCTATGTTATTTGTTTCTCCCCAATAAAGAACAAGAATAAAGGGTGTCGCCCAGATATCTACTTATGTTTGCAAGATTTTTAATTATTTTTTTCTGCTTTCAAAGCGGAATGCTACTGTCACAGGAATTTGTTATTTCTGGGAAAGTTGTTGATACTAAAAATTCACCTTTATCATTTGTAAATGTTTTGGTTTATGAGGACCAAAAAGAAGAGCCTTTAAAAGGAAGTACAACTGATGAAGATGGCTCCTTTTTGTTTAAAGGATTGGAAAAAGGCACCTATAAAATTAACTTCAGCTACATAGGTTTTGAAAGTATGTATTATAATCTTGAACTTTCTTCTACCAAAAACTTAGGAAACGTTATTTTAAAGGAAAGTTCCCAAATGCTGGACGAAACTGTGGTTACAGTAAAGTTGCCCACTATAAAGAAAACGGCTGGCAAACTTGTTTTCAACGTTGAAAATACTTCTCTTTCTACTGGGAGCACGATGGATCTTTTAAAAAAAACACCGGGAGTTGTTGTTATAGGTGAGAATATTCAAGTGAAATTTTCCTCGCCTATAGTTTATATTAATGGAAAACGAGTTTATCTTTCTTCTTCTGAAGTAGCCTCACTTTTGGAAAACACCGACGCGGCCAATATAAAATCAATCGAAGTTATCACAAATCCTTCTTCAAAATATGATGCTGAAGCTGGCACAGTACTTAATATTATTACTTCAAAAGCAATTTCTATTGGGTATAAAGGTTCTGTAAATGCTACTTATGAGCAGGCCATTTATTCTAAATATAGGCTGGGTACTTCCCATTTTTATAAAAACAATTGGCTTAATGTTTACGCAAGTTATACTTATGGTAAGAGAAAAGAATATAAAGAGGATGAAAATTACATTCGTTACTTTCAGCCAGATGAAGTATCCACAAAATCTATTTGGGAAACCAACTTTGACCGTACTACAGAAAGTGAAAACCATAATGGAAATATTGTTTTAGATTTTGCACTAGATAATAAAAACACAATAAGCGTAAGCTCAAATGTTTCCGTTACGCCCAAAGTTGATTATAGCAATAACGGTGAGTCTTTAATTTATAATCCGCAACGCCAATTGGATTCAATAATTACAACGTTGAGCCATGTGAATTACGAACGTCGAAATCTTACTTTTGCACTAGATTATAACCGAAAATTGAATGAAGAAGGAGCTACCATAACTGCGTCAGCAAATTATATTAATTACAATCATTCTCAAGACCAAAGCGTAAAATCCGACTATTTATTGGCAAATGGTGATTTTTTAAGAAACAACAGTTTTTATACAGATTCAAGACAAAGAAGTGACATTTTTACGGGACAAGTCGATGTTGCAACTGAATTATGGGGAGGCACACTGAAAGCAGGCGTTAAATTTAGCAATATCAATACAGAAAGTATGCTAAATTTTTTTGATACGGAAAACAACGGAAATGTATTCAATAATTTATTATCTGATGATTTTAATTACAAAGAGAATATTTATGCTGAATACATAAATTTTGAAAAGGAATGGGAGAAATGGAGTCTTACTCTTGGACTTCGTGGTGAATACACAGATATTGATGCAATTTCACAATCTCTGGGACAAGTGAACAATCAGCACTATTTTGATTTGTTTCCCTCTGCTTCCTTTCATTATAAAATAAACGAAAACAATGGGATTGGCTTAAGTTATAGCAGAAGCATTGAACGCCCTCGCTATCAAAGCTTAAATCCGTTTAAATATTTTATAACAGAACGAGATTTTAATGGAGGCAATCCAAATTTGTTGCCGTCAATTGAAGATATTATTACATTAAGTTTTGACCACAAAAACAAATTGTTTTTTGAAATCTACTACCAAAATATTGAAAACAATCTAGAGATACTTACCTTTCAAAATAACAATAATAATTTGTTGGGGAGAGTTGATGCGAATTTGATAAAAAGTAAACAATATGCATTTGATATTACATACGTTAATTCGGTAACATCTTGGTGGTGGTTGCATTTAATGACATCTTCATTTTACTTAGCAAATGAATTTAATACTTTTGAAAGTTCTCAGGAAAAATATACCAATGACACCTTTGGTCAGTACATATCCACTACAAACAACTTCATTCTAACTAAGGATCATTCTTTTACCGCAGATCTAACAGGGTCATATATATCTAATTTTGTGTTTGGCGATCGCAATTTTAAAAACCAAACCTTTGTCAACATTTCCTTGCGGAAAGAATTTTGGGACAAGCGTTTAAGCCTTACAGCTGGCGTAGATGATGTTTTTGATACATTGAAAAACATGGCTTCTGTATCGCGTTATTATAACCAAGACAACTATTTTTATGCAAATCAGGAAAACAGGCTGTTCAGAATTGGTTTAAAATATAACTTTGGAAACGCGAGACTCCGCGACAATAGCAAACAGATAAAAACGGACGAAGGCGATAGGCTGGAAGAAAAATAAGTAGGTTAAACTACCAGATTTTTTCCATTAAAATCTTATTTGCTGATATTTATTACTTTTGCAGTTCAAAAACTAAGAATTGCCAAAAATAGGAAACATACAATTGCCAGATTTTCCATTGCTTCTTGCACCTATGGAAGACGTAAGTGACCCGCCATTCCGCGCACTTTGCAAAGAACAGGGCGCTGATGTGGTTTTTACTGAATTTATCTCTTCCGAAGGGCTTATTCGCGATGCTGCCAAAAGCATGATGAAGCTGGATATTTATGAAAAGGAACGTCCCGTAGGCATACAGATTTTTGGTGCTGTGCTGGATTCTATGCTTCAAAGCGTTGAAATTGTTGAAGCCAGTGGCCCAGATATGATTGATATAAACTTTGGCTGTCCCGTAAAAAAAGTGGTTTCAAAAGGCGCAGGTGCGGGAATATTAAAAGATATTGATTTAATGGTTCGTCTTACAGAAGCAATGGTGAAGCACACTAAGCTTCCCATTACCGTAAAGACTCGATTGGGATGGGACCAAGATTCTATAAAAATTCTAGAGGTTGCTGAACGCTTGCAAGATGTTGGCTGCCAAGCGCTATCCATTCACGGGCGAACGCGTGCTCAAATGTATAAAGGTGATGCAGATTGGAAACCTATCGCCGAAGTAAAAAACAACCCACGAATGCACATTCCCATATTCGGAAATGGCGATGTTGATACCCCTGAAAAAGCGATGGAGATGCGTGATAAATATGGCCTTGACGGAGCTATGATAGGTCGCGCCAGTATTGGCTATCCGTGGTTTTTTAAAGAAGTAAAACACTATTTTAAAACCGGAGAACATTTACCGCCACCAACAATGTTAGAACGCATAGATGCCGCCAAACGCCACCTACAAATGGCGATAGATTGGAAAGGCGAAACTCTTGGTGTTTTTGAAACGCGTCGTCATTACACAAATTATTTTAAAGGCATTCCTAACTTTAAAGAATACCGTATGAAAATGGTGACGAGTGATGATTCTGACTCAGTTTTTGAAGCTTTTGATGAAGTTTTGGAGATATTTGGGAATTATGAATTTGCCTAAGTTTATAGTTTTTTAATTCCTTTCAATCCATAAAACGTTTTTCTTAAATATCCTTTTTAACTTTGAAGATTAAACTACCGTCATGCAGAGGCTCAAGATACTCAACACTCATTATATCACACAGAACGTTAAGCGCTTTGTACTAGAAAAACCTAAAGATTTTAAATATACTCCAGGACAATCGGCACATATATCCATCAATCTGCCGGGCTGGGAGGAAAAAATTCGACCGTTTACGTTTACTTCATTGCAACATTGGGATCATTTAGAGTTTATTGTCAAAATATATGAAGACCACAAAGGTGTGACAGATCAAATGGGTAAGCTTAAGACTGGTGATGAACTTTTACTTCACGATTTATATGGAACAATTGAATATAAGGGTCCAGGCATATTCATTGCCGGAGGTACGGGAATCACCCCTTTTATTGCAATATTCAGGGCTCTTTTTGAGAGTGGAAATCTTCGAAATCTTGCGCTTTTATATTCAAATAAAACCAAGGATGACATCATTTTGCACGATGAATTGACAAAAATGTTGGGACCAGCCTATAGAAATGTATTCACTCAAGAAGGAGTAATTGGTTTCCGGGAGCGAAGAATTGACCGGAAATTTCTAATAGAGACTATTGGTGATTTTGATTCTCGCTTTTATGTTTGCGGTCCAAAAATTTTTACGGAAGAGATTTGTGATGCGTTGATAAGTTTGGGAGCAAATCCAGAATTCTTAATTATTTAAATGCTTTTAAAATTTAAATTAACAACTTCTCTCTCACCCTAGACGAAGCAATTTTTGAAGCAATAATTCCCAAAACACTGATGGTTACAAAAACAATTACAATGTTGATGAATTTCAATTGAACAGGATAAGGTAATGTGCTTGTTATTGAAACAAATTCAAATTTTAACTGCGCCAATACAGCGAGAATTCCCAAAAAAATCCCTAGCAACCCACCAATTACAGTCATCAGCGTTCCTTGTAAAAAAAATACGCGTCGTATTTCTGGAAGCGAGGCGCCCATATTATAAAGCGTTTTTATGTTTTTTCGCTTGTCTAAAACCATCATTATTATGGAACCTATAACATTGAAAAGTGCAATAATTAAGACCAAAGTAAAGATTAAATAAACTGCAATATTTTCGGTATTCAGCATTTTGTAGAGTGCGTCATTTTGCTGAATTCGGTTTTTAACAAGAATTCCTGTTGGAAAGATTTTCTCGATTTCTTTGCGCACATTTTCTTCGGAAGCAGTGGGTGATAGCTTCATTTCAATAGAAGAAATTTTCGTGCTGTCCAAAGAAAGCAGGTTTCTAGCAAACCCCAAATCTGAAAAAACATATTTTGTATCTAAATCCTCGTTTACCTGATAAACTCCAGAAACCACTACATTTTCTTTAGTAAAAGCTTCGGAAGGATCTAACGCGTTTAATTGCCCAGTTCCAGGTTTTGGAACGTAAATTTCTAGCAAGTTTAAATAATCATTTACACCTAAGGAAAGTTTTGCAATGGTGGAAAGTCCAACAACAACTTGATGTTCGGAGGGAACGAACCATTCTCCAAAATACATTATACTGTCTAGTTGAGTTACTTTTCCGTACAGTGAATCCACGCCCTTTATATAGGCTATATGATTTTTTCCTTTGTAATGAAGAAAAACGCGTTCCTCAATTATTTCTGAAAAGTTTTGAATTCCTTCAATATTATTAAGCTTGGTTTTTTGCACTTCGGAAAAAGTGATAGTTTTTCCACTTTCGGGAAGTATTTTTAGATCACTGTCAAATTCATTCGTAAACTGAAGACTGAAATCTTTTAACCCGGAAAATCCAGAAAGAACTATGAATAGTGACATCGCACCAACAACTACGCCCATTGCCGCAATACCTGTAATAATATTGATAGCATTGTTGCTACTTTTTGAAAACAAGTAACGTTTGGCGATGTAGAGCGAAAAATTCAAGCTATGACTTTTTTCGTTTCTCCAGTAAATCTGGATTTTTCAGAGGATTTTCATCGCCTTTTACTGCTTTGTCAATCTTTTCAATGTATTCTAAAGAATCATCATTATAAAAGAAAAGATCTGGCATTTTCCGCAATTGATGCTTTGTAAGCTGTGCAATTTGGTGTTTTATGTTTGGCTTGTTTTTGTTTAGCTCAACCACAATTGTTTCAGCTTTATCGGCAGGAAATACGCTTGTAAAAACTTTTGCGATTGATAAATCTGTGGTTACGGTCACTTTGCTCACCGAAATAATAATGCCCATTTGTCCAGCTTCGCGAAGCATATTTTGAATCACGTTTGCGAGGTCGTTTTGCAAAACGCCCGCTATTTTCTTTTGTCTATTACTTTCTACCATTCTGCAAAAATAGAACATAAAACCGTAAGGAATGTTAATGAAGCAGTAAGCATGTTAAAATTCAAAGGAATTAAGTTTGTATTTTTGAACCATTGAACACGTATTTATGGAAAAAATAGAACACATCGGAATTGCTGTTAAAAATATTGTTGAAGCCAATAAGATTTATGAAGCTTTATTAGGAAGCGCTCCATACAAGAGTGAAAAAGTGGAAAGTGAAGGTGTGAAAACTTCTTTTTTTCGCTGTGGCGAAAGTAAAATTGAACTATTGGAGGCTTCAAGTCAAGACAGTGCAATCGCTAAGTTTATAGAAAAAAGAGGAGAAGGCATACATCACATTGCGTTTGCAGTAAAAGACATAAAATCGGAAATGAAAAGATTAAAAAAAGAAGGATTTGTTCTTTTAAACGACACACCAAAAAAAGGAGCCGACAATAAATGGGTGGCTTTTCTACATCCAAAATCTGCAAACGGTGTATTGGTAGAGCTTTGCCAAGAAATTGAGAATAAGTAAAAATAGTTTTGCTGTATTTGCAAAGTGTTTTACATTTGCAATCCCAATAATTATCCCAAAATGATAATTGACTTGGGTAGTATACTTGAAATTTTGAATATTAAAAAGGTCCCATAGCTCAGCTGGTTAGAGCATCTGACTCATAATCAGAGGGTCCATGGTTCGAGCCCATGTGGGACCACTTTTTTTAAATGGCTTATAATGAGTCAAATTAACGCTTATTTGAAATACAATTTTCACAATAGAAATGAGTTATTAAACATTCGATAACTCATTTTTTTATTTCAGGTAAAAAAAAATTGTTACTTTAGGCGCATAAATACGATCCCCAAATCGTTAATGAACAAACATGACATCACTTATCTATAATTTTATAATGCTTGCTGTCCAAACTGCATCAAGCAATCAAGGACCTCCAGCTCCTTCACAAAATCGTGGTCCTGAGTTGCCTATAGACGATAATTTATGGATTTTAGTTGTTGTGGCTATTTTATTTGGAGTGTACATAATTTACAAAAGAAGTCATGCTATAAATAAGGCATCATAAGATTTTTTACATACTTCCCTATAATATCAAATTCTAAGTTTACTACGCTTCCCTCATTAATTGTTTTAAAATTTGTATTTTCAAATGTATAAGGGATAATCGCAACATTAAATTCTCCTTTTTTTGAATTAATTACTGTCAAACTTACTCCATTAACGGTAATGGAACCTTTTTCAACAGTATTGAAATCTGAATTTTTATATATAAAAGTATAAATCCAACTGCCATCTGCTTCCTCAACTTTTTTACAAACTGCTACTCCATCCACGTGACCCTGCACAATGTGGCCGTCAAGTCTATCACCCAATTTCATAGCTCTTTCCAGATTGATCAATGAACCTTTTGTTAGTGTTTTTATGGTAGTTTTATCCAAAGTTTCTTTAATAGCGGTAACAACATAGGCATTTTCCTTTATTTCAACTACTGTTAAACACACACCATTGTGAGATACACTTTGGTCTATTTTCAGTTCCTGTGCCAAGGGACTTTTTATTTCTATATGAAGATTTTCGCCTTCTTTGGTAAGTTGGTTTATTTCACCAACGGTTTCAATAATTCCTGTAAACATTGTAGTATTTGGTTACATTTGTAATGCAAAAGTAACAATTTAAAAAGCCAAACATAATGAGCAGAGAGGATAAAATAGTGGTCGGTATTTCCATTGGCGATATTAACGGGATTGGAAGCGAAATAATTCTAAAGACGTTTGAGGATACGCGAATGCTTGAGTTTTGTACGCCTGTTATTTTTGCTTCCGTAAAGTTGATGTCTTTCTTTAAAAAACATTATGAAATTGATATCAATTTCCACGGAATAGACAAAATAGAAGATCTTATTCCAAAAAAAATAAACGTTCTCAATATTTGGAAAGAGCACGTTGACGTTTCCTTTGGCGAAGAAAACCCAATAGGAGGCGAATATGCCATAAAATCTTTGAAGGCAGCTGTTGCCGCCTTAAAGGATAGTAAAATTGACGCTTTGGTTACAGCGCCCATCAACAAATCAAACATCCAATCTGAAAACTTTAATTTTCCTGGACATACCGATTATTTGGCGCAGGAACTAGAAGGCGAAAGCTTGATGCTTTTAATTTCTGAAGATTTACGTGTTGGGCTTTTAACAGATCACGTCGCGGTAAAAGATGTAGTGAAAAACATTACCCGTGAACGTATAGATAAAAAAATTAATACCATTTATCATACTTTAATTGAAGACTTCGGAATTGAAATGCCAAAAATTGCAGTTTTGGGAATTAATCCCCATACAGGGGATAATGGTGTAATTGGCGATGAAGATGACACACTTTTGCGTCCTGCTTTAGACAATATCCGTAAAAATGGTAAAATGGTTTTTGGCCCGTATGCGGCAGATAGCTTTTTTGGTTCTGGCAATTACAAAAATTTTGATGCTATTATTGCTTCCTACCATGATCAAGGATTAATACCTTTTAAAACACTTGCTTTTGGAAAAGGCGTGAATTTTACCGCAGGGCTTAATCGCATTCGCACTTCCCCGGATCACGGCACTGCATTTGATTTGGCCGGAAAAAATGAAGCGAATTTTGAATCTTTCCGCGAAGCAGTTTTCAGTGCTATCTCCATTTTTGAAACACGTGAGGAGTATGAAGAAATCTCCCAAAATCCATTGCAAGCAACACGCAAAAGAAGCTTCTCAAAAAAGAAATAAAAAAACTAATTGCTATTCAAATAATTTTTTATCTTTGCACCCGCCTTATCCGTAAGGTTAAGGTCCTAAATAGGTGTGAAAATGAAGGATTTGAAAGAGTTTACAATCCCTTTCGTAGGGTTGAAATTAGGCAAACACCAGTTTAACTTTGAATTAAAAAAAGCGTTCTTTGAGCATTTTGAGTATG
>JBBSOQ010000018.1:0-75233 GCA_038259585.1 Flavobacteriales bacterium | reverse complement strand
TCCTGCTTTTTTGGCGTGCCCTTCGGCAGCTTTAGTTACAGTCTTCTTGTCATCGAAACCAAGTTGAAGAGCATTGTACCCGTCAACCTCTATGGTTCTGACTTGGGTGACAACACAGGGTCCTGCCTCAATAACGGTACAAGGAATATTCTTCCCGTTCTCGTCAAAGATGCTGGTCATCCCTATCTTTCTTCCAATTAACCCAGACATATTTAATTATTTATTGATTATTACTTATTTAAATTTTCTATTCAAAAAAACAGGGTCAAAATAAATTCAACCCTGAATATTATTTTGTTTTCCGTTTTTCCCTTGCTAACAAGCTCAGGACATTTTAACCTTTACAAGACCCAGAAATAATTTCTGGATGTAAATTAAAGCTTATAACTAAACTTTAATTTCCACTTCTACCCCACTTGGCAACTCTAATTTCATTAGAGCATCAATGGTTTTTGAAGAAGAACTGTAGATATCCAAAAGTCTTTTGTAAGAACTTAGTTGGAATTGCTCTCTACTTTTCTTGTTCACGTGAGGAGAACGCAATACTGTAAAGATTTTTTTGTGTGTTGGTAAAGGAATTGGACCTGTTACTACGGCTCCAGTACTCTTTACGGTCTTTACGATTTTTTCAGCAGATTTATCCACCAAATTGTGATCGTACGATTTTAGCTTTATTCTTATTTTTTGACTCATTGCTGAAATTATTATGCGTTAGCGGTTCCTCTTGCTTTTGCGATTACTGACTCAGAAATACTTGAAGGAGTTTCAGCGTAATGTGAAAATTCCATAGTGGAAGTTGCACGACCTGAAGACAACGTTCTTAATGTAGTTACATAACCGAACATTTCAGAAAGTGGCACTTCACCCTTTATTACTTTTGCTCCAGCTCTGTCGCTCATGTTTGTGATTGTTCCACGACGACGGTTAAGATCCCCAACAATATCACCCATATTTTCTTCAGGTGTTAACACCTCTATTTTCATTATAGGTTCTAGAATTACAGCTCCCGCTTTTTTGGCAACTTCTTTAAATCCAATTTTTGCAGCCAATTCAAAAGATAGTGCATCAGAATCCACAGGGTGGAAAGATCCGTCTTTTAAAGTAACCTTCATACTGTCTACCTCAAAGCCTGCAAGCGGCCCATTGGCCATTGCTTGTTTGAAACCTTTTTCAACAGAAGGAATAAATTCTTTTGGCACGTTACCACCTTTTACGGCATTAACGAACACAAGTCCTTCTTTAGCATCTTCCTCATCTACAGGACCCAATGTGAATACGATATCGGCAAATTTACCACGACCACCTGATTGCTTTTTGTAAACCTCTCTGTGATCTGCAGTTTTTGTTACTGCTTCTTTATATTCTACCTGTGGCTGACCTTGGTTTACTTCAACTTTGAATTCGCGACGCAAACGGTCTACGATAATATCTAAGTGAAGCTCACCCATTCCTGAAATAATAGTTTGTCCAGAAGCTTCATCTGTACGCACTTGGAAAGTTGGATCTTCTTCGGCAAGTTTTGATAAAGCCATACCCAATTTATCAACATCAACCTTTGTTTTAGGCTCCACCGCAATACCAATTACTGGATCAGGGAAGTTCATACTTTCTAAAACAATTGGGTGCTTTTCATCAGACATGGTATCCCCAGTCTTAATATCTTTAAATCCAACTGCCGCTCCAATATCTCCAGCTTCGATAAAATCGATAGCGTTTTGCTTGTTAGAGTGCATTTGATAGATACGAGAAATACGTTCTTTTTTTCCTGAACGGTTGTTCAAAATATAAGAACCTGCATCTAAACGACCAGAATAAACACGGAAGAATGCCAAACGACCTACGAAAGGGTCTGTAGCAATCTTAAATGCCAAAGCTGCAAAAGGAGCAGAAACATCCGGCTTACGGATTTCTTCTTTTTCAGTATCAGGATTTATACCTATAATACCCTCTTTGTCAGTTGGAGCTGGTAAATAACGACACACAGCATCTAAAAGAAACTGCACCCCTTTATTTTTGAAAGAAGAACCACATACCATTGGAATGATACTCATATCCATTACTGCAGCACGAAGCGCAGCGTGGATTTCATCCTCGGTAATGGAGTTTTCATCTTCCATATATTTTTCAAGCAAGTTTTCATCGTAAGCGGCAACTTCTTCAATAAGTTTACCTCTTAGCATTTTTGCTTCTGCCTTTAAATCTTCCGGAATTTCAATAACATCAAAAGTAGCACCGAATGAATCATCATGAAATATGACTGCACGGTTCTTTACTAAATCAACAATTCCCTTAAAGTTTTCTTCGTCACCAATGTTCAAAACAATTGGCACAGCATTGCTACCTAACATATCTTTCACCTGTTGGCAAACTTCCATAAAGTTAGCACCTTGACGGTCCATTTTATTTACGAAACCAATACGTGGCACTTTGTAGTTATCAGCAAGTCTCCAGTTAGTTTCAGATTGTGGCTCAACACCATCAACAGCACTAAATAAAAACACTAAACCATCTAGAACACGTAATGAACGATTTACTTCTACAGTAAAATCTACGTGACCGGGAGTATCAATAATGTTAAAGTGGTAATTTTTAGTTTCACTGGTTACTTCAGCGTTTTCCATAGGAAACTTCCAAGTACAAGTGGTAGCAGCTGAAGTAATGGTAATACCACGCTCCTGCTCTTGCTCCATCCAGTCCATTGTTGCAGCTCCATCGTGAACTTCACCAATTTTATGGCTTACCCCTGTATAAAAAAGGATACGCTCTGTAGTAGTGGTTTTACCTGCATCAATATGCGCAGCAATCCCGATATTTCTTGTATATTTTAAATCTCTTTGTGCCATTTTTTAGAATCTGAAATGTGAGAATGCTTTGTTAGCTTCTGCCATTTTATGAGTATCCATACGTTTCTTAACAGCAGCGCCTTCTTCTTTGGCAGCGGCAAGAATTTCACCCGCAAGTTTTGCAGCCATGGATTTCTCGTTTCTTTTTCTTGAATAAGTAATCAACCATTTCATTGCAGTTGCAATTTTACGGTCTGGGCGTATTTGCATAGGAATTTGGAAGGTTGCCCCACCAACTCTACGGCTACGAACCTCTACGTGAGGCATAACATTGGAAAGTGCATCTTTCCAAAGCTCCAACGCAGTTTTTTCGTCGTCTGTTTTCTTTTCATCTACAATGTCAATAGCATCATAAAAAACTTTGAAGGCGACACTCTTTTTTCCGTCCCACATCATGTTGTTTACGAAACGCGTAACCAACTGGTCGTTAAACCTTGGATCTGGTAAAAGGGGTCTTTTTTTGGCCTGTCTTTTTCTCATTTGTTGTTTTTTAATGGTTAAATATTAATTGTTTTAAAACAACTAATTATTAACCCGTTTTCATTTTTACTTCTTTGGGCGTTTTGCTCCATACTTAGATCTACGTTGCGTGCGGCCTGCAACACCTGCGGTGTCTAACGCTCCACGAACAATGTGATACCTAACTCCTGGCAAATCTTTTACCCTTCCACCTCTAACCAATACTATCGAGTGCTCTTGGAGATTGTGACCTTCGCCTGGGATGTATGCGTTTACTTCCTTACCATTTGTAAGCCTAACCCTTGCTACTTTTCGCATAGCTGAGTTTGGTTTCTTAGGTGTAGTAGTATATACACGCGTACAAACACCACGACGTTGTGGGCACGAATCCAAAGCAACCGATTTACTCTTCTTGGTTATTTTGGTTCTTCCTTTACGTACTAATTGTGAAATTGTTGGCATATAAAATATGTATTATTAATGTTTAAAAATAAAACACCCCTATTTTTAGGGGATGCAAATGTAGAATTTTTTTTAGACTAATCAAACCATACTGAATTAATTTTCAGCATACTTTTATTATTTTTTCAATTTGAATATGAAATGGCAAGTTGAAGCGTTAGTTTTACACAGCTAATTTGCGCCCTTTTTGAAAAAAATCCTATCCATTTTTATTTACCTTAATATATACACCTGTTTTTTCTTCGGAATAAAGGCTCAGGAGCTGTCGCTTTCTATAAAGGCCGAGAAACCAATTTCTAAAGAAACAATGGACTCGCTTCAAATGCAAACTACTTTTAAAGATTTTCTTTCACTGAAAAAGGAAACCGACACTTTGCATTTAAAGCTGCAACGCATGGGTTATATTGAAAGCGAGTTGCAAAAAATTCAAAAAGAAAACGACAGCAGCTACATTGCAGATTTCTTCCTCGGAAAAAAATACAGCCAAATAAAAATCTTTTATTCCGAAGAAGATTTTACCAAAAAAGAATTACAACGTATTACTTCAGAAATTACAGATGAATATTTCATTCTCCCTTTTGAAACTATTCCCGTTTCTTTAAAAAAACTTACATCGCTTCGCAATCAAAAAGGAAATGCTTTCGCCCGAATAAAACTCACGGAGATTGAAAAAGACGAAGCGAACAGTTTAAGCGCAACACTATTTGTTGATAATGGAAACATTCGAACCATAGATTCAATAGCCTTAAAAGGTTATGATAACTTTCCAAGATCATTTTTGAAATATTATGCCGGGGTTAGAAAAGGAAAGGTTTTTAACCAAAAGAAACTATTGGAACAAAACGAAAATTTGAACAGTTTAGGTTTTGCAAACTCCATTAAACCGCCCGAAGCACTTTTCAGAAAAGATTCTACAACTGTTTACTTTTATTTGGAAAAACAAAATAACAATCTTTTTGATGGTATTTTAGGTTTTGCAACCAATGAAGAAACCCAAAAGTTGGAGCTAAACGGATACCTCAATTTGGAATTGAATAACAACTTAAATTATGGGGAACAACTTTTAATCAATTATAAAGCAGACGGACAGGAGCAAGTAAATTTTAGAGCCAAGATAACAATGCCCTATTTATTCAAAACTCCTTTTGGTTTAAGCGGAGAACTGAAAATTTTTAAACGGGACAGTTCTTTTGTAACCACCGAACAACAAGTTAGAATGACTTATCAAATAAATCCAAAATCAACAACTTATATCGGATACAAAGGCTATGATTCAAGCAACCTATTAGACCAGACAATTGCTGGAATACCGATCGAGAACTTTAAGTCAAAATTTTTAATAGTTGGGGCTACATATATAAAAACACAAAATAGGGCATTATTTCCCACAAAGAGCGAAATTTTATTTGACACAGGGATTGGTTCTCGTGAAAAAGAAGGCAGTTCAGAGAATCAATTACGTTTTGAAACAACAATTAATAATATTTTCAACCTTAATTATAAGAATTCCATTTTCGTTCAAAATATAACCAGCGCTCTTTTTAGCGACACGTATCTAGTTAATGAACTATTTAGATTTGGGGGGATAAATAGTATTCGCGGTTTTAACGAAAATAGTATTGACGCATCACTCTATTCTATTATAAATACTGAATACAGATATCAATTCAATGAGGGAATATACCTTCACAGCATTATAGATGTCGGATATTTTGAAAATCAAACCATTTCTTTAAAACAAAAGCTATATAGTTTTGGACTTGGTCTTGGACTGAAAACAAAGGCGGGATTATTTCGATTTAATGTTGCAAACGGCAACTCCGAGAATCAAACCTTTAGTTTTTCAAATACAAAAATACACATCAGCGTTTCCTCAAAATTTTAACAAATAAGCCTTAAATCAATTACCAACCCTAAATAAAACTTAAAATTTGGGATCAAATACTTGTGTAATTAACTTTTTATTATGATTTTTGCCGTTGGCTAATTCAAATAATTTATAAAAATGAGAACAAAGTTTAGTGGAATTTTAACGCTAATATTAGCGTTAGTTGTGCAGCTTACCTTCGCACAGCAAAAAACTATTACAGGTACGGTGGCGGACGATACAGGTCTGCCGTTGCCTGGTGCAAACGTTATAATTAAAGGAACAAGTTCTGGAACACAGACGGACTTTGATGGAAAATACACCATCTCTGCCAATGTGGGCCAAACAATTGTCTTTAGTTATGTAGGTTTTGTTGCCAAGGAAGTAAAAGTAGGAGCTCAGAATACAATTGATGCAACTTTACTGCCAGATGCTGCTGCACTGGAAGAAGTTGTTGTAACTGGTTATTCTACAAGAAATCAAACAGTACAAACTTCAGCGGTTGTTTCAATTTCTGCTGCGGAACTTTCCCAAATGGCACCAACAACCAGTATAGATAATATGCTGCAAGGTAAAGCCGCTGGTGTGCAGGTAACTGCTGCTAATGGTAAGCCAGGACAAGGAGCTTTCGTTCGAATTCGTGGAACAGGATCATTAACGGCTGGAGCTTCTTCCCCGTTATATATTGTTGACGGTTCCCCTATTAGAGAAGAGGATCTTGCAAATATCCCAAATGAGGATATCGAGAATATCACAATTCTTAAAGATGCAGCTACTACAGCACGTTACGGTTCCCGTGGTGCAAATGGTGTTGTTGTAATATCAACAAAAAACGGTAATCGTAATAAAGATGCTGTAATTCGTTTTAGTTCTCGTTATGGAGTTACTTCTATGATAGATCCTAACTACACTATGATGAACGCAACTGAGAAATTCCAATATGAAGCTGAGATGTATGCTTTAGGTCTTACTGGTGCATCAACATTACCTGGTGTAACAACCCAACCTGGCTCAGCAGAGCGTCAACTACTCTTGGACAGAGAAGTAAATTGGGAAGATATTATTTTAAAAGATGGTGCTATCCAAAACAACAGTATTGCCATTTCCGGTGGTGCTGAAAAAGTGGATTATTACTTTTCTGTATCTAACGACAGAAACACTGGTATTATTGATAATATTGATGGTTTTGAAAGATTAGGTTCACGTCTTAACGTAAACTTTGATGCTAAAGACTGGCTTTCTGTTGGGGTTAATGTTGGTTACTCTAGATCTATGAGTGACGAACCTCGCGATAGAAACAATACTCAGAACCCTTTCCGTGGAATACTTGATTATAACGGATACGAAACAGAATTCTTGCTTAATGACGATGGATCATTACAGCTTGATGTAAATGGAAACCCTATTTATAACCCAACCCATACTGGTTTTCCTATTCGTGGAGCTTTATTGAGTGAACCAAGTGAAGACATAGACAACCAAACAATTGGTAGTGTTGATGCGGTGGTAACATTCAGTAAAAACTGGAGTTATGGTTTTAACATCGCAGTTAACTGGGGTGCTACAAGAAGAGAGAGTTATTCTAAACCTGGTGGAATATTGGATGTAATTTTAGAAGGTGCAGATAATCCAACTGGAAATAAATTTGACGACCAACAACACAGATTAGACCTTACTGTAAGTAATCGCTTGGTATATAATCTAAGTAAAAACAATCACAACTTGAATGTTTTGGGATTATATGAATACAACATGAACGAATTTAACCGTTCTTTTGTTAGAAGTAAAGGATTTCCTTCAGCTTTGTTAACTACTCAAATAAATGCATCTACTCTTAATGATGGGTTTACTAATAGAAGCAGATTAACACTTGTTTCTTACGGAGCTTTCGCAGATTATGATTACAAAGAAAAATATCTTCTTTCTGCATCTGTGAGACGAGATGGTTCTTCTAACTTCGGTACTGATGTAAGATTTGGAACTTTCTACAGTGGAAGTCTTGGTTGGAACGTT
This sequence comes from Flavobacteriales bacterium, assembly GCA_038259585.1. Taxonomy (GTDB): domain Bacteria; phylum Bacteroidota; class Bacteroidia; order Flavobacteriales; family Flavobacteriaceae; genus Aequorivita. The sequence goes on along the minus strand of JBBSOQ010000018.1, from coordinate 67,589 downwards.
GCAAAAGAAGATTTCTTTTCTGTAGACGCTATAAACGACTTAAAAATTAGAGCTGCTTACGGTACTGTTGGTAACAGAACTGGTATTAATCGTTATGCGTCTCAAGGTACTGTTGCATTTGGTTCTTATCCAGGTGGATCAAGTACTATTCCTGCTCGTGTAGCAAATCCAGAATTACAATGGGAAACTACTGAAACATATAACGTTGGTTTGGAACTTAATATGTTCAACAAAAGAGTTCGTTTAGTTTCTGATTATTTCATAAGAAACACTAGTGATCTTCTTTTTCCTATCCCAACAGCTTTTGAAGCTGGTATAATTGACCCTCTAGGTGTAAATGGTATAGCAGGAAATCTTGGTGAAATTCAAAACAAAGGTCTTGAAATCTCATTACAAGCAGATGTTTTCCGTTCAACTGATTTCACTTGGACTTTAGGAGGAAATATCATATTCCTAGATACAGAAGTTGTTTCATTACCTGATGGCGAAGACGTAACACCACCAGATACTTCTGCATTTTTCATTCGTTACAGTGAAGGAAAAAAAATTAATGAGCATTTCTTGATTCGTTATGCGGGTGTTGACCCTGCAACTGGTAGATCTCTTTTCTATGGTGCAGATGGTAATACTTATTTTGCAGGTGATTTACCTACAGATGAAAATGATAACCGTGTATTCCAAGGAAAATCTACAATTGCAGATAAAGAAGGGGGATTCTTTTCAAATATTACCTATAAAGGATTTGGTCTTCGTACAGACTTTGTTTTCAAAGCAGGAAACTGGATTAATAATTTTGTAAGAAGTGATAGAGAATCAGATGGTTTAGCAATTGAAGACAATCAAGCTACAAACGCCTTCAATTATTGGCAACAACCTGGAGACACAGGAGTGCTTCCAAGTCCAATCTATGCTACGGAAGATGCTTCAGTTACAGCAAATTCAGACAGATGGTTAGAGAAAGGTGATTATGTTCGTTTACGTAATGTTACGTTATCATATTCTTTCCCAAGCAAGTATTTGGATAAAACTCCAATAAGTTCTTTGAGAATTTATGCACAGGGTCAAAACCTATTGACTTTTACAAAATTCTGGGGTGATCCTGAAGTTGGTCTTTCATCTGGTGAAAGTGTTTCTTTTGCTAATGCAGTTGCTCCTGGTGAAGCTACATTATATAGCTATCCAAACACAAAGTCATATCAAATCGGCTTGGACGTTAGTTTCTAATTCTAAAAAAAAAGTAAAATGAAAAAAATAATTTATAAAATAACAGTTTTAGCATTAATTATAGGAGGCTTAACCTCTTGTGATAATGAACTGGATCAAGTACCTTTTGATGAATTTGGTACTGAAAATGCATATGTTACTGCAGCAGATTTTGAAAATGCTGTTCGAGGCGTTTATGCATCACTCCCTTTTGGAGAATTTTACGGAGGAACTGACGCTGGAGGAATGCTGGATGCACCAGATGTTCTATCAGACAATGTAACTTTTGCTCAAAAAGGACGTGGTACAAGAAGAACACTTCATAATTGGCGTTATGGAGCTTCTGATGAGCCAATGGGAGGTTTATACCAACGTGCATACCAACTTATCTATCGTGCAAATGTACTTTTGTCTAAAACTGAAACCTTTGAAGGAGATAGTAAAGCAAACGTTATAGCGGAAGCAAAAGCTCTAAGAGCACTAGCTCATTTTGATATGGTTACCTTCTTCGGAAAAATCCCAACCCAATCTGGTGATGCAAACGGAAGTTTAGGGATCGCTTATTTAACCGAGCCCGCTCCTTTAGCAGAACCTGCAAGGGAAACTGTAGGTACAGTATATGATAATATAGTATTGGATTTAATAGACGCAGCAGCAAATATTAATGCTGACAACGGAGCTGGAAGAATGGGCAAAGATGCCGTTAATATTTTATTATCAAGAGTATATTTATACATGGGTCAATGGCAAAATTCAATTAATGCTGCTAATGCTGTTACTACCCCTATAGCTACTCGTGATAAAATTGTAGGTGTTTGGGAAGATGCAAATCAGGCAGGTCTAGCTTTTTATATTCCAGTTGAGGCACCGATTCTAGGCAATAGCATCGGCGTTACTTGGAGTCAAGGAGGTAATACTACTTTAATTCCTGAATACGTTGTTTCTTTTGAATTCTATAATCTTTTTGCTGATGATGATATCCGTAAGGATGCTTATACCTTTGAAGGAGCCAACAATGCTGATGGCTTACAGTTTAATGCAATAAAGAAATTGTACAAAAGAGGACCAACTGGAGCTCCTGGAAAAGTGGATATTAAAGTATTTCGTGCCGCAGAAGCTGCTATGAATAAAGCTGAAGCTTATTTCAACCTAGGTCAAGAAGGTCCAGCAAGAACTGCTTTGGATGCTGTTAGAACGAAGAGATATTTAACTCCTCCAAGTGGTGAAACAGGAACAGCTTTACGTGATGCAATACGTTTAGAAAGAAGATTGGAATTTGCTTTTGAGTATCAGCGTTTCTTTGATTTGAAGAGATGGGGATTACCTGTAGAACGTGAAAGTTTTGGTGATTTGGCTGACGGTTCAGGAACTGCTTCAGATCAGTTATCATTACCTGCAAGTAGCAATAAATTTCAATTGCCAATACCACAAAATGCTTTGGATTTAAATCCAAATCTTTCACAAAATCCAGGGTATTAATAATTTAAAAATTTATCAAAATGAAAAAAGTTAATATATTACTTGTTATTTTTGTCATTGCAATTGTTGCGGTTTCATGTGAAACGTATGACGATTATAACGCAGAGCGTAAAACCGTAGTAGGTTTTGTTACTCCTACTTTAAACATTAATAATATTCCTGAAGGAGGTTCAAAAACTGATAGTGTTCAGCTTTTTGTATCTGATTTATCGAGCTCTCCAAGAACTTTTACAGTTATTACAGTAGCTCCAGATACATTACCAACTGCATCGGATAACTATACTTTTGAAAGCACAGTTACATTTCCTGCAAATACTCGTGAAGTAAAGTTTGGCTTTACTGTAATAGACAATTCTATTAATGATGAAAGACATTTCTTTCGTCTTGCAATCCAAGGTGAAGCAGATGTAGTTTCAGGAGGTAGATCCCTAATAGGAGTTAAGAATTAATTTTAACCAATCAATTTATTTAGCACCCCTTAGTAATAAGGGGTGTTTTTTTTACTCACTATTTAAGTAAAATACATTCTTTATTCTCTTTACCTTTGTAACCAATAAAATATAAATAGAAGTACTAAAGCTCAAACTATGCGAGATAAAACAAACACTATCTTCGGAATTTACCCCGTAAAGGAAGCTCTGTCTTCAAAAATTGTTTTCGATAAGGTCTTCATTCAAAAAGGAATAGCGAGTGATAAAATTGAAAGCTTAATAAAAGATCTTGAAAAAGCAAATATTCCTGTAAGCATTGTCCCTTTTGAAAAACTTGACAGACTTACAAAAGGTAATCACCAAGGAATTGTTGCCATTACTTCACCAGTAGCTTTTCATTCCCTAGAAGATGTGGTTGAAAAAGCTTTGGAAAACAAGAAAGCACCCCTATTTCTAATTTTAGATCAAATAACAGATGTTAGAAATTTTGGCGCCATATTACGAACAGCGGAATGTACAGGTGTAGACGCAGTAATAATTCAAAAAACAGGAGGCGCGCCAGTTTCAGGTGATACCGTAAAAACATCAGCAGGCGCCATCTTTAAAATTCCAATTTGTAAAGTTGAACATATTAAAGATGCCATCTTTTACCTTCAAGGCTCAGGTATTACCACTATTGCCGCAACAGAAAAAACTCATTCAGAAATATATTCTTTAGATTTAACTGCGCCCTTGGCAATTATTATGGGTTCTGAAGACAAAGGAGTTTCTAAATCTGTATTGGGGCTAGTAGATCAAAAAGCTTCATTACCCCTACTCGGTGAAATAAACTCTTTAAACGTTTCAGTAGCCTGCGGAGCCTTCCTTTATGAAGTTACACGCCAAAGACGCGCATAGTTTATTCTGCTTTATTTTCAGGGTTCTTTGTTAAGCTATAAATAATTCTAACACCCAACGGCTTTCGCTCGATGCTTTCCTCTATTGGTTGTTCCTTTGGCAATTCAATAAAATTTCCATTTTCATCAAACTGCTTCAAAAATGGATCGTTATCGGGATTATAATCTTCCTTTTCCCAATCATACTTTTTGTTTTCAATATGATCTTCCTTAAAGAAAAAAGCAAGCAAAATTCCAACAAAAAAACCTGAAAGGTGTCCTTCCCATGAAATTTCAGAATTTATGGGAAATAAATACCAAAGCATTCCCCCATATAGGAAAACAACGGCTAAAGCCAGTGCGGTAAGCTGAAACTTTTTTGAAAATATTCCTCTGAAAAACAAAAAAGCTGCTAGCATATATACTACTCCACTTGCACCTATATGTAAAGAAGATCTGCCAATACACCAAGTGGCCAGACCTGTCAATATCAAACCCAACAACAAAACTTTCCAACGTATATTTCTATAAAAATAAAAGAGTGCTGCACTCAAAACAAAAAGAGGAACAGAATTATTAAAAAGATGTGTTAAACTGCTATGGATAAAAGGACTAAAAATAATTCCGCGCAATCCTTCAATGCGTCTTGGGTAAATACCATAGGAATTGAAATTATACCCAAAAACACTTTCAACCCAAAAAACAACCCATAGTAGCATTACAAAAAGTAGTGGATAGTAGATAATGGAATTAGAGAATTTCATATGTTTTGAATTTGCTATAAATAATTGTTTACAAAAACAATCCCAAATTCAAATTTATGATAAATTGTCAGTGAAACCGATTTATTAAAATTGTAATTTTGTAAATATATGAATGCTCCTCTCGCCGAACGAATCCGTCCAAATACTCTCGAAGGATATTTAAGTCAGCAACATTTGGTTGGCCCAAAAGGTTCGCTTACCTCACAGTTAAAGACTGGAATGATCCCTTCAATGCTTTTTTGGGGTCCACCGGGAACCGGAAAAACCACACTCGCAAACATTATTGCCAATGAAAGCGGAAGACCTTTTTACACCTTAAGCGCGGTAGATAGTGGCGTGGCAGCAGTTAGGGAAGTAATTGAAAAAGCGAAGAAAAGCGACACCTTATTTTCAACAAAAAATCCCATTCTGTTTATTGATGAAATACACCGTTTCAGCAAATCGCAACAAGATTCATTGCTTGGCGCCGTTGAAAAAGGCTGGATAACCCTTATTGGGGCAACTACAGAAAACCCAAGTTTTGAAGTAATTCCCGCACTTTTATCACGTTGTCAGGTTTATGTTTTGGAAGCATTTAGTCGGGAAGATTTGGAAGCATTATTAAAAAGAGCTTTAAAGGAAGATAAAATTCTGTCGTCTAAAAAAGTAAAACTTCAGGAAACAGAAGCATTAATTAGACTTTCCGGTGGTGATGCACGAAAACTTTTAAATATATTGGAACTGGTTATTCTTTCAGAAAGCAGTGAAAAAGTTACCATCACCAATGAGCTTGTAATGCAAAAGGCACAAAAAAATACCGTGCTTTATGACAAAACTGGCGAGCAACATTACGATATAATTTCAGCTTTTATAAAATCAATTCGCGGTAGCGATCCAAATGCAGCTGTATATTGGCTTGCAAGAATGATTGAAGGTGGCGAAGATATAAAGTTTATTGCCCGAAGAATGGTCATCCTCGCTTCCGAAGACATTGGTAACGCAAACCCAAACGCTTTGCTTTTGGCGAACAGTACCTTTCAGGCCGTAAACACCATTGGGTATCCAGAGGCGCGAATCATTTTGAGCCAATGCGCTATTTATTTGGCAACTTCGCATAAAAGCAATGCTTCATATAAAGCCATAGGCGAAGCGCAACAAATAGTTAGGCAAACAGGCGACCTTTCTGTTCCGTTATCAATAAGAAACGCTCCAACGAAGCTTATGAAGCAATTGGGCTACGGAAAGGAATATGAATACGCCCATAATTATGAAGGTAATTTTGTTTCGCATGAATTTTTACCCGAAGAAATAAAAGGAACTACTTTTTATAAACCCGGAAACAATCCTAAAGAAAACGCATTGAAAAGTTATTTGAAACAACTTTGGAAAGAGAAATATGATTTTTAGTCTTGAGACAGATAGTTTGTATTTGAAGAACCATCTTTAATTATTAGGTTTCCTGAAGGGTCAAATGCAGCATCAGAAACCTTTCCAGAAGTATCCATATACTTCACAATTTTATCCATCACTATTATTTTACCCTTTAGAAGAAGACCATCTTCAGCACTAGTAGATTCTTCATATAAAGAATAGCCTTCCGCAGTTTTTCTGAGTAGAAATGTTTTTCCGTTATTGGAATAATTTGAAAATTTTGCATCGGGAAGCAGATTCCCTGAAACTCTTGAAACTTTTGGCTTTGTTAGTTCAGCTTCTTCTAAAGTTACTTTTGTATCTGTCGAAGTTACTGTTTTACTGCCACTATCTTTTAAAAGCACTACATCTTTCTGGTTTACGCGTAATGCTTCAACACTAGTAAATGCTTTTCTAAGCGCATCTTGGTAAGTTTTGTCATATTCCTTGTATTTACTCTTCCCTTCTTGGCTTCTGTATATTTCTTTATCGTTACAATCTTTTAGCACTATCTGTAATTTTGTTCCAAATACAGTCTTAAGTTCTTCAACGTTTGCATATAGACCGTCGCAACGGTTCATATTTGGCGCTGAATCTGCCAAATAAGCATTAAAACCACTTTTTTCAAAGTAAAATTTTGACATAGAATTTATTTGATATTGATCTCGCCCTTTTAAGAAATCAAACTGTTCTGGAACAATAACATAGCTGTAATCACTCAAATTTGTGTTTTGTGAAATAGCGTTTGTGGCCAGCAATAAAGAAATGGAAAACAGTAAAAATCGTGTCATTCTTCGTCAATTATAATATTAAATCCTAACTGTAAAGATACACTTTTTGCCTTTGCCAAATTCCCGTATTTTATGAGATTGTCTGCTGCGATATAAAAATTCACCTTCCCAATATCAGCCGAAACCCCTAGCCCAACGTTGGAAGAAGAATAGGAATCTACCGTATAGGTTGCTTTTGCTGAAAGATAATCTGTAAATCTTCTATGGTAAAAAAGTGTTCCAGCCATTTGTGGTCCCTTCGGCCTAAAAATAGAATAGAATTGAAGCCCAACATTTTGTTTATGAAGAGTTCCGCCTCCCATGTTTAAACAATCACAAGCCCCGGAGGCATTAAATCTACCAAAACCATAGCTAAGTCCTGCGTTTATTTTCACAGGGCGAAATTGTGTGTAAGAATTGTGGAGTGTATCAATAGGAATTTGCTGCTCTATTTCATCTTCCAAATCGTTGTAATATGGAAAAGTATTTTCTCCTTGATTCAACGGCGGAAAAATTAAGTTTATACCATCCAAAGTATAATCGCCGTGGGCCCGATAACTTTCAACATCCTTTGAATGAAAAATGGCGCCGACATCTTGTGCGCTTCCTGAAAGCGTCAATGCCTCAGTAATATCATATGTAAAACCTAAGTCCACTCCTACTCCAATATTTCCACCAAAAAAAGCACGACCCAAAATTTCACTTGTAACCTGTGAAGCGCCATCTAATTCCCGCAATGATGCATAGCCAGAAGTTTCCACAGTAACATCAGCGTTTCGAATTGTGTGCTCATAAATATTCGCTGAATCTTCATCGCCGAGAGTGGTTACGAATGTTCCCGTGTTATTTACACTTCTGTAACTGAACATGCTGGAATATAATTTAACTCGAGCTCCCACGGTCAGTTTGTCGCTAATCTGCTTGTTTAGCCCAAAATGATAAACCGTCATAAAATCACCCGTCGTACTTATTTCTCCTAAATCGAATTCATAATCAAGATAATCGCGGTTTCCTTCCCAAGCAAGTATTGCCAAATCCCGTGGAAAATATGTTATAAAATCAAATTCCTGATAAATTCCGCCAGAAAAATAGATTTCATTTTTCGCACGCCAACCAAAATTGATGATTTCTAACTGTTGTGTTGCGGTGAAGAAGTCAGTATTCTTCATTTCAAAAATCTTTGCAGTAATCCGGTCGTTTATATCGTCATTTCCATCTTTGAAGATATCATAAACAGATACTCCCGAGGAACCTCCGTTAAAATGGATTTGTGAAAAGAAAGGAATTCCGTAATGTTTTTTTTGGGTCACTTTGCTACCAGGGTTGAGCATCAATGACTGGGGAATGTCATCAAAACCGTAAAGTATCTGCTTATTTTGAGATATAGCGAAAACGCCCACAAGGGATAATATGATAGTTAATAGATGTTGCATTGTATTAGTATTCCAAAAAGTAGGTGGTTTTGGATTTAAGATTTAATGTGCCTTCCAAGTTTTCATCAGAAGAAGGTATTGTTACCGAAACAACAACCTTATTTGCCTTCGTAAGCTCCAAGATATCGTCTCCTTCAACATTTTGAACAAATTCTGTGATAACAGGAGTTGTTGTTGCGCCTTGATTTACTAGAGTTTGCGTAACGTAAGTGGTGTCATTCAATTCACTTAAAAATTGAAAATCCACTTGAAAATTACGAGGAATGCTGTTCGTAAATTTAAAATAGAATTCGGCCCTTTTCAGGCTTTCTTGTAAACCACTGTCATCCAAAAATTTGATTTCAGTTGTATCACGAACGGTAAGTATTGAATTGGAATTTATTGTGTCAAAAAAATCACTTGCTCGAAGGTTGAAATATATTAAATCAAGTTCAACCACAGGTGTAAGTGCTATATCCTCGGCTTGATCAAAATCGGTATCCTTTATGCATGCCGTGATAAAAAGGCATACGAATACCACAAAAATGGGTATGGACAAGGTTTTATTCATAAGTGGGGATAGTTTCAGGTCTATAAACGCTTCTATCTGTAGTATTATTATTACAGAAAGTTTTTAATTTCAGAAAGTTCATTAATAACAAAATAGTTTTCTGTTAAAATTTCCTTTCTATAATTAAAAAACAACGTTTTCATTCCTGCATTTTTTGCCCCAATAATGTCTGCTTCAAAACTGTCTCCAATCATAATACTTGTATGTGGCGAAACGGAAGCCTTTTTAAGAGCAATTTCAAAAATAACAGGATTGGGCTTTTTTAACCCTACCTCTTCGGAAGTGGTAACTGTGGAAAAATATTTTTTGATGCCACTGTTTTGCAGTTTGAGATGCTGCACTTCCTCAAAACCGTTAGTAATGATGTGAAGATTATATTTTTTTGAAAGATATTCAAGAACTTCAATTGTATCTAAAAAAAGATGGTTATCCACAGGAAGTTCTTCAATGTAGGTTGAAGCCAAAGCATCTATAGTTTCTACAGGAAACTGTAATCTAAAAATATCAAAAGTATCTGTCAATCTTCCCCTTCGAAGATGTTCTTTGGTCACGGTTTCTTCCCGGAATTTTTTCCAGTAGACTAAATTGATGGGCTCGTATTCTTTCAAAAAATCAGTCAGCGACACTTCAATTTTATGTTTATGGAAAACGCGTTCAAAGGCCAAAGCAGAATTTCTGTCAAAGTCCCAAAGCGTGTGATCCAAATCAAAAAAAACGTCTGTAATGTTACTATTGGGCATATTCATCTAATTTTTCAGAAAAAATGTTTCGCCAAACTTTATTGTTCTCTGTGAAAGCAAAATCTTTGTTTGAAAAAATCATTGTAAAAGTTCCGTTTACTTCATCCACAGCTTTGATGGTGTTGTTAACGGTTTTTTCAATATCCAATGCATATTTCTTTTGAAAAGCAAAAGTTGTCATTGCCGCTGGCTGAATGACCAAAGGCGTTTTTATTTCGTAATCCAAATCATAAAAAAGAAACGGTGTGCAGGTTCCAGCTCGAAAGCCAATAGTATCCCGAAAGACCATTGTGAAATCGCGCTTCACTTCCAATTCTACCAACTGTCTGTAGATATCGGGCAGGTTCACCAAAAATTCAGAATTTATAGAACAGGATAGCGAACGGTTTGTGATTTCTTCCATTCTGCGTTTCTCACCTTTCAACATTTCATAATCGTTTAGCGCATTAAACGAGAAGATTAGCCCTACTTCCTTATAATCAGACACATATTTTATAAGCATTTTAAATTTCTGTCTATGGGTATTCATACTTTCATCAAAAATCAATGAATTGCCCAAAAGAAAGAAAACTGTAAGATTAAATTTACTCCGCTTTGCCTTATTCACTATCCACTTAAAGGTATCTAATGGATCACGCTTTAATCCAACTATTACTTGAGTGCGTGCAATAATGTTTCGGAATTTCCCTTGAACTACACTATTTGCAAAGCCTACAGAAGTTCGAAAAATACCTTTTTGTTTGTAGGCATAAGGCTGAGCGGCTTCAATTATAGGGTGAATAATAAGTTTTTTTTGAGGGAAATTTATTTCAGGGAAAGCTTCTTGAAGCTTCTTTTTAAAAAAATACGCCCATATATCAACCACTGGTTGCTCTAAAAATCCTTCCTTGAATGCTAAACTCTCAGAAGCCATAAACCTTCCAGTTTCATCTTTTACGTGCGGGAGATATTCTTCATAACGCGATATCATATAAAAACTAGCAGAAAAAATATCAAAAGGTAAAGCGCTACTTACTGAAACCGAGAAAAAACCAAAAGTATTTTCCCATTTTTTCACATTAATCTCAATGGATTCAAAACCTTGTTGCTCTAAAAGACCATAGCTTTGAAAAAAAAGTTCGTTCCCCAATGGCTTTTTTCCATAGGAAATTTTAGGGCCTGTGTGTGCAATAAATTCTTCAATTACAGAAGTAAAAACAACATCAATCTCCAAAATACGCAAACCAATATGTTTGAAAATATAGGAAATTCGAGGAGTAAGTTTTTGGGTGTAGATTAAAAGCATAGCGGATTACAGCATATTTTCATCGGCAAAGCTAAAGTACGCTTTTTCAGTAATTATAAGGTGATCCAGCACTTTTATGTCCAAGCTTTCCCCTGCCGTTTTCAATTTTTTGGTAAGTTGGATATCTGCTTGGCTGGGCTTCAATGTACCCGAAGGATGGTTATGTGCTAAAATAATTCCGACAGCACCTAATTGTAATGCTTCTTTGAATGCAAGCCGAACATCTACAACTGTTCCAGTTATGCCGCCTTTACTGAGTTGAACACTTTTTATTATTTTATTTGAATTGTTTAAATACAATATCCAAAATTCCTCATGGGGAAGTTCCCCAATAATGGGTTGCATAAACTCAAAAACAGACCCGCTTGAAGTTATTTTTTTTCTTTCTAACGCTTCTTCTCCTCTTCTTCTTCTGCCCAATTCCATAGCAGCCGCAATGCTTATTGCTTTGGCTTCACCTATTCCTTTAAATTCCATTAAGTCAGGAATAGATAGTCTTCCCAATTCATTTAAGTTATTGTTTGCTGAAGCTAAAATTCGTTGACTCAACGAAACGGCGCTTTCGTTTCGGCTGCCTGAACCAATTAGAATAGCTATAAGTTCAGCATCACTCAGAGCAACACTACCTTTAAGCAATAACTTTTCACGTGGCCGATCGTCCTCGTTCCAGTTTTTTATGGAAAAAGAAGTGTTTTCTTCCATATTAATAGCTTTTCAATAAAGATAACGATGAATGATCAAACAGCATAATTTTTTGATAAACAATCTTTTGAGATAGCTAGAATTTCACTTTTATTGAATAAATTTATTCTCTTAAACATAAATCTTCAAAGATGAAATCACTTTTTGAAACAGAATCATTTACTGAAATAAAAAATAGGCTAGACACACTTACTCCAGCAAACGAGCGAAAATGGGGGAAGATGGACATAAGCCAAATGCTGAATCACTGCCAGCATCCATTAAATGTTTCACTTAGAAAAGGCAATATTAAAAAGCAATTTTTCCCTTTAGCTTTTCTTTTTAAAAAATCACTATATAATGACAAACCTTGGCGGCAGAATTTACCCACCGCAAAGTCATTTAAAATTACGGAAATAAAAGATTTTTATCCTGAAAAGGCTACGCTTGTAAAATTAATAGATGAATTTCATGAAAAGAAAAATGAATCGCAATGGGAGCCGCACCCACTTTTTGGTAGATTCACACCACAGCAATGGGGGCAAATGCAGTATAAACATTTAGACCATCATTTGAAGCAGTTTGGAGTTTAAAATAGAGTGCTTAGAAAGGGAGAAAAGTTTCCTCAGATAGCTCAAAAGTGATCATCATTAAGAAGGGATTATCTTCGATGATCCCTCAAAGCTCCGCTTTGAAAATAAAAAAGCCGTACTTACAAATTCAAGCGAGCTTGATTTGACGTACAGCATTTTTATTTATTCGTGACCCCGGAGGGATTCAAACCCCCAACCCTCAGAGCCGAAATCTGATGCGCTATTCAGTTGCGCCACGAGGCCTTATTCAGTATTCAGTATTCAGTATTTAGTATTTAGTATTTAGTATTTAGTATTTAGTATTTAGTATTTAAAAATAATTTATTGGAATACAATCAAAATAATTAATCAAATAATTTATTAACCTATTCACTTATTCACAAATTCACCTATACACCCATCAAGAAAGTCTCGCCTTCACTACAGTTGATATAGTTTTACCATCCGCTTTTCCAGCAAGTTTTGCACTAGCCATGCCCATTACTTTGCCCATATCTGCCATTGATGATGCACCGCTGTCAGCTATAATTTGATCTATTATTTTGCTTACTTCTTCTTCACTCAATTGCTTTGGTAAAAACTGCTCAATTACTTGCGCTTGTGCCAATTCTGGCTCGGCAAGATCTTGGCGATTTTGCTCATTGTAAATCGCCGCACTATCTTTGCGCTGCTTTACTTGTTTTTGCAATAACTTTATTTCTTCTTCCTCCGTCAATTCATTTTTTGAACCAGTTTCGGTCTGTGCTAAAAGCAGTGCAGATTTAATGGCACGCAAGGCTTCCAAAGACTGTGTGTCCTTCGCTTTCATTGCAGTTTTCATTGCATCCATCACTTTATCCTGTAAGCTCATTTCTTTGTATTTTATAGTGTGCGAAGATACTCAATAAAGCGGAAAAACGAAACAGCAAAATTTACATTTATTGGAAAAGAAAATGCATTAAAAAAGCCCGAACTCCATAAAGGAAATTCGGGCTCCAGCTTTAAGTGAAAAATATCACTTAGTCCACATTATCGTGAAGAAATGAGTTGTTTTTGCGCAATTCAATCTCATCATCATCTGTATTAACAGAGGTTCTTGAAATGTTTGGTTCGTTTTTAGTTTCGTTCAAATCAATGCCCATACGCTTGTATGCAGGTTGTTTTTCAATCTCATCAATACGGGAAGGACTGTTTTTGAACTTATAATTAAACTCCTTCATCTTCCTCTTTCTCTCCTCTGTGCGGTCGCGCAATATTTTGGAAATAGGAGAATTCATTGGATCTTCTTCTTCGTTTGCATTCTTTTCATTTGAACCTGGTTCTGAAATAGTTCGCTTTTCAAAAACAATTTCTTCATCTTCAATTTCTTCAACAGTTACTTTCGTCGGTTTGGCAGTATTCAACCTGTTTTCCACCTCTTGATAATCGTCAAGACTGTAACGCTTTATTCCTTGTCCTGAAACTTCAGTAATTGGAATTATTTCAACGTGATCCTGAACCTCTATATCACCCAAATTAAAGAAAACTGATTCTTCTTTCTTTTCATTTTCAGCTATTTTATTTGATGAAGAATTAATAGGAAGATCAAACATTAATATTTGATCTTCATTTTCTTCCGAATCAGTTTCGATGTTATTTATCCTTTGTTCTTCTTGTTTTTTCGGTGTTTCAATAATTACAAACTCATTGACGTTTATTTTATTTACTTCAACCTGGCTGAAATCTTCTAAGTTTTCAACCTCCACTTCTTCATAAGAAATATTCAAGCTTTTTAGTAATTCCGAAGTTTTAATGTAACCTTCAAATGGTAATTTTACTTCAGCTTCAGGTTCATCAAATAATGTATGCTTTACAACAGTTTCAGCTTTTGGCTGATTCATCATAGGTTTTTCAGGCAATCTTACAGCCGAAGCGGTTGCTTTTGGCGTTAGAGTTTGCTCTGCACGTTGCTCATCCTCGAGGGTGTGGATAATTTTTTTTGTTTCTGTATTTACAATCTCGTTTTGCTGCTCTATATTAAAACCCGTTGCAATTACAGTTATTGATATTGAACCTTCTAGACTTTCTTCATCACCAACACCCATAATTATGTTTGCACTGTGACCAGCTTCTTCCTGAATGTGATCACTGATTTCTCCGATTTCGTCAATAGTAATCTCGTCTGTACCAGAAACGATAAGCAACAACACGTTTTTGGCACCTTTAATTTTATTGTCGTTCAATAATGGAGAATCTAACGCTCTTCCAATTGCTTCCTTCGCTCTATTGGCGCCAGAAGCTGTTGCACTTCCCATAATAGCCGTTCCGCTATTGGCAAGTACCGTTTTTGCATCACGAAGGTCAATGTTCTGGGTATAGTGATGTGTAATAACCTCGGCAATACCACGAGCAGCGGTGGCCAAAACTTCGTCAGCTTTTGAGAAACCGGCCTTAAAACCAAGGTTTCCATAAACTTCGCGTAATTTATTATTATTGATAACCACCAACGAATCCACATTTTGACGCAATTTTTCAACCCCAATATGCGCTTGGTCATTTCTGGTTTTTCCTTCAAACAGGAATGGAATGGTGACAATACCAACGGTAAGAATGTCCATATCCTTTGCCATTTTTGCAATAATTGGAGCCGCACCAGTACCAGTACCACCGCCCATTCCAGCGGTGATGAAAATCATTTTGGTGTTAGTGGTAAGCATATTACGAATTTCTTCCATGCTTTCCACAGCAGATTGTTCACCTACTTTAGGATTTGCACCGGCGCCCAAACCTTCCGTAAGGGAAACTCCCAATTGTATTTTTACCGGCACTGGACTATTTTCCAAAGCCTGTGAATCTGTATTACAAATTACAAAGTCAACTCCCTTTATGCCCTGGCTGAACATATGGTTAATGGCGTTACTTCCTCCGCCGCCTACGCCAATAACCTTAATCACGTTTGATTGGTTTTTTGGCAGGTCGAATGAAATGTTGTCAAATTCTGTTTTGCTGCTCATATTTTTTCTATTTGTGGTGCTTTTTCTTTTTCAATTTTTTTTACTCGGCATTGTCCAAAAACTCCTTGAACTTTTCTGCCCATTTATCAAAAAACTTTTTTGATGTTTTTTGTTCTTTTTCTTTACTTTCTTCTTTTTCCTTCTCTTGGACTGTTTCTTCCTTGTCCATTTTTTCTTCTTTTGGTTGAACATGTTCCTCGTGAGAAAAACGTTTCATCAAAGAAGATTTTTCTTTACTTTCTAAACTGTTTAAAACCAAACCTACTGCAGTGGCATACATAGGGCTGGTAGTTTCGGCATCGCTATCGCCGGCCAAATGTTCATTTGGATAACCAATTCTTGTATCCATTCCCGTGATGTATTCTACCAACTGTTTAATATGTTGAAGCTGTGCCCCGCCCCCGGTAAGTACTATTCCCGCAATAAGTTTCTTTTTTTGTTCTTCGTGCCCGTAATTTTTTATTTCCATATACGCCTGTTCGATAATCTCGATAACGCGTGCGTGGATTATTTTTGAAAGGTTTTTTAAACTTATTTCCTTCGGCTCTCTTCCGCGTAAACCCGGAATAGAAACAATTTCATTGTCTTTATTTTCGCCAGGCCAAGCGGATCCAAATTTTATTTTCAGAAGCTCTGCTTGCTTTTCAATAATGGAGCAACCTTCTTTAATATCCTCGGTAATCACATTTCCACCGAAAGGAATTACCGCAGTATGACGAATTATGCCATCCTTAAAAATTGCCAAGTCTGTAGTTCCACCTCCTATATCAATCAAGGCAACACCAGCTTCTTTTTCCTCTTGGCTCAAAACAGCTTTCGCTGATGCCAAAGGCTCCAAAGTGATCGCTGAAAGTTCCAAACCAGCACTTTTAATACATCTTCCCACATTTCTAATTGAAGAAACCTGTCCCACAACTACGTGAAAATTTGCCTCCAATCGCGCACCATACATGCCTATGGGCTCTTTTACTTCAGCCTGTCCATCCACCTTAAAATCCTGTGGCAAAACGTGAAGTATTTCTTCCCCAGGAAGCATTACTAGTTTGTGAACTTGGTTGCAAAGACGATCAATATCTTCTTCGCTTATAACATCTTCGCCATTGGGGCGCGTTATGTAATCGCTATGCTGTAAACTACGTATGTGCTGACCTGCAATACCTACAACTACTTCTTTAATCTTCATGCCTGAAGAAGTCTCGGCATCCTGCACCGCTTGCTGAATGGACTGTATAGTTTGGGTGATATTGTTCACAACACCACGGTGCACACCAAGGCTTTTTGCTTTTCCAATTCCCAATACCTCCATCTTGCCATAATCATTTTTCCTACCAATCATAGCAACTATCTTGGTAGTTCCAATGTCCAATCCTACAGCGATATTATCGTTTTCCATGGCCTTACTTTTTTGTGGCAATTACCTGACTGTCAAATTTCAGATTTACCATATTGTACCCATACAGCGTACTGTCTTGTTTAGTTTTTTTATAAAATGCTTTAAAGTTTTGAAACTTTTTTTCAATGTTTTCTGGTTTTCCGAATAGTACTTTAAAATTCACTTTTCGAAGTTCCAATTCAATGTCGCCATCCTTTTTTCGGTTTAAACCTACCACGCTGCTTCTCATAAATTCATCCTTTTCAATTTTAAGCAACAATGGGGTAACTTCATTGAAATTATTTTTTGAAGTTCCCGTAATTATGGGCACTCTCGCAGAATAAACATCAGACAACGGCATCTTCATTCCGTCTGCATCCAAATAATAATCCGGCGAAGCAGACACCCTTCCGATAGGTTTTCGCTGCTCAATTCTTGCCCCCAGCGTGCCGTCAACCGACACATACACCTGAGCATCACGAATCATAGGGTTTTCCCGCAGTCTTTGCTCCATCTTCTTCAAAACTAAAGTTTCTTTACCTATGCTCGTAACCTTGTCATGATTTTGTATCAACAATTTATTAACTGAATTGTAGGTGATAAAAGGGCTGTTTTCATCAACAAATTCTACGTCAAGTTTTGTAAGTTTTCGAGCCTCATTTCGTGTTTTTGTAAAGCTGAAAAGAAACGCCATCAACCCCAGTAGAAAAATAAATTTTATGATTTCTAGACTACGTTTCATTTTTCAATATTTTGGTTAGTATATTTACTTCCGCACCAATATCACCAGCACCTACAAGCAATTTTATTCTACATTTTGATTGTAACAAAACTTCTGGCAAAGCAGATTTAAATACCAATCTTTTTTTATCAGCGGTTATTTGGTCCAAAAGCCATTCTGAAGTAATTCCTTCGATAGGTTCCTCTCTTGCTGGATAAATATCAAGCAACACCACTTCATCAAATTTTGAAAGACTTTTTGCAAAACCTGTTGCAAAATCACGTGTTCTACTAAAAAGATGCGGCTGAAAAACAATCTGTTTGTGATCTTCCGGATACATTTCATCCACAGCTTGGAACAGCGCGTCAATTTCTGTGGGATGATGTGCGTAGTCGTCAATCAAAACAAGACTTTCAGTCTTAATTTTATAGGAAAAACGCCTTTTCACACCTTTAAAAGTTGCCAATGCTTTGGGCAGGCAATCGGTTGGGGAGCCTGCTAAAATTGCCATGCCCAGAGCCATTATGGCATTTGTAAGGTTATGATGTCCGGGAAGATTGAAGGTTAAATCCTTTAAAATTCCTTTCGGGGTTTTTAAATCGAATAGATATGCACCGTCTTTTATCTTTACATTTTGCGCTTCATAATCTGCAGTTTCTTCCACTGCAACGGTCATTCCGTCCAGTGGGAGATCTTTTTTGATGAAAATATTTTCCTCTTTTTCAACCAATTGCGCAAAGGTTCTAAAGGCATTTTCTATTTCCGCAGCGTCACCATAAATATCCAAATGGTCCGCATCCATTGAAGTTACGCAAGCAATATCGGGACGAAGTTTGAGGAACGAACGGTCAAATTCATCTGCTTCAACAACGGTTATTTTACTGCCTTTGTAAATAAAATTGGAATTATAATTTTCCGCAATTCCACCCAAAAATGCTGTTACGGGCATATTACATTCAGCGAGCAAATGGCCTAAAATAGCTGAAGTTGTTGTTTTTCCGTGTGTTCCGGCAACAGCAAGGCAAAGTGTATTTTTTGAAACTTCGCCTAAAAGTTCGGCGCGTTTCACAATATAAAATTCTTCAGAAAAGAAATGATTTAAAATCTTATTACCCTTCGGAATTGCTGGCGTGTATACTACCAAAACATTTTCTTTGGAAAATACTTCCTTTTGAATTTCGGAAATTTCATCATTAAAAGTTACTGGAATTCCTTCCGAAACCAATTCCTCTGTCAAATCAGTTGGAGTTTTGTCATACCCAAAAACAGCCTTCCCCTGCATTTTGAAATATCGTGCAAGCGCACTCATTCCAATGCCGCCGATGCCGACGAAGTAGAAAGTTTGTATGTTTTTTAGATTATTCAAAATGTTTAAATGTTTAATTGTGTAACTGTTCAATTGTTTTAAAGTGTCGTGTTCACTAATAGCACTTAGCCTTTTAACCGATTTAACAATTCAACTCATTTTCATTAATTTTTCAATTTCTTCAACTATATCTTTTGTGGCATTTGGTTTTGCCAGTTTTTTTATGTTTTCTGAAAGCGTTTTCTGCTTTTCTTCGGAAGCTATCAATCCTAAAAATTCGTTTTCAAAACTTGTATCCAAATCGCTTTCTCTAATCAAAAGCGCTGCCTTTTTTTCCGAAATCGCCAATGCATTTTTGGTTTGATGATCTTCCGCAACATTTGGTGAAGGAATAAAAATTACTGGTTTCCCAACCAAACACAATTCCGAAACGGATAGCGCACCCGCTCTTGAAATAATAAAATCTGAAGCAGCGTAAGCTAAATCCATTCTATTTAAAAAAGCATGCACTTGAACACTTTTGGTTCCTTTATTTTTATATGTTTCTTCATAAAATTTTCCACATTGCCAAATAACCTGCAAGCTGTGTGCTTCAAAAAACGGAATTGATTTTTCAATCAGTTGGTTTATGCGTCTAGCACCCAAACTTCCACCCAAAATCAATAAAGTTTTCTTTTCTTTTTCCAAACTGAAGAAAGCAATTGCTTCTTCCTTTTTCGAGGAAATATCCAGCAAATCCTGACGCACAGGATTTCCGGTAAGTTTTATTTTTTCCGAAGGAAAGAATTGTTCCATTCCTTCATAAGCAACACATATTTTTTGGACTTTTCCGCTTAACCATTTGTTTGTAATCCCAGCATGGCTATTTTGCTCTTGAATTAAACAGGGAATTCTGCGCAATGAAGCCATCCGAAGCAATGGTGCACTGGCATATCCGCCAGTTCCAATTGCCACGTCTGGTTTAAAATGTTTTAGAATTTTTTGTGATTTTTGCAAACTCGAAACAAGTTTTAAAGGAAATGCTAAGTTTTGAAGTGATAAACTACGTTGCAATCCTGAAATCCAAAGTCCTTTAATTTTATAACCTGCTTGCGGCACTTTTTCCATCTCCATTCTATCCTTTGCTCCTACGAATAAAAATTCAGCATCTGGGAAACGAGATTTTAACTCGTTCGCAATAGCTACCGCCGGGTAAATATGACCTCCGGTTCCACCGCCGCTTATGATGAATTTGTGTTTCAAATTGCTTCGCTTAAAATATCCAATGGGTTTTCTTCTGTTTCTTCTTTTGTAACTATTTCTCTTTTGGCACTTACACTCAAAACCATCCCCAATGCCAAACAGGTCATCCAAATGGAAGTTCCTCCGCTACTTATCAATGGTAAATTTTGTCCTGTTACTGGAAATAATTCAACCGCAACGGCCATATTTATCATTGCCCTAAAAATGATTGGCAAGCCAACGCCAATGACAAGTAATTTTCCAAAAATGGAAGTTGATTTATGCGCTACTACAACAATTCTGAAAAGTAGAAATAGGTAAAGAACCATTAAAAAAAGACCTCCCAAGAGACCAAATTCCTCAACAATAATTGCATAAATAAAATCTGAAGAAGATTGTGGCAGAAAGTTTTTCTGAACGCTTTTTCCAGGCCCTAAGCCTGTAACACCACCAGAAGCAATGGCTATTTTCGCCTTTTCTATCTGATAATCTGCTTCGGTATCTTCACCATCGCCAAAATTTTCTATCCTGCTCATCCAAGTATCTACACGGTTTGGAAAAACACCAGGAAAAGCTTTTGCGGAAATCACAAAAAGTGTTAGAAAAATTAAGCCTGCACCCAATATAATTCCTAAATATCGCAAAGGATAACCGCCTATAAAAACTAATATCACAATCATTAAAAAGAATATAGCCGTGGTGGAAAAGTTGGCTGGCAGAATTAAGGCTAGCACAATAAATACTGGTATCCAAAGTGGTAATATTGTTTCTTTGAATGTAACGGCTTTATCTTTTATTCGTGATAAATAACGCGCCACATATGTCATCAAAACCACACCCGCCAAAGTTGAAGTCTGAAATGTTACACCAACAAATGGCACTCGAATCCACCTACTCGCATTGGCGCCTTCAATAGTTGTGCCTTCAGCCATTGTAATAATTAAGAGCAATACAATTATGGGAATTGCGATAATTGACAATCCTCTAAAATAGTGATACGGAATTTTATGAACGCCATATAATATGGCGAAACCCAATACTAAATGCGCAAAATGTTTAAACAAATATGGTAATGTACTTCCATCCCCATATAAATATGCTAAATTACTACTAGCGCTATAAACGGGTAAAAAGGAAAAGAGCGCCAAAAGTCCCACTACTCCCCAGATTGCTCTATCGCCTTGTATGTATTGAAAAATGTTTTTCACTTCAATTCCTTATTTTCAATTTCGCTTTTATAAATTTCTAACCGCTTCTTTAAACTGTCTGCCCCTGTCTTCATAGTTTTCAAATAAATCAAAACTTGCGCAAGCTGGAGAAAGAAGAACGGTGTTATTTCTTTCAGCAAATTTGTATGCAACCTTCACCGCCATTGCCATAGAATCTGTTTCAATTATTGTATCAACCACATTTCCGAAGGCATTAATAATTTTTTCATTATCAACTCCCAAACAGATTATCGCCTTTACTTTTTCGTTTACTAAAGGCAAAAGTTCGCTGTAATCATTTCCTTTATCCACGCCGCCAACAATCCAAACAGTTGGGTTTTCCATACTGTCCAGCGCATAATAAGTTGCGTTCACATTAGTAGCTTTGGAATCGTTGATATACATAACATTGTTGATTTTCAAAACCTTTTCCAATCTGTGTTCAACCCCTTGAAATCCTTCCAAACTCTCGCGAATTGTTTGCTTCCGTATTCTCAATAATGTTGCTACCGTTGAAGCAGCCATTGCATTTTTTACATTGTGTTCTCCTTGAATTCCTATTGTTGCGATTGGCATAGTAAATTGATTGTTATCTATTGTTATTATTATTTCTTTATCTCTTTTGAATGCTCCCTGATTCAGTTCTTTTTTAGTTGAAAAAGGCAGCGGCTGCGATTTGATTGGGTTTTGCGAAAGCCATTTAATTATTTCAACATCATCTGCGTCATAGATGAAATAGTCCTGAGACGTTTGATTCATCGTTATCCTAAATTTTGAAGCGATATAATTTTCATATTTATAATCATATCTGTCCAAATGATCGGGACTCAAATTTGTCAAAACCGCAATGTGCGGCGCAAAGATTTCAATTCCGTCCAGCTGAAAACTGCTTAGCTCGAGCACAAAATTTTCAAACTTTTCTTCGGAAACCTGTTCCGCGAAACTCTTGCCGATGTTTCCTCCCAAAGCCACATTCAATCCGCCGTTTTTAAGCAATTCGTAAGTCAAACTTGCGGTTGTGGTTTTTCCATTGCTTCCCGTAATTCCAACAATTGTTGCCTTTGTGAATTTTGCAGCAAATTCAATTTCTGAAATCACCTTCACTCCTTTTTCGTGCAATTTTTTAATGATTGGCGCCTTATCGGGAATTCCCGGGCTTTTCATTACTACATCAGCTGAAAGGATTTTTTCTTCGGAATGACCTTCCTCTTCCCACTCAATTCCATTATTTATAAGAACTTCTTTGTACTTCTCTTTTATTTTTCCGAAGTCTGAAACGAAAACTTCAAACCCCTTTTTTAATCCTAAAATGGCCGTTCCAACTCCGCTTTCGCCTCCTCCTAAAATCACCAGCCGTTGCATCCCTCTATCTAATTTTTAGTGTGACGATTGTGATTATTGCTAAAAAAATACCCACGATCCAAAACCTGGTTACAATTTTACTTTCGTGAAAACCCTTTATTTGGTAATGATGATGAAGTGGCGACATTCTGAAAATGCGTCTTCCTTCACCAAATTTTTTCTTTGTGTATTTGAACCAACCTACTTGCAAAACCACTGAAAGATTTTCCATTAAAAATATTCCGCAAAGGATTGGTATCAATAGTTCTTTACGAACAGCAATTGCAATTACCGCTATAATTCCACCAATAGTTAAACTTCCCGTATCTCCCATAAAAACTTGTGCGGGATAAGTGTTATACCATAAAAACCCGATGAGCGCTCCAACAAAAGCAGTAATGAAAATGGTCATTTCGCCCATATTTGGGATGTACATTATATTGAGGTAATCAGCAAAAATCACGTTACCAGATACCCAAGCAAAAAGCGCGAGGGTAACTCCAATAATCGCCGAAGTTCCCGCGGCAAGTCCATCTATTCCATCGGTGAGATTGGCACCGTTTGAAACCGCAGTAATTATAAAAATCACGATTGGGATAAAAATCAGCCACACATAGCTTTGATAATCTTTCCCTGCCCAACTTATTAATTCGGAATAATTAAATTCGTTTTCCTTTACGAAAGGAATAGTGGTAAGCATTGCTTTATCCTTAACATAAAATTGATTGGTCGGTCCTTTTGCTATTATTTCAGTTTCTGTTCCTGGATCTACGATGCTTCGTTGAACAATGATGTCTGGGTGAAAATACATTGTTGCGCCCACGAACAAGCCCAAACCAACTTGACCAATAATTTTAAATTTTCCTGGCAGACCTTGTTTGTCGTTTTTGAATTTTTTAATGTAATCGTCAATAAATCCGATGGTACCCATCCAGAGAGTAGTAACAATCAATAGGATTACATAAATATTTTCAAGCTTCGCGAAGAGTAAAACTGGAACGAGCGTAGCAAGAATTATAATAATTCCACCCATAGTTGGTGTTCCCGCTTTTTCGTTTTGGCCATCCAAACCAAGGTCACGAATAGATTCACCAACTTGTTTTTTCCGTAAATAATTAATGATTTTTTTACCGTAAACCGAAGCAATAAAAAGCGAAAGTATAACCGCCAAAATTGCGCGAAACGTAATGAAATTGAACAAACCCGCACCCGGTAAATCGTATGTTTTATCCAAATATTCAAAAAGATAATAAAGCATTGGCTATTTGTTTAGGGTTGCTAAAAGTTGGTTCACTATTTTAAAATCATCAAAATCGAAGCGTTCTCCGTTGATTTCCTGATAGGTTTCGTGGCCTTTTCCGGCAATCAAAATGATGTCATTTTCCTGTGCCATTTGGCAGGCGGCTTTTATGGCTTCTTTTCTATTTGTTATTGAAATTGTTTTTTTATAATGTTCCGCAGGAACTCCTGTTTCAATTTGTTCAATGATTTTTTCGGCGCTTTCAGTCCGTGGATTGTCACTAGTAAAAACCACTTTTGTACTCAATGAAGCAGCAATGTTTCCCATCACCGGACGCTTCTGAGCATCGCGATCACCACCGCAGCCAACAACTGTAATTACTTCTTCATTACCTGTGCGGATGCTATTTATTGTTTCCAATACGTTTTTCAAAGCATCAGGAGTATGCGCGTAATCTACAATTGCGGTGATTTTCTTTTCCGATATTAAATACTGAAAACGGCCATCTACACTATCCAAAGTGCTCATAATTTGAAGGATTTCAAGTTCCTCCAATCCCAATAGCCTGGCAGTTCCAAAAATTGCTAGTAAATTATAAGCATTGAAACCACCTATCAATTTAACCCACAATTCTTGGTTGTTTATTTTCAGAAGTTGTCCAGTAAATTGACTTTCCAAAACCTGTGCTTTATAATCGGCGTAGGTTTTTAATGCATAGGTATTTTTCTGTGCTTTTGTATTCTGAAGCATTATCACGCCGTTTTTGTCATCAACATTTACCAAAGCGAAAGCAGTTTTTGGCAATTCATCAAAAAAAGATTTTTTAACATCGCGGTATTCAGCAAAATCTTTGTGATAATCTAAATGGTCGTGTGAAAGATTGGTAAAAACACCGCCAACAAAATGAAGTGCTTCCGTACGTCTTTGATGGATTCCATGGGAGCTAACTTCCATAAAACAAAACTCCACACCCGCATCAACCATCTCGCGCAGATATTTATTGATTGTCAAAGAATCTGGCGTTGTATGAGTGGCTTTGAATTCAATATCACCAATCATTATTTTTACAGTGGAAAGCAAGCCAGCTTCTAATCCTGCTTTTTTGAATAGTTGATATAACAAAGATGAAACTGTAGTTTTTCCATTGGTTCCAGTTATTCCAACGAGCTTTAATTCTTCTGAAGGGTTTCCATAATAATTAGCCGCCATAATAGCCAAAGCTTTATGCGAATCAGAAACCTGAACATATGTAATTCCGTTTACAATATTTTCAGGCAATGTCTCGCAAATAACAGCCAAGGCTCCTTGATCTGCAGCCTTTTTTATAAATTGATGCCCATCTGAAAGGGTTCCTTTTATTGCAATAAAAACGTCATTTAAAGAAACCTTTCGCGAATCAAATTCCAGATTGTTAATGGCCACGGAAGTACTGCCTACGACACTTTCGATGGTAACTTTGTACAATATGTCCTTTAATAATATCACGATAAATTCAATGTTATTAGTTGCCCCTTTTTAAGGTTTTCTCCAGATTTTATGGATTGGCTGGAAACAGTTCCGTTGCCAACAACTTGAACTCTCAGTCCAAGATTTTCCAATAATGAAACAGCATCCATTCCTGCCATTCCGGTAACGTTTGGGATAGTTTTAGCGGGTTGTTGCAATTTTGCGTAATACTGTTCGTAATCTTTTTCAATTACAGGATCCGTTTTTTCAACTCCTTCCACAGAATCGATATTTGGGGAATCTGTAAATATTTTTTGAGCAATTCTTTTGAATACTGGTCCAGAAACATCCGCACCATAAAAGCCTTTTCTAGTACTAGGTTTGTGAATTATTACTATGCAAGAATATTTGGGGTTTTCAGCAGGAAAAAATCCAGCAAACGAAGAAATGTAACGACGATTGCTCTTCCAATCTGGCATCCAATATTCTGTCTGGGCGGTTCCTGTTTTTCCTGCCATTGAAAAATCTGGAGAATAGAGTGATTTCCCTGTGCCACGTTTCACCGTATTTTTTAATATTTCACGTACCTGTTTCAACGTTTCATCTGAGCAGATTTTGGGGTTTATAACCTTCGTATCATAAGTAGTAACCTTCTCATTCCATGCCCTCACTTCTTTAATAAACCTTGGCTTTACCATTACTCCATGATTCGCAACAGCATTGTAAAATGTAAGTGTTTGAAGCGGTGTAAGTCTTAAGTTGTAGCCATAAGCCATAGAGGGAAGTGCGTTCTTGCTCCATTTTTTATCACCCGGCTGAGGAATCATTGGAGTACCTTCACCTTTTATGGCTACTCCAGTTTTTTCATTAAGGCGCCAACTTTTTAAACGATCGATGAATTTATTTGGGTTCTTAGAATAATTGTCATTGATTATTGAAGCCATGCCAATGTTTGAAGAAACTTCTAAAACACGCGCAGCAGAAATTTTTCCATAACCTCCGCGATGGGAATCGAAAATTTTTCTTCCGTAGAAAACTTTTACTCCATTACCAGTGTCAATTACAGAACTTGTATCGATAACTTTATCTTCCAAAGCAGCCATAAGAGCCATAACCTTAAAAGTAGAACCAGGTTCGTGAGATTCGCCTATGGCATAGTTCAGTTTTTCATAATATGTTCCGTCTGAAGCACGACCCAGATTTGAAACCGCTTTTATTTCACCTGTTGCAACTTCCATCACTATTACCGTTCCGTGTTCCGCTTCGTAGTATTCCAGTTGTTTCAAAAGCGCGTGATGGGCAATGTCTTGAATGTTTACATTTATTGTTGAAACTATATCGTAGCCATCTTGTGGCTCCACTTCATTTTCATCGTAAACAGGTTTCCATTGGCCTTGTGCAATTTTTTGCTTTAAACGGTGTCCTTCTTTTCCAGTTAAAAGATCGTTGAATGCGCCTTCCAAACCTACTGCGTAATATCCAGGACGATCAAATGCCTCGTCCCCAACGGTGCGCTGCGCTATCAATCCAATAGGATGTTCACGAACGGTTCGCTGCTCAACAATAATCCCGCCTTTATATGGGCCTTTATTGAAAAGTGGTAAATTTTTTACTTTAATATAGTTTGAATAGCCCAAATTTTTCACCACTAACAAATAGCGGTTCTTATCGGCACGGGCCTTGCGGAACATATCCTGATATGAGGATACGGGTTTTCCGAACATTTTGCTCAAACCTTCGGATAGTGCCTTCACATTTTCATTGAAATCTTCAGAAGAAACAGTTACTGCGTCAAAACGGATGTCATATTTTGGAACGGAAGTAGCTAAAAGACTGCCATCATCTGCGTAAACATTTCCGCGATTGGCAGGAATCACAAAGTTTTTTGTAGTGTTTTCCTTTGCGAGTTCGCGATATTTTTCGCCATCCACAAACTGAATATTCATCAATTTTATACTTACAATAAGCGCGAAGAGAAACATACATCCTGCAACGATGTACAAACGGTTCAATATGTTTTTTTCTTCAAAAGCCATTTTCAGTAAGCAGTATTCAGTTATTTAGTTTCTCTTTTCTTTCTTATTAATTCTCTAATTCTTTTTCTCAACTATCATTATTCTTTTGGGCGGAGTTACGGAAGGTTGCAAACCACGATTTTCCATTGCGACTATTATTTTGCTTTCCATTCTGGCCTGCATTAAAAGCATCCGAACATCCACATATTCACTTTTTAGTTCTTTTACTTCCGCGTTCAATTTTGAAATTTTATGCACTTTTTTATCCGCGGTGTGTGAACTGCCAATCATTATTAAAGCTAAGACAGAAAGAAAAATGATAAAGCGCCAGTTTTTTAGCGCGTCGTCACTTACTAAAAATTTTCCCTTTATTATATTATAAAATCCGTCTTTCATATAGAAGGTCTCAACTGCGCTCGACCGGATATTTGATTATATTTTTTCCGCAATGCGAAGCTTTGCACTTCGGGCACGGTTGTTTTGTTTAATCTCTTCTCTAGAAGGAATTATAAATTTTCCAACTGCTTTGAAAGGAACTTCAACTCTTCCAAAAAAATCTTTTTCTGGCTCGCCTTCAAACATTCCGCTACGTATATATCTCTTCACTAATCTGTCCTCCAAAGAATGATAGCTTATTAAGCTGATGCGTCCACCAGAATTCAATACTTCATTTGTTTGAAGTAAAAATTCTTTTAAAGCATCCAACTCTTTGTTCACTTCAATTCTGATGGCTTGATAGATTTGAGCCAAGATTTTATTTTCTTTATGGCCTGGCAGAAATCTGCTTAACACTTTTTTGAGCTGTTCGCTTGTCTTTATTTTTTCTAGCTGTCTCGCTTCAACAATCACTTTCGCCATTGCTGCTGCGTTTCGCAATTCACCGTAATTTGAAAGAACATTTCGCAATTGCACTTCTTCATATTTGTTGACAACCGTGAATGCTGAAAAATTTGTGTCGCGATTCATCCGCATATCCAAATCAGCCTCAAAACGCGTGGAAAACCCTCTTTCAGCAACATCAAATTGGTGTGACGAAACGCCGAAATCGCCTAAAATCCCATCAACTGTTTTATAGCCATGGAATCTCAAAAATTGTTTCAAAAACCGAAAATTTTGATTGATCAACAAAAAACGATCATCGTCAATTGTATTTTCCAAAGCATCTTTATCTTGATCAAAAGCTATAAGCTTTCCATTTGGACCTAATCGATTAAGAATTTCTTGTGAGTGGCCGCCGCCGCCAAATGTTACATCCACATAAACACCGTTTGGCTTTATGTTTAGCCCCTCAACGGTTTCATTAAGCAAAACGGGATTATGATATTCCATCACCATTGCTTTTGTCTCCCATTACTTCCTCAGCCAAATCAGCAAAATCACTTGCCGCGTCGTCAATAGCCTTTTCGTATTTATCTTTGTCCCAGATTTCAACAATATTTATTGCGGAAGAAATCACCAATTCCTTATCAATACCCGCGAAAGACATTAAATCTTTAGGAATCAACAATCTGCCCGTTGAATCCAGTTCAACAGTTTTTACACCTGCCGTGAATCTTCTTATGAAATCGTTGTTTTTTCTATTGAAGCGATTTAGTTCGCCCATTTTCAACATCAGCGCATCCCACTCTTTCATTGGATATATTTCCAAACAAGGTTGAAATACTGCTCGCTTGATTACAAAACCCTCCGTCGCCACAGTCGCCAATTGCTTTTTTAAAGGCGCAGGAACCATTACTCGTCCTTTTACGTCTGCTTTACATTCGTATGTGCCTATTAGATTGAGCATTGTGGAAATTCCGTGTTTGCAATTTGTAGTTTCAAATATATATAACTTTTACCACAATTTACCACAATCTACCACTTTGTTGATAAGTTTTACCACTTTGTAGATAACCCAGATTGAAAATTTGAAAAAACAAAGGCTTCTTTTAAATAGACCTTATGAAATAATTTTGTTTACTTTTGTCATTCTAAATTGCACCAACTGCCGCATGTCCGAAAACTTAAAGAAAGAAGGAAAATTTTCATATTTAGAAATAGGTGAAGGCACTCCAATAATCATCCTTCATGGGCTTATGGGCGGGTTAAGCAACTTTGATGGCGTTGCAGATTTTTTTCCTCCAAAAGGCTATAAAATTCTAATTCCGGAACTGCCCATTTACAAAATGACTTTGCTCCGTACAAACGTGAAAAACTTTGCTAAATATGCTGCACAGTTTATTGACCATTTGGGTTATGAAGAAGTTATTCTCTTGGGAAATTCTCTTGGCGGACATATAGGCTTACTGTGCGCAAAGATGTATCCTGAAAAAGTGAAAGCTTTGGTGATTACCGGAAGTTCTGGTCTTTATGAAAGTGCGATGGGCGAAAGCTACCCAAAACGTGGTGATTATGAATACATAAAGCAAAAAGCAGAAAACGTATTTTACGATCCCGCTATTGCTACCAAAGAAATTGTTGACGACGTGTATGAAACTGTAAACGATCGAACAAAATTAATAAGAACCCTCGCCATTGCCAAGAGCGCTATTAGACACAATATGGCAAAGGACTTACCCAAAATGCATACTCCAACCTGTATCATTTGGGGAAAAAATGACAATGTTACCCCTCCAGAAGTGGCAATTGAATTTGATGAACTTTTACCAGATTCTGAACTTTTTTGGATTGATAAATGTGGTCACGCCGCAATGATGGAACATCCTGATGCATTTAACGAACTTCTGTATTCTTGGTTGGAAAAACGAGGGTACTAACGGTTTCTAAAGAGCTTTTTCCTAATAACTCATATTTAAAAAAATGCATATAAAATCGGCAGAATTTATGATGAGCAACAGCGATGTTGCCAAATGTCCAAAGGACCGTATGCCGGAATACGCATTTATTGGCCGCAGTAATGTTGGGAAATCTTCCCTCATTAATATGTTGATGCTTCGTAAAAGCTTAGCGAAAACTTCAGGAAGACCCGGAAAAACACAGCTTATCAATCACTTTCTTGTCAATAAAAATTGGTACTTGGTAGATTTACCAGGTTATGGTTATGCACGTGTTTCAAAAAGCAGTAAGAAAGTTTTTCAGAAATTTATTACCAATTATTTTGAAAAGCGAGAGCAAATGGTGCTTGCCTTTGTTTTAATAGATTCGCGCCACGAACCACAACCAATAGATATGGAATTTATGGAATGGATGGGCGAAACAGGAATTCCCTTCAACATCATTTTTACAAAGGCTGATAAAATGAAACCAAAAGCATTGGAAAGAAACATTAAAGTCTACTCTGAAAAAATGCTGGAAACTTGGGAAGAAATGCCTCCATATTTCATCACATCTGCAAGTGATTCAACTGGAAGAGATGAAGTTTTGAATTTTATTGATAAACTAAACTCTTCAATTCCAAATTCCGAATTCTGATTTCAGAATTATTCCCGCTTCAACTCTAGTTTTTCAGCAAAATAATCACAGAAATCACGCATAGTGTCGCTCATTTTATCATCATTCGTTGCCCGTTGAAATGTATCAGCCATCGCACTCAAAGTTTGGTGAAAGAAAATTTTCATTTCATCAACTGGCATATCCTTGGTCCAAAGATCAATTCTGAGCGACTCCTTTTTTTTACTATCCCAAACAGAAAGCATCACCGCTTTAGTTTCTTCGTTTGAAACGCCGCCGTCATCAGCAGTCCAGTGGATAGTTTCGGGGATTTTGTTTTCGTCAAGCCCAACATTTAGTTTTATATTTGAAGTATGTTTTATTGCCATTATTTCTTTGGTTTGTATTTTGAATTTGTAAATATTTCGTCTGCGTCCGTAACCATTAATTGCTGAACGTCTGTATCATTATTTTTCATGTATGCCCGAACAATTTTCCAGCCTAAATAACGACCCAACATTCCTGGCGAATCGTTGTCTATTTCAAGGTAAAATTTTGAAAATGGAGCCGGACTTATAAACCGTGCTCCCAGTTTTGGGTCTGTGCTATAAAGCAATTCCTTCTCTACAAAATAGCGCCACATATATTCTTCATTTTCTTCGGCCCATTGATATTCTTCTTCAGTATACCCTATTTTTTCAGCATCAGTTATATTTGGAAGCCAAATATCCTTTAAGTAAAGTTCCTTACCGTAGTAAATAATTTGCCCCAAAAAAGTAGCTTTACTTGGCGGCTTTATATATAGTCTTGCATAAGCATCTGCAACATCTGGCCCAACTTGTGAAGGTTTCATTTCTTTGGAAATATATTTATCAATACCTTCATAAAAACGATGATCAGCACCCAAATAGTTATCTAAACCTATAACCAGCATACTTTCTGCAAGTATCACTTTATTGCGATAATCTACGTCGGAAGTTGCTGTTACAACAAGAGGAGTCTGAAATTTTGGGAAATAATATTTTATATGTTGAAATAGTGGAACGAGTACTTCGTTCAATGCTTCATCCTTCGGAAATGTTTTTGCAACTTCACTTTCCAGTTGATTTTGCAGCGTATCAGTCAATTTTTCAATCCAAATGCTATCATTGTATTGATTGGGAAAAAATGCAGGGAATTCGGCTTTTAACTTTGGAAGATCAGCGGGAGTGGCGTTTGCAAATTCTTTGTCGAAACGAATCAATTCAACATCCATAGGGATTTTTTCAATTTCCTTTTCCACCTTGTTTTCATTATTACACGAAAAAAGTAGAATCCCGAAAAGGACCAATATAAAATACCTCATAGTAGAAAAAATGTTATTGTTGGTTAACGCCATTCCTTTTTATTAATTTTATCTTTAACCACTTTTGCGGTGCAAAGGTATTATTATAAAAGATTAAATACACAGAAAATGCAAACCGAAAAAGTTATAGATCATATTGTAGATTGGTTAAAAACATACGCTGTAAATGCAAAAATGGACGGTTTTGTAATAGGCATCAGCGGCGGTATTGATTCTGCCGTAACTTCAGCTTTATGTGCAAAAACAGGGCTTGACCTTTTATGTATTGAAATGCCTATACACCAAGCAGCCTCACAAGTTAGTCGTGCATATAACCACATAACTTGGCTTAAAGAAAATTTTCAAAGTGTTAAAAAAATTGAAATAAACCTTACTCCTGTTTTTGATTCCTTGATTGATGCGTTGCCAAAAGTTGAAAAAGAAGAAGATCGTTTTATGTCTCTAGCAAACACACGTGCACGTTTGCGAATGACAACACTTTATTATTTTGCCGCATTGCAAAAATATTTGGTGGCAGGAACTGGTAATAAAATAGAAGATTTTGGCGTAGGTTTTTATACAAAATATGGTGACGGCGGGGTAGATTTAAGTCCGATAGCCGATTTGATGAAAAGCGAAGTTTATGAAATTGCCAAATGTTTAGGAATAAATAAAGAAATAATAGAAGCAGCGCCAACAGATGGATTGTGGGGCGATGACCGAACTGATGAAGACCAACTTGGCGCCAGCTATGATGAGCTGGAATGGGCAATGAAAATGAAGGAAGAAGGAAAGATTACTTCTGATTTTACTGGCCGACAAAAAGTGATTTTTGATATTTATAATAGATTGAATCGGGCAAATCAGCACAAAATGATGCCGATTCCTGTTTGTGAAATCCCCAAAGATTTGAAGTAATCATGCTATTTAACGAATAATTTAACCATTAAACGAAAGGTTTCATATTCTTCTCCTTAACATTTTATATATCCAAAATGTAATATTAATATTACGCTGTTAAACCTTAATAACTTCCCAAATCTGAAGGTTTTATATTTTGAAGAATCTATAAATACAATAAGATGAAAAAAGTTGTAATAGCGGATCATCATCCCGTTACCAGAAAAGGTATTTCAGTTTTACTAAATGCCACCAACGAATATACAATAGTAGGTAAAGTGGCATTAGGCTCAGAGTTACTAAAATGTTTGGAAAAAGAACGTCCAGACATTTTAATTTTAGAGCTAGATATTCCAGAAATTAATGGATTTCACGCACTGAGAAGCATTCGGGAAGAGTTTCCAAAAACACGTATTGCAATTTTCTCATCACACCCAGAAGAAATTTATGCTTTGCGCTCCATAAAATCAGGTGCTGCTGGCTATATCCCAAAAACATCTTCAAAAGAAATATTTCTTCAAGCAATTAAACGCATTTCCTTGGGAGGAATATTCCTAAACGAACAACTAGCTGCCGCGTTAAATAGTAAATCGGTAAACGACAATACTATTGTTGGGCGCTATAAAAAGCTTTCTGCTAGAGAGATTGAAGTGCTTAGCCTTCTTTCAAATGGTAAACGCAACAAAGACATTGCTACGCTTCTTGAAATAAACGAAAAAACCGTTAGCACCTATAAAACAAGGCTTTTGAAAAAACTAAACGTTACAAGCTTGGCTGAACTGATTAACCAAGCACGAATGTTTCAGTTTAATTAAAGCACTCTGTTTAATTTTTCGGAAAGCACCTTTTTAAGATTGATGTAATCCACAATTTCTTGAAGGCCCGTTTCCTTTTCTGGATTATCTTCCTGTTTCATAGTTTCAGAAAGTTCATTTATTTTCTGGGAGACCAAATGCCTGCGAAGGTTTAAAATAGTTTCACTAACCATTTGTGCAATCGTCTGCTCTTTCATCTTCACATAAATCTCGTTACGCTCCCAGTCACTAAGAAAATATTTTTCATCTTCCATTAAAATGTGAGTAATTGCAGAAGCCATTTCCGGGGGAAGTCCATTAATGAAAGTTTCTGCTTTGGCTTCAGGATTTTGCGTAAAACGGTTTACCACTTCGTAATACAAAACTTTAAATTCTTGATTTGTAAACTCTATTTCATCTTCCTGCAAATCCAAAAATATTTTCTCGTAAACACGCGATTTGTGAATCTCTGGCTTTAATGAAATTTCACCTTTCTCATTAGCCTCAATAATTAATTCCTCAAAATCTTCTTCTACATTTCCATAAAGCAGCAACAATTCGATTATTTTTTGTTCCAACTGAAACTGTACATCTACTTTTTCAATCTTTTTTTCTGAAGGAATAACTTGGAAAGCTTCTTGAGGAATTTCAGCTTTCTTGGAAGCATCTTTTCTTTCCTTTTGAAAAATCTGCGCAAGCGTATTGAAAAGAACTTGTTCAGAAATATCCATAATCCGTGAACATTCCTTTATATACACTTCGCGTTTTATTACATCTGGAATTTTCGCAATGCTATGAACCATATCATGTATGGTTTCAGCTTTTTTTATAGGATCATTTTTCGCATCGGAAGCGAGTAGCGAAGCTTTAAAAGTTATAAAATCTTTCGCGTTTTCTTCTAAGTAAAGTGTGAGTTCTTCCAACGAATTTTTACGAGAAAAACTGTCCGGATCTTCTCCTTCGGGAAAAGTGCAGATTTTCACATTCATTCCTTGCTCCAAAATCAAATCGATACCACGAAGCGATGCCCGAAGCCCCGCCGCATCACCATCAAAAAGAACAGTAATATTTTTTGTGAGACGATTAACAAGGCGAATCTGTTCCGAAGTTAAAGCCGTTCCCGATGAAGAAACCACATTATGGATTCCCGTTTGGTGAAACTGAATAACATCTGTATAACCTTCCACCAAGTAGCAATTATCTTCTTTCGCAATACTCTGTTTTGCATGAAAAATACCGTAAAGCACTTTGCTTTTGTGGTAAATGTCGCTTTCGGGAGAGTTTAGATATTTCGCTGCTTTTTTGTCAGAAGTCAAAATCCGTCCGCCAAAGCCAAGCGTACGACCGCTCATACTTACTATCGGGAACATTACTCTTCCCTTAAACCGGTCAAATTGTTTTTCTTCCTTAACGATGGACAAACCAGTTTTTTCAAGGAACTCCAGTTTGTACCCTTTTTTGATGGCGTGGCTTGTAAAGGCATCCCAAGAATCGGGCGAATAACCGAGTTCAAACTTTTTAATAGTTTCATCCGTAAAACCCCTTTCTTTAAAATAGGAAAGACCGATGGCTTTACCCTCTTCAGTTTTTAAAAGTGTGCTATGAAAATAATCTTTAGCGAAGTCACTAACCAAATAAAGGCTTTCCCGCTCGTTGGCTTGATCTTTATCTTCGGCAGTTTGCTCGGTTTCCTCTATTTCAATTCCATATTTTTTGGCCAAAAACTTTATGGCTTCTGGATAGGTGAAGTGTTCGTGCTCCATTAAAAAAGCAACAACATTTCCTCCTTTTCCGCTACTGAAATCTTTCCAAATTTGCTTAACGGGACTAACCATAAAACTCGGCGAACGCTCATCCGTAAACGGACTAAGACCTTTGTAGTTACTTCCCGATTTCTTCAACTGTACAAAATCGCCAATCACCTCCTCTACTCGGGCGGTTTCAAAAACATTGTCGATGGTGATTTTGGAAATCAGATTTTTAGAATTTTAGATTGTTGGATTTTGATTTGTAAAAATAGGGATATTAAGAAAAGAAACCTGCACGAATTATAAAAATCCATGCAGGTGTAAAACAACGAATAATGAAAGTGTTTATGGCTAATCTACATCAAAACGAAGTCCGAGTGATATGTTGCGTTGGTCCACGAGGTTGTTCTTAAATATGGTATTTAAATCATACTTGGCATAAAGCGCTACACCTTGCCAACCTATATAACCACTAAGACCGTAAATAAATTTATTAGTGTTGTAATCTGCTTTTAGCTTTAGTTTTTGGTCTTCGCCGTCTTCTTCAAACTTAAGTTTTTGACGAGCGCCGAGGTTCACACCAGCATAACCGCCAATTCCAACTTTTACTTGGTTTTCAGTATTATAGCGGAAGTAGCCATCGTGTTCTTCTCTTTTGGAAGGGCCAAACTCAAAGTGAATTGGAACAACAAGATTGTCCATTCTAAATTTGGATTTGTCCAAATTTAATGGATAGTTTTGAAGTTCAGTCTGGTCTCCGTTATCTACATAAAAACGATTGTCCGTTGGCTTTAATCCATTAAATTGAAGTGACAATCCATATTTAACACGAACCCAATTTGTATTTTCAAAAACACGGGTTTTCCACGCCCAGCCAAGTTCGGCAAATCGGCTTCCGGCTACTTTAAAGTCTGAATCCTGTAAAGATTCTCCTTCTGTAATAACGTTGTTAAGTCCAAATGCTAATACAATATCTGAAGTGGTACGGCGGTCATATTTTCGCTTTTTGTCTTTCGGGCCAATATAAAACACATTGTCGTTTTCATTGTTTTTGCCTGAAGAACCAATACGAATTATCATTCCATTATCTTCGTCTTCCTCAACATTCCCGTTTCTTTTTAGCAGCGCTACTTTGTTATCAATAATTGCCAAACGGTTTTCAATATTAAGAGCGTGCTTTTCTGCCGCTTCTTGTTTTAGGTTTTCAGCATCTGTTGCGGCAATGTTTTCACTTTCTAATCGGGCATTGATATTTTCAATTTCTGCTTTTAAAGCATCCTTTTCTTCTTGAATTATCTTTTCCTTTAAATTTTGGAGTTGTTCAACAGATGCTTGTGTATCGTGATCTGTTTCTTGTGCTTCCGCATAAACACTTGAAAGGAGGTATAATGTGAGAGCCATGGTTATTGTAATTAATGATTTCATAATTGTTCGATTTTTGATTAATGATGATTTATTGATGAATGTTTAATTGTGCAATTTTTTTTTTAATTGTTACGTTCTGAAACCGCAGTGCGCACTTTTTGAAAACCTTCGCCAAGAGCGTCAAACACTTTATCGCGAAAACTTTTGTCCAACTCCCACTCCACATCCTGTAACAATGCCATGGCATCTACTTTATGGTTGTTGAGTATTCGCTGGGTTTGAATTTCGCGGCGGGCGTTGTTCAGTAATGTTTCTACGTCAGTTGCTGTTACGTCTGTGTTTTTATCTTGAAGCTTTTTTACCGAAGCAACTACTTCGTCAACTTTGTTATTGAAAAATTTATCATCTTCTCCCTTCGCTAAAGCTTCAGAAGACGAGTCAGGAGTAATATAACTTTCCTTTTTTATAGGTGTACGCACTTCTTCTTCTAAAATTTTTGCAATGGCTTCCGTCTTTTCAATCTTTTTATCGATTGCAGACTTTTTCTGCGGAAGTGATTTCAATTGAATAGATTTCGGTTGTTTCTTTTCCGTTTCTTTTTTAGAAACATTAGTTTCAACCTTTTCCAGATTCTTCTCTTCTGAAGCAATTTTTTCGTCTTTGGAATTGTTTGGAATTATTTCAGAATGCTTTTCGGCATCATTTTTTTCTATATTTTCATTTACTATTTGATTATTTACTTCAGAATTATTTCTGCTAAAGAAAACCGACGCAACAATTAAAAACCCAACAAAACTTGCGGCAACATAATACCAAACCATAGTTTTCTTTTTGGGATGCGCTGCATCCAGTTTTGTTTCCAGTTTTTTCCAAGCGTCTGCCGAAGGCTTCATTTCTCTCGCTTCCAGCTTTTCGCGGATGTTATCTTCCAGTTTATAGGGTGCCATAACTTATATTGTTTTGTTGTTTGACCATGTTTTGAAGCATTTTGCGAGCTTTGAAAAGTTGCGTTTTTGAAGTGTTCTCGCTTATCTGCAACAGTTCTGCAATTTCACCATGCTTATAACCTTCCACCGCATAAAGCACAAAAACCGTTTTGTAACCATCGGGTAGGCTGTCTATCATTTTTTGTATTTCGGTTACTTCCAGTTCTGTTTCTATTAAAGTGGAATGTTCAGTGGTGTTTTCTATTTCAGTTTCTGAAATGAAGTGCAACTTTTTGTCTTTCCGAAGTTGTGAAATACTTTCGTTCACCATTATCCTCCGTATCCAACCTTCAAAACTGCCTTCGTTTTTGAAATCACTTAAATGTGTGAACATTTTTAGAAAGCCCGAAAGCATAACTTCTTCCGCCAAATCGGTGTTTTTTAAATACTGCCTGCAAACTCCAAGCATTTTTGGCGAAAACATATCGAACAATTGATGTTGCGCACGGCGATCGCCTTTGGTCGCTTTCTCAATTAATTGTGAATAGTTTTTATGTAATGGTATAATTTTCAAAATACGCTTCGCTGTTAAAGGCTTCTATTTTTATAGACGCAGGTTTTTGAAGAATGGTTGCCTGAAGGGAAAAAGTTTCTGGTTTCTGGTTGAAAGTTTCAAGTTGGAAAAAACAAACTCACAAATTCACAGATTCACAAATTCACTTTTTTATTTTTTCCTATCAATAACGTAATTCACCATCAATTCCAGCGATTCTTTGTAGGGCGAGGTGGGATAGGTTTCCAAAAGCAGAAGCGCTTCTTGCTGATATTCCTTCATTTTTGCTACGGCATAATCAAGACCGCCGTTTTCTTTCACAAAAGTGATAACTTCTTTTACGCGCTTTTTATCTTTATTATGGTTTTTAACGGAGTTGATAACCCATTTTTTCTCTTCAGAAGTAGAGTTATTTAATGCATATATTAAAGGTAGCGTCATTTTTTGCTCTTTAATATCGATGCCTGTGGGTTTGCCAATGTGCTCATTTCCATAATCAAAAAGGTCATCTTTAATTTGAAACGCAGTTCCAATAAGCTCACCGAACTTGCGCATTTTTTCAACTTCAGCGTCAGGAGCCATTACGGAGCGTGCGCCCATGGCACAGCAAGCTGCGATTAAAGTTGCAGTTTTTTGACGAATTATTTCGAAATAAACCTCTTCAGTGATATCTAAACTTCTGGCTTTTTCAATTTGAAGCAATTCGCCTTCACTCATCTCGCGAACAGCGACTGAAATTATTTTTAGTAAATCAAAATCATCATTATCAATGGAAAGTAGCAAGCCTTTTGAAAGCAAATAATCACCCACTAGTACAGCGATTTTGTTTTTCCAAAGTGCATTTATGGAGAAAAAACCGCGGCGGCGGTTGCTATCGTCCACAACGTCATCGTGTACTAATGTTGCAGTGTGTATAAGTTCAATTACCGACGCGCCGCGATAGGTTCTTTCATTGACTTCGCCATTACCGGTCATTTTTGCAATTAGGAAAACGAACATAGGCCGCATCTGTTTTCCTTTTCGGTTTACTACGTAATGTGTAATTCTGTTGAGAAGCGAAACTTTTGAAGCCATGGAAGCAGTGAACTTTTTTTCAAAAAGCTCCATTTCCTTTTCAATGGGAAGTTTGATGCGTGAAACTATCTTCATAAAGTTTCAAAGATAGTTAAAATTGAATGATGGTTTTAGCGCGTGAGCCAAGTAGAATTGATTGTTTTCTGAAGTATGGATTGTGTATTTAACATTTTTTTACAAAAACATTGTTATTAACGGATAACAAAATTGACAATCAATTCTATTTTATAGTAGAATACTTTAATAAGACTGTTAATAAAAATGCAGATAATTCAATATATATAAAATATGATGAGGATTTTCAAAAGGGAGTTAAAATATATAGAAATTCTGTAAAACAAAGGAAGTAACCTTATTTTTGGAAAAATAAATTTTTAATCCCTAATAAATAATTACAATGAAAAAAATTACATTATTGGCCGCATTATTTGCTGGCTTCGCTATGAATGCACAACTATTTATGGACGATTTCGAAGATCAGGATATATCTGATTGGACATTGTTAGACGAAGATGGCGATGGCTTTAACTTTAAAGCTTATGACCCTAGTTTAGCACAAGACGGATTGTTGAATTACATGTCATCAGAATCTTGGGATCCAGTTGTAGGACCTTTAACGCCTAACAACTATGCAATATCTCCTGCAATTGATGTAGCTGGAAATGGAGCATTACAACTTGATTATATAGTAGGTGGTCAAGACCCTTTATATTCAAATGAAGTTTATACAGTATATGTTTCTACAGGAAATACTATTGCAGATTTCGAGAATGCTGATCCAACTGTAACAGTTAGTTTTACAGAAGATTTAGGTAATGATCCTGCTGCAGCTGGTGAATTAGTACCTAGAAATATAGATTTATCTTCTTTGGATGGTGCAACTACTTTATACATTGCATTCAGACATCACGATGTATCTGACCAATTTATCATCAACTTTGATGACGTTACTTTATCAGGCGTGCTAGGTGTTGAAAACAACGCTCTTGAAGGTTTCACTTATTATGTTGCAAACAATCAATTAACGCTTTCTGCAAACACTTCAATGGAGAAAGTTGCTCTTTACAATATGTTGGGACAACAAGTTGTTTCTCAAAAATTGAGCAATAATAAAGAAACTATTGAACTTTCTGGATTACAATCTGGAATTTACATTGCTACTGTTTCTATTGATGGAGCAAGCAAAACTTTCAAAATAGTTAAAAACTAATTATTTAATTATATTAATTTTGAAAGCACCTCTTTTTTAGAGGTGCTTTTTTTTATCTTATGAAAACAATAAAATTAATATTCATACTTACCATTCTTTTTCAGCTAACTGCCTGCAAACAAGATGACGACACTATTGATGAAATATCTGAAATAGAAATTAATGGAAATGTTAAAGTTTATAATCCAGATGGTCTGTTTGATGGGTACGTTCTTTATAACCCCATCACCTCAAAAGTTACTTATTTAATTAACAAAGAGGGCTTTATTGTTAAGAAATGGATATCAAGCAATCTCGGTCTTTCTGTACAATTAAAACCAAATGGTCATCTTGTAAGATCGTATAAAGTTGAAAATCCTGTTTTCAGTTTTGGAGGATTAATGGGAGGTATTGAAGAATTCGATTTTGAAGGAAATCTTGTTTGGGATTGGCAATATAGTACTGAGGAATATTCAATGCATCACGATTTAGCCCTTTTACCAAACGGAAATATTTTAGCCTCAGTTTGGGATTTAAAATCTGCTGAAGAAGCAATATCTAATGGTAGAAATCCAGATTTATTAATAAATAATGCTGTGTGGGCTGAACGAATTATTGAAATCAAACCAAGAGGAGCAAATGATGCAGATATTGTATGGCAATGGAGTATTTGGGATCATCTAGTACAAGATTTCGACCCTACAAAACTTAACTACAATAACATTTCTGCACATCCAGAATTGATAGATTTAAATTATACAATAGGAGATGCGAATTTAAGTCATATGAATTCTCTTTTTTACATAGAAGAATTTGATCAAATAGTATTCAGTTCAAGACGATTTAACGAAATAATGATTGTAGATCATTCAACAAATACCAATCAAGCTTCTACACACACAGGAGGAATCTATGGAAAAGGAGGCGATTTATTATATAGATGGGGAAATCCTGAAGCATACAAAATGGGAACTCTTTCAGATAAAAAATTATACGGACAACATGATGCAACTTACATAGCAGGTCTACCTTCAAATGGAGGCGCGAATTTTATGGTTTTCAACAATGATGGTTTTGAGCGCATGTCTTCAATTAATGAAATAAAAATTCCTCAACAAGCAAGCGGTGCTTATAATTTGCAACCAAATATTAATAATTTACCAATAGATTTTGCTTGGACTTATACAAATCCTGAAATTTATTCACCAAGAGTATCAGGCGCTTTAAGGC
The DNA here is from genome assembly GCA_038259585.1 of Flavobacteriales bacterium. Lineage (GTDB taxonomy): Bacteria > Bacteroidota > Bacteroidia > Flavobacteriales > Flavobacteriaceae > Aequorivita. The sequence continues at coordinate 26,082 of JBBSOQ010000018.1, read as the reverse complement.
TTGACAACGGAAATACGCTCATTTCCCACGGAACTAAAGGTTTAATCTATGAAATAGATTCTAATAGCAATGTTCTTTGGAAATATGAAATTCCTTTAAATATCAACGAGATTTTTAAAGCACAAAAATATTCATCAGCATATCCAGCATTTGATGGAGTGTATCTTCCTATATTAGAAAATCAAGAAATTGATTAATTTAAGCTTTTTATTAAATTGAAAAGAGCGGCTGAAAGCCGCTCTTTTTTTATTGCTTATTAGCCAACTGTCCACAAGCCGCGTCAATATCTTTCCCCCTGCTTCTTCGAACTGTTACGGGAATTCTGTCGTGCTCCAAAGCTTGTATGTAATCATCAATTACAATTGAAGATGCTTGCTGAAAATGGCCGTCATCAATAGGGTTGTATTCAATAATATTTACTTTGCAGGGAACATATTTGCAGAAAGTAACTAGCGCTTCAATATCTACCCACTTGTCATTTATACCATTCCAAACTATATATTCGTAAGTAATTTTACGATTCGTTTTGCTATACCAATATTCCAAAGACTCTCTCAAATCGGGCAGAGTGAAATTTTTCGCAAAAGGCATAATCTGTTCACGTGTTTCCTGGATTGCGGAATGCAAAGAAACGGCAAGATGAAATTTCACTTCGTCATCCGCCAATTTTTTAATCATTTTTGGCACGCCTGAAGTGGAAACCGTGATTCGTTTTGGAGACATTCCTAAACCTTCTTCCGAGGTTATTTTGTTGATGGATTCCAACACGTTTTTATAATTCATAAGCGGTTCGCCCATGCCCATAAAAACAATATTTGAAAGCGGTTTTTCGTGATATAGTCTGCTTTCCCTATCTATTGCCACAACTTGATCGTAGATTTCGTCAGGATTTAGATTTCGCATTCTTTTCAGCCTAGAAGTAGCGCAAAAAGTACAGTCCAAGCTGCAACCCACTTGCGAAGAAACACAAGCAGTAGTTCTTTTCTTTGTTGGAATCAATACAGATTCCACAATCAAACCGTCATGAAGTTTTACTGCATTTTTTATAGTGCCATCTGCGCTTTTTTGAAGATGATCAACTTTAATGTGATTGATGACGAAATTTTCATTCAAATGAACACGTGTTTCCTTTGAAATATTTGTCATCTCATCAAAACTGTGGCTGCCTTTGCTCCAAAGCCATTCGTAAACTTGGGTTCCTCGGAAGGCTTTATCACCAATGCTTTCGAAAAAACTACGCAGTTCTTCTTTTGAAAGTGCTCTAATATCTCTTTTTTCTGAAACCATTGTGCAAAATTACTTTATTTTAAAGTAAAAAGCCCCTTTCCTTTTCAGAATAGAGGCTTACCAATAAATAGAATTATGGTTTACTTTTTAATTATTACTTTTTTGGTAATACTATCTTTACTGTCCTCATCAACTAAATAGAGAAAGTAAACGCCATCGGAAAGATTATTGACATCAATTGTATTTATAGTATTTGATAAGGAACCGTTATGGATACGCTGCCCCATTACATTTATTAACTGAAAGGATAAGTGTGGATACCTATTATTCATCACAGTAATAGAAGTGCTTGCTGGGTTCGGATAAATTTTAAGGTCTCCAGTAGTCTCAAAATCTGGAATATTCAATAGGTTTTGAAGCGTTTCTGCAGTAGTATGTCCAGAATTGTTGGGATCCAGCCAATCTTTCAAACGAGTTTCTGGTGTTGCTCCAGCGTTCCACGAAATGCCAAACCTACCATAAATATCATAATCGTGATTATTGGCTTGACCATTGCAAGCAGATTGGCCTGCATATAGTTGCCCAATAATTCTACCGTTTTCATCAAATAAAGGTGAGCCTGAAGAACCACTCTCGGTGGTGCCAATTTCCCATCCATTACCTGTTCCGTGAGCGCCACCGCCAATAAGCCAAACTTGTGTGCCATTGGCATTTACTTTTTGTGCACCGGAATCATCCCGGCATATTTTCATTATATCTCCGTTAGGATGGTGTATTCCTACTTCATACAACGGATTATTATCTGAATTGTCCCAACCAGCAAAAGCAACATCCCAAGATTCTGGAATGGGGTCAAAAAGCTCTAACAATGCAAAATCACTTTTGCTATTTTTCGCCCTTAATTCCGCCCCACTAACTGTAAAATTAGTTTGCAAATCTCCACTTTCCTCTCCTGTTCCACAAATGGGCACGGGGCTAACCCAGTTAAACCTAATTGACCATAGGCTAGGATTACTGTTTTCCAAACAATGATTTGCGGTTAACAAATATGGAGTTTTATCATTCATGGAATTATTCATTAATGCTGCAGAGCATAAATAACCATTACCCAAATTCAGTAGGGCGACAGCTTTTTTTACTAAATCTTTTATAGAATCAAAATCACTTCCTATTGAGCAATTAACATCATAATTGCATTCTCCAGAATCATTCAAACCACGGTTTCCTTCAAATAGCGAATTTACCCTTCCCATTCTATAACCGTGAATAACACTACTAATTTGCAATCTTGGAGAACCCTGTACTCCTGGAGGTTGATAATATTCTACCCAAATTATATCACCTTCAACAAACCAAGTTCCAAGTTGCCCGTCCAGCTTGTTTTGTGAATTGGTGAAAGTATTTGTAATATCTGTATGGTCTTGATTATAGAGCTGTAACCTTGCTCCAGGCGGAATATAATAATCGTCAAAATTCACACTAAGATTTAAAGCTTTTGGAGATTTTATGGTTGCTTGCCATATTTTTCCGCCATTTGGCAAAACTGTCCAAAGCCCATCATTTTGCATATTTAAAACAACCGAACGCTCAATTCCGTAACGCCAAGGCATTGTTTTATCTAAATCGTTAATGCTGTCTTGCTGAATTATCATTTCAATATCTAAAGCAGGAAGACGAATCACCTTAGGCAATTCTGATAAATTTAGACTCCAGCTTTCAGGCAAATCACCTATGCCACCTTGTGAAAAGGAGGTTAAAGAGGCAAAGCAAAAAATGAAGAAAAGTAATGTTTTTTTCATTCAGACAGCTGGTTAATTATAAAACGAAAGACTAAGGTAAATTTTTATTTTGACATTTGGAAACCAAATGCTTATAAAATAAAAAATCCCGATTTTCATCAGGATTTTTTAGAGATTATATGGTGTTTATTAGATTATTAACATTGCGTCGCCATAGGTGTAAAATCTATATTTTTCTTTAATTGCTACTGCATAAGCTTCCTTAATAAAATCGTGTCCTGCAAAGGCCGAAACCATCATTAATAAAGTAGATTTTGGTGTATGGAAATTAGTGACCATTGCATTTGCAATACTGAAATCATAGGGAGGAAAAATAAATTTATTAGTCCAACCCGTATATGGATTTAGTGTATGGTTTGAAGAAACTGAACTTTCCAAAGCACGCATTGCTGTTGTTCCCACCGCACATACTCGCTTTTTCTTTTTAATACCTGTATTTATAACTTCTACAGCATCTTCAAGAATACTCATTTCTTCCGAATCCATTTTGTGTTTTGAAAGATCTTCCACCTCAACAGAACTGAAAGTACCCAAACCTACGTGTAGAGTAACTTCAGCTATATTCACACCTTTAATTTCAAGACGCTTCAAAAGATGTTTCGAGAAATGCAGACCAGCGGTTGGCGCAGCTACAGCCCCTTCATTTTTAGCAAAAATAGTTTGATAGCGCTCTGCATCTTCTGGTTCTACTTCTCTCTTTATGTATTTTGGAAGTGGTGTTTCGCCCAATTCTGTCAATTTATTGCGGAATTCTTCATAAGAACCATCAAAGAGAAAACGAAGCGTTCTTCCGCGGGAAGTTGTGTTATCTATAACTTCAGCTACAAGAGTTTCATCATCGCCGAAATACAATTTGTTACCTATCCTGATTTTACGTGCTGGATCAACCAAAACGTCCCAAAGACGAGTTTCAGAATTCAATTCTCTCAAAAGGAAAACTTCAATTCGCGCACCTGTTTTTTCTTTATTCCCGAACAAACGAGCTGGAAACACCTTGGTATTATTGGTTACCAACACATCATCCTCTTCAAAATAATCAATCAAATCCTTGAACATTTTGTGTTCAATTGTTTTGGTTTTTCTGTTGAGAACCATTAGGCGAGATTCGTCGCGGTTTGGTGCTGGATATTCGGCCAATAATTCCTCTGGAAGGTTAAAGCTGAAATTTGAAAGTTTCATTCCCATAATTCGTGATGTCTTTAGTATTTTAAAAGGGTGCAAATATACAACCTCAGAATAGGCGTTGTCAAGTAAATGAAGGTTTATTATTGGGAATTGTTTGGTGCTGGGCGTTCAGCGCTGTTTGAAGGAGGATGAATTCCCTATTTAGATGAATCTACAAATTCACATTTAACACCCGTTTTTTGTAAATCTTCCCAAAAAGCGGGGTACGATTTTGAAACCACTTCCGCATCATTTATTGTAAAATCTGTTTTTAGGGAAAGTGGTGCAAAAGCCATGGCCATTCTATGATCTTGATAAGTTTCAATAGATTTATTGGGAAGAATTCGTAAAGCTTTTTCAAGTTTTAAAGAAATTTCATCAATCTGAATTGTTGCCCCCAATTTCTCTAATTCATTTTTTAAAGCTGAAAGTCTGTCAGTTTCCTTAATCTTTAATGTGTGAAGACCAGTAAGCTTGCAACCAATGCCCAAACCGAAACAACTTACTGCAATTGTCTGCGCCAAATCTGGAGTGTTTGATAAATCCAGCATCAATGAATCTGGCAATTCAGTCTTCTTTTTTGAAAGTGAAATGCTTCTTTCAGAAGTATTAAAAACAGTTTGCACACCTAAGGAATTGTATATCTGTACCAAAGCAGCATCGCCCTGTAAACTTTCTTTTGAAAAACTTTCGAGGGTTATTTCACAATTTTCAGAAAGCGCTACTAAACTATAAAAATAGGAAGCTGAACTCCAATCTGATTCAACAATCAACTTAGTTTCCTCAATGCTTTTTTCCGAAGAAATAGTGATTTCGTTTTTGTTCAAATCTCCCTTTATTCCAATGCTTTTCAGTAATGATAGTGTCATTTCAATATAAGGAACAGAAGTGATCTTCCCTTCCAAAGAAATTTTCAGACCAGCGGGAAGCATCGGCGCAATGAGCATAAGCGCAGAAATATATTGACTACTTACATTGGCTTTAATCTTAACATCGCTTTTCTGAAATTTTTTCCCTACAATTTTTAAAGGTGGAAATCCTTCATTTTTAAGATACTCAATATCTGCACCCAAATTTTTTAGTGCATCCACTAAAATTCCGATAGGTCGCTCATGCATGCGTTGGCTTCCTGTGAGTATTATTTCGGCTCCTTCTTTTGCTGAATAATAAGCGGTCAAAAACCGCATTGCAGTTCCAGCGTGATGGATATCAACTGTTCCTTTTAAGATTTTTAGGGCTTGTTCAAGGACTGCTGTGTCATCACTTTCGGAAAGATTTTCTATTGATATATTTGGAAATTGCGCTTGCAAAATGAGCATTCGGTTGGATTCACTTTTGGAGCCGCTGATGTGTATTTGTATATTTTTCTTCGGAAAACCGTGCGCAAGAATAGCTTTCATTACTTAGATTCCATTTCCTTTAGTTTCGATCTAAACTTTCCGAAGGTAACAAAAAAACCATACACAAACCCAGCGACCAGGATAGTAAGTATAAACATAGCCGGATTTCTTTCAGTGAAATATGCAATTTCAAAACCTTCAATAGCCCATTTTATAAATGTGAAAAGCACAGCAAAAGCAATAGCCAACGAAAAGACCGATTTCCAAAAACCTTTTGTATTTAATACTCTTTTAAACATTTATTTCAACTTTTCGTTACCGTGATGTCTGTCGTGATCACGTTTGGTTTTTATTTCTAATTTCTTTTCAAATGCTTTTTCAAGATCAACGCCGGTTTGGTTGGCAAGACACAGTACCACAAAAATAACATCTGCAAGTTCTTCACCCAAATCTTTATTTTTGTCGCTTTCCTTTTCGCTTTGCTCTCCGTAACGACGGGCAATAATACGTGCAACCTCGCCCACTTCTTCCGTGAGCTGTGCCATATTGGTCAACTCATTGAAATAGCGAACGCCGTGTTCCTGTATCCAGGCATCAACTGTTTTTTGCGCGTTTTTAATATCCATTATGCTTTTGAAAGTACAACTTTTTCATTTTCCTTCGCAATTAAAAGTTCGTAGAATTTCTTCAAATTTCCATATTCTTCTGCTGCAATGAAAGATTTATTTATAGAAAATTCAACTGAAAGCTGCAATTTGTTGCCCACTTGTGAAATTAAATAGCGAAAGCTTCCAGCATCCTCACCTAAATTGAAGGCGGTATTTTCGGGCATCGATTCTACTTTGTAGCCTTCTGGCAAAGAAATATTTATGATGTAACGATCCTTCATTGGGTAACCAAAATCAATAGGATAGTCACGCGTTTCTGGCTTAAACGGATTTTCAACGGTAGCCATAAAAATCATCGGAGAAAAATATAATTTGCCGGCAACATCTTCTATAGCATCCAACGATTCAAAATCATAATCCAAAGAAACCGGCTTCCCAACCGTATCTAAGTTTTCAAAGTGATGCGCAGAAAGTTCTACTTGGTTACTACTTTTTTCTAATGCTTTGCGTTGTGCTTCTTCATTTAAACTTTTAAACTTTGTTCTGTAATTAAACGCATAATTACCTGTATACCTGTTTTGTGCTTTACCAATTACTGAAAAATCTGGCTTTATTTCAACATTCACCATTGCACTTTTCACGGCGTGGCTTTGAGGGCTTAAAGGAACCCAACTAGAAGTTCCATCATTCATAATAATACGTCCTTGCCAGTTCAGAATATTTGATTTCAAAACGCCTATATCTGCTTCTTTATTTGTGGCGTCTAATAGCAGAGTTCCTTTTGGTAAATCTACAGCTGCAATAACATAATTAAAACCATTACGAGTTGGGAACAACGGAACTCCATGAGAAGTTGTGCTAACCAAAACTGGGTTGGCTTGAATATTTGCGTAACGTAACATAGCTATTAGCATTAAGTTTATGTCCGCAACATTTCCTGAGCCTTTTTTATAGGCCGTTTTAACTCCTTCATTTGTGTAATAACCATTAAACCCATTCCAACTCATTTTTTTTACAACATAAGAAAAAATAAGCGCTGTTTTTTCTTCAGGATTGCTTACTCCTTCCAAAAGATTTTTTAAATCGTCTTCAAAATAATTTTTTCGATCCAACTCCGCTCCAAACAAATCTACTTTATAAATTCCTTTGGAAACATCTTCCCATGTGGTTGAGTAAGTTCTTAAAGGGCTTCCCGGAAAATCCATAAAGCTCATTTCAAACTGGAGAGCGGTTGTATAATTATTTAAATTTCCCGCATAAGCCTCTTCTTTAATGGCTGGAACGTGATCTAATTCTACTGAATAAACATCTTCTTTGAATCTTACTTCCCTACTTGAGCTTTGTGGAATACCACCATAACTTTTTATGGTTCCCATATCATTAGACGTAATACTAAAAGACATTGTTCTCTCTTGTGTTTTAGCATCAACTTTATAAGGAACCCATCCTCTTTGGTGTGTTTTATAAGTAAAATATTCCGGTGAAATGAAAACGACTTTTACATTATCTACTGGTATTGTTTCTTGAAATTTAAACTCATCAATGTTAAATATAAAGGGAGAGTTAATTGTGTATTTATATTCAATAATACAACCCTCACGCAAGTTGGGCATTGTAATTTTTGTTTGAGAGACATATTTGGTGGTTTCCTGTTCAAAAATACCATCGCTTTTCAGTTTTACTTCTTCCACTTTACCATCTTCCCCTAAATAATATGTGTATCCTTTTAGCCCCAAAAGTTTGTCTTCGCCTTCTCCTTTGTATAAATCGATAGTAGCATTGGCCCAGTCAAAACCTTCTTTGGTATAAATTTTCACACGTTCAAAATAGTCTGTAACCATGTACCAACCAGCATCCTGCGTATACTGAAATTCTGTTTTGGTTTCTCTATAAAGAACCGCAGCATCTGCTGTTGGATCTGTGGGATGTTGTTTTTGGAGTAATTCTTCTTTGGAAACTTTTCCAAATTTATAGTTTTGCGCAACTGATACGTTGATAAAACATAAAAAAACGAGAACTGTAAGTAAGGTTGATTTCATATTTGGTGAGAGTATTTATTGTACATTTTGTTTTAATAATATTTTTGTTTTGTCCAACCTTGCGATTGATCTTAAAAAATCTCTATAGCTTTCATATTCTGAAGGTGGATATTCACCTTTGTTAATTCGTATTTTTCGACTATAAATTAACTTGTTATCAGAAGTTTTGCTGAAACCCATTTCATATTTTCCGAATTTGGTTTCCAAAATAGTTTCCTCTGGAATTCCATCAACCACAAAATTTTCGGGAATTTCAACTTCCACAGTATCCGTATCTATATATCCGTTATGAATAAAAAGGTTTTGTTTTCTTTTTTCAATACGTGGCGGAATGTACTGGTTTTGGTTAAAAATATTAGCGCAGAAAAGATAATCATTACCCACAGGGTTTGCATAATTGGGAATGGTGAGCGATAAATTTTCAGTGAAAGCTACCTCTTCTCTATCGTTGTTTAATTTCACATCGTTTATTGAAAAGCCGTTAATATAACTCCATCTGTTTTTATATTTTTCATCCAAATCTTCCTTTTTTTCCTTTGGAAGCAAATACCTATTGTCATACTGCAACCCTTTGGAAATACTTTGGAAATTTGCAGTTGCATTCCCTTTTGCATCTACTTTTACTTTTGAAATATTCTCTTGGGTATTTTCTTCGGTTTTGTAAATTTTGGTGTGTGCAATTTTCCCACCTTCGGGAGTTATTATCAATACATCCCTATCATCAGTAAAATCACCAATGTAGCCATAAGGTGTGTCTTGGCTTGTACATTCTAGCCATGTCATTTCTTCTCCATCAGGAATTGCCAATATCATATGGTTTCCTTGAAGTGATGAAAAGTCTGCAACAATATTTCGTTCATTGGTATCACCATACAAAATTGTGTAATAGGAAGGCACTCCAACAGCTTCGAGCATTGCTTTTGTATAATTGGTCAATGCCTTGCAATCGCCATAACTCAGTTTATCTACATCTGAAGCCAACATAGGTTTCCAACCGCCAATACCAATTTGGATACTTACGTAACGCACTTTATCTTGAAGGAATTGATATATTTTTCGGGCTTTCCCTTCATTAGTTGTTTCGTTTGCTACTAAACTTTTTATTCGCGCCAAAGTACCTTCCGGCAAATCTCGGACATCTGACATCAAGCTTTTATCCATCCAACTTCCAAATTGCTGCCAATCTTTGCCTGAACCAGACGTGCCTTTCAACCTAAAATTATCAAGCGCGATGGTCACATTTGGAAAAACACTGCTGAATGCAGGGCTGTGCTCTTCATATCGAATTGCACTAAGATTGGATGCCGAAAAGGTTATATTTTCTGGTGTGTCAGAAATATTAATATCAAAACCTTCTAGATTTTCAGATTTGTATTTTGGTTTGTTAAGTGGGTCGTATGTAATCTTTCGTACACTTTTTTGAGTGCTTTCAGCATACCCATTTAAAGGATACCAAGGGCTTATAAAAGCTGAATCACCCGTTTCGGTTTCACTGTCAAAAACCACAATATATGGGTAGGTTGTTGGCGTATATTTTAAATATAAAGCTCTCGAGTCTACATACATATTATTGCCAGTGCGACTCACGTCCATAAAGTCTTTTTTCCTGAAATGTTCCATTTCTTTTCCGAAAGCATTATAAATTCTGACTTCTATATTCTTTACACGTGAATTTGTATCGTAATATTCATAAAGGCGTGCATCACCATCGCCAAGTTTGTTGAAAATTGCAATAGCTCGGTGTGTTTTTTCCTTCATTTTATTGATGTCGGTCACATCAATTTCAACCAATTCATCAATTATAACACTGTTTGAATATTCGGTGAGTTCTTTGGGAATGGACACTATAGAGTAGTCCTGCTGGGAAAATATGTGAGCTGAGCATAATAGCATTGCCAAGCAAAAAATCTTTTTCATGAATTCATTTTAACGCTTGGCAATATATAAAATTTCCTAAAGGTTAAATAAAAGTTAAAGAAATTATTCTCTTTTTTTTGAATCAATCCAAATTGTTACAGGCCCATCGTTCACCAAAGCAATATCCATCATTGCTCCGAAACTTCCCGTTTTCAACTTTTTATTCGTTTCGTTTTCAAGCTGAAGTATAAACTTTTCATAGAGAGGAATAGCAATTTCGGGCTTTGCAGCTTTTATAAATGAAGGACGGTTTCCTTTTTTTGTATTTGCGTGAAGCGTAAATTGACTTACTACCAAACAATCACCATCTAAATCTTGCACCGAGAGATTCATCGCATCATTTTCATCTGAAAAAATCCGCAAACGCGCAATTTTTCCAGTTAACCAGTTGATGTCTTCTTGATTATCTTCGGCTTCAATCCCTAATAAAATAAGCAACCCTTGATTTATTTCAGAAAAAATTTCTCCTTCAATAATTACGGATGCTTTTTTTACTCTTTGAATTAAAACGCGCATTTTGGATTGTTCGATAGTTCCATTATTGGAATTTTACTTTTCATAAATATCTTTTCTGAAATGCTCTTCTTCCCCATCCAAAATCTGAACATAACTTTTGTAGCGCGACCATGCTATTACTTCAGTTTCCACTGCATTTTTAATAGCGCAATTTGGTTCTTCTAAATGAAGACAGTTATTAAATTTACAATTTTCCTTCAGTTTAAAAAACTCAGGAAAATAATTTCCCAATTCTTCTTTATCTATTTCCACCACGCCGAAACCTTTGATTCCTGGGGTATCAATTATTTGTCCGCCAAAAGAAAGATCAAACATTTCCGCAAAAGTTGTGGTGTGTTGCCCCTGTAAATGTTGTTGAGAAATTTTTGAAGTTTTTAAAGCCAATCCAGGCTCCAAAGAATTTACCAAAGTAGATTTTCCCACACCACTATGGCCCGAAAACATTGTGACTTTATTCTGCATCAACGTTTTCACTTTGTCAATATTTTTCCCAGTAATTGCTGAAATGCCAATACACTCATACCCAACTTTTCGATAAAGTGCGGCAAGAAGTTTTATTTCCAGTAATTGATCATCATCATAAGTGTCAATTTTATTAAAAAGAAGCACAGCCTTAATGTGATAAGCTTCCGCAGTAACCAAAAACCTGTCGATAAATGTGGTGAAGGTGGGTGGATTATTTAATGTAATCAATAGAAAAGCTACATCAATATTCGCCGCAATAATATGGGTTTGCTTGGAAAGATTTACCGATTTCCGGATGATGTAATTATCGCGTTCATCAATATGTGAAATTACGCCAACGGTTTCATCTCCTTTCTTTTCAATTTCAAAATCTACATGATCACCTACCGCTACAGGGTTTGTACTTTTAATTCCACTCATACGGAATTTACCTTTTATTCGGCAATCGTAAAAAGTTCCGTTTTCGGCTTTTACGGAATACCAACTTCCAGTAGATTTATAGACAAGGCCTTTCATGCTGCAAAGTTGCAAAACTTTTTAGTCATTAATAACCTTTTTTTGATGATTGATAGACTCTTGGTGAATGGCTTTAAATATTTTCAGAATAAATTCCTCACTTAATTGATTTTCTTCGCCTTCCAAAATCATTTTGCCTAAAATTTCGTTCCAGCGTTTTGTTTGAAGAATAGCCACATTATTCTTCTTTTTTAAACCACCAATATCATCAGCAATCTTCATTCTCTTCCCCAATGATTCTATAAGTTGATGATCCAACACATCAATCTTGGTACGCAACGTATTTAGTTTATTTCGAAATTCAACTGCATCACCTTCCTGCTTCCGAATTCGCAAATCGATAGTCATTTGCTTTAAGGCTGCGGGTGTGATTTGCTGTGCGGCATCACTCCACGCATTGTCAGGATCAAAATGTGTTTCTACCATCAATCCATCATAATTTAGATCCAAAGCGGTTTGACAAAGATCAAAAATAATATCGCGGCGTCCCGCAATATGCGAAGGATCCAAAATCAAGGGCAAATCTGGAAATTTATTTTGAAGATCAATCGGTATCTGCCATTCGGGATTATTTCGGTAACGCGTCTTTTCATAAGTTGAAAATCCTCTGTGGATTACACCCAAGTTTTTCACATCACTTTCATAAAAACGCTCTACAGCACCTAGCCAAAGTGCCAAATCTGGATTCACTGGATTTTTTATCAAAACAATTTTATCAGTTTCTTTTAATGCATCAGCAATTTCCTGTACAATGAACGGCGAAACCGTTGTACGGGCGCCAACCCAAAGAATATCAATATCATGCTTTAGTGCCAAATCTACATGATTTGCGTTTGCAACTTCAGTCGCAATCATTAAGCCCGTTTCTTGTTTTGCTTTTTGGAGCCATTTCAACCCCAAAGCTCCTACTCCCTCAAAATTTCCTGGACGGGTTCTGGGTTTCCAGATTCCAGCGCGCATTACTGTTGCATCAGTCTCTTTTAATTGATGTGCTATTTTCAGCACTTGTTCTTCCGTTTCAGCACTGCATGGACCGGCAATTACAATTGGGTGGGCCAGTTCCATCTTATTTAGCCAATTGCGAAGGTTTTTATTATTTTCCATTTAAAATTGCATTTGAAAATTGAGCTTGGGTGTGTGTTTCGTCTTGTTTGTAAACGCCCAATATTTTTAATTCTTTTACTGTTTTTTTAAGCATTTCCATTACTTCAAAAAAGAAATTTTCATCCTCAAAAACCACATCGACAAAAAAAGCATACTGCCAAGGTTTTCCAACAATTGGTAGTGATTGTATTTTGGTCAGGTTTATATTGAAAGTCGTTAAAAGGTTCAGAACATTTCCCAAACTACCTACATTGTGTTCTAATTCAAATTTAAGGGATGCTTTATTTGCTTTCTCAACTCGGTTTGTTTCTTTTTTGCCCAAAAGTACGAAGCGTGTATGGTTTTCCTTTATATCTTGAATATTACTATCCAAAATTTTCAACCCGAATTTTTCAGCAACCTGTTTTCCTGCAATCGCAGCTACGCCAATTAAATTTTGGTCTTTAATTTTTTTAGCTTCGGAAGCTGTATCCTTCCCTTCTATGACCTTGAATTGCGGTGGAAATTTTTGTAAATAATCCCTACACTGAAGCAGCGCCACAGGATGTGAATGGATTTCTTTAATATCGTGAATGGATTCACTTTCCAGCGCCATTACATACATTTGAATGTTTAAAATCGTTTCGGCCAATATCTCAAAATTGCCCGTATCAATCAAACCATAATTGGGCAAAATGGAGCCAACAATGGTGTTTTCAATTGCAATCACACCATAGTCTGCTGCTGAATTGCTTACCGCATTTGTAACCTTTTCAAAAGAATCGCAACTTAAAAGTGTAATTTCCTCATTCGGGAAAAGTTTTTGAACAGCTTGGTGGTGAAACGAACTTTCAATTCCTTGCATTGCTACTTTTAGGCTCATAATTTTAAAATTTAGGTTAAAAAAAAAGTCCCGGAAAAAATTTCCGGGACTTTAAATGTTTTATGGTTTGATTACCTATACAACAATCCCGGTTCTATCGTTAAAATAGAAAAACCAAAAATTGTTAAAAGTAAAATGTGTATTCATTGTGTTTTAATAGATTGCTAAAGTAGTTAATTCTTAAAAACGAAAAAGGCTTTTTTCATTTTTTTATTTGCTTAACTTTGTTCAACTTCTGAAAATATGTCGATACAAGTAAAAAATATTACCAAAACCTACGGCGAACAAAAAGCGCTGAATAATTTTTCTTTCACTATTGAAAAGGGTGAAATTGTGGGTTTTCTTGGCCCGAATGGTGCCGGAAAATCTACGATGATGAAAATTTTGACCACTTTTCTTCCCGCTTCAGAAGGAGTTGCAATCGTGAACGGTTTTGAAGTAACTAAAGAAGATATAGGCGTGAAAAAAAGCGTTGGCTATCTCCCGGAACATAATCCGCTTTATTTGGATATGTACGTTCGCGAAGACCTTCTTTTTAATGCTGGAATCTATAATATTCCAAAAGCTGAAGTTGAACTCGTGATTGAAAAAACGGGATTGATGCCTGAAGCAAACAAGAAAATAGGGCAACTTTCCAAAGGATACAGGCAACGTGTTGGGCTTGCTAATGCTTTGTTGCACAATCCAGAAGTCTTGATTCTTGATGAGCCAACAACTGGTTTGGATCCCAATCAATTAATTGAAATTAGGCAATTGATAAAAAACGTTGGAAAAGAAAAAACAGTTTTACTCTCTACACACATTATGCAGGAAGTTGAAGCCATTTGTGATCGTGTTATAATAATAAACAAAGGCGAAATTGTACTCGACAAAAAATTAAAAGATTTAAAGAATAGCAAGCAACAAATAATAGAAGTAGAATTTGACTACCGCGTAGAAGAAGTAGCATTACAAAAGCTTCCCAAAATTGAAAAAATTGAGAACTCAATAGATTTCGTGTATCAACTTTACTTTGAAACCGAAGAGGATATGCGAGGAAAGGTATTTGATTTTGCACACGACAATGGCCTGAAAATACTTCAACTGCACCAAAAAAATACTACGCTTGAAAAGTTGTTTAGTGAACTTACTATTCAAAAATAAGCTTACCGCTATACAATTCTTCAACCTCAACAATGGGTGGTCTTGTTTTTGAAATCACGCTGCCTAAACCCACTATCTTACCTCGAATGGCCTGTTGTGGATTTACAATCATGTCAGAAGTACTTCTTTGAAAGACATTTAGGTTTTGAACGATTAAATTTTCTGCAAAAATTCTGCAATCTCCTGCATACAGCCCAAAACTTGCATTGGTTGCACTTCCTTTTAAATAGAAATTTGAAAGCCCGTTAGCAACAATGTTTAAATTATCAACTTCCAAATCTAATCTAAAATCTCCGTCAATATGGTATTGATCTTCATTCGTTTGATCTTCTGAAGCAAGGCTCAAACTTGGAAACCGCAAAACACCAATACTTTCAACAGGAAGTCCCGTGCTGCTTCTTATTTCAGTAATATTTGGTGTGGTTATGTAAACTTTAGTCAATCCGTAGTCGCGAACCAAATTGCAGGAATTGTAGTTGTGAATTTCAATTTTTCCATCTGTAACGGTAACTTCAATATCGCTCATTAAATTTTCACCTGTCTCTACCACTACTTTTTGTTCGTCACCTTGTTCAACAAATAGTTTGATTCGCTCCCAAACAAGAATTTTTGTAAATGGTTGTACTGTAAATTCTGTTTCAACAATATCTCCAGCTTTTTGCGTACAGTCCCAACCAGAGTCTGAATCGCATCCTACAAGAAAAAGTATCAACAATATGTAAATTATATTTTTCATAATTAGTATTTCTGAAAAAAACCAGAATTGCTATAATCTATATCCAACTCCAAATTCAACCGCTTCAGCTTTTGCCCAATGTGCATGCACTGTCACGGAGGCGAAAATGTTATCATTAAAAAAATAACGCTTTAATCCCAAACGGTTATAGACGCGATTTTCAAAATCATAAGGCCAATAAACATAATAGCCCACCTGAGAAACAAAAGCTACTTTATTGAAGCGCCATTCATGGCCAATAAAGACACCAACACGCTTGTAATCTTCATCGCCAGAAAGGCCATCTTCAGGGTAGGCAATGGAGCGATAATTGATCAATTCCCTTAAAAAAGTGGAGAAGAAAACATCTACTCCTGCCGTTAGTGAGCTTTTATAATTCAAGCGTTTATCAACAAAAAATGACAATTCATAAAAAGGTTCTTGCCCAAGACCTACTACATCGCTTTCGTTTAAACCAGTTCTAAAAGCAAGATTGTATTTAAATCTTTCGGCATGTGTTTTACTGAGTGAATCTTCTTTATGGATGTATTCTGGAAATTCTTTATAATCCAATTGATAACTTACCCCAGCATTCAGCAAAAATGAATTTGTACTATTGTTAGGTGCTTTAAAATTGGCGTTGCTATAATGAATAATCGTAAACCCTGCGTGAACTCCAAGTCCCTTCCATATATTTTCACGCACATAATTTCCTTTTAAAAAAGTGGTGCTTAAAAGCGTTGTTCCGTATGCGTTGTTGTTATAATTGGTTTCTGGATTATAGGAAAGATCTGAATAGGCAACTCCCTGCCCCACCCTAACCATCAAATTTCGATTTAAAAAATACCAATTAAAATGTCCATAGGCTCCCACAACATTTCCCAAATACTCATTATGTAAGTCTTGAAAAGCAACCGTAAAACCCCAATCGGGATAATTATAGCGGCGTTCCCACATATTAAAACCGTACGTTTTTCTGTTGAATGAAAAAATAAAACCTGTGGGATGGCCCGATATTAAATGTTCTATATCTGGATTGTGTTCCAAAACACTTCCGTAGAAAAAATCTGCTTCGAGCGAAATAGGCTTTAATTCTTTTTCCTGCGAAAGAAGCGGAAAACTTAAAATTAAGACTGTGAATAGGGAAAGAAGGTGCTTCATATTTTTTTCAACGGCGGTAAAGATAAACTAATCTTCAAATAATAGCCTGCCCGTAAATAATTCTTTTACTTCCACTAACGGAGGTAAGTTATGTGAAATAATATCGCCCGTAGCCCTTATTTCACCAACGATACTTTGTTGTGGATTTACTATCATTTTATTTGCACTTCTTTGAAAAACAGTGAGTTCATTTATTATAAAATCTTTGCCTTCAAACCTTGGCATTTCGTCTTCAAAACTCAAAGTAGCTTTTTCAGTATTTCCTGTAATGTAAAAAACACTTTGCCCATTTGCAACAACGTGAAATTCCTCACAAATAACATTCATCATAAAGTCACCGCTTTTTCTAATTGTTTCGGGTCCTGCTGAACTATTGCTTACCAAAGTGAGATTTGGAAATTGCAAAACTCCTTCTCCAATAACGTCATAAGCTGAGCTATTCCTTATTTCAGTAATATTTGGTGTTGTCACAAAAACCTTTGTAATTCCATAATCTCGCACCAGATTGCAATCATTTTGATCTTTTACAACCAGAGTTTTTCCTTCAATAGTTACGGAAATATCACTTAATAGGTTTTCGCCAGTTTCAAGTTTGACGTTTTGGGTATCGCCTTGTTTCAAGTATAGTGTAATATCATCTTCAATTCTAATTTTTGAAAATTCTGAAACTATGTATTCTTTGGAAATTGAATTTCCAGCAGCTTGCACACAATCCCAAGAATTCTCGGAATCACATGAAAACATCAAAAAAAACAATCCAACAAAAAACAACTTCTTCATAATCTATATTCTAATTCCTATACCAAATTCTACACCTTCTACTTTGGCGCCGTGCGATTTCAAAGTAATTGCGCTAAAAACCTTATCGGTCAAATAATATTTCAAACCAACCCTAAAATAAGTTCTTCCTTCAAAATCATATGGGTAATAAACATAGTAGCCTACTTGAGAAACCATTGCCAAATTACTGATTCGCAATTCATGACCCGCAAAAATTCCAACGCGCTTAAAGTCTTCATCACCTTCAACTCCCGCACTTGGAAAAGCAATAGAAAGATATTCCATTTCCTTTTTCAGAAATGGCAAATAGAAGAAATCTGCGCCCAATTGCAGCGTACTTTTATAACTCAACCGTTTATCTGCAAACGCTGAAGCAACAAAGAAAGGATGCTGCCCAAGGTTTAAATAATCACTTTCATTCAAACCTCCGCGAAGTACGAAATTGTATTTTATGGGTTCTGAAATTTTCTTCGGAAGCGAATCAGATATGTATTCTGAAGTCGTTTCATTTAGAGAATATTGTAGGCCAAGGTTTACAGTAAAAGCATTCGTGCTGGAATTTGGCGCCTTAAAATTCCCGTTGGAATAATGCACCAAAGAAATTCCAGCCTGCACACCGAAGTTTTTAAAAAGATTTTGTTTGTTGTAATTGAGCATCAAATAGGTTGAACTCAACAAATCGCTACCGTATGCGTTGTTTTTAAAATTAGTTTCTAAATCAAATGGATTGGTACTATAGGCAATCCCTTGACCGATTCGGAAGAAAAGATTTCGCTTTAAAAAGTAAAAATTGAAATGTCCGTATAGGCCATAATTAGCTCCCAAAACATCATAATGAGTATTTTGACTTACGAAAGAAAATCCCCAATCTGGGTAGTTATACTCTTGATGCCACCGTTCGGTTCCGTAAGTTTTTCGGTTGAAACCAACAATAAAACCATCAGGATGATTTTTCACCAAATGTGAAATATCTTTATTGTGACGAAGAATAGTTCCATAAAAATAATTGGCATCCACGAAGAAATCCTTGTTTTTTTCCTGAGAAAAAACAATAGAAATACTAAAAAACAATAAAAAAAACGTGATTTGGGGCATCACCACAAAATAAAGCAATCTTAAAATACTTGGGAAGCTATTTCTTTAATATTGCTGCTTTTCCCCATAGAATAATAGTGGAGAAACGGAACTCCAGCTTTTACAAGCTCCTTGCTTTGCTGCACACACCAATCTATCCCAATTTGTCGAACGGCTTTATTGTCCTTTGCTTTCACTATTTCCATAACCAATGCATCGGGTAAATCTACTTTAAAACGATGTGGAATTAGGTTGAGATGTGACTTTACCGCAATAGGTTTTAGTCCTGGAATAATTGGAACAGTTATGCCTTCTGCTCTGCATTTTTTTTCAAACTCAAAGAACTTTTCATTGTCAAAAAACATTTGTGTAACAATGTATTCTGCCCCGTTTTTGATTTTCTTTTTAAGAAAATGAATATCGCTTTCACTGCTGGGAGCTTCCATATGCTTTTCAGAATAACCAGCAACACCCACACAGAAATCCGTCGGGAATGTATTTTGAAGTTCTTCCTCAAGATATACTCCTTTGTTCATAAAATTTATTTGTGAAACCAATTCACAAGCATATTTATGACCGTTTTTTTCAGGCGTAAAATAGGTTTCACTTTTTACAGCATCACCCCGTAAAGCCATAACATTGTCAATTCCCAAAAACTGAAGATCTATTAAAAAATTCTCGGTTTCTTCTTTTGTAAATCCGCCGCAAAGAATGTGTGGCACTGCATCCACTTGATAACGGTTTTGAATTGCCGCACAAATACCAACAGTTCCCGGACGTTTACGAACCACTTTTTTCTCAATCAAACCATCCTTCAATTCCTTAAAAACATATTCCTCGCGATGGTAAGTAACGTTTATATATGGCGGCTGAAACTCCATCAATGGATCAATATTTTCGAAAATTGAATGTATGTTTTCACCTTTCAAGGGCGGTAAAATCTCAAACGAAAATTGTGTTTTTCCGTTACCGTTTTTTATGTGTTCAGTTACTTTCATCTAGTCTGCAAGGTTTGTTTTGAGCCATTTTGTGGCTTCTTCTAAATTCATGTTTTTTCGGGTTGCGAAATCTTCAATTTGGTCTTCTTTAATTTTTCCAAGTCCGAAGTAACGCGCTTCCGGATTCGCAAAATAATATCCCGAAACCGAAGCCGCTGGCCACATTGCCATACTCTCGGTAAGTTCTACTCCAATGTTTTCTTTCACTTGTAAAAGTTCCCAAATCGTTCGTTTTTCCAAATGATCTGGACAAGCAGGATAGCCTGGCGCGGGACGAATTCCTTTATATTTTTCTGAAATCAAATCTTCATTGGTAAGGTTTTCTTCGGAAGCATATCCCCAATAGTTGGTGCGCACTTCTTTGTGAAGATATTCCGCAAATGCTTCTGCCAAGCGGTCTGCCAAAGCTTTCACCATTATTGCATTGTAATCATCGTGTTCAGCAACATATTTTGCCGCCAATTCGTGCGTGCCAAAACCTGTACTCACACAAAAGCAACCGATGTAATCCTGAATTCCACATTCTTTGGGTGCAATAAAATCTGCTAAAGCAGTATTTGGTTTTCCTTTTGCTTTTTGAGATTGTTGGCGAAGGGTTCTGAAGTAGTGCTTTTTTTCTGAGGCAGCGTTCTCGACTGCGCTCGAACTGACATTTTGAAGTAAAATATCGTCTGCATTTACCGTATTCGCCTCAAAAATTCCAAAAACTGCTCTTGCTTCCAATAGCTTTTCTGAAATTAATTTTTGAAGCATCTTTTTAGCATCTTCAAATAATTCTGAAGCTTGCTCACCAACAACCTCATCTGTCAAAATATTTGGATATCTGCCGTGCAATTCCCAACTTCTGAAAAACGGTGTCCAATCTAAATAAGGGAGCAAAAGGTTTAAATCGAGATCCTTTAAAACGTGAACTCCGAGTTGATTCGGTTTAACTATTTCTGAAGTATTCCAATCAATTTGAAATTTATTCTTTCGTGCTTCAGAAATTGGCAAATAGTTTTTTACTTTTTGACGCTTCAGAAAATCTTGTCGAAAAGTGTCGTATTCTTTTTTAAGGTTGTCTTTATAGGAAGCCGAAGTTTCTTTCTTCAGCAAATCGCCAACTACGGTAACGGCACGCGAAGCATCATTTATGTGAACAACGGCGCACTCATATTCGGGATCAATTTTTACCGCCGTATGTGCTCGGCTTGTTGTTGCCCCACCAATTAATAATGGAACTTTAAAATTTTGCCGCTGCATTTCCTTAGCCAAAAAAACCATTTCGTCCAATGAAGGTGTTATCAAACCGCTCAAACCGATGGCATCCACATTTTCCTCTTTTGCAGTTGCAATCACTTTTTCTGGTGGAACCATTACACCCAAATCGATAATTTCATAATTATTACACGCTAAAACAACACCCACAATGTTTTTTCCGATGTCGTGAACGTCGCCTTTTACGGTTGCCATCAATATTTTGCCAGCATTTTTGGAATCACCTTCTTGAGGATTTTTTAATTTTTCTTCTTCAATGTAAGGTAAAAGATACGCCACCGCTTTTTTCATCACCCTCGCCGATTTCACAACTTGTGGTAAAAACATTTTTCCGCTTCCGAAAAGATCACCAACCACGTTCATTCCCGTCATTAAATTCCCTTCTATTACTTGAATTGGTTTGGCAGCGGCTTGTCGCGCTTCTTCGATATCTTCTAAAATAAATTCATCAATTCCTTTCACTAAAGCTCTTGTAATGCGGCTCTGTAGAGGTTCTTCACGCCAAGAAAGATCTATTTTGCTTTCCTTAGATTTACCAACAACATTTTCGGCAAAATCTAGTAATCTTTCCGTAGCATCATCACGACGATCAAACATTACATCTTCCACGTGATCCAGCAAATCCTTTGGTATATCGTCGTAAATTTCAAGCATCGCAGGATTCACGATGCCCATATTCATTCCAGCCTGAATGGCGTGATACAAAAACACTGAATGCATAGCCTCGCGAACAGGATCATTTCCACGGAAACTGAAGGAAACATTACTAACTCCACCGCTCACACTCACATAGGGCAAATTTTCACGAACCCAACGTGTGGCTTCAATAAAATCAATAGCATTTTTTCTGTGCTCGTCCATTCCCGTAGCAACCGGAAAAATGTTTAAATCGAAAATAATGTCCTCGGGAGCAAATTTCACTTGATTCACCAAAACATCGTAAGAGCGTTTAGCAATTTCAATTCGTCGCTCATAAGTATCAGCTTGGCCATTTTCGTCAAAAGCCATTACGATTACCGCGGCACCGTAACATTTTATTAGTTTTGCATGGTGGATGAATTCTGCTTCACCTTCTTTTAAACTGATAGAATTCACCACGCATTTACCCTGCACAACTTGTAATCCAGCTTCAATGATTTCCCACTTACTGCTATCAATCATTATGGGAACCCGCGATATATCTGGCTCGGCAATCACGAGATTTAAAAATTTCACCATTGCTTCTTTACCATCAATCAAACCATCGTCCATATTAATGTCGATAATCTGTGCGCCATTTTCAACTTGTTCACGAGCAACGGAAAGCGCTTCTTCAAAATTTCTGTTTTTTATTAAACGAAGAAATTTCTTTGAACCTGCCACATTAGTGCGCTCGCCCACGTTTATGAAATTGCTTTCCGGGGTAATAATTAGTGGTTCGAGACCACTCAATTTTAAATATCGTGATTGGTTACTTTTCATTATTTAAAAGGAAGTTTTAAAAGATCAACATTTCCACCAGAAATAATTATTCCAATCTTTTTATTCTTAAATCGTTCTTTTTCCCGAAGTAAGGCTGCAAATGCTACCGCACTACTTGGTTCCACAATAATTTTCATCCGTTCCCAAATAAGTTTCATTGCTGAAATTATTTCGGTTTCCTCAACCCTAATAATTTCTGAAACCAATTCTTTTATTATTGGAAAATTAACATCACCCAGAAATGTTTTTAGTCCATCGGCAATGGTGTTTGTGGTTTCGTTGAATTCTATTTTTCCAGATTGAAGACTTCGGAAAGCATCGTCAACTTCAAAAGGTTCTCCACCGATAGTTTTACAGTTATTGCCGAAATATTTCACCGAAAGTGAAGTACCAGCAATTAATCCGCCACCGCCAACGGGTGCAAAAACGTAATCCAAATCAGGATGTGCTTGCAATAATTCTGCTGCGGAAGTTGCATTTCCGAGAATTACATTTCTGTCGTTTGATGGATGAATAAATGTAGCGCCGGTTTCTTTTTGAATTCGCTCAGCTTCGGTTTCTCTAGCAATCGGCGTTGATTCTGATTCTGTGATAATTCCGCCATAACCTTTTACCGCTTCTTTTTTCACTTGTGGCGCATTTTCGGGCATTACGATATATGCTTTTACACCCAAATTTTTCGCCGCCAAAGAAAGGGCTTGCGCAAAATTCCCTGAGGAATGTGTTACTACTCCAGCTTTTTTCTGTGCTTCGGAAAGTTGCAAAATGGCATTGGTTGCACCTCGCATTTTAAAAGCGCCCATTTTTTGGAAATTCTCACATTTGAAGAAAACCTCAGCGCCTGAAAGTTCATTTAAATATGCAGATTTTAGAACGGGCGTGTTATGAACATACGGTTTTACTCGCGCACACGCTTCTTCAACTTCTTGTTTTGTGGGAATCATACAGCAATGTTTTCAGATTGAAAAACGGGTCGCGGTTTGTATTGGGAAGCTATTTCAGCGATTGCCTGAATATGTTCAGGAGTTGTTCCACAACATCCTCCGATGATATTTACCAATTGTTTGTCCAAATATTCCTTTACCTGTTCAGCCATTTGCGCGGGGCTTTCATCATATTCACCGAACGCGTTTGGCAACCCTGCATTTGGATAGGCGCTGACCGCAAGATTGGTGCGGCTTGCAATCACTTCAAGATGAGGCGTAAGTTGTTTGGCGCCCAAAGCACAATTGAAACCTACGCTCAAAAGTGGAATATGTGAGATTGAAATTAAAAATGCCTCTGCCGTTTGGCCGGAAAGCGTTCTTCCGGAAGCGTCGGTTATAGTTCCGCTTATCATTATTGGAATGTCTAGGTTTCGTTCTTCCTTTATTTCATCGATTGCGAAAAGTGCTGCTTTTGCATTCAGCGTATCAAAAATGGTTTCTACTAAAAGAATGTCCACGCCGCCGTCAATCAATGCTTCGCATTGTTGTTTGTAGGCAATGCGCAATTCTTCAAAAGAAATTGCTCGAAAACCTGGATCGTTTACGTCTGGGCTCATACTTGCGGTTTTGTTTGTCGGGCCTATTGCTCCGGCTACAAAACGCGGTTTGTGTGGTTCTTTTGCTGTGAATTCATCCGCTACTTTTTTTGCGATTTTTGCGGATTCGTAATTCAATTCATACACCAAATCCTGCATATCATAATCTGCCATCGCGATAGTGGTGCTTGAAAAGGTGTTGGTTTCAACAATATCTGCGCCTGCGGCGAAATATTTTGAATGTATTTCAGCAATTGCCTGCGGTTGCGTAATGGAAAGCAAATCGTTGTTTCCCTGCACCGATTTATGAAAATCCTTAAACCGTTCGCCACGGAAATCTTCTTCGGAAAATTTATAGCGTTGCAACATCGTGCCCATTGCACCGTCGAGGATCAATATTCGGTTTTGAAGTGCTTGTTGTATTTTATTCATTTCTTGATTTTTTAATTTAAGTTCAAATTTGCGTGAGGGATTGAGTCTTTGTTTGAGCTCTTTATTTTTTTGAAAATAAAAATAAAAGCGAGTGCCGAAAGCCCGATCAGCCTGAGGCTGAGCACGCCATAAAAAAAATATATCAAGAGAAGGTGAAGGAAAAACCTATTTTGTTGTTATCTATACCCGAAGTAAATTCGGGATAGAATGTAGCACCTTCCCCGAAAGTTCGGGAGGTTGCTAAGGCGTCAAAGGGTCTATTCCCTCGGCCTTTCTTGATAACTTTTAACTATGAATATGAACTTGAACAAAGTAACGGTATAAATTTATCAATTCAAAAAAAGATTTGAATCTTTATAATTGTTTTCCGTTAAGTACAATGCTGTAGGTAATTTTCACCGAAGCTTCCAAAGTGATGGAAACCGAACAGTATTTTTCAAAACTAAGTTGCGCGGCGCGGATGGCTTTTGCTTCGTCAATTTTGCCTTCCAAATACAGCGTTACGTGAATTGCCTCAAACGGTTTTGCATCGCGCACTTCCTTTCGCTGGCCTTCCACTTCCATTTTATAGGAAGTGATTTCCTGCCGCTGTTTTTTTAGAATCATAACAACATCTATCGCGCTACAACCGCCAACGCCCATCAATAAAAGCTCCATCGGGCTTGCGCCCTTTGAAGGGTCGTCGGTTTTGTTGTCGATGAATACTGGAACGCCCGAAGCGCCTTTTGCTTCAAAAAGATAGTTGTCGTTTATTCTGTTCAGTGAAACTTTCATTATTTTATTTTTAATTTTCTTTATCGCTTATTCGCAAAATATCCCCAAAAACACCTCGAGCTGTAACGGCTGCTCCCGCTCCGGCACCTTGAATTACAATTGGATTATCGCCGTAGCTTTCGGTGTAAATTTCAAAAATTGAATCGCTGCCTTTTAATGCCCCCAACATACTATTTTTGGGAACTGAAGTCAAATTTACATCTAAAAGTGCTCCCGTTTCTTTTGATAAATCGCCGTGCAAATCTGCAACATATCGGAACACACAATCTTTCGGTTGGTTCTTCTTTTTAATTTGAAACGGAACATCCAATTCCTGTACTCGCGACAAAAATTCTTCTTTTGAAATGCTTCGTAAATCCTTCGGAATTAGGTTTTGAATGGAAATATCGGTAAACTCATTGTGCAAATCCAATTCACGAGCCAAGATAAGCAATTTCCTTCCAACGTCATTGCCGCAAAGGTCTTCGCGTGGGTCGGGTTCTGTAAATCCTTTGTCGATTGCCGATTTCAAAACCGAACTAAACGATTTATCTTCTTCCGAAAAAATATTGAAAATATAACTCAACGAACCTGAAAACACCCCGCGAATTCGCGTAATATTTTCTCCCGAAAGATGCAATAATTTAATTGTATCAATCAACGGAAGCCCTGCGCCAACGTTTGTTTCATATAAATACTGACGCTTTTTCGAAATCAGTTTTTGGCGAAGTTCTTTGTAAAAATTTAAATCCAACGTATTTGCGATTTTATTTGAGGAAACCAAATGGAAACCGTTTTCGACAAAAGCAGAATAATTTTGAACAAAGTTATAATCAGCTGTATTATCCACCAAAATCAGGTTTTGCAGGTTGTTGTTTTTTGCGAAGGAAATCACTTCTTCAGGATTGTATTCTTTTCCAGATTCTATTTTTTCTTCAATCCAATTTTTGGTCAATCCATTTTGCTGAAGCAATACGGTTTTTGAATTCGCGATTGCGAAAATATTCAGTTCCAAATCGCGTCTGCGGGAGATTTCCTCTTTCGAGGAGATGATTTGATTCACCAAATGGCTGCCCACATTTCCGTGGCCAAAAATGGCGATGTTTATTTTTTTCTTTTTTATACTATTTAAATCAATTCGGTCCAAAACCGGATTATCTAATATTTGCGTGCTCATAATTTTTTGTTTTTGTAATATTCTTTTCTGAATTAAAAATGGGGCCCAGAAT
>JBBSOQ010000017.1:0-78661 GCA_038259585.1 Flavobacteriales bacterium | reverse complement strand
CTAAGAAAAACACTCCCTATGCAGCTCAATTAGCATCAGAAGATTGCGCAAAAGTTGCACACGACGCCGGATTACGTAAGGTAAAAGTTTACGTGAAAGGCCCAGGAAACGGTAGAGAATCTGCAATACGTTCCATCCACAACGCAGGAATTGAAGTAACCGAGATAATCGACGTTACCCCAATGCCGCACAACGGATGCCGTCCTCCTAAAAGAAGAAGAGTTTAATTAATTATAAATATCAATCTGAAGGATTAAAAAACTAAAGGATTAACGTAAGACCTTAATTTAGTTTTCCTTCATAACCTTAAATTAGAAATGGCAAGATATACTGGTCCAAAAACTAAAATCGCCCGTAAATTCGGGGAAGCAATCTTCGGAGACGATAAGTCTTTCGAAAAGAGAAACTACCCTCCTGGGCAACACGGTAACGCACGTCGCCGTGGTAAAAAATCTGAATACGCAATCCAGTTGATGGAGAAGCAAAAAGCGAAATATACCTACGGTATCTTGGAGCGTCAGTTCAGAAACATGTTCAAAAAAGCAACTGCTGCTCCTGGAATTACAGGTCAAGTATTGCTTCAATTGTGTGAGTCACGTTTAGATAACGTTGTGTACCGTATGGGAATTTCCCCAAGTCGCTCCGGAGCTAGACAATTGGTTTCTCATCGTCATATCACCGTTAACGGTGAAAAAGTAAACATTCCATCTTACCAGTTGAAACCTGGAGATGTAGTGGCTGTAAGAGAGAAATCAAAATCTCTTGAGGCAATCAACAATTCGCTTTCAAACGCAAGCCATGTTTATGAGTGGATAACTTGGAACGGCGAAACAAAACAAGGAACTTTTGTTTCCATTCCGGAACGTATCCAAATTCCAGAAAACATCAACGAGCAGTTTATCGTCGAATTATATTCTAAATAATAAAATAATCATATTGGTATTTGGCCAAAGGGTTTATAGTGTTCTTCAAACTTTTAAACCGCGCAACTAAATAACAATTAAAACGAAGAAAAAAATGGCAGTATTTAGTTTTCAGAAGCCTGATAAAGTTATAATGGTGAATTCCACCGATTTCGAAGGGAAATTTGAATTTCGTCCTTTGGAACCAGGTTACGGACTTACCGTTGGTAACGCATTAAGACGTGTATTACTTTCCTCATTGGAAGGATTCGCTATCACTTCGGTTCGGATCGAAGGCGTAGATCACGAATTTTCTACCATTGCAGGAGTAGTGGAAGATGTTACCGAAATTATTTTGAACCTTAAGCAAGTTCGTTTCAAAAGACAGATTGACGAGATAGACAACGAAACCGTTACTATTTCAGTTTCTGGCAAGGAACAACTAACTGCAGGTGATTTTCAAAAATTCATTTCAGGTTTCCAAGTATTGAACCCAGAATTGGTTCTTTGCAATATGGACCCTAAAGTGAATCTTAATTTCGAAATTACTGTAGAAAAAGGTCGCGGTTATGTTCCTGCTGAAGAGAACAAAAAAGCGAACGCTCCTTTAGGAACAATCTTTACAGATTCTATCTACACACCAATAAAAAATGTGAAGTACAGCATTGAAAACTTCCGTGTAGAGCAAAAAACAGATTACGAAAAATTAGTTTTCGAAATCGTAACAGACGGATCTATTCATCCAAAAGATGCTTTGACCGAAGCTGCAAAAACATTAATCCACCACTTTATGTTGTTCAGCGATGAGCGCATCACTTTGGAGGCAGATGAGATTGCACAAACTGAAACTTATGATGAAGAATCCCTTCACATGCGTCAGTTGCTTAAAACTAAATTGGTAGATATGGACCTTTCGGTTCGTGCGCTAAACTGTTTGAAAGCAGCAGAAGTTGATACTTTGGGAGATCTTGTTTCTTTCAACAAAAATGACTTGATGAAATTCCGCAACTTCGGTAAAAAATCGCTTACAGAGCTTGAAGAGCTTGTAAACGTGAAAGGCCTTAACTTCGGGATGGATCTTGCAAAATATAAATTAGATAAAGACTAATATAGACGTGAGATTTTAGATATGAGATTTTAGATTTTACTCTGTTATCTCATATCTCACTTCTCATATCTCAAATCTATTAATAACCCATCATAATTTGCTCTCCGCCAAACGGATTTGGTAGCAAGATGATGAAAATAAAAATGTCATGAGACACGGAAAAAAAATAAATCACTTAGGAAGAAAAACCGCCCACAGACATTCAATGTTGGCAAACATGGCTTGTTCACTTATTGAACACAAACGTATCAACACAACTGTTGCGAAAGCGAAAGCGTTGAAAAAGTTTGTTGAGCCATTGGTAACTAAGTCTAAGGAAGACACTACACACAACCGTCGTTTGGTTTTTGCGAAAATGCGTCAAAAAGATGCTGTTGCTGAACTTTTCAGAACTGTTGCGCCAAAAGTAGGTGATCGTCCAGGAGGTTACACTCGAATCATTAAATTGGGTAACCGTCTAGGTGATAATGCTGATATGGCAATGATAGAGCTTGTAGATTTTAATGAGCTTTATAACGTAGGAAAAGCTACCAAGAAGAAAACTACTCGTAGAAGTCGTCGTGGAGCTGGTGCTGAAACTGAAGCTACCGCTGCTGCACCTGCTGCAAAAGCCGCTCCAGTAAAAGCTGAAAAAGAAGCGAAGAAAGAAGAAGAATAAATGAATTTGAATTCATTAAATAACAAAGGGATAAGCGTTTTCGTTTATCCCTTTTTTTTATACTATTTTTGCAAATATTTTTAAGAATGTTTCAATACTATAAATTGAAAACTACACTTGAAACTTGAAACCCTTCAAATAATGAAATACCAAACGAGAAAAAAAGCACTTATTTTATTGGCAGACGGAACCATTTTCTATGGAAAAGCGGTTGGAAACAAAGAAGGCTCAGCCTTTGGCGAGGTTTGTTTCAACACAGGAATGACTGGATATCAAGAAATTTTTACTGATCCTTCCTATTTTGGACAAATTATGGTTGCAACCAATGCCCACATCGGGAATTACGGTGTTAACAAAGATGAAGTAGAATCGGAAGGAATAAAAATTGCAGGTTTGGTGGTGCGTAATTTCAGTTATCATTATTCACGTATGGCGGCGGATGATTCATTGGAAGAGTTTTTGAACAACAACAATTTACTCGCCATTAGCGATGTGGATACAAGAGCGCTAGTAAGCTACATTCGCGATAATGGCGCTATGAACGCAGTAATTTCAACTGAAGTTGACAATATTGAAGGACTGAAGAAACAGTTGGCAGACGTGCCAGATATGCACGGTTTGGAACTTGCTTCAAAAGTTTCTACAAAAGAGCCTTATTTCTTTGGAAATGAAAATGCCAAATATAAAATCTCAGCCTTGGATTTGGGGATAAAGAAAAATATTCTCCGAAATCTAGACAAAAGAGATTGTTACATAAAAGTGTTTCCATACAATGCTACATTTTCAGAAATGGAAGCTTTTAATCCTGACGGCTATTTCATTTCAAATGGACCCGGTGATCCCGAGCCTTTAAGTAATGCCATTCAAGTGGTAAAGGAAATATTGGAAAAGGAATTACCCATGTTTGGAATTTGTTTGGGCCATCAAGTTTTGGCTTTGGCAAACGGAATTTCAACCTATAAAATGCACAATGGTCACCGAGGAATTAATCATCCAGTAATGAATTTAATTTCCGGTAAAGGTGAAATCACTTCCCAAAACCACGGTTTCGCAATAAATAGGGAAGAGGCGGAAGCAAATCCAAATATCGAAATAACGCACGAACATCTTAACGATCATACTGCGGCTGGAATACGCTTGAAAAACAAGCCTGCTTTTTCAGTGCAATACCATCCCGAAGCAAGTCCGGGACCTCACGATGCCTCGTATCTTTTTGACCAATTTGTCGAAAGTATTAAAAAGCATAAATTGGAAACAGTATAAAAATATAACCTGACGTGTTTCTAAAACTTGTCAGGTTTTTTTAATAATAAACAACAATTAATAACAAAATACAATAAAGTAATGAGCATCATCATCGACATCAAAGCCCGCCAAATATTTGATTCCAGAGGAAATCCAACAATTGAAGTTGACGTAATTACTGAACACGGTTTTATGGGTCGTGCAGCAGTTCCTTCCGGAGCTTCAACTGGGGAACACGAAGCTGTTGAACTTCGAGATGGTGGAAAAGCCTATATGGGGAAAGGTGTATTGAAAGCTGTTGAAAATGTAAATGACAAAATTGCAGGTACACTTTTGGGAGTTTCGGTTTTTGAGCAAGAGCTTATTGATAAAATAATGATCGATTTGGACGGTACCAAAAACAAATCAAAGCTTGGTGCCAATGCAATTCTCGGGGTTTCTTTAGCTGCTGCAAAAGCCGCTGCGAATGAATTAGGGATGCCCTTGTATCGTTACGTTGGCGGAGTGAGCGCGAAAACACTTCCCGTTCCAATGATGAACATTATTAATGGTGGTTCGCACAGCGACGCCCCTATAGCTTTTCAGGAATTTATGGTGATTCCCGTAAAGGCTAAAAGCTTTACACACGCAATGCAAATGGGTTCTGAAATTTTTCACAACCTTAAAAAAGTATTGCACGACCGGGGTTTAAGCACAGCTGTTGGAGATGAAGGCGGTTTTGCACCAACGTTGAATGGAACGGAAGATGCTTTGGACACCATTGCAAAAGCTACGAAGAAGGCAGGCTACAAATTAGGTGATGATGTAATGATAGCATTGGATTGCGCTGCTGCGGAATTTTATGTAAAGAAAAAATACGATTACACTAAGTTCGAAGGTGATAAAGGAAAAGTGCGCACTTCAAAAGAACAGGCTGATTATTTAGCTGAATTATGTAAAAAATATCCAATCATTTCTATAGAAGATGGAATGGATGAAAACGATTGGGAAGGTTGGAAATATTTAACTGAAAAGATTGGCGATAAAGTTCAATTGGTGGGCGATGATTTATTCGTGACAAACGTGGAAAGGCTTTCTAAAGGTATTTCTGAGAAAATAGCGAATTCAATTTTAATCAAAGTAAACCAAATAGGCACACTAACCGAAACAATAGCCGCAGTGAATATGGCGCATAATGCAGGTTATACATCTGTAATGAGTCACCGGAGCGGGGAAACAGAAGATAATACTATTGCTGATTTGGCGGTTGCATTAAATTGTGGCCAAATAAAAACAGGTTCTGCTTCTCGAAGCGATAGAATGGCGAAGTATAATCAGTTGCTCAGAATAGAAGAACAATTGGGCGAAGTTGCTTATTTTCCGCAGCGAAAAGCATTTAAAATATAATTTGAATTTCAAGATTTGAAACCCTGCCGTGTGTGGGGTTTTCTTTTGTTTGAAGAATCCACTGTATGACACATTATTTAAGGTTTTTTTAACCTAAGAATACTGATAAATGTTAAAAGAATAGCTTGAGATTTTGTAAATTAGCATTTCTGAAATAATTAAAAAATTTACAATACTTTATGGCTAAGATGGCAACCCTCGAAATAGATGGTAAAAAATACGAGTTTCCTATTATAGAAGGAACAGAAAACGAATTAGGAATAGATATAAAAAGTCTTCGGGGTGATACCAAGGGCGTTGTTACATTTGATCCGGGATATAAAAACACAGGGGCTTGCGAAAGCGCCATTACTTTTTTGGATGGCGAGAAAGGAGTATTGCGATACCGTGGATATGCCATTGAAGAACTTGCTGAAAAAGCACATTTTCTAGAAGTATGTTATCTTCTTATTTTTGGTGAGTTGCCCACTGAAGTACAACTCAATAAATTTCATACAGACATAAAAGCACAATCGCATGTTGATGAGGATGTGAAAAGAATATTGGATGGTTTTCCAAAAGCGGCGCACCCTATGGGCGTTCTTTCTTCTCTAACTTCGGCATTGGTGGCATTTAATCCATCTTCAGTTAATGTGGACAGTGAGGAAGATATGTATAAAGCAATAGTGAAAATTCTGGGTAAATTCCCAGTATTGACTGCTTGGACTTATAGAAAACGCATGGGTCTTCCGTTAGATTATGGCGGAGATTCTTTAGGTTATGTTGACAATTTCCTAAAAATGATGTTCAAAAAACCGAGCGGAGAATACACTACAAATGATACTGTTTTAGAAGCTTTGGATAAACTATTAATTCTTCACGCAGATCACGAACAAAACTGTTCTACTTCAACCGTGCGTATTGTAGGTTCATCGCATGCTGGTCTTTTCGTTTCAATTTCTGCGGGAATTGCTGCACTTTGGGGCCCACTTCATGGAGGAGCCAACCAGGCAGTAATAGAAATGCTTGAAGCAATCAAAGAAGATGGTGGAGACACCAAGAAATTTATGGCAAAAGCTAAGGATAAAGACGATCCTTTCCGTTTGATGGGCTTTGGGCACAGAGTTTACAAAAACTTTGATCCACGCGCAAAAATCATTAAAAAAGCTGCGGATGATCTTTTAGATAACTTGGGAATTGATGATGAAATCCTTGACATTGCAAAAGCTTTGGAAAAAGAAGCTTTGGAAGATCCGTATTTTGTAGAAAGAAAATTATATCCAAACGTAGATTTCTATTCAGGAATCATTTATCGCGCCTTAGGAATTCCAGTTGAAATGTTTACACCAATGTTCGCTTTAGGACGTTTACCAGGTTGGATTGCACAATGGAGAGAGATGCGCCTAAACAAGGAACCAATAGGTCGTCCACGCCAAATTTATATAGGTGAAACTCTAAGGGACTTTGTGCCTGTAGAAAAAAGATAATACTAAATTTTTAATATTTTTAAAAGCACTTCCGTATCGAGGTGCTTTTTTTATATTTGCTTTATGATCAATTTAAACATCAACGACGAAACTTCTAGATTACGTGCCGTAGTATTGGGACGTGCTGATAGTAATGGGCCTGTGCCAAAGCTGGAAGATGCCTATGATCCGAAATCTGCTGAGCACATTAAAGCTGGAACTTATCCCAAAGATGAAGATATGGTAGCCGAGATGGAAGCCGTTGCTGCAGTTTTTAAAAAATATGATGTAAAAGTTTATAGGCCGCATTCAATTAAAGATTATAATCAAATCTTTTCCCGCGATATTGCTTTTGTTATTGAAGACAAGTTCATAATTGCCAATATACTAGATGATCGATCTATGGAAATTGAGGCCATTGAGCATGTAATCAACCAAATTGATTCTTCAAAAATTATTGAATTTCCAGAAAACGCACATATTGAGGGTGGTGATGTGATGCCTTGGGGCGAATATATTTTTGTTGGAACTTACTACGGCGAAGATTACCCAAGCTTTATTACTGCACGCACCAATATGAAAGCCGTGAAACATCTTCAAAAATTGTTTCCACATAAAAAAGTGAAATCTTTCAATCTTAAAAAAAGCAATACCATTGCAGATGAAAATGCACTGCATTTAGATTGCTGTTTTCAGCCTTTAGGAAGAGGAAAAGCGATAATCCACAAAGAAGGGTTTTTGATTGAAGAAGAATATCAATGGCTTGTTGATTTCTTCGGAAAAGAAAACTGTTTTCATATTACTAAGCAGGAAATGTACAATATGAATAGTAATATTTTCTCTATTTCGCCAGACGTTGTTATTTCCGAAAAAAACTTCACAAGACTCAACACTTGGCTTCGCGAACAGGGTTTTACTGTAGAAGAAGTTCCATATGCTGAAATTTCCAAACAGGAAGGCTTGCTTCGTTGCACTACGATGCCACTTATTAGGGATTAATTTAATTTTCTTCACGGTCGACCACAGTGCCATTATTTACGTATATACTGTAAATAATCATCTTAAGAGCTTCCAATGAAAACCATAACCACTCTAATTTTCTCATTATTTATTTTTTCATACAGTTTTTCACAGGGTAAAATTGACGGGTTCTATAAAGGAAAAAATAAAGGTTCCGTGGTTTTAGGTGTTGGTTTTGAAGATCCCAAAGTTTATTTTGCAGGTACAGAAAAAATTGATTTAAGCCGAAATCTGTACTACATTAATCTATATGCTGCATACGGGATAACTGACAATCTTGATGTAAACTTTTCACTTCCGTATTTAAGCAGTAATGATGAAAGTGATTTTCAGGATATTTCTTTAATGTTGAAATATCGTTTTTTTCAATCTGCTTATGAAAGCGGAAATCTTGAATTTAGTTTAGGCACAGGTTTTTCAACGCCTATTTCAAATTATAATGTTGGCGGATTAAATGATATTGGCCAACAAGCAACAATTATTGAAACCCGTGCAATGGCTCATTACAAATGGAACTCGGGTTGGTTTGCCACATTGCAAACCGGTTTCTCTTTTAAATTTGAAGAAACCCCAAATAGTATTCCCATAACTTTCAAATCAGGAAAAGCAGCTGGCAATTGGTATTACGATATTTTTTATGATTATCAACATTCCTTTGGGGGCATTGATTATCGAGGAACACCCCGTCCACAAAACTTCAAGGAGCTTGGTGTTGATTATCACAAAGTGGGAGGAACTGTCTATCGCACTCTTTCTGAAAACTTTGGAACTGCATTAAACCTTTCCTATATTTTGGGAGGAAGAAATACCTTTCAAGGCCCAGCTTACGGTTTGTCAATAGTGTACAATTTGTAAGGCATTGTAACTATTTGTTATTGCTGTTAAATAACGCCTCAAAGGGTTATTTAACAAAAAAACCGTCGCCACTTTCACAAAAAATTAGTAAACTTGGCATATCAAAATTTTAACACTTTGAAAAGATTAAACTCCCTAACTTTTTTATTGCTGTTTTTAACAGCTTTTTCGACCCTTACTGCGCAACAAAAAAGCATAACCTTAGAAGAAATTTGGGGAGGAACTTTCCGCACCCAAGGTTTAGATGTTCTTCATTCCATGAACAACGGAAAGGAATATGCAGTCCTTAATTATGATCGACAAAACAAGGCTTCAACCGTAGATGTTTACGATTATAAAAGTGGTGAAAAAGCTAGGACGCTTCTAAATAGTAAGGATTTAAAAGGAATTGATTTTGTTATTTCTTACGAATTCAATAAGGACGAATCAAAAATTCTTTTCACTACCGAGCTAGAACAGATTTACCGTCGCTCTTCTTTAGGGACCTATTACGTTTATGATATAAAAACGAAAGATTTTAGCCTCGTTTCAACCAATAAAATACAAGAGCCTACTTTTAGTAATGACGGTAGTAAAATTGCTTACGGTTTTGAAAATAATCTTTATATAAAGGAGCTGAATTCTGGCGAAACCAAACAAATAACTACAGACGGTAAAAAGAACAGCATTATTAATGGTATTACTGATTGGGTTTACGAAGAAGAATTCGCCTTTGTCCGCGCTTTTGAATGGAGCGTAAGTGGTGATAAACTAGCCTATATAAAATTTAATGAAACCGATGTGCCTGAATACACTATGGATATTTATGGACAGAATTTATATCCGTATCCTGAAACCTTTAAATATCCTAAGGCTGGTGAAAACAATTCTAAAGTCTCCCTTCAGCTGTATGATCTTTCAAGTAGTAAAACTTCAGAAATAGATCTTTCAAAATACAATAACTATTACATTCCGCGATTGCTTTGGACCGAAGACAACAATTTGTTGAGCATTCAGCTTACTAATCGTCACCAAGACAAACTGGATTTAGTTTTTGTGAATGCTTCCAACAATACTTCAAAATTGATTTTAGAGGAAAAGGATGCTGCCTATGTAGATGTTACAGACAATCTTACCTTTCTAAACGACAACAGTTTCTTCTGGACTAGCGAAAAAGACGGTTGGAACCATATTTATCAGTACGATAAAAACGGGAAGCAGTTGCACCAAGTAACCAAAGGACCATGGGAAGTAACTGCTTATTACGGTTTTGACCAAAACACAGGCCGTGTTTATTATCAAAGCACTGAAAACGGAAACATCAATAGAGATGTATATTCCATACTACCTTCCGGAAAGAACAAAGCGCGATTGTCTCAAAAAACGGGAACAAACGCAGCAGATTTCAGCGCAGACTACACCTATTTTATTGGTTCTTTTTCCGATGCAAAAACGCCTTATGTTTTCACACTTAATGAAGCAAAAACAGGAAAAGTGCTTCGCGAAATAAAAAATAATAACGATTTAAAGAACGGCTTGGCTTCCTATAAAATCTCCCCCAAAGAGTTTTCAACCATAAAAATCAATGGTGAAGATTTGAATATGTATATGATAAAGCCTTTAAATTTTGATGAAACAAAACAATATCCATTGTTTCTTTATCAATATTCTGGACCCGGTTCACAGAACGTTTCAAACAGTTGGAATGGCACTAATGATTATTGGCACCAAATGCTTGCTAATGACCAAGATATAATTATTGCTTGTGTTGACGGCCGCGGAACAGGTTTTAAAGGAAGGGATTTCAAAAAAATGACCCAAAAGGAGTTGGGTAAATATGAAGTGCAGGATCAAATTGCAGGTGCCAAAAAACTTGGTTCAGAACCTTATATAGATGCTTCTCGCATTGGTATTTGGGGCTGGAGCTATGGGGGTTTTATGTCTTCAAACTGTTTGTTTCAAGGAGCAGATACTTTTGAAATGGCCATTGCCGTTGCACCAGTAACCAGCTGGAGATTTTATGACAGTATTTATACCGAGCGCTATATGCAAACACCACAGGAAAACCCAACTGGTTATGATCAAAACTCACCACTTTCACACGTGGAAAAGTTGAAAGGAAAATTTCTATTAGTACACGGAAGTGCCGATGATAACGTGCACGTACAAAACAGCATGCGTTTAATTGAAGCATTGGTACAAGCCAATAAACCATTTGATTGGAGAATATATCCAGATAAAAACCACGGCATTTACGGCGGCAATACGCGCTTACATCTTTACACTTTAATGACCGATTACATCAAAAAGAACTTATAAAAACCAACATTAACTAACACTGTATTTTTATGTCAGACGCACTTCAATATCAAAAGCAAAAGGAATTATTTGGCCATCCGGTAGGTCTTTACATATTGTTTTTCACAGAGATGTGGGAACGTTTTTCCTATTATGGAATGCGAGCCATTTTGGTTCTTTATTTAGTGGCTGAGGCAGGAACGGGCAATCCGGGACTGGGTTGGACCAATGGAGATGCCCTTTCACTTTATGGAACTTACACGATGTTAGTTTATGTGGCTTCCATTCCCGGAGGTTGGATTGCCGATAAATTTTTAGGACAAAAACAATCCGTTTTAGTTGGAGGTATTTTACTTGTAGCGGGTCACGGAATTCTTTCCATTGAACAAATGTGGGCATTCTATACAGGACTTGGACTAATTATAGCTGGTGTGGGGATGTTAAAACCGAACATTTCAACAATGGTTGGTGGTCTTTATAAGGCTGGTGATATTAGAAGAGATAAAGGTTTTACAATTTTTTATATAGGTATAAACATTGGTGCTTTTCTTTCAAGTTTAATTGTTGGTTATGTAGGTGAAGTTTATGGATGGCATTACGGTTTTGGACTTGCAGCAATAGGAATGCTATTAGGTTTGATTCAATATTTGGCTGGTCAAAAACATCTTAAATACGTTGGAAACAACACTAATAATTCTCAAAATGAAGAAGAAAAAGCAGCAATGAAGAGACCGCTTAACAAAATTGAAAAAGATAGAATGATTGTATTGTTCATTTCTTTCATTTTGGTAATTGTATTCTGGGGTGCCTTTGAACAAGCAGGAGGTTTGATGAATATTTATGCATCTGAAAAAACGAACAGATTACTAATGGGTTGGGAAGTACCAGCTTCTTGGTTCCAATCTTTAAATGCACTTTTCATTATCATTTTAGGTACAAGTGTTGCAGCTTATTGGGCGCATAGAAAGTTGAAAGGAAAGATTTCAACTTCACTTTTTAAAATGTGTATTGGATTAATAATTATGGGTACCGGTTTCTTTTTTATGACTGCCGCTGCTGCTGAATTCAATAACGAAGGTTCTTCTGCTATGTATTGGTTGGTATTTGCATATTTGTTCCACACTGTTGGAGAATTATGTTTATCGCCGGTTGCGCTTTCCTATATCACAAAATTAGCTCCTCTGAAATACGCATCGCTTATGATGGGTGTTTACTTTGCAATGACTGGTTTTGGTAATAAAGTTGCCGGACTTTTAGGTGAATCAGCTTCAGATTTGGGAGAATACACAGTATTTACTGGAATTGCAGTTTTCTGCGTAGTCTTTGGATTATTGGTAATGTTAGTTAGAAAGAAATTGGAAAAACTAACCCACGGGGCAGAAGACAACGAACGTGAAATTAATGACGACAACGAGCCATACGAACTTGCTGATCCAGATTTCAACAAAGGCAACTAATTTCAGAAATACATTAACCTAAGCATAAGCTGATGAATACCGATATAGAAAATCTGTTTAAAGACAAAGTGTTAGGACATCCCGCGGGACTTTTTATACTTTTCTTTACCGAAATGTGGGAGCGTTTTTCCTTCTACGGAATGAGAATCCTTTTAGTGCTGTTTTTGACCGCACCGCTACTTAGCGACAATCCGGGTTGGGAATGGCCACGCGAACACGCATTGGCACTTATTGGTACTTATGCTTCTCTGCTATATTTAACACCAATTATTGGAGGTTGGGTTGCAGATAAAATTACTGGGTACAGAATGGCAGTGGTTATAGGTTGTATTATTATGACTTTAGGCCATGCTTCTATGGCTTTGGAAACAACATCTTCCTTTTATTTAGGCCTTGCACTTTTAGTTATTGGTACAGGTTTCTTTAAGCCGAATATTACATCTATCATTTCTGAAATGTATAAAGGCAAAGAATCTAAAAAAGATGGCGCCTATACAATTTTCTATATGGGGGTAAATGCAGGAGCATTCTTCGGAATGATGCTTTGTGGTTATTTAGCTGAAAACTATGGCTGGTCTTGGGGCTTTGGTCTTGCTGGTATTTTTATGTTTTTTGGAATGTTACAATTCCTTTTAGCTGGTAAAATATTTGGAGATATTGGAGCCAAGCCGAGTAAAATTCACGAAGTTGAAATTCCTCAAAATATAAATGAAGAAAGACCTGAACTGCGAAGTGATAAAGTAGAAGAAGCACCTATCAAGTTAAACCCGTTCACGATGTTTGATTATGTTTTGATTGTACTTTCTTCTGTTGGTGGTCTCTTATATCTCTTTAACGATCCACTAGAGAAAATTTACGACACATCATTAGTGCCGTTTGAAATTGGTGGAATGAATGGAACTAATGTTGTAGTGCTTGCTGCTTTGGCAATGTTCCTTATTTTATTAGTTACCCGAATAGCTCGATACTTGCCAATAGTTCGCGATAGGCTAATCGCGGTTTCTATTTTCGGTCTTTTTACGGTTTTTTTCTTTGCCTTTTTTGAACAATCATTGGGTTCCATGACGCTTTTTGCGCAAGATTATACGGAGAGAAGCCTGACTGGTGATTCTGCATTTATTTTCAAAATTGTGGATGCGCTGTTAACCACGGTTCCATTAATAATAATTTCGTGGGTAATTTTTTTACTTGTCAAGAAAACCCATAATAGAATCGCACTTTCAAATGTTGCGCTTGTAATTGCCTTTATTGGTATTTGGGGACTGGTTATTTATAGATTGATGGATAAATTCACCCAGACAGAATTGGAAGTAGATGCTACGTGGTTTGGAATTTTAAACTCCTTCTTCATAATTACATTAGCACCAATTTTTTCAAAATGGTGGGAAAGTAAATACAACCCAAGTGCAGCCGTAAAATATGGAATTGGATTAATAATGTTGGGCTTAGGCTTTGCAATTCTTTCCTATGGAGCGTCAGATATTCCTCCGGGAGCAATGACTGCCAAAGTGAGTATGATCTTCCTTATTTTAGCATATTTAATGCATACTATGGGCGAACTATGTCTTTCTCCTTTAGGATTGTCCTACTTAAGTAAACTTGTGCCAGCTCGTATGATTGGGTTTATGTTTGGTGTTTGGTATCTTGCCATTGCCGTTGGTCAAAAAGCTGCAAATACAATGGGCGGAATGATTGATAAAATTTCAGCAGAATATTCTATGGGAACTTTCTTCTTAATATTTACATTAATTCCAATTGCAGTGGGGATAGTTTCTATGCTTCTAAATCCAGTGTTGAAAAAATTAATGCACGGCATTCGTTAATACACAATACTTTATAACATTAAAGCGTTCCCTTTTGTGGAACGCTTTTTGTTTCAAATTTTAGACATTTTTAAAAACTTTTCAATGAAAAATATTTTACTGCTCTTTTTATTTTTAACTATTGGCACCGTTAACTCCCAAGAAATTAAGTGGATGACGATGAATGAAGCTTTGGCGGCGCAAAAGAAAAATCCAAAAAAGATTTTTATGGACGTTTATACAACTTGGTGCGGTCCCTGCAAGATGCTTGACAAAAACACCTTTAGCGACAAAGAAGTGATTGAATATGTAAATAAAAATTATTACGCCGTTAAGTTTAATGCTGAAGGTACTGAATCAGTAGATTATCAAGATTTTGTATATACAAACCCTAATTATGATCCTGTTAGGAAGGGAAGAAATGCGCAACATTTGTTTGCACACGCTTTAAAAGTGAATGCATACCCAAGTGTTGTTTTCTTTAAAGAAAACGGAGATCTTATTCAAGCGGTTCCTGGTTACAGAACACCTCCACAGCTTGAAATTTTCCTAAAGATGATTCATACTGATGATTATTTGGAAATCACAACTGCTGAGGCTTGGGAAGAGTATCAGAAAAATTTTAAACCTACATTTTAGAATAGCATTTTCCGTTTCATATTCGGGCTATTCTATTGAGAAAGCTCCTTGTTTTGCAGTATGGCAAAA
Source organism: Flavobacteriales bacterium (assembly GCA_038259585.1). Lineage (GTDB taxonomy): Bacteria > Bacteroidota > Bacteroidia > Flavobacteriales > Flavobacteriaceae > Aequorivita. Next base: position 63,798 of record JBBSOQ010000017.1, on the reverse strand, counting down.
TGGGAGCTTTTTTAATTTGCATGTTTTCTCCCAGCGTTTTACATAGGTAGAATAGTTGCTTCCATCAGCAATTATCTGTTTTGGTTCTAGGCTTTCAATTAGTCGGTTGAGGTTTACTTTTGGGCTATTGGTTAGCAAAAGTGTGTGAATGTTTTTTTGCTTCGGAACAATTCCTAAACTATCCACAATCAAAATATTCTTGCTTTTATATTGAAATATTTGTGGTAGCTTTTCTTCAGAATATTTATCAATATTCATAGCGTTTCGGAATGATTTTATTGGGTATTTTTCGGAAATGTTCTTAGTTGTAACATTTTTGAAAACAGTAAAGTTTTTTCCATTTTTATAACCAATCAAAGTCTCTTTGCTTTTCTGAAAAACCAGAAGTTGGTTTGAAGAAGTTCTGAATTCATCATAGCTATAAATGAGTATAAACATTGAAACTGCCAAAAGTGAAATAACCAATTTTCGATATTTCATTTTTTTTAGAAACAGCGTCAAAGCAATTATTAAAACATAAGCAGCCAAAACCTTTAGCACTGAAAAGTGGATATTTTTAAAGAGAAACTCATCCTGCACTGCAATCCAATGAATAAATCCGTTGAGTCCTTCTATCAGAAAATTATAGCTTTCCGCAAGCCAGTTTGGAAGGATTTCGAAAGAAGCTAGAATAACTATCAATATTCCACCGCACATTAAGACGGTCAAAAAAGGTAGAATCACAATATTGGTTATTAAAAATAATCCTGGAAATTGATGAAAATAATAAAGGCTTAAAGGTAAAACACCAATTTGAGCACAAATGGTTACCGATACAATTGCCCAAATTTTGCGTAGAATCCTATGTTTTGAATAACCAACTTTATAGAAAAGCGGTTGTAGCCAAACGATAAAAAATACTGCCAAATAACTTAACTGAAATCCCACTTGAAAAAGCCACAACGGATTTATTACTAAAAGCGTCAAGAATGAAAGGAATAATGTGTTTATAGAATTCGTTTCCCTATTGAAAAGCTTCGCAACAGCAAAAAAGCTGAACATAGTTACAGCGCGCGTAACGGAAGGCGACAAGCCCGAAAGAACTGCAAAACTCCAAAGCAAAAGCACAATTAAAATGGCGTGAAAATATACTCCTAATTTCCAATGGGTAAATGGTTTTAAAAGAAAGGAAAGTATAACATATAATATTCCCACGTGCAGTCCTGAAACTGCCAAAATATGTACTGCTCCAGCTGCTGCATATTCGTTATAGAGGTTTTTGTCTATGTCTTTTTTTTCACCCAAAACTAGGGCTTGTATAATGGCGCGTTCGTCAATTTTTAGTTTTGTTTTTTGTAATTTTTCTACAATTTTCGTTCGGAAGTTTTGGGCAATTCCTAAAATGGTTTTTGAGCCTTTGGCGGTTTTTAAAATTTCCTTTTCTGAAATTCGCAATTGGCCATAAACGCCCAACGATTCCATATATGCTGAATAATCAAATTGGTGTGGATTCAGCGGTTTTGGAATTTCAGAAATTGGCGCGTAAATCAATACGATCTCATCTGCTAAAAATGTTTCTTCTAAAGAATCTTTAGAAATATTCAGCAATATTTTCCCTTCTGATGAAATGCCATTTACGGCATTTACAGTTGCAAAATATTTAAAATTGAATTTATCGGGCTTTAAGGTTTGCGTAATTTTAAGTTGAAATATTTCATAAGTTTTATCAATTTCATCTGTTTCATCAAAAAGGATATGTGAATAATGTCTAGGCTGAAACTGAGGTAAACGAATTTGATAACTGAGGTAACCTATTGCAAAAAAGCAGAGATAGGTTGCAATTCCGAAATAAATAGTTTGAATAAGTTGCTTCTTTGCCCAAAACCATAAAATTGTTAGGCAAAAAAGAAGACCAAAAACATAGCTTAATAAAAATGTGGAAATAGGGAAAAAGTGCGCTGTGAGAATTCCCAATACAAGGAAAACCGAAAACTTTACAACCGCGAAGTTTATAAATTTCATCCCTCCAAGATTTTAAGTTAAACCTTAAATCAATTGGGGAGAATACACTTAAAGATAATAAATCTCGCTTAAGTTTACAACTAAATTATCCTGCGAACTTCTACAAAGGCTTTTTTCCAATAATCCTCATCTAGGGAAGAAATAATAACACCCGCATGCGTTGTGGAGTGAATAAATCTTACCTCGCCGCGTTTCGATTCAACTACCAAACCTACGTGTGTAATCGTGTTTTTTTTGCTGGTTTTAAAGAATACTAAATCACCAGCTTCAATGTCTTTAAAGGAAATAAGAATTCCTTTTGTAGCCATATCTCGCGAGATTCTGGGCAATGTTATGTTTTCTTTTTGAAAAGCTGTGTAAACCAACCCAGAACAATCCATTCCCGCATTTGTAGTTCCGCCAAATTTATAGCGTGTGCCCTGAAAGGTTTTGGCGTAATCAATAATATCTTTTTTTATTGATTTTGAACTTTCTTCGCTGCCCTCTTCATTGGCAGTTTCTTCCTTTTCTTTATCTACTATCTTGTTGTTTTTATGCGAATTTACTTTCCGCACGGTTTTGGTTGTCGTTTCATTTTTGCCAATAATAGCTTCTGGAACTTTGCCCGTGTTTTTCGTACTTCCGCAAGAAATAAGAAATAATGTAAAAAAAGAAAGGAGAAATAGTTTTTTCATTAATAAGGAATAGAAGATTAATGCTTAAAAGTATAAAATATTATTTACTTCGCCTTTATAGCGGAATATATTAGCTTGGCAGTATTTTCACTTGCGCCACGACCTCCCAAATCTTTTTCTAAGTCGTAATAATCTAAAAACATGGTGGCTCTTTTGTAGGGATCCAATATTTTGGTGAGCTCTTCCTTTAAACGTTTTCTATTAAAATCTGTTTGAATTAGCTCTGTTACTACTTCTTTATTAAGAATTAAATTCACCAAAGAAATATAATCCAACTTAATAACGCGTTTTGCAATTTCATAACTAACGCGACTCCCTTTATAACAAACCACTTGCGGAACCTTAAAAAGCGCCGTTTCTAATGTTGCAGTGCCCGAGGTAACTAGGGCTGCCTCGGAAATACTTAAAAGATCATATGTTTTGTTTGAAACAAAATGCATATTCTTTGTACTTAGAAAAGTTTCGTAAAATGATTTTTCCTGGCTTGGTGCTCCAGCAATAACAAACTGATAATCCTTAAAATCTTTCGCCACGGAAATCATTATTTCCAGCATTTTGGTTATTTCCTGTTTTCGACTGCCGGGAAGTAACGCAACAATTGGCCGATCGTCCAAGCCATTTTCCCTTTTGAAGGTTTCTGGATCTATTTGTGTTCTGTTATAAATCGCGTCAATTAATGGATGACCCACAAAATGAACAGGGAATTCGTGTTTCTTTTCGTAAAAATCCTTTTCAAAAGGAAGGATAACATACATTTCGTCCACATCGCGTTTTATGTCTTTAATGCGTCCTTCCTTCCAGGCCCAGATTTGTGGCGAAATATAGTAGTGGTTTTTATAACCTTTTTTCCGCGCCCATTTCATAATTTGAAAATTGAAACCTGGATAGTCTATATATATGATGACATCTGGATTGAATGTTTCAATATCCTTTTTACAGCTTTTTATGTTTTTCAGAATGGTGCCAAGATTCATTACCACTTCGGCGAAACCCATAAAAGCTAGTTCGCGGTAATGTTTTACCTCAACTCCTCCTACAGCCTTCATTAAATCGCCACCCCAAAAACGGAAATCAGCTTCCGCATCTTCGTTTTTTATGGCTTTCATTAAATTGGCTCCGTGTAAATCTCCGGATGCTTCGCCTGCTATGAGGTAGTATTTCATTCTAAAAAGTTATGAGTTATGAGTTGTGAGTTATGGGTTGTTGAGTTTTTAAACTTGAAACCTGTAACTTGAAACCTGAAACTACTTTAGTACATTTTGTATTAATATATCAAAAAATTCTGTCAGTGTCATTCCAGCTTCACGGGCTTGTTTGGGAACGATGCTTTCAGCGGAAAGTCCGGGGTTCGTGTTTATTTCCAAGAAATAAGGTTTTCCGTTTTCAATGATGAATTCACTGCGGGTAATGCCCTTCATATTTAGTAATTTGTAAATACGAATTGATTCCTTTTTCACCATTTCAGTCTCTTCGTCCGAAATTCTTGCAGGGGTTATTTCCTGTGATTTCCCAAGATATTTTGCTTCATAATCAAAGAATTCATTCTCAGAAACTATTTCCGTAACGGGAAGCGCAATAATTTCTTCGCCATTATTATAAACTCCCACAGAAACTTCAACCCCAACAAGCGCGGTTTCGATGATTATCTCAGAATCTTCGGTAAATGCTTTTTTAATGGCGGGCATTATTTCTTCCATTTCGTTCACTTTACTAATCCCAAAACTGGAGCCGGAACGATTTGGCTTAACGAAACAGGGCAAGCCGGTTTTCTTTACAATTTCTTCCAAATTGATTTCCGTGCCTTCATTTACGTAATAGGAATTTGCAGCACGAACGCCGAAATTCTTCAATACAGAAAGACAATCACGCTTATTGAAACTCAATGCGGCTTGGTAATAATTGGTACTTGTGTGCGGAATGCCTAATAGTTCCCAATAGGCTTGCAGATAACCATCTTCGCCTGGTGTTCCATGAATGGTGTTAAAAACTGCGTCTGGTTTTATGGTTTCAGTGCCGTTGTCAAAACTGAAATCGGCTCTATTTACGGGGTGTTTAGTGCCGTTTTTTGCAACGAAGTACCATCCTTCTTCCAAAATATGGACAGGATACACTTCATATTTATTTTTATCAAGTGCATTGCAAACTACGCCCCCACTGTTTATAGAAATTTCGAACTCGCTAGAATAGCCGCCCATAGCCACGGCAATATGTTTTTTACCCATAACAAATCATTAAAACCTGCGTTAAATATCTGGTGAAACAAAAATATCACTTATCCATAGAAAGATACTAACTTTGGGTTTTATATTTTTGTGCATTAACAAACAAACCTATGACTTTTTTCCAGTTCGTGTTTTCCAAAGCTTTTTTGAAGCAATTGCTCTTTGCGATTGTTGCATTACTTGTTTTGGGATTTTTGATTTTATGGTGGCTGAGATTCAGCACCAATCACAATGAAAAAATAGAAGTACCAAACCTTGCCAAAATGTCTTTAAACAAAGTAGAAGAGAAGTTGGATGAAATGGATCTTCGCTATGAAATTTTGGATTCAGCAAATTACAATCCAGATTTTCCAAAATATTCTGTGATAGAACAAATTCCAAAACCAGGTAAATTTGTAAAAGAAGACCGAAAATTATATTTAACGCTAAACCCTTCTGGTTACCGAAAAATTGAAGTTCCAGATGTTCTAGGGCGCACACGCCGCCAAGCCGAACCAACACTTTTGGCAATGGGCTTTGTGATTGGCAAAATAAGTTACCGTCCGCACATAAGCGATAATGTTTTGGAAATGCGTTATAAAGGTGAAAAGCTGGATGTGGGTACTCCCATTCAAAAAACATCCGTAATAGATTTAATTGTGGGCGATGAATCTCTGAATAGAATTCAGTCAGAAGAAGACCCAACAAATGGTGATACAGATACGCCAATTGAAAATGAAGAAGAAAGCAATGGCGAATTTTAAAGAAGAAGAAATTGATGATACAGACGGTAATGATGATCTTTATGAGCATTTCCGTTTTAAGGCAGACAAAGGGCAGGGCGCACTCAGGGTAGATAAATACCTGATGAACCTGATTGAAAAGGCCACGCGAAACAAAATACAAAAAGCCGCTACCGCTGGAAATATCCACGTTAACGGCGTTCCCGTAAAATCAAACTATAAAGTAAAAGGTAATGATGTGGTGACAGTGCTTTTTGAGCATCCGCCATATGAATTCCTTTTAGTACCTGAAAACATTCCAATTGATATTGTTTATGAAGACGACGCCGTACTTGTAGTGAACAAACAACCAGGAATGGTAGTACATCCTGGCCATGGCAATTACAGCGGAACGCTAATAAATGCATTGACATATCATTTTGAAAACCTTCCGAATAACAGTAGCAATCGTCCCGGACTTGTCCACAGAATAGACAAAGACACGAGTGGATTATTAGTAGTTGCCAAAACTGAAGAAGCGATGACCCATCTCGCCAAACAGTTTTTTGACAAAAGCACGGAGCGCGAATATGTAGCTTTGGTTTGGGGAAATATGGAAGAAGAAGAGGGAACTGTGGAAGGCAATATAGGTCGCCATCCAAAAAACCGTTTACAAAACACCGTTTACGAAAACGATGTAGAAGAAAAGGGGAAACCTGCTGTTACTCATTATAAAGTTTTGGAAAAGCTTGGTTACGTTACTTTAGTTTCGTGTAGATTGGAAACTGGCCGTACGCACCAAATTCGGGTGCATATGAAATACATTGGCCACACCCTTTTCAATGATGAGCGTTATGGTGGCGAAAGGATATTAAAAGGAACTACTTTCACAAAATACAAACAGTTTGTGGAAAACTGTTTTAAAGTGTTGCCGCGTCAGGCTTTGCACGCCCGCACTTTAGGTTTTGTGCATCCTGTTACGAATGAGTTTATGCGTTTTGAATGTCCCATTCCTGAGGATATGGAAGCTTGTTTAGATAAATGGCGAAATTATTCGCAGCATGTTGTTGAATAAATGACTGTCTGGCCGAAGCAAGGTCTCGACTGCGCTCGACCAGACAATCATTTTTTTTAATTCTTCAACCATTTGGCAGTAGAAGCATTCTTTCCATCTGAAATGGTGACGAAGTATAGCCCACTATTCAAATGCTTTAGGTTATAAGAAGAAGTTGTTTCTAGGTTTCTTTCTTCTGAAAAAACTAGCTTTCCATCAATACTGAAAATCTTCACTTTTGCGTTTTGCATAGCGGTAGGGATTGTGAATGTCAAGATTCCTTCCGAAGGATTAGGGAATATTTTAATTAACGAGCTAGTAGCAAAGTCGGTAACACTAGCAGTTTCTTCTAATTCAACAAAACCATCGCGGGTATTGCTTCCTTTATAACCGTTGCGTTTTATGGTTTCTGGATTGTAGGGAACGCTTAGGTTATACACATTCACAAAAGTAGAGTCAATGCCGGCGCCAAAAGTTAAAGTATAACTATTTGCGGTAAGGTCTAAAAGGCCATCGTTGTCTACATCGCCCAAAACGGCGCCGTTCAAAAAGGTAAAGCCACGTGGTCGTAATGGAAAGCCTGCTATTTCACCACTTCCGTCTAGATTATAGGCGTGTATAAATCCATCTCCGTTTGCATCAGTCATTATACTAGGAAAAATGATATCCAAAGCTCCATCGTTATTAACGTCTGCAAGAGAGATAACACCTTCAGTACCGCCGTATTTTTCTATGGGGAAGTTGGGTAGGTTGTTGCCACCTTCATCCAGCCCATAAACAACTGGAAGTTCTACACCGGGTGTGCCGCTGGTATTTCTATCTGACATAAATATTTCGAAAGTGCCGTCATTATCCACATCCCATACCGTGGAGGGTGAATAGGTCCATTCACTAGTAGCAATGGGCCATCCTGGTCTGTAATTGCCATCGTGTTCCATAACATAAAAGCCAGGAGCATTACCATGGTTACTACCTATAATTTCCAAATCTCCATCAGCATCTAAATCTGCTAGCATAGGCGATTGGTATGAGTAATTTACGTTAGGATCAAAAACCGGAAATCCTGGGAATACTTGTCCTTGGTTGTCAAAAATATACATACCAGCAGAAGAGGCTGCTATTACCACATCTGGGCTTCCATCATTGTCCACATCTGCGATTGAGGGTGTGAAAGCTGGAGTTGCCGCTACTTCAACGGGCCAGTTGGCGTTGATGGGAGTGCCGTCCATTTTAATGGCGTGCACAAAACCCTGTACGCTTCCCACTCGTTCCCCTGTAATAATATCTAAAATACCATCGCCGTCTAGATCTGCAACTGCAGGGGCGTTGATCATCCAATGGTTGTCAAAGTTAAGTGGCCAGCCTGTTAGGTCGTTGCCGAGGTTATCCATTAAATATACACGGCCAGCGTTGGGAACACCGCCTGTATTTAGGACTATTTCCAGCGTGCCATCGCCATCTAAGTCTGCAACAGTTGGGGGTAGTAATATTGTGCCACTCACGGGTTTCTCCCACAAAATAGAGCCATCGCCATTTAGAGCGTATAGTGTGTTCCAGATTCCGTAAAGCACTTCATCTACGCCGTCATTATTTATATCGGCCAAGGTTGTGCCTCGGCTGTTTTTGATGTTTGGATGTGCAGGTTCACCGAAGCGCCACAGGCGGTCAAATACTTGGGTTTGTTTTGTGCTGTAATAGTTTTCAGGAAGTGTAATGATTTCTACGGAGATAGTTCCGTCTTCATTCAGGCTTGCCATCTTGCCTTGCTGTTGGGCAGTGGCAATGGTCGCTGTTCCAATGAAGAGTAACGATAGAAGGGTAATTGTTTTTTTCATAAGGTTCGTTTTTAATTTTCGTAACTCTAAAGTTATATATAAATATTGGGTTTGCAAGAGTGTTGCTTTTTTTGTGTTCTTATTTCGTTTGGATAAAGCCCTGTTTTTATGAAAAAAGGTAGGAGTTCTTTAGTAGTACAATAGAAGGAAAGCAGAAGGAGTGTAGAAGGAAACTAGAGGTTAATATGACATAGCATCAGCATACAGTCAATATACTTTCAGCATATAGTCGGCATACGGGGTTGGAAAATTGGAGAAAATGTTTTAAATTTAATTTTAAAACCAACTTTAAATCAGGGTGTTATGGCTTCAAAAGATAATTTTCCACCAATAATAGGGACGTACAATGGTATTAACTACTACATCCAAGATGGTAAGCAGCGCCAGCGCAAAGCTGGTGGTGGATTTACTAGTGAAAGTATAAAAAAAAATCCAAAAATGCAAGGAATTCGGGATGGAAATAAGGAACTGGCGCTTTGCAGTACCTTCAACAGGGATTTTAAGGAGGCGCTATTTCCGTTTATTAATGATTTGGGGGATGGTACTTTACACAGCAGGTTGATGAAGCTTTTTATGCAGATTAAAACGCTGGATGAGTCCCCAATGGGGAAACGTACGGTTGGCAATGGACTTTGTTGCGATATGGGGCGTAAACTTTTGCGGGAGTTTAAGTTTACTAATGGTCCGCAAGCTAGGGATATATTAGGGCCGATGGCTGATTTAAATACTGAAACAGGGATTTTGAAAGCTGTTGCTTTTGATCCAGAACGGTTGCGATTTCCGAAAGGGAGTACACATTTTTTTATACAATATGCAGTATTAGAGTATGATTTAAAGGCAAATACTTTTCGGTTTCTTTCTGGCGATCAGGTTGTGTTTGCTGCGGAAGATGAGGCAGGAGAGTTAGTGTTAAACGCCACAGAAAGCCCTGTTCCTAATAGGGAAGTTTTTGGTATTGTGAAGGTGCAATTTTATCAAAAGTTGTCTGATAGGTTTTACAAATCGTTTGCTAAAGGGGCTGTTGGGATTGGAGTTTTTTGTAATTAGTAATGATTTTTTTTTGTGGGATGATGATTTTACCACCCCGCCCTTTATGCACCCCTTTCTTAAAGGGCGGTGAGCTTTAGATACCTTGTTTAATATTCCGTTTATTTTAATTAATAGTATTTTTAAAAACTAATCGGGTTGGTTTTTTACAAAAAATTATATATTGTAGCCTGCCTTATTAACTTCTATTTATTGAGAAGTTGAATACAAATAATTAAAAATCTTATGAAATATTTTTACAATTGCAATCCATTGTTTTTCATTTTATTCAAGAATAGACTGCTTTTATTGTTTGTTTTGTTTTTTGGCAATTTACTCCATGCACAATTGGGCTTTGAGCACCATGAGATTGTTTTTGACACAGGTATTTTGAGCAACTTGGCAAGAACAACCGTGGGTGATATAGATGGGGACGGTGATATGGATGTTATTGCGGCTCGATTTACAAGCTACCAACGTCACTCCAATATTGTATGGTACAAAAATCTGGACGGTTTGGGAAACTATGGAGAAATGACGCCTGTGTATGGTGACTTAACTGGCACATCTGATGTGCATGTTGCAGATCTTGATGGCGATGGGGACATGGACATACTTGCAGTTTCTGGTGATGATGATAATGTGGTTTGGTATGAAAATTTAGATGGTTTAGGAAATTTTGGCTCGCAACAGGTTATAGCGACCAATGCCCCAGATGCAATAAGAGTAACAACTGGAGATTTGGATTCCGATGGGGATTTAGACGTTTTGGTTATTTATTTAAGAAGCTTATCTTATGATAGATTGGTTTGGTATAAAAACTTAGATGGTTTGGGAAATTTTGGCTCAGAACAGATATTGGTAGAAGAGGCCTCTGTTATTGATATGGCCATTGTAGATATAGATGGTGATAATGATAATGATGTAGTTTATTCTGCAGCAACTACTAGTAGAACAATTGGCTTTCTAAGAAATATAGATGGTCTGGGAAATTTTGGCTCACCAGGAGCTATCGCTGGAAATTCTGTTGATTATTATAATTCTGTAGCCATGAGCGATGTTGATGATGATGGAGATTTTGATGCACTTTATTCTTATAATGACATAACTGCCTGGAAGGAAAATACGGATGGGCTTGGCACTTTCGGCACAGAACAAATTATCAATCAATCAGTTTATTCTAAACGCGTATTGTCTCCAATTGATGTAGATGGCGATGGAGATATCGATTTAATTGAAGGTTCAAAACAGCAAAACCAAATAAGCTGGTATGAAAATACAAATGGGTTAGGAGCATTTGGAGCACCACAAGTTTTTACAACCCAGGCTTACGGAGTGCAATCAGTGGTCGCTGCTTATATTGATGGGGACACAGATGTTGATATAGTTTCTGCCTCCAGCGACAGTAAATTGGTTTGGTATTCCAATAAAGATGAAGCGGGAACATTTGGTCTTCCCATTAGTGTGTCAAAAAATTCAATAAGTATTAGCGCTTTAGACTATGGAGATATTGATCTGGATGGAGATATAGATTTAATTTCATCATCAACATTTGACAATGAAGTGGCGTGGTATGAAAACCGTGATGGGCAAGGAGATTATAAACACCAGCATATAATAACGAACCAATTAAACAGCCCTAAAGCTGTAATTCTTGAAGATGTAGATGGCGATGGGGATTTGGATATTATATGTTACCACACTGGCACCCATTATGTTTTTTGGTATGAAAATGAAGATGGTCTTGGAAGATTTGGCCCTATAAGAACAATAGCAGAATATGTTCAGGGTATAAATAATCTTCAGGTTGCAGATTTTGATAATGATGGTGATATAGATATTTTAGTTCAAGCAACCACTGAACCAAAACTTGCCATCTATAAAAATGATGGTCAGGGTGTTTTTGGAGCTCCTATAGCTATTGCCACAAACAATTTTTCTGGGGTGTATATCCATATTGCCGATTTGGATACCGATGGAGATTTAGACTTCTTTGTTGCTCAAAACGGCGCATTACTTTGGTTCAAAAATGTTGACGGTCAAGGAACGTTTGAGTTTCAGGATTATATTAGTGCAAATGTGAATGTTATTAATGCTATCAGTTCTGGAGATATGGACGGGGATGGTTATATAGATATTGTTATTGCCGGCACCCAAAACACAAATGATAAAGTATGGTGGTTAAAAAATCTAGATGGACAAGGGAATTTTGGTTCAAAGATACTTGTAACAGATGATACTGGTGGAACTGAAGTAACTGTTGCAGATCTGGACAGTGACGGAGATTTGGATGTTCTCTTTGATGGAAATTATACTGTAGCTTGGTGTGAAAATTTAAACGGCATGGCAAGTTTTGCACCCGCTGAGTTATTGGCGCTTAATAGTCCAGGCGGAAGCAGGCCAATCCATGTTGCCGATCTTAATGGTGATGGTACAAAAGATGTGGTAAGCGGGGGAGGGTTTACCCTCAATTTAATTGGATGGTATGCTAATATTGGGAGTCTGGCTAATATTATAACGGGGAAAACAAAATTTGATTCACAGAATGATGGATGTGATATAAATGATGATAATGTAGCTAATGTTATGATTATTACCAATGATGGCACTGACGACTTTGCAAGGTTCACTGCCCCTAATGGAATATACCAAATGCCAGTAACCGTTGGAAATTATACTACAACGGCAGGAAGCAATTTTCCAGATTATTTTTCAGTTACACCAAATTCTCATGTTTCAGTTTTTCCACAAGGTGGGGGGTCTGATACTGCTGATTTTTGTATCTCGCCACTTGCTACAGCAAACGATTTAATGGTAAGTATATTTCCATTAGATATTGCCAAACCACGCTATTACGTTACCTATAAAATTGTTTATGAAAATGTGGGCACTACCATGCTTACCGGAAGTGTACAATTTGCTTACGAGGATGATCTTATGAATTTTACGGAGGCTAGCCCATTACCTGTAATTGATGGTAATATCTTTACTTGGGATTTTAATGATTTAAAACCGTTTGAAACCAAGATTATAGAAGTTACATTTAAAATTGCGGATCCGCCTATTGTTGAGGTTGGCGATATTCTACCATTTTCAATTATAGTAAACCCAATTGGCAGTGATGAGACTCCAGAAGATAATGTTTTTCATTTCAATCATTTGGTGAAGAATTTTATATTCGACAATAGAATGGCTGTATCAGAAGATCCAGAAGTTGCGATAGAAAAGGCAGATGAGTATTTGCATTATAACATACGTTTTAAGAATCCAGGGAATGAAACTGTTTCAAATTTAAGAATAGAAGATATTTTGGATGATAAGTTGGATTGGAAAACGCTAAAGGTTTTGGGTCAGAGTCATACTTTAGAGACTGAACTTGTGAATGGGAAAGTTTATTTTCTATTTAATGACATTAACTTGTCGTCAGAACCAGAAGAAAACGAAGGCTTTGTTTTATTTAAAGTTAAACCTTTACCTATTATTGCGGCGAATGATGAAATTGAGAATGAGGCAAACCTTTATTTTGATTTACTGCCCACTATCACTACCAATACCGTCGTCACCAAGTATGTAGAAGGTCTTGGTGTTTCTAATTTTGACTTGTTAAAAGTTCTAGTTTACCCAAACCCTGCCAATAATATTCTAAACATTCAGGCCGAGGGTTCTATTACTTCTATTGAAATAATGAATTTGCTTGGGCAGACTTTACTTACTTCCAAAGGGAATAGTAAGCGTGAACAAATTGATATTTCTGGGTTAAGTGCTGGGAATTATTTTGTGAAGGTTTTTGTTGGGGATGAGGCTAAGGTTTTACGGGTTGTAAAAAGGTAAGCTACTTTCCCATCTGAAGCGAGCTACTTTTCCGCATTAAGCAATTGGGGGACTCTTATCTGTCTTAACAAAAAGTTAAAATTATTAGGTTTTTCTGCTTTTTATAATGGCTAAAGTAGGATAAATGTCGAATCCGTTTATATTTACCGACTGATAAATTTTCGTCTTAATTGTGCTTATTTATCACCTTTGTTATTAATATAAACTCCCAATAATTAATGAAAAATTTTATTCTCTCTTTTATGCTCGCTGCATTTGTTTTGCCTGTTCAGGCTAACGAAGGTATGTGGTTTTTAATGAACATTGAACGGTTAAACTACCGCGATATGCAAAAAATGGGCCTTCAACTTACGCCCGAAGAAATTTACAGTATAAACCATGCTAGTCTTAAAGACGCTATCGTCCAGTTTAACCGCGGGTGTACTGCAGAAATTATTTCGGACAGCGGGTTAGTGCTTACCAATCATCACTGTGGTTACAGTGCCATAGCAGAGCTTTCAACTGCTGAAAATGATTACTTGACCAATGGATATTGGGCAGGGAACAATGGAGAAGAATTAAAGCCGAAAAGTCTTTCAGTACGTTTCTTCGTAAGAATGGACGATGTTTCTAAACGCATCTTAAACCTACTTAACGATAAGATGACTGAAGCGGAGCGCGAATCAACTATCAATAAGGAAATCGCAAAAATAGAACAGGAAAATAACGAAGGTGGAAAGTACACGGTTTCGGTAAAATCTTTTTATCAAGGCAATGAGTTTTATTATTTCGTTTACCAAGATTATAACGATGTGCGTTTAGTGGGAGCACCACCTGCAAGCGTTGGTAAGTTTGGTGGAGATACCGATAACTGGGAATGGCCACGCCACACGGGTGATTTTTCGCTGTTTAGAGTGTATGCTGATAAAGACGGAAACCCAGCAGAATATTCTCCAGACAATGTACCCCTTAAACCAAAGTATCACTTAACCACAAGTTTGAAAGGTTTTGAGGAAAATGATTTCGCAATGATTATGGGGTATCCAGGAAGAACAAATCGTTGGATGCCAGCTGGAGGAATTGAGCAAAACGTGGAATACGCATATCCAGCTTGGGTAGAAGCTTCAAAAACGTCTATGGATGTAATGAAGACCTATATGGATAAAGACCAACAGGTGAAACTTGATTATGCTTCAAGTTATGCTTCTACTGCCAACTATTGGAAAAACCGCCAAGGAATGATTGATGCGCTAAAACAGCACAAAACTGCAGAAAGCAAACGCAAGGATGAAAAAGCTTTTCAGAAATGGGCTTCTAAAAAGGAAAATAAAAAGTACGCTGATGTAATGTCTGTGATCAATGATTATTACAGTAAAACCAATGAAAACAGTAAGCATAATAATTATATAGGTTTATTATTAAGAACCCAAATGGCGAGTATTCCATATCGATTGGGGAATGATATTGACTATTATTTACAGCAAAATGAAGCAAAACAGGCTGAGTTATTGCCGAAATTGAATGCTGAAATTGATGATTTTTACGAAGGACTTTATATTCCTTTGGAAAAAGACGTTATAGCTGCCCAGCTTAAGCTTTATTCCACAAAGGCGAAAAACATAGCGCCAATGGTTGCTGAGGTTGCTTCTGCAAATAATAAAACTGAGTCCGGCTGGAAGAACTATGTGGATACTGCTTTTAAGAATAGCATATTTGAATCCAAAGAAAAGATACAGGCTTTTATGGCAAACCCAAATGCTGAAGTATTAAAGAGTGATCCACTGTTTCTACTTTCAACAGATTTGTTTAGGCGTTACCGCAACAAATCAGAAGATGAAAAGCAATTGGATAATAACTTCGAACGTGCTTACAGACTGATGGTGCAGGGAATACGTCTGCAAAACCCTGATGGGAAATATTATCCTGATGCCAACAGTACACTTCGCCTAACTTACGGAAAGGTAATTTCCTTGCCTGAGGATAAGCGAAATGATGCCAATAAAAATTACTACACCACTTTAAAAGGCACGGTTGCAAAATATCAACCAGGTGATGATGAGTTTGATATGCCTAAAAAACTAATTGATCTTTATGAGAAAAAAGATTTTGGACAGTATGCTGATAAAGACGGTTATTTACCTGTAAACTTTTTAACTGATAATGACATTACAGGTGGAAACTCCGGTTCTCCAGTTTTGAACGGAAAAGGGGAGTTGATAGGTTTGGCCTTTGACGGAAATATTGAAGCAATGGCAGGTGATGTTATTTTTGATGACCAATTGCAACGAACCATTAACGTTGACATTCGTTACGTACTATTTTTAATAGATAAATATGCAGGAGCAAGTCATATTATTGATGAGCTGACTTTGGCGAAGTAAATTTTTACGCAACATAATGTTGCATTTCTAAAAAAGCCCACAATCAATAAAATGATTGCGGGCGTTTTTTATAGTAACTTTTTCTTCAATTGCATTTCTATCATATTGGTTTTAAGATAATTATACTATTAATTTAATATTTCTTCTTCAAAATTGCATACCTTAGTGTACGTTTAAACTCTTTATTTAAAACCTTTTATCATGAAAAGAAAGACCTTATTCTGGATTATCTTTTTAATACTGATAATCCTCGCAATTTTATGGTTATGGAAATGTAATAACCAAACTGAACCTAATGACCCAACGCTTGAAAACCGTCGTGCTAAAAGCGCTATGGTAGAGGCTCATAAAGTGAGTGGGGCTCAATATCCTCCTTTTACGCCTATGGAGGAAGACAAGAATGACGATAACGCTTATGAAGTGCCAAATGGGCCTATTCGTGGAGATTTAAAACCCCATTTTCAGAAAATAGATTTAAAGGAAATAAAATTAGACAGCCTTGGCAATCCAATTAACCCTGATGGAGCGGCAGTTGATTTTTATGAATTTGACAATGAGGGCACAGGAAATGGGGTGAATATGACACCTGATGTAAATGCAGCGGCAAATGGAGATGTGGTATTGTATTCTTATAATTCCAGAGTAAGGCTGTCCTTAGATAGGGGAAACACCTTTACAACTTTAGATCCTACCACCATTTTCCCTAGTGGCCCTGTGAACGATGCTTCGGGAACAAACATAAGTGGAGGCTTTTGTTGTGATCAGATTATACAATACGTTCCGTCTGTTGATCGGTTTATTTGGTTTATGCAGTTTTGTGGCAACGGGGCTTCGGGCTGTCTGTCGGGAACCAATATTATAAGAGTAGCTTCGGCAAGTACGGCAGATGTGATTAACTCAAACGCTTCTGCTTGGACTTATTGGGACATTACCAGTACACAAGTGGGGGCAACTACTGGGGCATTGGATTATCCTGATGTATCTGTGGGGGATAATTCAATTTATATAAGCAGTGATGCGGTTGGTACTGGGTTGATAGTGATGCGTCTGCCGCTACGAGAAATCAGTACAGGTTCTGGGTTTACCTTTTGGTTTACCCAAGCTACTGATGGCGGAAATGCCTACGGAGGTCACTTAAGCCAAAATACCGGGAATGAAATTTTTTGGGCAGGCCATGTCAATAATAGCAAAATGCGATTATTTTCTTGGAATGAATCGGAAAATACGTATTACTGGAGAGACAGGGATATTAATTCTTGGACGCAGGCTTATAGTTCCAATACTCCATCAGGGGTCAATTGGCTTTCCTTTGGTTTTCCTGGGAATGCAGTTATAGGCCTTACCCGAAAGCGAAATGAGATTTGGTATGCATGGAATGCTGGAGCGGGTGGCGGATTTTCAAATGCTCAGATACAGGTGGTGAAAGTTCGTAGGTCTGATTGGTCTGTTATTGAGCAGATGCAGATATGGAATGATGATTATGCTTTTGCGTATCCGTGCTTTTCAACGAATAGTGATGGAGAGGTTGGCATTTCATTGGGTTGGGGAGGTGATACCACTGAGGCTCATCACGCTGCTGGTTTTATGGGAGATTTTGTAGTTTATTATCCTAGGTTGAGCACAAGTTCAGTAGCTCGATATGGTGATTACACGAGTATAAGAAGGTATAGTCCCAATGGAAGAATGTTTGACGCCGCTGGTTATACCACGCAAAACAATCCTGCTCCTGGAGGGCAATTTCAGGATGTGCACTATATTTTATTTGGTCGTCCGGGATCTGATAATGATGATGGAAATGGTGGGACTAAATAATATTTAATAGTCCAAGACGGCATATGCTGTATAAAATAAAAACACCCTGCACGTAGAATGCGGGGTGTTTTATAGTATTCTGGTTTTGAAATTTACAGCTTTAATACAACGAAAGGCCGAGGCCGAAGGTGGTTTGGTTGTGGTTATAGTCAATCAAACTTTCGCCGTAACCTGTAAAAATCTGTGCGTGCATTTTTAAGTTTTTAATGAAACGGTAGCTGTAATCCAATCTTGCACTTCCGTGGTTGTTATTACCGCCCCTGAGGGAGTGGCGTGTTACCAATTGAAAATCGTGTTTTCCGAAGGCATAGTTAAGGTCAAGTTCTGCACGGCCTATATAGTCATCAATGTCTTCGTTGTCATCATTTTTTGTAGCTTCTGGCAGGCGTATCCAGGGTTTTAAAACAATCTGCACTTTGTTTATTTCCCAACCCATATGAAAAATAACACGATTCCAACTTCGGCTTAAGGGGCTTGAACGGCCATTACTTTGATGGTTTAGTCCGAAGCCTGCAAAGACGCCTTTAAAATTTCCAATATTGTAGGGAGTTCCGAAAATTAAAAAAGCTTCCGGTTGGTAATTGGTTTCCCGAAAAGGTCTTGAAAGAGAATCATTATACACCTGCCAGCGTGAACTCTGAGTGTAGGCACCCCAGACATCGCCACCTATCTTTTTGCCAAATATATTATGGAGGATTCTTGTTTTGAAACTTATCTGAAATGCCAACTCAATATTGTTGTAACCAATAGGTTCATCAACAACATTGTTCTCATTAGTGCTTTCGGGAGTGTTATTGACATTGGTAGTATAATTAGCAAACAAAATATAAACAGGTTTATAAGGAAGAACCCTAAATTCTACTTTTTGAAACCTTGATGTAGAATCCAGCTGCCAGATTTCTGCCAAAGAAGAATATTTGTCTAAGTCTTGAGCAAAAGCTTGGGAAGAGAGAATTATAAAGCAAGCAAATAATATAAATTGGGGATATTTCATTAATATTCTTTAGGGTGCAAAGATAGATGTGGATATTCAGTTCTAAGTTTTTTTCCTTTTAAAGTTTTCTAAAAAAGCATAATATTTTCAGAAAATGAAATTATGCTAAGTGTCAAAATCAATACTATTATAATGGCTTTAGGTGAACATTAATCTTGTAAATTTGGCCTCTAAATTTTATAAGTGAAGCATTTTAAAATATTAGCTATAGCAGTTGTTTTGGTCTTTTTTGCAAGTTGTGAAAAGGAGTATATGAAATACACCCAGAAGCCAGAATATATTACTAATCCAAAACCAGAGTTTCAGGCATATTTTAAGGCCTATGATGAGGCGTTGTCTCTTTGGGATATTGATTATGACGAGCTTTATATTCCTACATCTTATGGCACGGCACACGTTATTGTAAGTGGCCCCAACAATGGGGAGCCATTGATTCTGCTTCATGGAATGAACGCCAGCTCAACCATGTGGTATCCAAATGCAAAAGCTTTAACTGAGGATTATCGTGTATTTGCTATTGATTTAATTATTGAGCCTGGTAAATCTTTTAAAACAGTTGAATTTGAGGAAGTAGAAAATATTACTGCCTGGTATGGAGAGATATTTAAGGCTTTAAAATTAGAATCTTATCATCTGGTTGGTGCTTCTCGTGGGGGATGGATAGCTGTAAATTTGGCACTCCACAATCAAAAAAAAATAAAGAGTATGGTGCTATTAAGTCCGGCTCAAACGTTTATTTGGATTAGACCTAGTGCCAATTTATTAAAGAACATCGTTAACTTGTTATCTTCACCTGAAAAACAGGTTTCACGATCGTTGGAAACTCTGTCTAGTAACGTTGGTAACATTGATAAAAAATATTTAGATCAATATTTTATTGCAACACAAAAGGATTCAATCAATAAATTTATGATGAAGATGATGCCGTTTTCAAAAAAGGATTTTCAATCGTTAAGAATGCCTGTTCTTGTATTAATTGGCGATGATGATATGATCAATAATGAAAAGACTATTCGATTAGCTCAAAAAACCATTTCGAAAGGTAAAGGAGAAATCATCCATAATGCCGGTCATTTTTTATCAATGGATCAGGCAGAAATAGTCAATAAAAAAATGATAGATTTTTTGAAAAGCACGGAGAAGGATGATTGAGAAAATATAATAGTGTTCTTGCCAAAGTTACTTTTTGTGTAAATGATAATGAAATTCTATAGTATATATTTGTACCGTGTAGTTCTCGACTGCGCTCGAACAGACAAAAAGGTTTTTTCAATAAAATATAAAAGAAAATAAAATATATGGCATCAGGATTTTTCGCAATATTAGATGATGTAGCAGCATTGCTGGATGATGTGGCCATGATGAGCAAAGTAGCCGCTAAAAAAACAGCAGGTATTTTGGGCGATGATTTGGCGGTGAATGCCGAAAAAGCTTCCGGCTTTGCTTCTTCTCGTGAAATTCCCGTATTGTGGGCAATTACTAAAGGATCACTTTTAAACAAACTGATAATCCTTCCAATTGCATTTTTACTTAGTGCATTTTTGCCGTGGGCGGTTACTGTTATTTTAGTGCTTGGAGGGTTGTACTTGGCTTATGAAGGTGCTGAAAAAATATACGAGTTCTTTTTTCCGCATGCACATTCAAAGGAATCAATCGTGGAATTGGGATTGACCGAAAGTGAAATACTTGCCATTGAAAAAGAACGTGTAAAGGCTGCGATAGTGACTGACTTTATTCTTTCACTTGAAATTGTAATTATCGCTTTGGGAACAGTTGTAGGAGAACCCATCGGGACACAGATTGTTGTGGTTAGTATTATTGCCCTTTTGGCAACAGTTGGGGTTTATGGCATTGTGATGCTGATTGTTAGAATGGACGAAGCTGGTTATAAATTGATAAAAAAGAGCAAGGGCGAAAAGAGTTTTTTAAAAACTTTGGGTACCATCTTGGTTCAGGCACTGCCCATAGTTATAAAGTCTTTAAGTGTAATTGGAACCATCGCATTGATTTTGGTTGCTGGTGGAATCTTTGTTCACAACGTTGATTACTTTCATCATTTGTTACCACAGTTGCCTTCTTTTATTTTGGAGTTTATTGTTGGACTATTGGTTGGTTTTGTTTGCTTAATAGTTGTAATTGGGTTTAAGAAGGTCTGGAAATTGGTAAAAAAGTAACTAAGAGAGATTCATAATATTAAAAAATTCTTCCTTTTTGTTTCTTGAGATACTTACAGATTCGCCATTGTTCATCAAAATATAACCTCCGTCTGATTTCACATATTTTTTCACTTCGTTGAGGTTTATCAAGAAACTGTTGTGTACACGCATAAAATGCTGGTCTGTAAGCAGGTTTTCATATTCCTTTAAATGTTTGCTTACCAATAGGCTTGTTCCGTTTGTTAGTTTGAAAGTAGTGTAACTGCCTTCTGCTTTGCAGTACATAATTTCATCCACGTTTATAAATTCATACCCATCTGCTGTTGCCAGACAAATTTTGTTGTTGTTGGGCTGTTGTTGTTTCAAGTTGTGCAGGAGTGTTTCCAGCTGTTTGCTGTAAATGTTCTTATCCTTTATTTTTCGTGCTTTTTCAACTGCTTTTTGCAGTTCTTCCAAATCAATAGGTTTCAACAAATAATCTAAGGAGCTGAATTTAACAGCTTTTAATGCATATTGCTCAAAAGCAGTAGTGAAAATAACCTCAAAATTTATGTCGCCCACTTGTTCCAAAATATCAAAGCCGGTACCAGTCTGCAGCTCGATATCCATAAAAACGAGATCCGGTTTCTGGGTCTTTATTGCTGAAATGGCCTCGTTTATAGTGCTTGTTGTGGCAAGTATTTCTACATCTGCACAAAATTCAGTCACCAAATTTTTAAGGGTTTCGCGGCTGTGCTTTTCGTCGTCAACAATAATGGCTCTTAAGTTCATATTTAGTACAGTTTTATTCAATTGAAATTTTAAGGATTACCAAAGTGCCTTCAGCTTGTCCTTGTTCGTTGGTTTTGTCTATAATTTGGATACTGTTTGCTTGGAAATTGTTTAGTAGCTCCAGTCGTTTTTCGGTCACTTGAATACCTCTTGATTTTTTTGAAGCTTTTAAAGGTGATTTCTTTTCAGCGGAAGCTTTTCTGCCTATCCCGTTATCCTCAATTTCGCAAATAATGAATTCATTCTTCTTTCTAAAGCGCACTTCAAGCAATTTGTCCGCTTCCGTCTTATTGAGAAGGCCGTGCAGAATAGCATTTTCTACAAATGGCTGTACGAGCAAAGCCGGAACTTCAATAGCTTCCGCATCAAGATTGTCATTTACAGAGACCGTGTATTTAAAGGAATAGTTGAACCGTAATGCTTCCAGAGATAGGTATTTTTTTAATAGAGAAATTTCTTCACTCAAAACAATTTTGGCTTCTATGGAGCTTTCGAGAAGATTACGCATTAGAAGGCTGAATTTGTTCAAATATTTAATAGCAGATTCTTTATTGCCTGAGGTTATTAAATGTTGAATGGAACTGAGCGAATTGAAAATGAAATGTGGATTCATCTGTGCACGAAGGGCACTAATTTGGTTGTCGTATGCTGTTTGTTTTAATAGTATTTTTTCTTCGCCGTCCTTTCTCATTTTATAGTTAAGGCCCAATCCGAAGAGGAGCAATTCTGCCACGCTACCCAGCATCATATAATGCCTGTCTTTTGTGAAAAGCATTATGAGTGCGCCTGCGGTAAATAATAGTGAGCCAATAATTATAAAATATGCCAGTGCGTTTTTTGTGTATAAAAGAAGATAAATTACCGCGGCCACAGCAAAAACCGACATTACAATTCGATGAATATCCATTATCAAAATTTGTGCATCTAACTGGAGTGTAATGGTAAAATAGGAAACCAGCACAATGCTCAAACCCAAATAAACAGCAATAATACGTATGGCTTTGTCTAATTTGGGATAATTGAGTTTTGTTACTAAATAGTGTTTTGCAAAGGCCACATAAAATAGATTTATAAAAATCTGCAAACTAGAATGCAGCCAAATTGAAAAAACAGTATAGTCATAGGTGAGAAATACAATAGTATTATAAGCGCTTCTTCCTAAATATAGCAAAATGCAAAATGTGTAAAGTGAGTAGAAAAGGAAATCCAGCCGTTTTGATAAGAGATATGTGAGGAATGTAAACACAAAAATAATAAGAAAGGCTCCAACGAAAAGATAATCACGAGAAGCTTCTACTACATCTTCCCACCTGTAATAATTACTTTCAATAGTTTTTTGTTGTGCTGATCGCAGTTTGAGTTGCAATCTTTCAAAGTGATCACTAGAAACAATACGTTTTACTTTAAAATAAAGAAACGTATTATTTATTAAATTTTCTTTGCTAAAATATACACCGTCTTTGGGGCTGTAGAATGTGTATTTTTCTTTTGTGTTTAATGGGCCATATTCCTTTATTCCTATAGTGTTTTTGTCTTGAAAATAATATGTGATATTGTAAAATACTCCAGTGTGGAGGAACCAAACGCTGTCTTTTTTTAGAAGCGGCAATACCGATGTAAAATCTGCTCGTATCCAGTAGGAATCTTTAGGGTTATTTTTTTGCTGAGTGTTTAATAGTTTTGTAAAGAGGGAGTCCTTCTGTAATATTGTTTTGATAGAAGTTTTATCGTCAATGGATTTATAAACGGTAAAAGGTATGATTTTTTGGAAATTGTCAACTTTTGCTTGTGCTATTATTTTTGGTTGGTGGCAGCAAAGCAAAAAGAATAAAAGAAGTGACTTTACAAAATGATTCATTACAACAGGTTAGGCAGGTTTAGTGTTATTTCGCCTCCTTTTCCGTTGCAATTTTTATTAAATGTAATCTTTTTTTTGATGTTATAGTTTTTGCAAGTATTAAGCTGCCTAATTTGATCTTGCCATTTAATAAGTTGTTTGCGATAATCTGGAATGTACTGTTCTTTTTCTTCTAAGTCTTCATCATACTGAAAAACAACTGATACAATGACATTTTTTGGTTTTGTTTGAAAAGTTATTTCTATATGATAATTTTCGTATTTATTATAGATGGCATGTTCAACCATATTTTCAAAAAAGGTTTGCAGGATGAAGGAGGGTATTATTGCTTCTGAACTTTCTATTTCCGAATCTTGTATAATGCGATAATCGAACTGATTATTATACCTCAATTTTTGGAGGGTTAGGTAGGCATTTAGCATTTCTTTTTCCTCAACCAATGTTACAGTTTCCTTGTTCAGATGTTTTAAATAAAAGCGAATTAACTTACTGAATATAGATAAATAGAAAAGTGAGGCCTTTTTGTCTCCAGAAGTAATATAATATTGAACCGCAGCTAGGGCATTGAACACAAAATGTGGGTTCATTTGAGCGCTGAATGCCTTCAGTTGTAGTTGGGCCATTTCTTCGGAGAGGTCAGCAACTATTTCCTCGGGAATATTTTCGGAATTTTTATTTTTAGAGAGCATAAAAAGGGGGAGTTAAAAAATGATAATCTATTGAAATAGGTAATTAAAAAGGCTGCCTTATATTTTAAGAACAGCCTTTTTCACTACACTACTAAACTGGGAAGACTTATTGTTTTAAAATTTTATAGGATGCTGTGTTCCCTTCAGCAGTAACTTTCATTACATACATTCCACTTTGTAAATTTGAAAGATCGATGCTCTTTTTAGAGGTGTTGAGTTTTTCAAAAAACACCTTTTGGCCCATTAGATTAAAAATACTCACCTCGTCAATAGTGGTTTTGGCACTTAGATTGATTTCGTTAGTCACGGGGTTAGGATAATACGTAAAATCATCTAAAGCTTTTTCTGGGATGCCAAGAATTCCCGATAGATTTATTGAAACGGTTCCAGAAGGTAGTAGATTAGCTGCAAGAATATAATATGAGGTTCCCGCTGTTGCCATTATAGAGGATAGATTATTTAATCCACAAGGGTTGGTAGCTTGGTCTACCCAAGTAAGTTCTGTTCCTGAGGACACATTCTCATTTGGAGCTTCATAAAATATAATAACGCTCTTATCGGCTGGATTTCCGATACCTGCTATTACCTGTCCATCTATAGCTGCAGTAAACTTGTACCACACAGCTACTACTCCTCCGTCGCACCCACTCATTCCATTATCATCTGTGGGTGTAGCTATTAAAAAATGAACATCCGGATCATTGTAATCTTCCAAGCCGTTTAAATTTATTGCATTTGTAATATGGTCATTGGGGGGTGCTGCGAATATTTCTTCGGTATTTATAACAACGGTTGAAATGATTTCATTTGCAATAAATATATAATAGGTAGTACTAATAGTGGTGGTGATTAATGCAAAATTGCTATAGTCGCAAGGGTTTTGGGGTTGGTCTACATGGGTTAGTTCACTTCCTGAAGTTGCATTTGCATTTGGCGCGGAATAAAAAATAATAATTGGGCTAACATGATTTAGTAACCCCGCACCGATTTCACCCGAAGCAGTTGCTGTAAATTTATACCATACTCCTCTGTCTGTTTGAGTATCACAACCCGACTGGCTGCCATCACCCGCTGAAGTAGCTTCAGGGAAGTTTACATCAGTATCGGCATATAATATAGGCACTTGGGCAAGATCGATGGCGTTCTCAATAAGGTCATTAACAGGTTGCGCCATCATTTTTGTATTTCCCAATGCTAAAAAGAAAGTTAATAGGCAAATTGAATAAAGTGTTGTTGCTATTGTTTTCATAATTATTGGTTTTTAGGATTTATGGGTCAAAATTACTAACCATCATATCCTTAATTTTATACCAATTGATGAATGGTAGATTTCAATTGATATTTTGTGTGACTATTGATAACAATTAGTTAAATAAAAAAACCGTTCCCCCTTTCAGGAGAACAGCTTTTATGAAATAGATTATATAATTACCTAAAAACCTATTTCTTTACTATTTTATAGCTTGCAGTTTTCCCTTCGGAAGTAACCTTCATTACATACATTCCGCGTTGTAAAAACGATAGGTTGATACTGCTTTTAGTATTATTTGTATCTTCGGAATAAGCATTTTGGCCAAGGAGGTTAAATATTGAAACTTGGTCAATAGTGTTTTTGGCACTTAGATTGATTTCGTTGGTTACAGGATTTGGATAATAAGTAAAACCCTCCAACGTGTTTTCCGTTATCCCTAAAATGCTACTCTCAATACTAAAGGCCACATTATTTATGTCATGTTGTGAATAGGCAAATATGTAATAATACATTCCAGCCTCCGTTTCTATTTCTGTTTCGTTGGAGAAACCACAAGTGTTGTATAGACTCTCAATAAAAGTAAGATCAGATGCCTGTGTAATATTTCCATTTGGTGCGCTAAAAGTCGTAATGGCAGAATCGGATGGATCAAAACTCAATTGTGCTAGAAGAGTACCTCCATTATTTGAATGTAGTTTATACCATATTCCTTCTAGGCTTTCTGTATCGCAACCAGTTTCGCCGCCGTCATTGGTATTGGTTGCAAACTGAAATTGTACGCCTTCATCATAATATTGTAGGTCATTGATTTCATTTAGGTCAACCGCATTTTCAATAAGGTCATTTTCAGGAACTAGAGCGGGATTGATGTTTATTAGTACATCGCTTATTAACGTATTCTTCATGTAAATGTAATAGGTGGTTCCGGGTACTGTTTCAATAGTTTTGGAATTTCCACCACCACATGAATTGGTTGGAACGTCCACATGCGTTAACTCAGACCCATCAGTAACGTTTTCATCAGGCGCGGAAAAAAATATAATCCAAGAGTTTACAGGATTTACCATAAGCGCGGCAACAATTCCTGTACTGGTGGCTGTAAATTTATACCAGATTCCTGGATGGATAAGATCGCAACTCTGATTTCCCGTTGGATCGTTGGTATTGGTGGCTTCTGGAAAATTTACAGCTAATTCAGAATATGGGAAGGGACCTTGATCTATGTCTATGGCATTTTCAATTAGGTCGTTAATGGGCGGCGCAATCATGTTTGGATTTTTGCTTGCGGAAGCGGTTGGCGCAACAAATAAACTGGTAATTAGAATTGCAATTGAAATTAAAAAAGTTTTCATAATAAATGGTTTTTAGGATTTATAGGGGCAAAACTACAAGGTGTTATACCCTTAATTTTTCATCAATTGATGAATGGTTCATTTCAATTGATATTTTGCATATGTGTTGGAAAACTGTTTGTTAAACTAAAAAAACCGTTCCCCTTTTCAGGAGAACAGCTTTTATGAAATAGATTATATAATTACCTAAAAACCTATCCCTTTATTATTTTATAACTGGCGGTATTACCTTCGGAAGTAACTGTCATTACATACATTCCCTTTTGTAAAAAGGATAGGTTTATAGTACTTTTTGTATTGTCTATTTTTTCGGAATAAACTTTTTGACCTATTAAGTTAAAAATTGATACCTGGTCAATTGTGTTTTTTGCACTTAGGTTCAATTCATTGGTTACAGGATTTGGATAGAATTTAAATCCTGCAATTACATTTTCCGAAATTCCCAAAACCGTGGAGGCGTTAATAACTACATTGGAATACGGTTGAATGGTAAATGCAAAAAGATAATAAGTAACGCCAGCTTCTGCTTCTATACTGGCAGTAGTGAACAGCCCACATGGGTTCGTAGGTTGGTCCACCCAGGTAAGTTCAGAACCGGAAGAGGCATTGGCATTTGGAGCGGAATAGAAAATCATAGCACTTTCATCTGGTAAGCTTCCTTGCATTTCAGCCTCGATTGTCCCGGTTACTTCTGCGGTTATTTTATACCAAACCCCATCAAAATTGCCACTTGGGCAATTAGTTTGTCCCCCATCATCGGTAGCTGTGGTCATTAAGAAATGTATACTATTGTCAATTAAAGGTTGGGAAGCCTGGGCTATATCAGTTGCATTCACAATTAAATCATTTGCGGGTACTTTAAAGGCTCCGGAAGCATTAATTGTAACATCCGAAACTTGGAGATTGCGCATATAAATATAATAAGTTAGACCTTCAATAACATCTATATTAGCCAATGGGTTTGAGGCGCAGGGATTGGTATTTTGGTTAACGTATGTCAACTCTAAACCACTAGTTGCATTTTCAGGACCTTGAAAAAAGATCACTTTTGCTCCGTCGGGATTAAGGATTCCGGCCGCAACATTTCCGTTTTTTGTTGGCCAAAATTTATACCACACGCCCGCTGCTGTAACTCCACATCCAGATCCAGTTGTTGGGTCGTTAGTGCTTGTGGCTTCGGGAAAGTTAACGTTCGTTTCATTATAAGGAGAACTATCGGCATAATTAAGGTTAATGGCGTTTGCAATAAGGTCATTGCCCGGAACTAATGCAGCATTAATATTTATAAGAACATCTGAAATGATGTTATTCTTCATAAATAAATAATAGGTTGTGCCGGCAGTGGTATTAATAGTAGATGAGTTTCCATTTCCACATTGATTACTGCCTTGGTCAACATACGTTAGCTGGGTGGCAAGAGTTACATTTTCATTTGGTGCCGAAAAGAATATAACTATGGAGCTTTGTGGATTTACCATCACTGCACTTACAGAAGCACTGCTGTTAGCAGTGAATTTATACCAAACCGCGGCAGCTGTAACACTACAAGCGCCTCCAGGGGTATCATTGGTGTTGGTTGCTTCTGGAAAATTTACAGCCAATTCTGAATAGGGAAATGGACCCTGATCAATATCAATGGCGTTTGCAATTAGGTCGTTGCTTGGTGGAGCAACCATCGTGTTAGTTGCGAAAACTGTGGAAACAGACAAGAGCAACATTAAGAATAAATAAGGCATTGTAAAATTTGTTTTCATGATTGTTTTTTATGATTTATGAGACAAACTTAATTGCGATTAACCCAGTGGTTGGGCAAGAATTGATAAATGGTATGTTTCGGTTGATGGATGGAGAATATTTGGAGCCAGATTCTTTTAATAATTATGAATCCATAGAATTATATTGAATATCTTAAATTGATAGCTATTTTTATTGTCATTTAAGGTTTTCCATAAATTTTTAATAAAAAATTCGCGTAATATTGAAAACCTAAAATTCAACACTAACCAAATTATTTATTATGAAGAAATTATTTATCCTAACATTATTTTTATGTTTAAGTTTTAATGCTTTCAGTCAAAAAGAGCCCGATCTGAACAATTACAAGCGAAGTTCCCTGTATACTTTTATGGTTTCAGACCTACAGCAAGAGCACAGCCAAACAATTCAGGATGCTTTCGTTAATTATCCAATCCCTGATAAATTCAACAATCACAACTGCGAACTGCGAACTCTGCCGAAACTGGTGGACGAAAGTTTGTCAAAAAAGGAAATTAACGACCTTCAAAAAGATTCAATTGGCCAATTCCTTTCCAAAAACGATATAGCCAAAGCTATGGTTGCCAAATGGTTCAATAGAAGTGCCAGCGGAGGTTTTAATATGGATCTGATAGCAGAAAGAGGCTCATATAGCGCTTCTGATATAGACATTAAAATTGCCAAGCAAAGTGAGCGCGGCTTGGCGATGGTTGCCGATGCAGGTGAAGAATTATTAAAAAACACTTTCGTGGTAGTCAACAATTTTAAGTACACCAACAAAGAAGAGGTTGCCAAAAAGGCAAGTGGATTATTGTCCGCAGTTTCGTCAGCCGCTTCTTCGGCCGGGGCAGGCGGTGTAAGCTTAGTAGCCGATGCCACAAGTCTTGGAGTAGGCGTTGTCGGGAAAGGATATGTTATTAAAACGGATGCCCATTTGTACAAACTTGTTTGGGATGAGGAAACCGCTGCTATTTTCTACAACGATTACTGGACGGAAGATGGCGCTTTGGATCCAGAAAAAGTTGCCGCTTTTGAAAATTCGCATATCTTTAAGCTCGAATACGTTGGTACTGAGACCGCTTGGGCCGATTTGCAGAGTACTGCATTTACTAAAAAATCTAATGATGAATTGATTACCATCGCCACCAAAAATGCTGGAGATGCAGTTATTGCTAAGCTCCAAAGAGCCTATGAGGTTTTCCGAACCAAAACCCCATTGTTGAGTGGAGATCCGCTTTCTGCAAAAATAGGAATGAAAGAAGGTTTGGAAAAAGGAGATAAATATGAAGTTCTTGAACAGATTATAAACAAAGAGGGAAAAACCGAATATAAAAAAATAGGGGTCATTAAAGTTGAAAAAAATATGATTTGGGACAACCGCTATATGGCTAATGAAGAAAATACTTCAGAGCTGGAATATACTACTTTCAGTGGTTCCAATAATAAATATTACGCTGGAATGCTAATTAGACAAATAAACTAAAACAACCAACATTTATGAAAAAATCTTATCTATTTACAACTATTTTATTCGTGCTCGTCGCCAGTTTTAGCGCACAAGCCCAATTTAAAAAAGACAAAGCTCTTGAGGACACCAAAATATGGCGTTACGATATTGAGTGTGAAGGCATTGCCAAACAAGGTGCCAAACTTGTAAAGGTTTGGTCTTATTCAAAAAATCCGAAACATGCTATCTCAAGTTCGATGCGAAATGCAGTTCACGGAATTATATTTAAAGGCTATGCTGGAGGTGGGCAAGGATGTACTTCATTCCAACCCTTGATAAATGATCCTTCTGTGGAAGCGGAACACAAAGCTTTTTTTGAAGAGTTTTTTGCCGAGGGTGGAGAGTATTTAAAATATGTTTCTGCGGCAACAGATGGTAACATTGGTCCTGGAGACCGACTCAAGATTAGTAAGCGCGAATATAAAATAGGTGCTGTAGTTACCGTAATGAGTGATCAACTGCGAAAAAGACTCGAAAAAGAAAACATTATCAAATCCTTAACCAGTGGATTTTAAAAATATATAGAAATGAAACAACCAAAAATAATACTTTGCCTATTGGCAATTCTTAGCATTACTATTGCCTTCGGACAGGCTAAAAAGCCTACGTTAATGGTCGTGCCTAGTGATGCCTGGTGCATACAGAATGGATATTTCTTGACTTTTGAAAATCAAGGATCAATCGAAAAGATTGCCGACTACAAAAAGGCCTTTCAGGAAAACCCTGAAGTTTTACAGGTTATAAGCCAAATAAATGGGATGATGGCAGATCGCGGTTTTCCGCTTAAAAATATGGAGTCTGTAATAAAAACAATATCCTCAAACAGTGCTGAAGATAATATGAGGCAATCAAAAGAATCTGGATCTGATATTTCTGAAAGCCCGATTGACGAATTAAAAAAAGCCGCAAAAGCGGATATAATTATTCAACTTACTTGGACTGTGAATAAGACAGGCCCAAAAAAATCCATCAATTTTAACCTGCAGGGATTAGATTCATATACAGATAAGCAAATAGCTACAGCAACAGGTACTGGAGCTCCTTCATTTTCTGCGGAAACTCCTGTTCTTCTTTCGGAAGCAGTGCTATCACACATGGATAATTTTACGGCTTCGCTGCAATCGCATTTTGATGATATGTTCGAAAACGGACGTGAAATAATAGTTCGTATCCAAAAATGGGATGATTGGGATGGTGACTTAGAAACCGAATACGGCGGAGGAGAAGAACTTGGTTTTGTGATTGAGGATTGGCTTCAAAAAAACACTGTAAAAGGTCGTTTTAATACTACAGATATGACTGAGAATATGGCCCTTTTTGAACAAGTGCGTATCCCTCTTTACAACGAAAGTGGCAACGCTATCGATGCCCGAAGATATGTTAATGATCTTAGCAAGTTCCTCAAGAGCGCCCCGTACAATATTCCAAACAAACTAGTTATGAAAGGGTTGGGTCGTGCAACAATAATTTTAGGAAGTAAATAAAAACACCAAATTATGAAAAAATCATTCTTTACAATCTGTTTAATTTTTGTGATTACCCTTGGGGTTTCGCAAAACAGTGATTCCAATATTGCTTTGGGAACATATATTCCCTATGAAATGGCAGAGGTGCCAGCCTCCGCAAGACAAATTCTTGAAACCAAATTGGGGCAAATGATTACCAAAAATGGAATCAGTGATATTTCCTATAATTCAAGGTTTATTATCACGCCTAATGTTTCGGTAATGAGTAAGGATGTAATAGGAACAGCACCTCCAAAAATTGCACTTAATCTTGATATCACACTTTATATTGGAGATGGGGTAAATGGTACTCTCTACACAAGTAAAAGTTTTAATGTAAAAGGTGTTGGGACTAACGAGACCAAGGCTTATATTTCCGCAATCAAAAATATGAATACCAACAGCGAAGATGTACAGATTTTTGTTACTGAAGGAAAACAAAAAATCATTGATTTCTTCAACAATAATTGTGAGCTGATCCAAAAGGAAGCAAATACATTGGCGAATCAAAATCGATATGAGGAAGCCTTGGGTCTCTTGGTAAACGTTCCCGTGAACAGTACCTGTTATGATAAAGTTGGAAAAAGTTTAAAAACCATGTATCAAAAAACTATAGACCGCGATTGTGAAATGCAATTAGCAGAAGCCACGGCAATTTGGAATGCAAACCAAGACTTGGCGGCCGCAAATGATGCTGGAGCTATTTTAGCGAGTATTGAACCTTCTTCATCCTGTTATTCAAATGTAAAGTCACTTTTTTCAAAAATTGAAGGTAGGGTAAAAATATTAAGCGATCGCCCGTGGGAATACAAACTGAAAGTTTTGGATGCCAACGTAGCCATTGCCAAAGGTGCGCAGAATGTGCTAATGGCCTATGCCAAAAACCAACCAAATACTGTTATGTATAATATTCGAGGCTGGTATTGATTTTGAAATTTACTATTATTACGAAAAGGACTATTTTCTAATGGAGAATGGTCCTTTTTTTATACAATTTTTAATCAGATAAATAAAAAGTTTAAAATGGACATGCAGATAGTTTCAATTTTACGACATTTGGAAAACCGTTAATTTCCCCATTGAGAGAAAGAATACTCGCCATATCATTTCTGTTTATATTGTTTGCACCCGTTGCAACCCTATATACTTTTCTGCAATTTGAAAAATCTGCAATCCGCCGAGAAATAAAAGGGAAGATGATTGCTGGGATGAATCATGAGGAATTAGTACTTCTGAAATTCAGTAAAAAAGAAATCCAAACAGAATTGCGGTGGGAACATTCAAAGGAATTTGAATACAACGGCCAGATGTATGATATTGTTTCTAAAGAAATAAAAGGCGATTCAATTTTCTACCGCTGTTGGTGGGATTACGAAGAAACCGAGCTGAACAAAAAGCTCAAAAAAATGGTTGCAATCGCATTTGACCAAGACGAGGAAAACCGTGAGACCCAAGAAATATTTTATAGTTATTTATGGTCTTTTTTCTGTACAGATTTATTTGATTGGAACGCCATACCTTTAAAAAATACAGAAATTGTTTATCAAGATACTATTCACTTAGGTATATTTAATACTATCCGTTTAAGTCCTCCCACTCCGCCACCCAAGGTAAGTTAACATTCCAAGATAGATCAATTTATAGTGCTGCTCTTATTATATAGTAGCGCAAACTATTGTGTTTTTAAAGAACATGTTAACTTAAACAAATCATTAAATGAAAAAATTATTCATATTATGGTTTTTGTTTGGTTATGTGGGAATTTCCTACGGACAAACAATAACCATAAAAGAACAACAAACAAACAATCCAATAGAATTGGTAACTTTAAGCAGTGCAATTTCAAAAGTTTACGCTACTACCAACTCCAAAGGTCAAGCAGATATTTCATCTTTTAAAAATGCTGAAAAAATTGAAATACGCAGTTTAGGTTACAAAACTGTTGTGAAAAGTTATTCCGAATTGCAGTCCGAAGGATTTGCTATTTTGCTTGAAATTTCTAATCTAAATCTAGACGAAGTAGTAATTTCTGGATCACGTTGGCGCCAGAGCAGTGGCAATGTACCCTCAAAAATTATTTCTATTTCAGCAAATGAAGTAGCATTTCAAAATCCACAATCGGCTGCAGATCTTCTGAGTGTTTCTGGAAAAGTATTTGTCCAGAAAAGTCAGCAAGGTGGTGGAAGCCCAATGATTCGCGGTTTTGCAACCAGTAGATTGCTTTACTCCGTGGATGGCGTTCGTATGAATACTGCTATTTTCCGTTCTGGAAACCTCCAAAATGTGATCAATTTGGATCCTTTCGCTATCGAAAATACCGAAGTGCTTTTTGGTCCTGGTTCCGTTATCTATGGAAGTGACGCTATTGGCGGTGTAATGAGTTTCCAAACCTTGACGCCACAACTGTCGCTTACTGATGTACCTTTGATTACTGGAAAAGCCAATATGCGCTATTCTTCTGCCAACAAAGAAAAGACTGGGCATTTTGATGTAAATCTCGGCTTTAAGAAGTGGGCTTTTGTAACGAGCATCAGTTCTTGGGATTACGACAATCTTCGTCAAGGAAGCCACGGACCGGAAGATTATATTAAGGATTATTATGTGGAAAGACAAGACAGTACAGATGTTGTGATAAGACAGGAGGATGAACTTTTGCAGATCCCTTCAGCCTATTCACAAATAAATATGATGCAGAAAATTCGATTTAAGCCGAATGAAAAGTGGGATTTTCAATACGGTTTCCATTTTTCAGAAACTTCGCCTTATGGCAGATATGATAGACACACCCGCGTTCGTAATGGAACCGCCCGTTATGCCGAGTGGGATTACGGGCCACAGATTTGGATGATGAATAATCTTAATATTAACTACAACGCCAACAGCCCTGTTTTTGACGAAATGAGTCTTCGTCTTGCACATCAGTGGTTTGAAGAGAGCAGAATTGATAGATCTTTCAATAATAACGAACGAAATACGCAAAGTGAAGAAGTTGCTGCATATTCCGTAAACCTTGACTTCAAAAAAGCTACAGGCAAAAAAAACACCTTTTTCTATGGAATTGAATATGTGCTGGATGATGTACACTCTGAAGGTGAGTTGACAGATATTTCCACAGATATTTCTGAAGTTGGTCCCGCCCGTTATCCACAATCAAAGTGGCAATCATTAGCGGCTTATATTACGGATGAATTTAAATTAGCTGATAATTTCACATTAAGTGCTGGCGCGCGTTACAACCATATTTTGCTTGATGCTGAATTTGATACTACATTTTATCCATTTCCTTTTACGGAAGCAAATTTGAGCAATGGAGCGCTTACGGGAAGTATAGGCGGCGTTTACCGCCCAGATGATTCTTGGGTTATCAGTGCCAATTTGGGCACAGCATTTCGTTCGCCAAACGTTGATGATCTTGGAAAAGTTTTTGATTCTGAGCCTGGCAGTGTTGTAGTTCCCAACCCAGATTTAAAACCGGAATATGCCTATAATGCAGATTTGGGAATAGCTAAGGTTTTTGGAGATGTCATTAAAGTTGATATTACTGGATATTACACCCATCTAAAAGATGCGCTTGTGCGCCGTGATTTTCAATTGAACGGTTTGGACAGTATTGTGTACCAAGGTGAGTTGAGTCAAGTGCAATCCATCCAAAATGCTGCAATTGCAAAGGTTTATGGCGTGCAGGCTGGTGTTGAGGTGAAATTGCCAAAAGGGTTTGGTTTTTCAACCGATGTGAATTTTCAAAAAGGGGAAGAGGAACTTGATAATGGCGAAACGAGTCCTTCACGCCACGCAGCGCCATTTTTTGGAGTTTCGCGTTTAAATTATAAAGCGAACAAACTTCAAATGGAAATTAATTTGAATTACCAAGCCAAGCGTGATTTTGAAGATCTTCCCGAAGAAGAAAAGGAAAAGACAGAATTTTACGCTTTGGATGAAAATGGTAATGCGTTTGCACCATCTTGGTACACGCTTAATTTTAAGGCACTTTACAAAATGACAGATACTTTTGACGTTAGCGGAGGAATAGAGAACTTGACAGATCAGCGCTACCGCCCATATAGTTCAGGTATTTCTGGCGCTGGAAGAAATTTCATTCTTTCGTTGACTGCACATTTTTAAGAATGAAAAGCAAACAATTATACTTTTAAAAAAGAGATGTTTAATGTTCGTATTTTTCTTATATTTGATGTAAGCCATTGGCTTATTTCTCCCCACTTAATTTGATAAAACCCGCATCGAAAGATGCGGGTTTTTGATTTTTAATTTCAAAATTAAGTGAAAAGCAAATAAAAGAGTTTTAATAAATTGGTTTTGGAAGCTTGCTGAAGTATTGGATACCAACGAAAGAAAAAACAAGTTTCACAATTTCATTTTTCCTGCAGAACAAGATAATTTCCTTATTGTTTTCCCGCGCTTTTTTTGAAGCAATATAAAGCATATATACTCCTGCAGCATCTAGTTTTTCTATTTGGTCCAAATCAACAATTAGATATTGAGTTCTGTCCAGTGCAGATTCAATTTTATATTGAACCTCAGATAGATTCCCGCTGTAAAGTTTTCCTTCTAATCGCAAAAAACGATTTGATAAAAAATGAGGTAATGGCATAACTAATGTGAATAATGTTAAAAGTCACATAGGTTTTTACGTAGGAATTTAAGGGCTATTGTTGATTTAGGGAAAATGGAAATTTATTGTGGTGAATTTACAACTTGTTAACGAAATATTAATATAGAAACCTGTGCGAAGATAGCTACCAAATTTTTTCAATCAGATTATTAGTTTGCATTATTAAACTGTGCGTTTTCTATTGGATAGAAAATTTAAGCATTGTTTAAAATTGTTTAATTTTAAGTCTTTCAACACATCACCAAAAATTATAAACTAAACCCATAACCATTATGAAAAATTTTATTCCCTTCCTATTACTATTGTTTTTGATAGGCTGTAAAGAAGAAAGCAAAGATTTATCTAAAGAGTTGCAAGTTAATGAAGCTACCATAGGCAAGCATATAGAACGTTTGGCTTCAGATGGATTTATGGGTAGAATGCCGTTTACGGAAGGGGATACAAAGACAATCACTTACTTAGAAAGACAATTTAAGGATCTCGGTCTGGAACCCGGTAATGGAGAAAGTTATTTTCAAGAGGTGCCAATGGTTGAAATTACTGGAACACCTTCAGAAGAGATGCATATTAGTAGTCCTAAGGGAGATTTTAATATAGGTTACTACAAAGATTATATAGCAGTTTCCTTAAAAACTGATTCCGTGGTAAGTCTTGAAAAATCAGAACTTGTTTTTGCGGGTTTCGGTATTGTAGCTCCCGAATATGGTTGGAATGATTATGAAGGTATTGATTGGAAAGGAAAAACTGCCGTAGTGTTGGTGAATGATCCTGGTTTTAAATCTGGGGATTCCACTTTATTTAAAGGAGATGAAATGACCTATTACGGAAGATGGACCTATAAATATGAGGAAGCGGGTAGACAAGGAGCCGCAGGAATAATTATTATTCATGAAACAGAGCCAGCTTCTTATGGTTGGAATGTAATTCAGAGTGGATGGCGAGGAGCGCAGCTAAGTTTGGAAAGCGATGCGCCCGTGGCCGATGTACAAGCTTGGGTGAGCAACGAAGCAGCTCAAAAATTGATGGATGCATCGCCGCTTGCGGGGCAGGATTATAAAGCAATGGCAGGAAAGAAAGGGTTTAAGCCTGTTTCTATGGGATTGACGGCTTCTATGAGTATTAAAAATAAAGTGAAAAGAGATGTTTCCAATAACGTAGTGGCTTTACTGCCGGGAACGGATCTTAAAGACGAATATATTATTTACTCCGCACATTGGGATCACTTGGGGATAGGTAAACCCGTTAATGGCGATTCTATCTATAATGGAGCTGTTGACAATGCTTCGGGTACAGCTTGTTTATTGGCAATAGCAGAAGCTTTTAAAAAGTCAGGTCCAACCAAACGTTCTATTCTATTTATGGCTGTAACTGCGGAAGAGCAAGGATTATTAGGTTCGGGTTATTACGCAGAACACCCCATTTATCCAGTAAATAAAACCGTGGCAAACATAAATATGGATGCATTGGCAAGCCCTGGGCCTATGAAGGATCTTACCGTTACTGGTTTCGGCCAAAGTGAAATGGATAAATATGCCAAAGAAATTGCTGACAAACAGGGCCGTTATATAATTCCAGATCCTGAACCAGGAGCGGGAGGATTTTTTAGGTCAGATCATTTTAGCTTTGCTAAAATTGGTATTCCTGCCTTAGATGCAAAAGGAACTTTTGAAGGTTTTAATATGAGTAAAGAGGAAGTTAAAAAGCGTAATGACGATTATAATATAAATAAATATCATCAACCTTCAGATGAATATGATTCCGTAACCACTGAATTAAGCGGTATTCAGTTTGATGCGCAGTTTCTATATGAAGTTGGACTGAAATTAGCCAATGAAGATTACTTCCCAAAATGGAATGAAGGCAGTGAATTTAAAGCAAGACGCGACAAGCAAATGAAAAAGTAAGCAGGTCTTATTTAGAAAAAGAAGCTATAAAATTTGAATTCACACGAACTATTTCCAAAATAATCGTGGCAAAATCTGCGTGATGGTTTTTGTTCAATACTGAAATAATCAATAATTTTCACTACTTAATTTCCGGAATAACTTATTTCTAAAACAATACCCAATCCACTTCTTTTTAATAGTTTTGCAGCCTTAAAAAATTGATATGATTACAGTTGATGGTTTAGCGGTAGAATTTAGCGGTGACACGCTTTTTAGTGATGTTTCCTTTGTGGTGAATGAAAACGACAAAATTGCCCTAATGGGGAAAAACGGTGCAGGAAAAAGCACTATGATGAAAATTATCGCTGGCGAACAAAAAGCCACCCGGGGAAATGTTAGAGCACCAAAAGATGCCGTTATTGCTTATTTGCCGCAACATTTACTTACACACGATAACTGTACTGTTTTTGAAGAAGCTTCCAAAGCTTTCAAACAAATTTTTCAAATGCGGGACGAGATGGATCATCTCAATAAAGAGTTAGAAACCCGCACAGATTATGAAAGTGATGCGTATATGAACATCATCACTAAAGTGGCTGAATTAGGCGAAAAGTATTACGCGCTTGAAGAAATAAACTACGAAGCCGAAGTAGAAAAAGCACTACGCGGTCTTGGTTTTAAAAGAAGTGATCTACACCGTCAAACTTCCGAATTCAGTGGCGGATGGCGGATGCGGATTGAATTGGCAAAACTACTACTTCAAAAACCAGATTTGATTTTGCTGGATGAACCCACAAATCACGTTGATATTGAATCGGTAATCTGGTTGGAAGATTTCCTTTTAAATAAAGCCAAAGCCGTAATCGTTATTTCACACGATAGAAAGTTTATTGATAACATCACCAACCGCACCATCGAAGTTACAATGGGACGGATTTATGATTACAAGGCCAATTACACCCATTACTTGCAATTGCGCGCCGATAGAAGGTCACATCAGATTAAAGCTTACGAAGAGCAACAAAAATTTATTGCGGAAACCCAACAGTTTATTGATCGTTTTAAGGGTACCTATTCTAAGACCAATCAAGTAAGCTCACGTGAAAAAATGCTTGAAAAATTGCAGATTATTGAAATTGATGAAATAGACACTTCGGCATTGGCATTGCGTTTTCCGCCAGCACAACGCAGTGGAGATTATCCTGTTGTAGCGGAAGGACTTACAAAAAAATACGGCGACCTCATTGTTTTTAACGATGCAAACATGAGTATTTCACGAGGCCAAAAAGTAAGCTTTGTGGGGAGAAATGGCGAAGGAAAATCCACAATGATCAAAGCTATTATGGGCGAAATTGATTTTGAAGGAAAATGCACTTTAGGCCACAATGCTAAAGTTGGTTATTTTGCACAAAACCAAGCCGCACTTTTAGACAAAGAACTCACTGTTTTCCAAACTGTAGATGAGGTGGCAAAAGGTGACATACGCACACAGATAAAAAATGTTTTA
The DNA here is from genome assembly GCA_038259585.1 of Flavobacteriales bacterium. GTDB lineage: Bacteria > Bacteroidota > Bacteroidia > Flavobacteriales > Flavobacteriaceae > Aequorivita. The sequence goes on along the minus strand of JBBSOQ010000017.1, from coordinate 24,420 downwards.
GGGCGTTTTATGTTCAGTGGCGATGCCATTGATAAAAAAGTAGGCTTGCTTTCCGGAGGTGAAAAAACGCGTTTGGCGATGGTGAAATTATTGCTGGAACCCGTAAACGTTTTGATTCTCGATGAGCCTACAAACCATTTGGATTTAAAATCGAAAGATGTATTGAAAGAAGCATTACTTCAGTTTGATGGCACATTGATTTTAGTTTCCCACGACCGTGATTTCTTGCAGGGACTTTCAGAAAAAGTTTTCGAATTCAAAGACAAGCGTGTGATTGAACACTTTGAAAGCATCGACGATTTTCTTCAGCGAAATAGAATTGAAAATTTGAAGGATATTGATTTAAAGGCCTAAGTATTCTTAAATAATCAAAAAAAATTGGTCCGATTAATAATTGCTAACGCCAATTTTTAAAATTCCGTGTTTACAAGAAAAAATCTTTTCAATCCTCAAGGTTTCCCTTTACGCTGCAAAGACTTTAGAATAAACAACATATTGTGAGTATATTTCCTACATTTAACCGGAGTATTTTTTTAAATGATATACGGTAAAATAAAAAAAAAGACTTTTACAAACCGTTAGTGGAAAATAGTTCCACTTTTATGTGCAGTTAATTATGATGAAGAGCTCAGATTAATGTATTGCATAGAAAAGGATATAATGAAGAAAAAAAAATTAGAGAAAGCCATCGAAAATGAAAGGGATCAGTTTTACAACATGTTCCTAAAAGCACCATCAGCAATTGGTATGTTGAAGGGCGCGAATCATGTTTTCGAAATGGCTAATCCCCTTTATCTGCAATTGACGGGTAAAAAAGATATTATTGGAAAAACTGTGGCGGAAGTCCTTCCGGAAGTAATTGAACAAGGGTTTATTGACATCTTAGATAATGTTTACAAGACTGGCGAATCGTTCACTGGTAGAGAAGTGTTGGTAAAAGTAGATACTGAAGAAGATGGTAATTTAACTGATTTATACATAAACTTCGTTTACCAAGCCCATAGAAATGATAAAGGAAATATAAAAGGCATTTTCTTTTTTATAAATGATGTTACCGAACAAGTTGTTTCCAAGAAAAAGATTGAAAGTAGCGAGAAGCAATACCGTCAAATTTTAGAAACTGCGCAGGAAGGTATATGGTTGATAGATGAAAACAGCAAGACAACTTTTGTAAATAAAAAGATGTGTGAGATTCTTGAATATACTGAAGAAGAAATGTTGGGCAAAGAGAATCATTATTTTATGGATGAGGCTGGAAAGGAAAAAGCTTCAATTTCTTTGAAGAGAAGAAAATCGGGCATAGCTGAAGATCTTGAACATAAGTTTATATCTAAAAACGGAAAGCATATTCTCACTAAGATATCCGCCAATCCGATATTTGATGATATGGAAAATTTTAAGGGATCACTGGCAATGATTTCAGATATTACTGAAAAGAAACATTTAGAGGATCTTTTAGAAAAGTCAAACAGACTTGCAAGAATTGGAAGCTGGGAGATTGATGTACTTAAAAACACAGTTTATTGGTCAGCTATTACAAAGGAAATTCGTGAAGCGGAACCTGATTTTAACCCGGATCTTTCCACAGGAATAGGGTTTTTTACTGAGGGCATTCATAAGGAAACTATTTCGCAGCGAGTTCAGCAATGCATCGATAAAGGAATACCGTGGGATGAGGAACTGCAATTCACCACATTTAAAGGGAACCTGAAGTGGGCACGGACCATAGGCGAAGCGGTTTTTATAAATGGAAAATGTAGTAAGATATACGGTAGTTTCCAAGATATTACTGAACGTAAAAATGCAGCGGAAAAAGTATTGCGGAGCGAAGCAAAGTTAAATGTAGCACAACTTATAGCCCAAGTAGGAAGTTGGGAATTAGATATAGTGACCAACCAATATAGTTGGTCTGACGAATTTTATAGAATTTTAGGAATAAATGAAGATGTTATACCCTCTCGTGATTCCTTTTTACCATTTGTGCATTCTGATGATAGAGCAATAGCCATAAATACTATGAAGGAAGCATTTGCTAAGTTGGAAGATTCATCCTATCATTTCCGCTTTATAGGAGAAAATGGTGAATTAGGGCATGCCTCCTCTGAATGGAGATTTGAATTTGACTCCTTTGGAAACCCATTATACATTTATGGTATTTTGCGAGACTTGACAGAAGAAAAAAAGGCAGAAAGTGAACGACTTAAAATGATATCAGACCTTATTCAGCGCAATAAAGATCTTGAGCAATTTTCATACATTATATCACACAATCTACGTTCGCCAGTTGCTAATATTATTGGACTAACAGAGGAACTGAAAGATGATGCGCATAGTGAAGAAATAAAATTAATGTTGGGCGAGGCATTAAGTTCTGATGCGAATAGGCTCGAAAATGTAATTGCTGATCTTAACACAATACTTCAGACAAAAACGGAGATTACTGAGCGCAAAGAACAGGTTATACTTTCAGAATTGGAACAAAATATTAAGTTAAGCATCAGTGATCTTATTCAGAGGGAAGAAGTAACTATTAGAACTGATTTTGCAGCGATTGATAATTTCAATACGATTAAAAGCTATATGCAAAGTATATTTTACAACCTTATTTCAAACAGTATTAAATATAGACAGCCAACTGTTAATCCGTTGATTATAATAAGTTCTCGTCTCAATAAAAATAAATTGATCATAATTTTCAAAGACAATGGAAGTGGTATTGATATGGTGAAAAAGGGCGATCAAATATTTGGGCTTTACAAAAGATTCCATTCTGATACAGAAGGAAAGGGAATGGGGTTGTATATGGTTAAGACTCAGGTAGAAGCATTGGGGGGTAAGATTTCAGTAAGCAGCGAGGTGAATAAAGGAACTGCATTTACAATTGAATTTGAATACAGTGGATAATATTTGTACAGTGTTAAAAACCAACAAAGCAATTGCCCTACTATAACTATTAAGTATATTTATCGTCGAAATGAATGCCGAAAAAGTATCAAGCCTACCACTCTTAAATGCGTGAATAACGATACTTATTTAAAAGCCCCATGAATTTACCTGAACGTCTTATAGTGGTCGACGATGATCGTACCAGTAATATGATTTGCGAATTTGTTTTTCGCAGATTTTCTCCCGCTTCAGAGATTAAGACTTTTGTGAATCCTGACGATGCGCTTCAGTTTATAAAAGATTTTTATATAGATGACGAAATTAACACCCCTACAATTTTATTTCTTGACATAAATATGCCGGTTTTCACAGGTTGGGATTTTTTAAACATTTTCAATAATTTTTCAGAGCAGCTAAAGCAACAATTTATTATTTATATTCTTACTTCCTCTATAGAGTACAAGGACCTAGAAAAAGCTGAAGCAAATCCACTTGTAAGGGGCTTATTGTCCAAGCCTTTGTCTGCCAAAACCATTACTAGTATTTTTAATCCTGACTAGGATTTCCCGAAACATTTGAGCAGTGTTTTATTTCCATTTCATTGATTTGAAGGTTAATTAAACCCTGCATCCATTCTTCCAACATTATATTAAAACTATTGAATTTGCTCTGATTTTATAGGAATACATGTTACATTTCACCAATGAAAAATTCATTATTAGATGATTTAAAGGGCGAGAACAATTTCGCTTTTGGAACGCTGTATCAAAAATATTTTGATACGGTAAAGTATTTCGTTTTAAAAAATAAGGGTAGTAGCGCGGATGCGGATGATGTTTTTCAAGATACAATGCTCGTTTTGGTTGAAAAAATGCGGATAGACAATTTTGTATTAACGGCTTCCATAAAGACGTATATAGTAGCAATAAGTAAGAATATCTGGTTCAAGAAATTGAGAAACGCAGCTCAAGAAACTGCATTTGAACAATTGTATAAAAACAATTTTTACGAAGAAATCAATCTAGATATCGAGCGCGAAATTACCTATGCAGATAAATTGAAAGTGTATCTTTTGAAGATTACGGAACACTGCAGCAGGTTAATTAATGATATGTTTTATAACGGCAAGGAGCTTGCTGAAATCCAAACCGAATACGGGTATACTACAAGTCATAATGCTGTTAACCAAAAGCATAAATGCATTAATCAAATACGAAAAATCAAAGCACAGGAAGAAAAACAAAAAAATAATTTATAGCGATGGGTGATATTTTGAATTTATTGGTATTAATAAGTATAAACAATAAAAACGAAAAGTTATGAAAACTAATGTAATTAAATCAATCGTGGCGGGTATAGTGGGTACCCTAGTAATGACAATGGTAATTTTAGTGGCTCCATATATGGGAATACCAAAAATGTCGCCTCCCGCAATGGTAGCTGGAATGTTGGGAATGCCTATTGTAGTAGGTTGGTTTATGCATTTTATGATAGGAATTGCATATGCGTTTGCTTATGTGTATCTTTTTAATCCTAAAGTAAAAATAGCAAGCACATTATTATCGGGACTGACCTTTGGATTTTTGGCTTTTGTCTTCGCACAAATTATGATGGCAATTATGAGTATGTCACCAGGCGAAGGATCTAAAGTAATATTATTGATGGCAACTTTAATAGGTCACCTTGTATTTGGATTGGGAGTGGCTTTTACAAGTCGTAAATAATTAATATTAATTTCAAGTCAAAATTGTCAGAAGATTTGTTAATTTATATTTCTTTAAAAGAGATAAAAATACTTTTGACAGCTTTGTTTCTTAAACACAATATGTTATGCAAAAACCAGATTTTTCAAAATTGAAAGTACTTTATATTAACTGTACCTTAAAGCAATCCCCAAGTATGAGCCATACGCAAGGATTGATGGACGTTTCACAAGAAATAATGGATGCCGAAGGGGTTTCTTTTGAGAACATTCGCCTTGTGGATCATCCCGTGGCTTACGGCGTATATCCAGATATGACTGAGCATGGAGCAAAAGAAGATGCTTGGCCAGAAATTTGGAAAAAAGTTGACGCTGCGGATATTCTTATTATAGGAACGCCAATTTGGCTAGGTGAAAAATCATCAGTCGCTACAAAATTAATTGAGCGACTGTATGCAATGAGTAGTCTGCAAAATGAAAAAGGCCAATATTATTTCTATGGAAAAGTAGGCGGTTGTATCATCACAGGTAATGAAGATGGTATAAAACACTGTGCTATGGGTATACTCTATGCGATGCAGCATGTTGGTTACAGTATTCCCCCGCAGGCAGATTGTGGTTGGATAGGTGAAGCTGGTCCAGGGCCAAGTTATATGGATAAAGAAAGCGGAGCAAAAAACAACGATTTTACTAATAGGAATACTACTTTTATGACTTATAATTTGCTTCATTTAGCAAAGATGTTAAAAGAAAAAGGTGGCTATCCAGCTTATGGTAACTCCCGCAAAGATTGGGATGATGGCACACGCTGGAATTTTGAAAACCCTGAATATCGCTAGATCGAAATCTTATTAATAGCAAAAACTAAACCTATTATAGTTTTCTTTCATTTGTTACATGAGAGTATGTATTAAAAAAATCTGTTCAGCTTTATTGTTGGACAGATTTTTTAATTTTTGATAAAGCAAGGTTATTATTTTTTGAAAACTTTCTTTCTTTTAAGTTTTATCTTTATAAAATCATATTAAAACACATTTTTGAAAAATGCTAGAACGGTTCTTCGCCCATCTCAATAAATTCACTGAAATAAGTGAAGAAGAATTCCGTGAAATAATCACCTATTTCGAAATACAAAAATTCGGAAAGAAGGAAATTTTAATGAAAGCCGGGAACCTTTGTAATAAGCATTATTTTGTTTTGAAAGGGTGTCTCCAGATGTTTTATACCAATGAAAGAGGGGTGGAACAAACATTGCAATTTGCATTAGAAAATTGGTGGCTTACAGATAATCTTGCATTTCGTCAGCAACGGAAAACAGTTTTTTGTATTCAGGCGGTTGAAAATTCCGAAGTGCTTTACATTGATTTTCAACAGCAAGAAATTCTTTTGGAGAAATTTCCGAAGCTAGAAAAGTATTTTAGAAATGTTTTTGAAAAGGCATTCGGCGCAGCCCAGATGCGTATTAAGTATATTTTTGATTATTCAAAAGAAGAAATGTACTTTGCTTTCCGCGATCAGTTTCCTGAGTTTATCCAGCGTGTTCCGCAATATTTGATTGCTTCTTTTTTGGGATTGACGCCAGAATATTTAAGCGAAATAAAAAGCAAACGACTTTTTTAAACCAGCTTAAGTTTTTTCCAAACGGTGCGTTTTACTTTTGTCTAAATAAATTAAAACACTTCAAAATGGAAACAAGAATTCAAATTGATCAAGTAGAGCCAAACGCATACAAAGCAATGTATCCTTTGGAAAAATATCTTCAACAAAGCCAATTGAGCAAAACCCATAAAGAGCTCATAAAAATGAGGGCGTCCCAGATTAATGGCTGTGCATTTTGTATAGATATGCACACAAAAGATGCAATCAAATTGGGCGAAAACCAACAGCGAATCTTTCTTTTAAATGCTTGGCGCGAAACTGATCTTTTTACTGAAGAGGAGCGAGTTTTGTTGCAAATTACGGAAGAAGTAACACTAATACACGAAAAAGGATTAACTTCAAGTACCTATAAAAAAGCGATGGAAGTGTTTGACGAAAACTATTTTTCGCAGATAATTATGGCGATAACAGCAATAAATGCTTGGAACCGAATGGCCATTAGCACACACAAACCTTTAGGAAATTAATTATGAAAAAACAGAGTATTTTATTTTTTGCATTGTCCTTTTCACTGATTGGCTGTAATTTTAATACTAACAAATCCACAAATCCAACAAGTAGTCCTGCAGATCCAGAAACTTCTAAAACGGAACAACAAATCTTAAAACCAATAAATGATAGTTTACCGATTATTGGATTGTTAATGTACAACGGAGTTTTAACTACTGAAGTAACTGCAACTGCGGACGTTTTCACAAAACACACCGAAGCTGGAAAACAACTTTTTAATGTAATAACAATTGCTGAAACATCTGCACCAATTGTCAGTGAGGAAGGTTTAAAAATTGTTCCAGATTACACGTTTGAAAACTGCCCAAAACTAGATGTGCTTTTTGTACCCAGCGCTTATGATATGTACACGCAGGTTCACAATCCAAAGATTGTCAACTTTATAAAAGAGCAAAACAAAAACACCCAATATACCGTGAGCAATTGCGCTGGTGCGCATTTAATTGGCGAATCTGGAATAGCAAATGGTAAAAAAATTGTGACATGGATTGGCGGTGGAGAAGAACTTCAAAAAAACTATCCAAATCTGAAAGTACAAGATGACAAAGTGGTTAGATATATGGAAGATGGGAAATTTCTATCTTCAAACGGAAATCTTACCAGTTATATTTCCGCTTTGAATTTACTTAAAATAATGGCAGGGCAAGAGCAGGTTGATTTTGTAGAATCTTATATATATCTGAAAGAATTGCAAAGCTGGAAACAGTAAAAAAGTATTTTTCTTTACTTCTTGATTGATTTGAGTCAAAGAAAAGAAACGAAAAACAGGAAAATCTTGTAGGAAATTATTGTCATTCTTCGTCTATAACTAATTGAATGTTAGGTATAAATAATTTTCGTAAACAAATAAAATTTTAATAATATATTATATATTTGTTCCCTATCCCTATACTAACTCTTTTTGAAAGAGTGGTCTAGGGATTTTTTATTTTTCAGATTTTAAAATAACCAAATATAAAATAAATCGAGTGCTTCATTTAAATAAATAATAGTGCTCAATCCCTAACCAAATTAATTTTTTCACCATGAAAGCTCAATACAAGTTTTTAGTTTTTACCATAATATGTTTTTTATTCAGTTTTGGTAATATTTCAGCGCAAACCACCAGTGTTTATGTTTCGGCCCATCCTGATGATTGGCAATTATTTATGAACCCAAATGCCTATAATAGTGTAAAGGGTGTCAATGAAAAAGTAATTTTTATACATACAACAGCCGGAGACGCCGGTGATGGAATTACAAACAATCATTATTTAGCTCGTGAAGAAGGCAGTTTACGCGCAATCAGGTTTATGTCTAACACTTTTACCAATAATGGCGCGCCTGGCACCAATATGAATCAAACTACGGTAAACGTAAATGGACATCAAATTTTAAAATTTACTTATAGAAATATAGTGGCCTATTTTCTCCGATTACCCGATGGGGATTATAGAGGAACTGGATATCCAGGGACAAACAACCAGAGTTTACAAAAATTATACAATGGTTCCATAACAACTATTTCGGCAATAGATGGTTCAGCTTCCTATTCTTCATTAACAGATTTAAAAAACACATTGAAATCCATTGTTCAAACTGAATCTACAGGAAGCATAAAATTTAATTTAGCTGATCATGATTCCTCCATAAATCCAGACGATCATTCAGACCATATTAATTCTTCGTTGATCATGCAGGATGTTTCCAGTAGTATTGGAGGGGTAACTTTGAATTTGTATAGCGAATATGATACTGCCATTCGTGCTGTAAATGTTTTGAACAATGATTTTCTTATAAACGCAGGTACTTGGGGAGCTACGGCTTCGGGTATATCTGATAAGAACTTTTTCAGCACTTGGGATAATGATCACAATGTATGGTTGTTTAGACAATATTTAAGAACACTTGCTCCCGTAAATTCTCCCAGCGCATCTATAGTGGCAACAGATTCTAATGCTGCTGAGAACCCCTTAGACACGGGTCTTTATACAGTGAGCTTAAGTGCTGTGAACAATACGGGATCTCCTATTATTGTGAATTATTCAGTAAGCGGTACGGCAATATCAGGAAGTGATTTTACTACTCTTTCAGGAAATGTATCCATAGCGAATGGACAACAAAACAAGACAGTTACATTAACTCCAATTAATGATACTGAAGTAGAGCCGTCTGAAACAGTAATTCTTACGCTTACAACTGGAACGGGATATATTGTAGGTACGCCAGCTGCTGCTACAGTTACTATTACAAGTGAAGACGTGGGGCCAAATCCCCCTAGCGTTACAATAGTAGCTTCTGATGCTAATGCCGCTGAGAACCCTTTAGATACCGGATCTTTTAATATATCGCTGAGCGAAGCAAATACAGGAGGCGCCATTACAGTAAATTATTCCATTGGTGGTACTGCAACTATGGGAAGTGACTATACTGCAATATCTAATTCAGTAATCTTTAGCACTGGACAACAAAGTAAGAGTATAGTGATTACTCCCATTAATGATACTGAAGTTGAAAATTCTGAAACTGTAATTTTAACACTTTCCTCAGGTTCTGGATATAGTGTTGGTTCACCTTCTAGCGCTACAGTTAACATTACTAGTGATGATGTTGCACAACCGCCGGGAACTAATCTTGCCCTATTTAAACCAACAACTGCATCAAGCAGCAATGAAAAACCCAGTGCAAGAGCGGTGGACAATATTTATACCTTGACCAACTGGTGGGGCGCAAGTCCGTATCCACAGTGGTGGAGTGTCGATTTGGGAAATGCCTACGACCTTAGCAAATTGGTAGTTTTTACCTATTACGATGGAATAAGATATTACCGATATGATATTCAAGGTTCTTTGGATGGAAGCACTTGGTCCACTTTAGTAGATTTTAATGCAAATTCCACTCCTGCTACTAGTGCGGGGAATACATTTAACCTTAGTAATCCTACCGCCCGTTATTTAAGGGTAAACATGAATTATAATTCAGCCAATATTGGAGTTCATATTGTAGAGTTTGAAGCTTATGGCACTTTGAATGCTGGCGCTGCCAAAGGTGAGGGAATTGGAATGGATACCTTTGGATCACAGAATTTAGAAATGAATGATAGTTATTCATTATCCCTATATCCCAATCCAGTTAAAAAGGGAGAACCTATAAAAATTGAGCTGCGACTTCCAAAAGAAGAAACTGCATTTGTAGAGGTTTTTGATTTATTTGGAAAAAAGTTGATTGCCAAAGAATACCATTTGAAAAAAGGTTTTAATGGCATTGAAATCCCTTTGAATGAATCCAATACCGGAATGCTTTTGATTAGGATAAATGTTCAAGGTGAAATAACCACAAAAAAAGTATTCATCTTATAAATTGATGGGAGGATAAAATCTCCCATCAATACTTTTTTATAGTTTAAGTTGGTTAAAAAGTTTTGTGCATTATCTATTTGGCATATGTATTGCGAAAACTATCAAAAAATCATAAAATTCTTATTATGAAAAAGTATTTCTACTTATGTGTATGCTGCGTCCTATCAATTAGTACGACTTTTTCGCAAGAAAATAGTTCAAAAGTCACAAAAGCAGAAAAAAGAATTCAAATAAAGGCACAGATTGAACAGCTTGTAAATTCAAAAAGTTTTGAATTTATTGGCGTAACAGCCTTTCCACTTGGTTTAAGCCCGATAGCTATAAGTTCGAATACAAATTCGGTGGTTTTTTCGAAGGATATAATTCGTTCTGATATGCCTTTTTACGGAACGGGATATAGGGCAATAAACTTTGGACGTGATACTGGAATGAGGTTTCAGGGAAAACCGGAAAAGTTTCAAATAGAGAAAAAAGCCAAAGGTTTCGAAATAAGTATCGATGTAAATAGTAATAATAATACAAAAACCCTTTTGCTTTCCATTAGTGATACGGGTTCCGCTATACTCACTATTTCCAGTAACGATAGAAGCACCATATCATATCAAGGAGAAATTAAAGCATTAAAAAAGGAATAATAAACGAAAGCTTAAAGTAGATTTTTTCGATCACAATAAAATAAGTTTCATTTCATTATAAAACCAATTCAACAAAAAGGCGTTGCAGAGTGGAATTTAAATCATCGCTAAATCCATTATGTGGGCGCGAAGTTTGTAATGAAGAACTGCGCTGTGCAGTAAGCCAACGGAATCTATCAGGAATTTCCCATTGTGCTACAGTGCCCCCATCTTTGGAGCCAGAACAGATTTTCTCAAAAGCTTTTAAATTGTTGTCTATCTCTTCAACTTCCAGTTCACAGGAGAAGAGTTTTAGTTTATCGGTATTTATTTGAAATTTACAGTTCAAATACTTAGCTCCTTTACTGAACAGGATTACTCCAACGTTTAGGAATTCTTCACGCTCCACGCGGGGTACCAAACGTATTACCGCATATTCATACAAGTGTTTCCCGGGCATCCTGAATCTGTTTTACAAAGTTATTTGAATTGTTTCTTCTCATCACCAAAAACTGATAATACACTTCACGTATTGCTTCAGCTTCCATTTCAGTGTCTTCCCATAGCAACCAATCTGCAGGGATGAGGTTTGTTATTTCACGAAGTTTTTCATTCGGTAAAAGAGCAATCATTTCTTCATTAACTTTTTCAATCAAAGAAGCTTTCGGCAAAAGAACATGATCTTTTATATAAGGAAATGGGGTTGTTGCCGCTTTTCCCCAATCGCCCCAAGCATGGTGGAAATAAAAAGTAGCACCATGATCTATTAGCCATAATTCTTTATGCCAAATAAGCATATTAGTATTTTTTACAGTGCGATCTATATTAGTTATAAATGCATCAAACCATACAATTTTAGAGGCTAAATGCTCATCCACTTGTGTAACAACAGGATCAAAGGTGAGCGCTCCGGAAAGAAAATGCAGAGCCAAGTTGAGCCCACGACTTCCTTTCAACAAATCTTGTATTTCTTCATCGCCTTCACTACGGCCAAAGGCTTCGTCAAGATTGGCAAAAACCAACTCGGGAACTTTTAACCCTAGGGTTCTTGCAATTTCACCTCCTAATAGTTCTGCTATTATAGCTTTTATTCCGTGGCCAGCACCTCGAAATTTTAAAACGTATTTAAAATCATCATCCGCTTCGGCCAAAGCTGGCAATGAGCCGCCTTCGCGCAAGGGGGTGATATAGCGAGTAACGTTTACAGTTCGGAGTTCAATTTTATTGAATGACATTTTGTATTTGTATGTGCCTGTAAAATTAGGGCTATTTGTTAAATATGTAGCATTATTTTAATATCGGGGAAGGGAATAAAAGTAAATTGTGAATGTTTTTCAGATTGAAAACCTATATTTTTGCAGAAATGACGAACCGTTTAAAACCAAAACAAATAAGTTGAATTTAACCATTGAAAACATTCTGCTTGTTGGTTCATTGTTGCTTTTTATAAGCATAATTGCCGGTAAAACTTCTTATAAATTTGGGGTGCCTACCCTGGTTCTTTTCTTAGGAATTGGTATGCTTGCGGGAGAAGATGGGATTGGCGGAATCACTTTTGACGATCCACATATTGCCCAATTGATTGGTGTAATTTCTTTGAATTTTATATTGTTTTCTGGGGGTCTCGACACCAACTGGAAAGCAGTAAAACCAATTATGAAAGAAGGTATTGCGCTTTCAACCTTGGGAGTTTTGCTGACCGCCGTTACGTTGGGAATTTTTGTTTATTACGTTACCGATTTTACAATTTACGAAAGTCTGCTCTTGGGAAGCATCGTTTCTTCTACAGATGCTGCCGCAGTTTTTTCTATTTTAAGGTCGAAAAACCTTGCGCTAAAAACCAATTTACGCCCAACATTGGAAATGGAAAGTGGTAGTAATGACCCAATGGCCTATGTGCTTACTATTGCTTTTTTGGGATTGGTGATCAATGATAATCAAGGAGTGGCCTCAATGATTCCGTTGTTTTTTCAGCAGATGATTATTGGAGGGATTGCAGGGTTTGGTTTTGGAAAGCTGAGCAAAATTGTGATCAATAGAATTAAGTTGGATTTTGAAGGACTGTATCCTGTTTTAGTGATAGCCTTAATGTTTATTACATTTTCTGCAACCGATTTTGTGGGAGGAAATGGATTCTTGGCAATTTATATCTGCGCTGTTTATTTGGGAAATCAATACTTGATACACAAAAAAACAATAATGAAAATGTTTGATGGGCTTGCATGGCTTATGCAAATTGTGCTTTTCCTCACTTTGGGTTTGTTGGTAACTCCCACACACATTGCGCCTGTAGTTGGTATTGGATTGGTAATATCTCTATTTCTAATGTTTGTGGCCAGACCCATTAGTGTTTTTTTAAGCTTAATACCATTTAAAATGAAATTGCGCCGCCGTTTCTATATTTCTTGGGTTGGATTGAGAGGTGCCGTTCCAATTGTGTTTGCAACCTATCCGTTATTAGCTGGAATTGATAAAGCAAGCATGATTTTCAATATCGTATTTTTCATATCACTAACTTCTATTTTAATACAAGGAACTACACTTTCTATTGTAGCAAAATGGTTGCACGTTGGGCTTCCCGAAAAAGTAAAGCCAAAAAGCGCTACGGACGAATTTCTTTCAGAACATCCCAAAACAGAAATGCGTGAAATTGGTATCGCTAATGGAAATTTGGCTGTTGGCAGAAAAATTGTTGATCTCGAGTTTCCCAAAACTGCCATCATAGCAATGATAAAAAGGGATGATAAATATATTACTCCAAACGGCGCCACAATGATTAATGAGGATGACATGTTAATAGTGCTTTCAGATTCCTTAAAAGGAATTGAAAAAGTTTATAAATCTTTAGACATAAGAGAATATGAAATTTAGTGCATTTTATTTTTCTTTGAAATAAACCAGCTCAAAATGAATAATATCTAGCTTTAAAGGTTGCTAAAATATTTAAATTAAGAATTATTATTTTTTACTACCTTTGTCGCATATCCCCCCATTCCAACTTTTTTTAAAAAGAGTTGCAATGGGGTTTTTTATTATATACTAAGCAACCAAAAAACACTACTCAAATATTTCTTTAATTTAAGTGATATTAAAGATTTTAAAGTGGATATAAATTTATTGACCATGAAAACCAAAAACAATTTTGTATTTATTATTGGACTAATCGCATTGTTCAGTTTCTCAAATTTAATAGCACAAACTACCAGTGTATATGTAGTTGCCCACCCAGATGACTGGCAACTTTTCATGAACCCGAACGCTTATCACAGTATTAAAGGTGTAAATGAAAAAGTTATTTTCTTACATACTACCGCGGGAGACGGTGGTGGTGGTGCAAGCAACAACTATTATCTTGCAAGGGAAGAGGGAAGTTTAAGGGCCATTAGGTTTATGTCTAATACTTTTACCAATTCAGGAGCTCCTGGTAACAATGTGAACAAAACAACTGTAACGGTAAACGGTCACCAACTTTTAAAATTTTCATACCGAAATGCAGTGGCCTATTTTCTACGATTACCTGATGGAGATTATAGAGGTACAGGATATCCAGGGACAAACAATGAGAGTTTATTAAAATTAGTTGATGGTTCTATAACTAGCATTTCCGCGGTTGATGGGACAGCTACATATAATTCTTTAGCAGATTTAGAAGCTACCCTCCAAGCAATAGTTACGTCTGAAATGATTCCATCTTCTAGTGTTATATTTAATGTTGCAGATGATGATGCGGGAATAAATCCGGATGATCATTCCGACCATGTTAATTCTTCGCTAATTATGCAGAATGTTGCTAACAACATTGGGGGAGTTAACTTGAATTTATACACAGAATATTTCACTTCCTCCACACCGCAAAATGTATTTAACGAAGATTATATGATAAGCGTGGGTACTTGGGCGGCTACAGCTTCTGGTCTTTCTGATAGTTCATATTTTAGTACTTGGGACAGTAGTCACAACGTTTGGATAGGGAAACAATATTTCAGAACAGTTTCTGGAAATAACAATCCTGTTGCTACTGTAGCTGCAACTGATGCCGCAGCAGAGGAGAATCCTTTGGATACAGGCGTTTTCACAGTAAGTTTAAATTCAGTGAATTTAGGCAGTCCAATTATAGTAAATTATACGGTAAGTGGTACAGCAACATCAGGGTCTGATTATACCGCACTTTCTGGAACAGTAACAATTCCCACAGGACAGCAAAGCGCAACTATTACAGTAACACCAATTGACGACATTGAGGCGGAGCAGTCAGAAACAGTTATCCTTACATTGTCTTCGGGTAGTACTTATAATATTGGTACTCCCGCAAGTGCAACAGTAAACATAATCAGTGAAGACGTTGTTCTGCCTGGAACAAATCTTGCTCTTTTAAAACCTACTACAGTATCTAACGGAGTTTCTACAAAAAATAATGCAGTTGATGGCAACTATAACAAAACTAACTATTGGCAAGGTGTTCCGTACCCACAATGGTGGCAAGTGGATCTTGGAAACAATTTTGACATTAGCAAAATAGTGTTAACAACTTATTATGGTGGTAATCGCTACTATCAATATGATATTCAGGCCTCAATAGATGGAAATAATTGGACAACTATAGTTGATTTTAATGCAAATACAACTCCTGCGACTAGCCAAGGAAATACGTTTAACATAAATAATCCACAAGCCCGCTATTTAAGGGTAAATATGAATTACAACTCAGCGAATCTAGGCGTTCATATTATTGAATTTGAGGCTTATGGAATGCTTTCTGTGAATAACCCTCAGGTAACAGTAAATGCAACAGATGTATCAGCTTCCGAGAATCCATTAGATACTGGAACCTTTACAATAAGTCTCGATGAAGTAAATACTGGTGGCTT
Organism: Flavobacteriales bacterium; assembly: GCA_038259585.1. Classification (GTDB taxonomy): domain Bacteria; phylum Bacteroidota; class Bacteroidia; order Flavobacteriales; family Flavobacteriaceae; genus Aequorivita. The sequence goes on along the minus strand of JBBSOQ010000017.1, from coordinate 8,843 downwards.
GCTTACTGTTAATTATACCGTTGGGGGTACAGCTTCTCCGGGTTCTGATTATACTACACTTTCGGGAAGTGTAACGATCCCTAATGGACAGCAGAGTGCTACAATAACAGTAACCCCTCTTGATGATGTAGTTATAGAGCCTATAGAAACGGTAACCCTTACACTTTCATCGGGTACTGGTTATACGTTGGGTACGCCTTCCAGTGCAACCGTAAATATTATAAGTAACGATGTTGCGCCGCCTTTTGGAAATATAGCGTTAAACAGACCAACTACCTCATCAACTGGTACCGAGGCGCCAAGTTCTAAAGCTGTAGATGGTATATATGCAATAGATAATTGGTGGGGAGCCAGTCCTTACCCACAGTGGTGGAGTGTGGATTTAGGTGCTGAATTCGACCTTAGCAAGTTAGTTGTATTTAACTATTATGATGGAGACAGATATTATCAATACGATATACAAGGTTCTCTTGATGGAACGAATTGGACGACTTTGGTAGATTTTAATGCGAACACAATTCCAGCAACTAGTGAAGGAAATACCTTTAATATCAGCAACTCTTCAGCTCGCTATTTAAGAGTAAATATGAATTACCATTCAGAGAATTTAGGAGTTCATATCATTGAATTTGAAGCGTATGGAACGCTAACCGAAGGTTTTGGAAAAAACTCTTCAAATTCAACAGATTCAATAGAAAAAAATTCAAATGAAACTTCGGAAAAGTATTCTTTATCTGTTTATCCTAATCCAAATAAACTTGGGAATCCTATAAATTTGAATATTCTACTAAAAGAAGACGAGAATGTATCAGTAGAAATCTTTGATGTTAGTGGGAAAAAAGTAGCAACTAAAGGATTTGATCTTAAAAAGGGCTTAAACGAAATTGAAATGACTATTAATTCTTTTTCGGCGGGAATTTTTATTGTTAAGATTAATGTTAGTGGTGAAATAGTTACCAAAAAGATTATCCTAGAATAAAAGCTGTAGGGGTAATTTTTTAAAATTATCCCTATCAGTTTGTAAAAATAATTTTCCCTCTTGAAAATTATTTTTATTTCAATTCTACCCAATCTTAAATTTATAAGTTTAAGAATTTGTGTAACTCCGTAATGGATTTCCACCAAATAGACTATGGGTTTCTATCAATTTAAATAGCTAACTTAGTATCTCTCAAACAAAAAATATTCACGATGAAAAAACTGGCCTTTCTAATCCTCTTGTTGTTTTCATATTCGCTAATTGCCCAGAATATAAGCATAGGTAAGCGCGATATACTTTATTCTACTATTCTTCAGCAAGACAGGGAGCTTTCAATATATCTTCCACCTTCATATAATACGGCTGTAAATCAAAAATATCCAGTACTATATATATTAGATGGTGATTATAATTTTCAATATGTTGCAGGAATTTTAGAATTGCAGGGCGCAATTAGTGAAGTTATCCCTGAAATGATTTTGGTAGCCATTTCTGGAAAAGGAACAAATGAATACCGCAAAAATTGCAAACCTAACATTATAGGCGTTGAAGATAGCGGAAACGCTGAGGAAATGGCAAGTTTTATTGAAAAGGAATTGATTCCCTACGTAAATAAAAACTACAAAGCAGCTGACTATAAAATTCTGGGGGGCCATTCTGTGGGTGGTATATTTGTAATAAATACTGCAATAAATCATCCTAATCTTTTCAATAATTATATAGCCATTAGTCCTGCGCTATGGTGGGGCAAAAATGCTATGGATGATGTAATGCAAAATACGTGGGGCAAAACAAAGAGCACCACTGCAAGTTTGTACGTTTCATTGGCTAATGAACAGGGAATGGGTGTTACTGAATTTATAAAAAAAGTACCTGAAAATATTATGGATAAGAATGTAAAATTTCATCAATTTCCTTCTGAAATCCACAATTCAGTTGGAATGCCAACCTATGTTTGGGCCTTGGATGAAATTTTCAAAAACTGGTATGTAAAGGAAGAATATTTCGGTTCTGCAGAGGCTTTAAAAAATCATTATGACGAAGTGCAAAAACAATATGGAAGCGTTTTTAATATACCTTATACCATAGTTGGAAATACCCATTATATGCTTCAAAAAAATGAAAAGGAGCGTGCAAAAATCCAAGCTACTTTAAAAGAACTCAATCCAAATGCGTTGGTTCTTTTTAATACGTACAGAGCTGGAAAACTTTTGGACAGTAAAGATTATCTTGAAGCTGAACAGCTTTTGAAAGATGCTTTGGCCATAAATCCTAACAATTTTGATAGCTTAGATGTTTTGGCAAGAATTAAAATGGCAAGCGGTAATAAAAGCGAAGCTATCGAAACTATAGGCAAAGCTATAAATTTGGCAAACGAACAGCAGGCAAGACAATGGCAAATAAATGAACTGCTTGAAACTAAAGACGAAATCAATAAAAAGCAGTAATTTTATTGAATATACTTTGATGAAAAAATTCTTTAAAATATTCCAAATTACAGCGTTAGTATTTCTTTTCGGAATATTTGCGTCTTGTGAGGAAAAAAAGGAAATAAGTTCGTTTAACCCCAATCATTGGGAAGACCATTATGCAGACCCCGAAGCTGCGACGCTACAAAGCGATTCACTACAAAATGGAAAAACCTATCTGAGTATTTATTCCCACATCTACAGTTTTTCACAGGAAAAATCTCAGAATTTAACTGCTTTAGTTAGTCTTCGCAATGTTAGCGATACAGGTACAATTTATATTTCAAAAGCCAATTATTACAATACCAAAGGTGAATTGATCCGTAGTTATTTTGAAAAATTAATTCAGCTAAAACCATTGGAAACGGTTGAAATTGTAATAGATGAAACCGACGAGCACGGTGGTAGCGGCGCAAATTTTATTTTTGAATGGTCTTCAACTTCTAAAATTCCAGATCCTCTTTTTGAAGCAGTAATGACCTCGCTTCGTGGATCGCAGGGCTTAAGTTTTACTACCCAAGGAGTAAGAATTGAATGAAAAATTTTAATTCAGAATTCTGAATTCATAATTCAGAATTGTTTTCGTTATTTTTGAAGCAAAGAATAATTAATGAAAATAGTAGTTTCCCCAGCAAAAACGCTGGATTTCGAATCCAAACTTCCCACTGCCCGCGCTACCCAACCCAAGTTTTTGGAGGAAGCCGAAATTATAAACAGCAAACTAGAACACAAAAGCAAAAAAGCCATCGGTAAATTGATGGACATTAGTGATAAACTGGCTGAGCTCAATTACCAACGTTACAAAGAATTCAACACTCCTTTCACAAAGCAGAATGCCCGGCCTGCGGTTTATGCCTTTGCCGGAGATGTTTACACAGGATTGGATGCTTACACAATTTCTTCGGAAAAAATTGATTTGTTGCAGGACTCACTTCGTATTCTTTCAGGGATGTATGGAATACTTCGTCCGCTAGATTTAATACAGCCGTATCGTTTGGAGATGGGTACAAAACTTCCCGTAAACCGAAAAAAGGATTTGTATTCCTTTTGGAAAAAAACAATTACCGAAACTTTGAATAGCGAGTTGGAAGACGATGAACTTTTCTTAAATCTCGCCAGCGTTGAATATTTCAGTGCAATTGATGCAAAAAAACTTAAAGTACCAGTGATTTCTCCTATTTTCAAAGATTTCAAAAATGGCGAATTGAAAATTATTTCATTCTTCGCCAAAAAAGCGCGTGGGAGTATGACGCGTTTCGCTATTGATGAAAATGTAAAATCCTTAGATGAATTAAAGGCGTTTAATTATGATGGTTATGGGTTTAGTGAAGAATATACTGTGAATGAGAACGAGCCTGTTTTTATTCGTTAATTAGCTACAAGTTTAAATTAAAAACGTGTTTCACCACATCCATCCATATCCACCCTTTATTCCACAAACAGCAACCAAATTGATTGTTGGCACGCTTCCGCCGCCAAGATTTACAACTGGTGAATTAAAACCAGGCGATGTAGATTTTTGCTACGGCAGCCGCGACGGACAGTTATGGTTAATTTTGGATAAAATATTCGGCTTAGATTTAAAATTTGAAACTACTGCCGAAGCCATAAAACAGCGCGAGCATTTTCTTATAAAAAGAGGTATTGGCATTTGTGATGTAGTTGCTTCTGCCAAACGACAAAAAGTGGATGCTTCAGATATTGGTATGCTGGAAGTGGAATTGCGTGATCTTGTGAAAGTCCTTCAACATAATACTAAAATTGATACGCTTCTTTTCACAGGTGGAAACAGCAAAAACGGTCCCGAATATTTCTTCCGAAGAAAACTGAAGGAGTATAATATTTCACTAAAGTTAGTTTCTAACAATGTGCCGCGAATCCATACATTTCAATTGCCCGAGAATGGCAGAATTGTAAAAACGGTTTCTTTGATTGCGCCATCTGGAGCAGCAAACAGGGCGGTGGGAAGTCTTTCAGACTACAAAAAAATGAAAGACGAATTCCCTGAAAAAACCACTATTGATTTTCGGGTTGAACAATACCGCCCGTTTTTCTAGACTTACGATTTAAAATTAAAAATCTGCAATGGTGCATTGTTGCTCACCACCATATACATTTCATTACCATTAATTTTAATAGACTTCATGTTTTTTGCATCACTATCTATAAAAGGTAGGTATTCTTTTGAATATTTAAAATTGCCTTTGCCATCGCCCAGCAACACATACCCATAATTGCTGTCATAACGAATTGTTTCTACTTCTGCATCATAAATGGCGCCTACACCCATAATATCCATTTTACCATCATTGTTATAATCGCGCGGTATAAATGAAAGTGTTGGGCCTAGTTGAGCTTCATGTGGCAGATTGGTAACTTTAAATTTTCCGTTGCCCAGATTTTCAGCATACATGCTTTCAAAGTCGTGGCAAGTGCGTTTAAAAGAATCCTTAAGCTGATCTTCGCCATAAATATCCTTCATCTCTAAAGTGGAAAATTCTTTATAGGTTTTTATTTTGTCGAGTAAGAAAGGGTTTTGCTGACTACTACATTCTTTTCCGCGTACGGGCACTATTCTGCCGTCGTTTATTTTGCTCATCGCCACATCAAAACTTCCGTTGTTATCAAAATCCTTTGCGTAGATAAAAAGTGGTTTTTCTGCGGAAGGGTGAAATTTATTATTGCCGCCAATGTTTCCGAATACATAATCTTCATCACCGTCGCCATCAAAATCTGCCGCGCTTATGCTAAACCACCAACCTTCGGTATTTTCTAAACCCGAAGTAGTATCGTTATGAGTAAATCTCCCTTTATCGTTGGTGAAAATAGTTGGAGCCATCCATTCGCCTGTTACCAAAAGGTCTAAATCTTTATCATTGTCATAATCCGTAAACACTACGTCAGAAACCATCCCAATTTCTTTAAGAGAAGGGTTCTCGTCTGTTGCATCTTTAAAAATCCCTTTTTCGTTTCTAAGAAGATAGGAACGGGGAGTGGTTGGGTATTTTTTAGGCACTACATTTCCGCCAACAAATAAATCCAAATCGCCATCACCGTCATAATCTGCGGCAACAATGCCCTTACTTGAAACTAGCATGGTTGGCAAAGCTTCTTTTTTATATGTGAAATTGCCTTTACCATCATTCACAAACAATCTGTCCTGCAAAAGTGGACTGTTTTCATCCAACTGATAACCTGCACTTGCTACATAAAGATCTTGATCGCCATCGCCATCGGCATCAAAAAAGATTGCATTTGCGTCTTCATATTTTGCGTTGATTTTCCAAAGGGCTTCGTTGGTTTTTGTAAAAGTACCATCTGCTTTTTGAGTGTACATTGCAGCCTCCGCGTCGGCAGCATTTCCTACAAAAAAGTCATCCAAGCCATCACCATTAACATCTGCTACAGCTATTCCTGTGCCTTTCGTAGATTGTTTTTGAGGAATTAAAAGTTGAAGAGAAAAATCGTCAAAATCATTTTCTTTATGTATGAAATCTATGCCTATGCTTGCTGGATCAATTGATGCTTTTTTGGAAGCAGGACTTAAGTATGCCACCGAACCGGTTTCTGCACTTTTATAATCTACAGTCAGCATTTTGTTAGTGGTGGGATTTTGAAATTTTGATATTTTTCCGTCGGGCCATTGCACTACCACTTCATCAACAGCGGTATTATTGCCAAGTCCAAAATGCAGAACATTAGTAACGGATGATTCAAACCCACGGGCAAGGTACAGTTGCTGATACTGAATAGTGTCAGCTTTTTTAACATACACTTTGGCGCCAATACCTATTGAATTGCTTTGTGGCCCTTTCAGTTTTACTTGAATGTAATTGTTGTTTGCGTTGTTTCGATAGAGACCTATCTCGTCATTGATGTTATTTACAACCAGATCCAAATCTCCATCATTGTCAAGATCGGCGTAGGCTGCACCGTTTGAAAAGGAAGGATCTTCCAAGCCCCAATCTTTCATCATTTTAGTGAAAGTGAGGTCGCCATTGTTTTTAAAGATGTAGTTGTCCAGTTTTTGCGAAGGAAGCATATCATTAACCGCTTCAAGAGTCATGGATTCGCCATTGGCATTTTTCTCGCGAATTTGTGTTCTAAAATCCTGATTTGTATAATCTTTATAAACACCGTTTGAAACGAATATATCTTTTAAACCATCATTGTCATAATCTGCGATTAGTGGAGCCCAACTCCAATCGGTTTTTACGACGCCACTAAACTGTGCGGTTTCGGTAAATTTACCATTACCTAAATTGTATTGTAGTAAGTTGGCCATATAAGCGTGGTGGTAGCCCACTTTCACCATAGACATAAAATTGGAAGTGCTCATGGATGCCATATTCTGTTTGCTACGTGCGTAATTTTCCGCAGCCATGTCTAGCGTTATTAGGTCTGGGTATAAGTCATTATTTAAATCAGCATAATCTGAACCCATACTGTTGAAGGAAATATGATTCATACGGCTATTGATTTCGTTTTTGAAGGTACCGTCTTTTTGGTTGATGTACATGGTGTCCGGCTCCAAATAATCATTGGAAACATATATATCATCCCATCCATCATTGTTGAAATCACCCACTGCAGCAGCAAGTCCCCAAGCTTTGTTATAAATTCCAGCCTCACCTGTTACTTTTGTAAAAATACTGCCGTCATTTCTGTATAGTTGGTCGCTGGTGGTTTCCTCAATTTGGTGTTGAATTTCACCACTTATTTTTGTGTTGTTCTTAAAATCATACCGATAGTTTACCACATATAAGTCTAAATCGCCGTCCTTATCATAGTCAAGTTGATACACCTGTGTGGTATAGCCTGGATCATCCAGTCCCCATTTTTTACCTTCCTCGGCAAAAGTGCCATTTTGTTGGTTTACAAAAAGTAGGTTTCTGCGGGCATTATCATCATTAAGTGAGCCTGCTTTTGAAACATAAATGTCCAACCAGCCATCATTGTTTATATCAAGCATAGTCACGCCAGTAGAAAACCCTTTGTAATCCTCTGTTTTTGAAGTTGTGGTTATATCTTCAAAACTTAGGTTTCCTTTGTTTTTATACAATTTATTCGGCCCAAAATTAGAAACCAAATAGACGTCCTGTAATCCATCATTATCAATATCGCCCACAGCAACCCCAGCTCCAGTGTAGATATAAGGATAGTTCAAAAAGTTAAAATCCATGGTTTCAACAACCGTATTTTTAAATTGGATATTTGATTGTTCGGGAGTTATTTTTGAATATAAAGTTGTAGCCTCATCAGTGTATTTTGATGTGTTTTTCTTTTCATTAGTTTTTGAGCATGAGGCTATTATAAAAGAAGAAAAGATAAGAATGGATAGTGATTTCATATTAGGTTGGTTAATTGGCTAATAAACAAATATATAAAAAGGTTGCTTGTGGAATTAATTTTTTTGAACTATAATTTTCTAAGAAAAGGCAGGATTTTATAGAATTAATATAATTTTGTTATTAAGAAATATTTATGGTATTTTTAACCACTTTTTAACTATTAATTTAAATTAACAATTTATGAAAAAAATTACATTATTAACTTTATTAACGGTATTGCTGACCTTCCCAGTTATGATGGGTCAGTCTGGTTCTGTTACTACTCTCAATCGCACGGTTGTAGGTGGAGCGCCGGGAAGCGCTACTATGAGCCAAAACGGTAATGGATATAATGCTATGCGGGCTCCTGTTACCCTTACGCAAAATTCATCACAAACTCTTACGAGTGGTTTAGGATGTAATGATGGGGTATCAGTTTATGACACTGCTATTTTTAGAGCTTTTAACTTAGCTGCTGACCACGGAATTGTGGAAGACTTTCAAGTAAGTGCGGTTGAATTTGGAGTATTTTTCTTCAATGGTGTTGGACCAAAAACAATTGAAATTAGTGTTTACTCAACTCCTAATCCATTTCCAGGGGGTACTTTAACGCTTAGAGGATCTGCTACTAGAGTTGTAACACCTGCTAATAATTTGACAATATTGTCACAATCTGTTAGTGCTCTTATTCCTGCTGGTGAAATTATGGTTTACAAACTTTTTGTAGGTGGCCCAGATGGATTCAATTATGTAGGTTTCTTAGGAAATGTAATGCCGCAAACAAAGCCAACATATTGGCAGTCTGCTGCTTGTGGAGCTCCGAATATTGTTGATTTTGGGGGAACATATGCTGCCCTTATGAATGTAGTTGGTGAAGAAATAATTCCATCTGGTGGTCCTATTTCAGTGTGCGGTACTGGTAACCCACAACCAATTCCTGTAACAGGTACAGGTGGTGCTGGTTGTCTAGGTGGACCAACAACTTCACCAGCTAATGTTTCCGCTACAGGAAATATTGGAGCTGGCGCTGGAGATTATACCTTAGACAGTGTTCAGATTAACCTT
>JBBSOQ010000016.1:0-78909 GCA_038259585.1 Flavobacteriales bacterium | reverse complement strand
TCACCTCTTACCTTTCCGAACAGAGAAGTTAAGCCCGTTTGCGCCGATGGTACTGCAGTTATGTGGAAGAGTAGGTCGCCGCCTTCCTTTAAAACCTTCATCATGTATTTGATGAAGGTTTTTTTTATGCAGTAAAGCGAAGTAATAACTTAAGGCGCATTAGTAAAATGGATATTGTTTTTTCAAATCTCAATTACACCTTTTTAACATTAGCTTTTTGAAATATAAAGTTTTCAATTAGGCCAGATTGTATTATAGGTGAAAAATGAAAAACAAATAATTAGGCAGCAATATTCCGATTTAAAAGCAATTTTTACTTCAAGCTTTTACCAAAATATGGGATAGAGAGTTTACTAAAGGAATAGCCTAAGCTAACTTTAAGATCTTTCTAAATAAGATAGGCTAATATTACAGCTACTATAACCGCAGTCATTTTTGTAAGATTGAATTTGTGATTCTTAGAACTTTCAAAAAGAATTGTGGTTGAAACATGCAGAAAAATCCCGATAACTATTGCAGTTATCTGCGTTTCGTATTGATGCACAAAATTATAATTTGTTGAAATAAAACTGCCCAACGGAGTCATTAAAGCGAAAAAGAATAGAAAGAATAGGGTTGTAGGTCTTCGATAGCCAGCGGTTATAAAAAAGAAAGATAAAATTATAGCTACTGGAATTTTATGAATTATAATAGCAAGCAACAGATTATTCTCTTCTGAAATTGGAAAGCCTTCCATAAATGCGTGAATACAGAGGCTTATAAAAAGTACCCATGGAAAATTTTTGGTTTCTGAATGTAGATGGACATGACCGTGTTCCGCTCCTTTGGAGAAAAACTCTAGGAATATTTGAAGTAAAATTCCGAGCATTATATAAACGCCAATGCTTTTTGAAGGCGTTTCAAAAACTTCGGGTATGAGTTCGAAAACTGTTATTGACAGTAAGAAAGCTCCACTGAAAGCAAGAAATACTTCCATATTGCGCAATTCCTTTTTCTTTAGGAATAATGCAATGAAATAACCTATGGCTACAGCCAAAAAGAGCAATAAATAATTCATCAATTAAAAATTAAGATTAGTCTTTCAGAACTGTTTTTATCAAAAGGATTTAATTGATAATCTCCGAAAACATTTTTTAGGGTAACATTTGTCTCTCCAAAAAATATTTTGAAATCTTCTAAAGTTAGCGCTTTCACTTTTTCGACGTAATGATAATCCTTTCCTTTATCACTGAAACGAATATTTTTTACAATGTAGCCGTCTTCAACATATTTTTCAATATTAAAAATAATGTCGCCAGCTTTCTTTTTTTCAGAAGGAACCAAATTTTTAATTGCCAATTCCACATTCAAAAAATCAATTACACAGCTAGCTGTAGGCTTTAATTCAGCCTTGATAGCATTTATGGTTTTTAAATTATCTGCTTCATTTTCAAAATACCCAAAGCTGGTAAAAAGATTGAAAACGGCATCAAACTGCTGTGGATAGGGAAAACACATATCGTGAACTTCAAAATGAAGGCCTGGGTTTTCATATTGTTTAGCGTAAGCAATGCTTTCCGTGGAAAGATCAACACCAGTAACATTAAAACCTTGCTTATATAAATATTTGGAGTGACGTCCTCGACCGCAGGCAAGGTCCAGAATAGTGTCATTATTTTGTAGGTTCAAAAAATTGGTAAGCTTATTCATGAATAACGCCGCCTCTCTGTGGCCTCTATCTTTGTAGAGCAGATGATAATAGGTCGTGTTGAACCACGAAGCGTACCAATTGTCTTTTTCTTTTTGCATTCTTATCGTTTCGCCCTGCTAAAATACTGTATTTTTGCAGGAAATCTGTTTATATATTATGGTAAAGAATTTTAAAATGGTGGCCAAAACCCTTTTCGGGATGGAAGAACTTCTTGCACAGGAACTTCGCCAATTGGGCGCTTCATCTATTGAAATTGGTACGCGTAACGTTTCTTTTGAAGGTGATACTGGGTTTATGTACAAAGCAAATCTATGTTGCCGCACTGCCATTAAAATCTTAAAACCAATTAGCGCTTTCAATATTTTTACTGAAGAAGATCTTTACAAGAAAGTATACGAAATGCCTTGGGAAAATTATATGGATGTGAAAGGCACATTGGCAGTAAATGCTACTGTTTTTTCCGATGTTTTTACACATTCACAATATATAGCTTTGAAAACTAAGGATGCCATTGTTGATCGTTTTCGTGATAAGGAAGGAATACGCCCTGATGTAGATTTGGATCATCCTACACTTCGTATAAATGTTCATATTGATAGAAATATTTGTACGGTTTCTCTGGATAGTTCCGGGGAATCGTTGCATAAACGCGGCTATAAAGTAGAAAGTACACTTGCGCCTATAAATGAAGTTTTGGCAGCGGGAATGATTATGCTTTCAGGGTGGCAAGGACAATGCAATTTTATTGACCCAATGTGTGGTGGAGGAACTATTTTAACGGAAGCTGCAATGATAGCTTGTAACATTCCACCAAACTTAAACCGTGAGGAATTTGGATTTGAAAATTGGCCAGATTTTGATGTAGATTTATATGAAAAAATTGAAGAAGCCGCACTTTCAAAAGTTCGTGATTTCCCACATAAAATTTATGGTTTTGATACTGACCCAGTTGCAATAAAAAAGGCTAAAGAAAATATTAAAAGCGCGAATCTGCAGGAATTTATCGAAGTAAAACAACAGGATTTTTTCGAAAGTGAAAAGGAAGGTGATAAACCTTTGTTTGTTGTTTTCAATCCTCCTTATGACGAACGTATTTCTTTAACCGATGTTGAAAATTTTTACAGTTCCATCGGTAATACATTGAAACGTGGTTATCCTGGAACACAGGCTTGGATGATTACATCTAATATGGAAGCGCTTAAATTTGTTGGACTTCATCCTTCAAAAAAGATTAAACTATTTAATGGAAAACTGGAAGCGAAACTTGTGCGTTATGAAATGTATGAGGGTAGTAGGAAAGCTAGCAAACAATAATTTTCAGTATCAGTTGTCTGTTGTCGGTTTTGGCTTGTCTGTTTTTGGAAGTTCAGTTTTTTTGAAAATTGGAATTAAATACGAAATAGAATATCCATAACCCACGCCAAACTTACTGTAATCATAAGTTCTATTAAAGCCTGGAATATATAGGTTCGCAAAATTTTCTGGTTCGTCTTCGGTAATTTTTCTTTTTACCTGTGCATTTATTGAAAGATAAAGATTGTTAAGTATTTCAGTTTTTATCCCGATAATGAATTCTGCCCAATGTGCCGTTAAACCTGTATATTCTTGTGGTTCATTTATTACTTGTGTTGGAAAAACGGGATTATCTGTGTATATTCTATAACTTGAAAGCTCTTGTTTAAAAGTTGAAAAACCGTAACGAAGTCCAAGCGTAATAGCGTTTTCCATCCCCAGCCAGTTTTCATAAGCGTTGTAATCAAACCCTACTTTTGCATAGCTTCCAGTGGTTTTTGAAGAAACATACGGCTCTATCCAATCTTTCTTTTCATTACCCAATTCCACTGCTGCATAAAACTTTTTAGTAACTCTGAAATCACCTATTATTTCAAAACCAGAATAACCATCTTCAATTAAAGTTCTTAAAGGTTTGGCCAAATCCACACCAATACGTATTCCATATTTTTCAATTTTTGGAATTGTATCGTTGCTATTTTCTTTTTTTTTCTGCGCCACCATTATTTGTGTGCAGCAAAAAAGACTAATGCAGCACAGTAACGTGGGCGCTATTTTCATCATTAACGGTTTGTCTTATTATATTAACTTCTTGAATCCAATTATCGTTTCCTTCTGCTTCTAAATTTGCTTCAAGATTGTCAAATTCAGTTTTAAAACCACAGGCACGGTTTACATAACCGTTTTTGCGTTGATACATAAACATTACTTTATCTATGTTAACAACAGTGTCTTGTCCAGTAATAACGCTTCGTTTAAAAAGATAACTAGTTGTATCTGAATTTGTATTTAAGGGAACTAATATACTATCCGTATTTGCATATCTAACTACTTCAGTAGAATCTATATTGTTTGTCAAAACTGATAATAAATTCACTTTTTTTAGGTTTGCTGGATTTGCAATGTCATTAAAAGTGATTATTAAATTTGGGGTGGTAGCAGCGCCGTCTGGGCATATGTCATCCTTTGTGCAGCCTTTGAAGGCAAAAATTACAAGGATGAGTAAAATTATTTTTTTTATCATATTTTAATTTTCGTTTTCAGAAAAATTAGCGCTTCTCCAAAAGTACAACATTTTCTACGTGATGTGTTTGTGGAAACATATCTACTGGTTGCACTTTTATCACTTTATATTTTGAGTCCAATAGCGCTAAATCACGAGCTTGAGTTGCACTATTGCAACTTACATAGACAATTTTTTCGGCTGCTAAATTCAATAATTGTGCAACAACATCTCCATGCATCCCGTCTCGCGGCGGATCTGTGATAACAACATCCGGTTTTCCGTGGGTATTTATAAATTCTTCGTTGAAAACCTTTTTCATATCTCCCACATAGAATTCAACGTTTTCAATATTGTTTAATTGCGCGTTTTGTTTTGCGGCTTCAATGGCATCGGGTACTGATTCAACACCTATAACTTTCTTTGCATTTTTCGCAACGAATTGAGCAATGGTTCCAGTTCCCGTATAAAGATCATAAACCAATTCATTTCCAGTCAAGCCAGCGAAATCACGCGTTATTTTATAAAGCTCAAAAGCTTGTTCGCTGTTGGTTTGGTAAAATGACTTGGCATTTATCTTAAACTTCAAACCTTCCATTTCCTCGAAAATATGATCTCTTCCGAAGAAAAGTTCAATATCTTGATCATACAGGGTATCGTTTCCTTTTGAATTGATTACATATAAAAGCGAAGTAATCTGCGGAAATTCTACAGCAACGGCTTCTAGTAATAACTTTCTATTAGATTCGTCTTCGTGAAAAAACTGTACCAAGACCATCACTTCGCCGGTAGAAGTGGTTCGAATCATTAAGGTTCTTAAAAATCCTTCTTGATTTCTTGTGTTGAAAAAAGAGAGGTTTAATTCCTGAACCTTCGCTTTTACAAAATCACGAATGGCGTTGCTGGGATCGGCTTGCAGATAACAAATTTCAAGGTCCAAAATCTTGTCCCACATTCCTGGAATATGAAAACCTAGTGCATTGCGGTTTTCTATAATTTCATCGCTTTTAATCTGTTCCAGCGTCAACCATTTGTTGTCGCTAAAACTAAATTCCATTTTGTTACGGTAAAAATATTGCTTTTCAGAACCCAAAATAGGCTGAAACTGGGGCAATTCAATTTTTCCGATGCGTTGCAGGTTTTGCTCAATTTCTTTATGCTTATAAAAAAGTTGGTGCTCATAACCAAGATTTTGCCATTTGCAACCGCCGCACGTTCCAAAGTGTGGACAAACAGGCTCCACTCGTTTTTCAGAATATTTTGAAACTGAAAGAACCGAGGCTTCATAAAAAGCTTTTTTCTTTTTGAAAGTTTGGACAGTAACTACATCGCCTGGGACGGCATTGTCAATAAAAACAACCCTTCCGTCGGGAGCCTTTGCTACAGCTTTTCCTTTTGCCCCAGCATCAATCACATCAAGATTTTCTAATATCAGTCTGTTATTTTTTCTTGCCATAGGCGCAAAAATAGTGTAAATGGAACTTTTAAAACCCTTTGAAGCTTCAAAAAATGTGGGATTAATTTAGTAATTTGCAAGCCACGGAGGATTCCGCTCCTTTAAGCAGGAATTACTTATATTTTTACTTCAAATTATTACAATCTTATGTCAGTTTTAGAACAAAAAGCTTCGCAGCAAGCTATCGATTTAGAAAACAAATACGGAGCCCACAATTATCACCCACTTCCTGTGGTTTTGAATAGGGGGGAAGGTGTTTATGTTTGGGATGTTGACGGCAAAAAATACTACGATTTTCTTTCAGCTTATTCCGCAGTGAACCAAGGGCATTGCCACCCAAAAATTGTGGATGCAATGACAGAACAAGCAAAAACGTTAACCCTAACATCTCGTGCTTTTTACAACGATATGCTTGGGAAGTATGAAAAATTTGCCTGCGAGTTTTTCAATTTTGATAAATTACTTCCAATGAATACAGGTGCTGAAGCTGTGGAAACTGCTTTAAAAATCTGTAGAAAGTGGGCGTATGAAAAGAAAGGCATTGAAGCAAATGAAGCTGAAATTGTGGTTTGTGAAGGTAATTTTCACGGAAGAACTACCACAATTATTTCTTTTAGCAATGATCCTGTGGCACGCAAGAATTTTGGACCTTATACTGATGGATTTATAAAAATAGAATACGACAATCTTGAAGAGCTTGAAAAACATTTGGAAAGCAATAAAAACATTGCTGGTTTCTTGGTGGAACCGATTCAAGGAGAAGCGGGTGTTTATGTTCCTTCTGAAGGCTATTTGAGTAAAGCAAAAGCTTTGTGTGAAAAACACAATGTGCTTTTTATTGCAGACGAAGTACAAACAGGTATCGCCCGAACCGGAAAACTTTTGGCTGTGGATCATGAAAATGTAAAACCAGATATTTTGATTCTTGGTAAAGCGATGAGCGGTGGCGCATATCCAGTTTCTGCTGTTCTTGCGAATGATAATATAATGAGTGTTATAAAACCTGGAACCCACGGTTCCACTTTTGGTGGAAACCCAGTTGCTGCCGCTGTTGCTATTGCAGCACTTAGCGTAGTTCGGAATGAAAAGCTTGCTGAAAATGCGGAACGCCTTGGTAAACTATTCCGAAGTGAATTGAATAAATATATTGAAACTAGCAGCATTGCTTCCCTTGTTCGTGGAAAAGGGTTGCTGAACGCAATAGTAATTAACGATTCCGAAGACAGCGATACAGCTTGGAATATATGCTTAAAATTGCGCGATAACGGTTTGCTTGCAAAACCTACGCATGGAAATATCATTCGTTTTGCGCCGCCATTGGTTATGAATGAAGAACAATTGCTGGACTGTGTTTCTATAATTATTGAAACTTTGAAAGAGTTTGAAAAATAGGAGGTAGCACTTGTAGTCAACTTAAAGAGGTCTCGACTGCGCTCGACTGGACAATTCTTGCGCCGGATATGTATAAAAAAAAAGGCTCCGATTAATTTCGGAGCCTTTTTTATTATGGGAAAGTTAATTTTTCCGAAGAGAAAATAGTTTCTTAGTTGTGAACAATAGCTTTATAGTCTATTGCAATATTATCAGAGGTCATCAATTTCACTAAATACACACCATCACTTAAATTACCGGTGTAAAAACTGTATTTATTATTGTCGCCTAAGTTTGATTCAGAAAGTACCAATTTACCGCTCATATCATATACGGAGGCAGATTTAAGTTTGTAACCTTCTGGATTGCTCACTTCTAACTGATGTTGTGGATTGTTTTGGAAAAAGTTTACACTTTTCTGTACAATCTCTGTTCTTTCTACTTCAGCTAATGGTGCATCTTTCTTAATAAATGGACTACGGAAAACTATAAAAAATCTGTTCTCATATTTACCTGCAGGCAAAGTTAAGGAAACACGCGCAGCATCTGTTGAACTCAATGCCTTATACGTATTTTCTTGGCTGTCGAAAAGATAAGCGTGTTTGTAAGGTTTTTTTACTTCTTCCATAACGCGCAATTCAATTTGGGTTTGCTTATCTAATTTGAATGCAATTGGCACCTGTTTGTTATCGTCATAGTTGATTGCACTAATAACGTAAGGCATACGGCTATTGTCATTACCTACAGGGAAATAAGCATCGGTTTTTAAATCTTGTGGACTTGCGCCATCCATCCCACGATCGTAACCATCTGTTGCTAGGTTTGAAAAATTCAAAACCATATCTCTAGTAACTGCATTGTCAAAAACAACCCATAAACGCATACCTGAAGTACGCTTATCTCTAGAAATTTCTGCTGACGATGATAATGTAGGGCCGCCAGCAGCATTATTTTCAGTTTCTAAATCGTTGTTTTCATCAGTATCTGGTCTTTGGAATACAGAACCTCCAGTGGTAACATTATCTTCTTTCACAAAAATACGCTGTGAATTTCTTATGTTTACAAAACCATCTGAAAAGGGTGCTACGATATTAAAATAACCGCCCACAAACATAATACCTTGCCCAATTGGGGCATATCTTTTATTTTGATCATTTCCTCCATCTCCTGTTGTTGAACCTCCGCCCACTCCTCCAGCATTATAGATATAGAATGGAGCTTTAGTGTAGGTGCCAGTAGGAAAATTATCTTTAAAATCTAGGTCTGAATCTTGACTATCTGGAATCCAAATGCCATAACCAAATGGTTTTTGGGAGTAGTTGTGAGAAGCTACAGTACGGTCTTCATCATAATACCATAAAGCTGCAAGCTCTTCATTTCCGGTTTCGTAAAAAAGTTGGTTAAGGTCTAATGCAGAAGGGTAAGGATTACCAGCAAGAGTCATTTGGCTTATTGGTAGCGGGTTCGGAAGTGTAATTACGGGTTCTGCTACAGGAATTTTAAAATTACCATTATTCGGTCTTCCACGAAATTCATATACTTGATCTGCACCTGGAACTATTAATCCAAGTCCTTTCATAGTAAAGCCATATCCAGCAGGAACCGCAGTGTTTGCGTTTATGCGTTGATAGTTTCCTTCTGTTTCAGTTCCAGGGGTCTTGAACGTGTATAACCAACGTGTGGAAATAGTCATTCTAGGTAATATTAGTCCCTCTCGATTTGTGGTAGTCAGAGATGGTCGCGCGGCGGTTAAACCTAATGATGGTTGGGCTTCATATATATTTATAACACCAGCCCAAGGGTTACCAGCAGGCTGTGGTGCAATTGTAGTTCCAGGATACCCAACTGGGGAACACCAATAGTAATATGCATAAGCATTAGTTTCGGGAGAGTTTTGTTGCGCAGAAAGTTGTCCAGACCCACTGTTGGTTGAAGTTGTTCCGCCCTGGATTAATTGTCCATTTTCGCGTAAATAAATACTTGCTTCGGTATTGTTAGCAGTGCTGTTTCGGGTAAGGTTGATATCAGATGTAACATACAGCACTTGGTTCTTTACATACACATAGGAATCTGCAACACCGTTAGGCTTCACAGACAACTGTGCAAAAGCACTTGCAGCTGTTAAAAGTATTGTTGAAAAGAGTAGTAGGTTTTTCATATTTTTACGGTTTTTAAAAAGCTTTGTTGTGGGGCAACTAAGGCCTTTTTAGACGGAATAAATTTATAAATAATATTCAACATATTGTAGTGTTTGCAGTAAAATACGTAAAATTTTCGTTGTTAGGTAGTTAAGTGCTTTAAATAAATAAATGTATTGAGTTTTTAAAAGAACAAATTAATTGTTGAAAAAATGAATAAAGGTGATAAGGTTTCAGTGCTTGATGATGCCATTTCAGGCGTGGTTACAAGGGTTAACGACAATACCGTTACCATAGAAACCGAAGATGGATTTGAGCTCGATTTTTTAAAAAAGGAACTTATAGTGATGGATGGTTCCCTTTCCAAAAGAGAACTGTCGCGGATGGATGTTTCTTCTATTGTATCGGAAAAAAGCTACAAAAAACCAGGAAAAACACAGCGCGTAAAACCAAAGGATCGGAATTTACCTCCGATGGAAGTAGATTTACACATACATCAACTGGTGCCAAAAAGCCGCGGACTGAATAATTATGAAATGCTAACCATTCAAATGGACGCAGCAAAAAGACAGTTGGAGTTTGCTATTTCAAAACGAATTCAAAAAATTGTTTTTATTCACGGTGTAGGCGAGGGAGTTTTGCGCACGGAGCTGGAATATCTCTTTGGGCGTTATGAGAATCTAAAGTTCTATGATGCGGATTACCAAAAATATGGGCGTGGCGCTACGGAAGTGTATATTTTTCAGAATCTCGAGAAGTGAGAAGTTAGAAGTTTTAGTAATAGCAAGGCTCAACTCTCAACCCTAAACTTACTTAAATACAGGAGTTGTTGTTTTGTCTTTAGTCTCTACGTTTTCAATTGTTCCCATATTGAGGGTTTCCTGAGTAATTTCCTCATCACCATTTACAAGCACTAAATTTTTCAAGGTAATTTTTACGCTTTTGTAAATTTTATAGGTGTGTACTCGATATTTGTTCACATTATAGTTTTTTGCTACTGCAGCATTCAAATAATCTGGACCTACACTTGGATCCGTAATATCGTTTCTTGGGTCACCATCCATGTCTTTGTCTTCGTCACGAGTAAGAATCCCATCTTCATCATCATCAGCATCAAGATAATCAGGTGTTCCATCACCATCGGTGTCTCTTGCAGAAGGCGTGAACGGGTTGTCGTCACCATCTGCGTTTTCGGTATCTAGTTCAAATGTGGTTGGCACATTATCGCCATCGTCATCCAAATCATATACATCTAGAAGTCCATCGCCATCGGTATCGCCCTGCTTTTCAATATCAGTAGGAACCCGATCAAAATCATCATAAGCAAAAGTGGTTATAAACTCTGCGGTGCCAGAAGCTGCAAGATAATCTACTGTAACAATTGGCGTGGTGGGCGGAATGCTGCTGCAGAAATAGGAAGTTCCCAAAGTACCGTCGTAAGTTCTGTAATTTACAAAATTTGAGGTGCCGTTTAGGATGTAGTTTTTAGTTTGGGGTATTTTATAAAGACTGTCCGTTTCGCCAAGTTTTAGGGAAAGACTTTCCTGTGCATCTGGATTCACTTTGTAAAAAACATAGTTGCCCAAAGTGCCGCAGGAATTCAAATCGGCATCGTCAAAGTTAAAAGTTGTTATAATAATGTCGCCATCATCGCAGCTTTGCAAAAGAAGGGAGGCTATAAAAAGGAAAAGAATTTTTTTCATCCGTATTAAATATTTGATAAAGAGTAAGATGCAATGCCTAAGTTGTTCGTCTTTACTTTGTATAACTTGTGAAAGGGCATTTCATCTGAAATAAAAATTATCAATAGGTACAAAGTAACGCATTTCTTTTTAACTGAAACGAGGGCAAAACTGTTTTAATATGTATTTTTGCCAACTGAAACAATGGGGTAGGATTTGCCCAAAAACATCCCGGCACTTTGCCAATTTTACAAATTGAATTACGGAATGAAGAAAGTATATTTTGATAGTGCTGCAACAACACAGCTAAGGGAAGAGGTAATTAACTGCATCACAGAAGTATTAAAAACAGAATACGGAAACCCATCATCTACACACTCTTACGGAAGGTCTTCCAAATCATTACTTGAAAGCGCCCGAAAAGATATAGCAAAGTTTTTAAACGTTTCTGCCAGTGAAATTATTTTTACTTCAGGAGGCACGGAGGCTGATAATCTTATACTTATTAGTGCCGTTCGCGACTTGGGCGTAAAGCGAATTATTTCAAGTAAAATAGAACATCACGCAGTATTACATACATTGGAATGGCTTCAAAAAGAATTTAATACACAAATAGACTACGTTAATTTGGACGATTGTGGCCAAGTGGATTATGAAAACTTGGAAATCTTATTGAAGGGTTCTTCGGAAAAAACCTTGGTAAGTTTAATGCACGTTAATAATGAGGTGGGTAATGTACTAGATTTAAAGGGAGTTGCGCTACTCTGCAAAAAACATAACGCACTTTTTCATAGCGATACCGTACAGTCCGTTGGACATTTTGAATTGGATTTTTCAGAAATACCAATCGATTTTGCTGCTGCTGCTGCGCATAAATTCCACGGGCCAAAAGGCGCTGGATTTGCTTTTATTAGGAAACATTCTGGGCTTAGATCTTTAATTCACGGCGGGGAGCAGGAAAGAGGTCTGCGGGCAGGAACGGAAGCTGTTTATGCAATTGCCGGAATGGCGGAAGCATTAAAGATTTCCTATCAAAATCTTGAAAACGAAAGAAACTATATTACCGAGTTGAAAGGATATTTTAAGGAACAGCTTTCCGCAAATATTCCGAGCGTGAAATTTAACGGCAGCTGTGGCGATGATGAACGCAGTACTTATACTCTGCTTAATGTATGCTTGCCAATTTCCACAGATAAGGCGATGCTACTTTTGTTTCAGTTAGATTTAAAAGGAATTGCCTGCTCCAAGGGTAGTGCTTGCCAGAGTGGGGCAGAAGGGGGTTCTCACGTTCTTAAAGCTTTTCTTTCTGAGGAAGATTTCAAGAAACCTTCCATTCGCTTTTCATTCTCCAGTTTCAATACAAAAGAAGAAGTTGATTATGTTGTGGGTGTTTTGAAAGAATTTATTGACAATTAAAAGTTGTCAATCACCAATTATTTATTAAAACCTAGAAGTAATTTTTAAGTTAAAAACTCGTGGCGATAAATAGTTTGGAATGGAGTATTGCACTTTTGTGTAAACGTCTCTAACAAACGTATTTGTAATTGAGTTCTGCACATCAAAGATGTTGAATATCTCGGCACCAATAGTAAGTTCCTTAAACGGTTTTAACCAACCACTTTCTCTTAGTTTTGTATCATCCACAATTACATAGCTCACGCCAAGATCGGCACGTTTGTAATCTGGCAAACGCACTTGATATTTGTACGGATCTGCATAACTGGGCGAACCGCCGGGAAGACCCGTGTTATAAGTAAGGTTTAAATACATTTTAAGCGAAGGAATCACTTTCACATAATCTTGAAAAAGCATTCCAAATTTTAAACGTTGATCCGTCGGGCGGAAGATGTAACCTTGATCTTCAATATTTTCCTCAGTTTTCAAATAACCAAAACTCAACCAGCTTTCAGTGCCAGGAACAAATTCACCAGCAAGACGTAAATCAAGTCCGTAAGCATAGGCAACGGCATTGTTTGTAGCGCGATAGCGGATTCGGACGTTTTCTAGAGTATATGGGTTTACATCTGTTAGATGCTTGTAATATATTTCAGAATTCAATCTAAAAGCACGGTCCCACATTTTGAAACTGTAATCGTTTCCAAAAACAATATGGATTGATTTCTGTGCTTTTACATCCGGTCTAACTGTTCCAGAGGAATCGCGCAATTCACGATAAAAAGGAGGTTGGTGATAAACCCCACCGGAAAGACGGAAAAGCATATCCATTTCCCAAGCAGGTTTTAATGAAACCTGTGCTCTTGGACTGAAAACAGTTTGTGTTGTGCTTGTAATTCCTTTCCCGCTTACTGTCCAATTA
This sequence comes from Flavobacteriales bacterium, assembly GCA_038259585.1. Lineage (GTDB taxonomy): Bacteria > Bacteroidota > Bacteroidia > Flavobacteriales > Flavobacteriaceae > Aequorivita. Next base: position 65,740 of record JBBSOQ010000016.1, on the reverse strand, counting down.
TGGGCGCGAACTCCAGCGTTTAACCATAATTCGTTATTGCCAACATTAGTTTTTCGACTCCATTGTGCATAACCAGAGATACGATCTATTTGCGCATCGTTAATAGCGCGAACATTTGTATAAGGTTCAATGGGAGAAGAATTAGGCTCGTAAGGTTGATTATTTGTTGGAAAGATTGGAGGACGGATGGAAAATCCTGCCGAATCGATTACTTCATACTCCTGAACGCGGTCTCGAATATCCTCGCGGGTATATTTAATACCGTATTCAATATTGTTTTCTTCAATGGCTAGATTTCCTTTGTGTTCTACATTCAGAATCAACGCGTCTAAATCATTTCGGGCGTGGGTAAGTTGTCCGCCAATGCCTTCACTGAATTCCACCTCGCCTAAATTTTCATCGCCAATATTTGTGTTTACCTGCCCTAAGCGGTATTCAGCAAGAATGTCAAAATATTCCTGCTCGGTGGTTTGGTAAAGGGAAGCGATAAATTTTGCGGTATAATTATCTGAAACTACCCAAGTAGATTTCAGTGCTCCAAAATAAGTATTGTATCGGTCTTCCTCACGGCCTTCGTAAAATACTAGTAAGGCGATTGGATCTGTGATGGTTCCAAAATTTGTTTGACGCGTAAGCGGTCTGTAATTGTATTCGTTTATGGAAACATTCCCCAAAAAGCTAAGCTCAAATTTATTGGTGATCTTGTAGGTTAAATAGGTTTGTGCATCTGCAAACTTTGGTCTGTAGTTAGTTTCGGTTTCTTTAGCGTTTACCAAAAGACTGTTATCACGATAACGAAGCCCAACAATTCCTGAAAAACGTCCGTTTTTAGAAATACCTTCTACGGAACCACTTGCTCCCAAAAGACTCACGTCTAGCGAGGCGCCAAAATCAACGGGTCTGCGATAGGTAATATCCAAAACCGATGAGAGCTTGTCGCCATATTTCGCTTGAAAACCTCCTGCAGAAAAATCAACATTGCTGGTAAGATCGCTGTTTACAAAACTTAAACCTTCTTGTTGCCCACTTCTTATAAGGAAAGGGCGATATACTTCTATTTCATTTACGTAAACAAGATTTTCGTCATAATTTCCACCGCGAACTGCGTATTGTGTACTCAATTCATCATTACCGTTAACGCCTGGAAGGGATTTTAGTAAGTTTTCTACACCTGCGTTTGCACCCACCATTTTACGGATTACTTCTGGTTGAATGTTAACTAAACCTTCAATACGTCTATTTTCACGACCGGAGATAACTACTTCAGGAATTTGTTCAACGTCAGTTCTCAAAACTGGGTTTAACTCGTAGTCCTCATTTGGACTTAAGTTGAAACGCAGTTTTACATTTTTATGACCAACGTGTGAAAAGGTTACAATAACTTCTTGCTTTGAAGGAATTTCCAGTAAATAATACCCGTTCAGGTCTGAAATGGTTCCAGCAGCATCGTATGTAACGTTTACTCCAGAGAGTGGAAAATTGTTTTCGTCTAGAATAACTCCTCGTACTGTAGCTTTTTGAGCAAATACAATGGTTGCGAAAAAAAAGAATAGGAGTGTAAGCGGTAGTTTAATTGTTTTCAAAAGCAAGGGTTAGGGTTGTTTTCTGAAAAATTTTGCTTCAAATGTAGCACTATTTCCAACATTATCTATAACAATAAGTTTCAAATTATTTTCAGATTCAAGATTAACATTATCATTAAAATTATAAGTTAGAACGTTTTTTTTGTATTCATATTCCATCAATATGAATTTTCCGTTGATTGTTGCACGATAGGAACTTATTCCGCTAAGGTCGTCCGTAATTTTTATTTGCAGAAAATTTTGGTTGCTAATCCATTTTTCATCAGAAAAATTAACTGGCTTTATCGATGGTGGCGTGGTGTCTGAAGCTATAATATAATTTCCGAAAGTTCTGGTTTTCCCTGTTAATTTATCACCGTTTCGCGTACTTGAATTGTAATTTGCCAAACCTTTATAATTCAACAAACCTATATATAGCTTGTCTTTATCAGTTTCATTATAAGCTGAAATATCTGCAGTAATAGAAATATTTGTGTGAATTGGAATTAAATCTTCATCAAATTTCAGCGTATCGCCTTTCGCTTCAATATTTAAATAGGTGTCTTCATACAGACTGTTTGCAGGAATATAAATACTAAATTTTCCTTTTGTTATTGAAGTTGCATGGTCGGCATAAATGTAATCTTCAGTTTTTTCAACCTTTTTGGGTTCTAATACTTCTTGTTTCTTCCCTTCAATAGGAATTGAGACCAAAATGCTATTTCCTTTAAAATCGTCAACTTCTATGGTGTATATTGAATTGAGACTGTCTGCAATTGTAATAAAACCATTGTCATCCTCTTTCGTTATAATACTCAACGGATTATTTTTTTCCCTAAAAAGCTTTTGCACCATACTTTTATTGGTTTCGTAATAATTGTAATCAGTATAAAGGTTTAAATAACGTGATTCTGAAAAAGAAAATTTATTAAAGAGAACTTCGAATTTTTGGGAACCATTATAGGTGGTTTTTATTTTATAAGAGCCATTTTTATTTGAAGCGCCATCTTGCTGGTCATAGGTTGTGATTCCAAATCCAATTTTTCCAAATGCGATAATGTTTTCAGCTTTATAACTGCCATCTTTCTGTTTCGAGAGCTTTAGCTTGGTTCTGTTTTGGCTTTGATTTATCTGCGCATCTTCACTTATTGGATACGCAAATAACGCACTTATTATAGGCGTTTTTGAATCGGGAATTTCTATTCCGAAAAGAAGCGGATTCATAGGCCGTTGCGAAGAATCTCTGATTTCAAAATGTAAATGTGGTCCACCGCTACCACCCGTATTTCCGGAATAAGCGATTATATCACCTTTTTTTACGGGCAAAAGGGTTTTGTCTGGAAAAAGCTCTAACTCGTATGTTTCCTTTTTGTATTGTGTGTCTTTTACATACTTTTCAATTTCGCCTGCATAACTGCGTAAATGACCATAAACAGTAGTGTATCCATTTGGGTGAAGAATATAGAGCGCTTTTCCATACCCATAATGTTGCACCTGAATTCGGCTCACATAACCATCTGCTGGCGCATAAACTGGAAGTCCTTCCTTTTGTTCGGTCTTGAGATCTAAACCACTATGAAAATGGTTTGCGCGCATTTCGCCAAAATTGCCTGCGAGCACTAGATTAATATCCAATGGATTCGAAAAATAATCCGTTGGAATGTCCGTCTGAGAGTGTACAAAGCCTCCTAAAAAAAGAAGCAAAATTAAAATTTTATTCATTGGGTAAAAATAAGAATACGCTATAACTAAATGGGGAGAGGGGCGATTTATTGTGTGCAATATTCAATATTACAAAAAATAATGGAAAACAGTTTGCTTATTAGGTATGGTATGCTAACTTTGTGAAAGAAGTATTGAATATGAATTTTAATGAGTAATCTTACTGAAATAGTTGATTCTCTTGAAAATAGGATTAGCAAGTTGCTTAATAGGCATGAGAATTTAAAAAAGGCTAATGCGGAATTGGAAGAAGAACTCACCATTTTAAAGTCGAAACAGCACCAATTTGAAAATGAAATTGAAGTTTGGGTCGAAAAATGCAACTCATTAAAATTAGCGAATTCAATGCTTGGCAGCGACCAGCATAAACGAGAAACTAAACTCAAGATAAACGCTCTAGTTCGGGAAATTGATCAATGTATAACACAACTTTCCGAGTAAAAATATAACAATGGCCGAACCATTAAAAATAAAACTATCAATAGCAGACAGGGTTTATCCCTTGACCATCAATCCATCGCAGGAAGAAGGATTGAGGTTGGCTACAAAAAAGATAGAAGAAATGATTAAGAAGTTCGAGAATAGTTATGCCGTCCGCGACAAACAGGATGTATTGGCCATGTGTGCCCTACAGTTTGCCGCACAGGTAGAGCAAAAACAAATTGATAAATCCAGCGATACGCAGGAAACGGAAGCCAAACTTTTAGCTTTGGACCGTTTATTGCAGGAGCAGTTATCATAAACGTTCTTTAAATTAAATAAGGTTACTGCCTACATTAATATTCATTTTTGGTAAACTCAACACGAATTCTTTAAAAAGGGTGAGTTGAAGTTGTAAAAGCGTGCCGTCTTTGAGCGGATACTTGATCAGCTTGTTAGCCCTAAACATTCATTTTAAGGAGTTTATTCAAAATAAATATATTGATGTAGGCTTTTTTTATACATATAAATCAACGAAAAATGGAGATAATAATACCTGTAATAGGCGTAATCGTTGGTATGGCGATTGGGTTTTTTATTGCGAAAATACTGGAGCGTAACAACGCATCCCAACTTATAGCAAGAGCAAAAAAGAGTGCATTGTCAATACTGAAAGAGGCAAAATCTGAAGCGGAAACAATTAAAAAAGATAAAATACTACAAGCCAAAGAAAAATTTTTGGAACTGAAATCTGAACACGAAAAAGTAATTTTGAGTCGTGATAAGAAGATTTCAGAAGCTGAAAAAAGAACACGTGATAAAGAATCACAAATTTCTAGTGATTTAGCAAAAACTAAGAAACTGAATACTGAACTCGAAGAAAAGCAAACAGATTATACCGAGAGAATTACTTTATTAGATAAAAAACAAACCGAAGTTGATAGACTTCACCGTAGCCAGATTGAACAATTGGAGGTTATTAGTAGCCTTTCTGCTGAGGAAGCAAAAAAGCAGTTAATGGAAAGTCTTAAAGATGAGGCAAAAACCCAAGCAATGGCTTTTATCCAAACTTCCATGGAAGAAGCAAAAATGACCGCTCAACAAGAAGCTAAAAAAATAATAATTAATACCATTCAACGTATCGGAACTGAAGAAGCGGTGGAAAACTGTGTTTCTGTTTTTAACCTTGAAAGTGATGACGTTAAAGGTAGAATTATTGGCCGTGAAGGAAGAAATATCCGTGCTATTGAAGCTGCAACAGGTGTTGAAATTATTGTGGATGATACTCCAGAAGCCATTATTCTTTCCTGTTTTGATTCTGTAAGAAGAGAAATTGCACGTTTGTCGCTTCATAAATTAGTTACTGACGGACGTATTCACCCAGCGCGAATTGAGGAAGTGGTTCAAAAAACTACGAAACAAATAGAAGAGGAAATAATTGAAGTTGGAAAAAGAACCGTTATTGATTTAGGAATTCACGGTTTGCATCCAGAACTTATTAAAGCCGTTGGCCGTATGAAGTATCGTTCGTCTTACGGACAAAATTTGTTACATCACTCGCGTGAAGTTGCTCGTCTTTGTGGCGTTATGGCAGCTGAACTTGGTTTAAATGCAAAACTTGCAAAACGTGCTGGATTGCTTCACGATATTGGAAAAGTTCCAGAAATGGAAACCGAAATGCCTCACGCACTTTTAGGAATGCAATGGGCTGAGAAATATGGCGAAAAACCTGAAGTTTGCAATGCAATTGGTGCTCACCACGACGAAATAGAAATGACTGGTTTGCTTTCTCCAATTGTACAAGTTTGTGACGCTATTAGTGGTGCAAGACCTGGAGCAAGACGTCAAGTGTTAGACTCTTATATACAGCGTTTGAAGGATTTAGAAGATATTGCCTTTGGTTTTGGCGGTGTGAATAAAGCTTATGCTATTCAAGCTGGACGCGAACTTCGTGTGATGGTTGAAAGCGACAAAGTAAGCGATGAAAAAGCAGCACAGCTTTCCTTTGAAATTTCTCAGAAAATCCAAACGGATATGACCTATCCTGGACAAGTGAAAGTTACTGTTATCCGTGAAACCCGCGCGGTAAACATAGCAAAGTAATTACAAAAATATATTTATAAAAAAAGCTGCATTTTTATTGCGGCTTTTTTTGTGTTTACTAAAAAATGCCAACTTATTTCCTAGGGTGAAACCGATTGATAACTTCGGTTAAATGTTTGCGGTCAATATGTGTGTAGATTTCAGTGGTTGTAATGCTTTCGTGACCTAGCATTTGTTGGATGGCGCGAAGATCGGCACCATTTTCCAATAAATGTGTAGCGAAAGAATGCCGGAAAGTGTGCGGACTAATGGTTTTCCGAATTCCAGCTTTTTCTGCCAAACGTTTTACAATTGTAAAAATCATGGCGCGTGTAAGAGGCTTCCCGTGCTGGTTTAAAAACACAGTATCTTTCGCCATTGGATGAATGTCTTGATGTACACGGATTTCCTTTCTGTAAATATTTATATATTTTTCAGTAGTTGGACCAATTGGAACTAACCTTTGTTTATCTCCTTTGCCCGTTACCTTTATAAAACCTTCCTCAAAAAACAGATCTGAAATTTTCAGATTAGTGAGTTCAGAAACACGCAATCCGCAGCCATATAAAGTTTCAAGAATGGCGCGGTTGCGTTCGCCTTGTTTTGAACTTAAATCAATGGCATTTATAAGGGAATCGATTTCTTCCACAGCTAAAGTATCGGGAAGTTTTCTTCCCAACTTTGGAGATTCAATTAATTCCAAAGGATTGGTTTTTCTGTAATCCTCAAAAATTAAATAATTGAAAAATCCTTTCAGGCCAGAAATTAGGCGGCTTTGGGAGCGTGGATTTACTTTTTTTGCAACATCATAAATAAATTGCTGCAAGGTTTCTTCAGAAATATTAACAGGAGAAATCTCTATTTCCTTGGCTTCCAGCCATCGCATCAATTTCTTTACATCTAAAGAATAATTTATGATGGAATTTTCCGAAAGTCCGCGCTCCAAACGCAGGTAGTTTTGATAATCCTTTAAAACCAGTTGCCACTTCATAGTGCTATATTACCACTAAAAACAATAGTTAACAAAAAACTAAATATATTTTAAGGCATAACATTAAGGGTATCTTTGCGTTTCAATTTAAAACTCAAAAACTCATAATTATGAAAAAATTAATTGTAGCAGTAATAACATTATTTATAGGAACGACAGTTTTTTCTCAGGAAATAGATCTTGGGGTTAAAGCCGGTGTGAATTTTTCCAGTATTTCTGGCGCTTCCGATTATTCAAATAGAACTGGTTTTCAAGCTGGTGTTTTTGGAGGAATAAAATTCACGGATAAAGTTGGCATTCAAGCAGATATTCTTTATTCTCAGCAAGGTGCTGAGTTTGATGGTGGTAAGTTTGATTTGAATTATGTAAACGTTCCGATTGTTTTAAAATACTATTTAGTACAAGGATTGAATCTTCAAGCGGGCCCACAATTCGGTTTTATTTTGGATGATGATATTTATGAAAAACAGTATGGCGGCCCTTCTATTAAAGGAAATGCAGAAAAAAGTGATGTTTCCGCAGTAGTGGGAGCAGGCTATGATTTTCCTTTTGGAATTCGTTTAGATGCTCGTTACAATTTTGGATTTACTGATGTTATAAAAGAAAATAAAAGTAAAAACAACGTTGTGTCTTTAGCTGTGGGTTATTCCTTCCTATAAGTACATCAAAAATTTTTATTTTAAAAGCCGTCCTATTTGGAGGGCTTTTTTATTGAATAATTTTGAATTATTTATGTTTAATGATATATTAAAATTGCTAATAAAAAATTCTCTTTTCAAAAATAAAATTGTTTTGATTGTTGAAATACAGGTATTTAATAAAAAGGAAAAATTTACATAGTTACATAGAAAATAGGATTTGTTACATATATGATATTTCTAATTTGAAAAATTACATTATTTTTATTAAGACAATAATGTCAACCTAATTAATTTTTAAAACTTTTTTATTATGAAAAAACTTTTACTTTTTACGGCAGTAGCATTCTTTGCTTTTACAACTGCACAATCCCAAGAATTTAGAATTGGCTTTAAAGGAGGTGTTAACATTGCCACACTAGGGGGCGATACCTTTTATGGTAGTCTTAATACACGAGCAAGTTTCCATATTGGAGGTCTAGTGGAAATTCCATTGGTTGGAAAGTTTTCCATTCAGCCTGAACTACTATATTCTTCACAAGGAAGTAAATATGATTATTATGGTGGATTATTTGATGATTCTTTTGATGGGGCAGTCAAATTGGATTACATCAGTATTCCCGTAATGGCAAAATTTTATATTATTGAAGGCTTAAGTGCTGAAGCTGGACCTGTATTTAGTATATTGGTTTCTGCTAAAGAAGACGATTTTAATGATGACGGTGATGTCGAATCTTTTGATGCAAAAGAAGATTATAAAAGTTTTGACGCTGCTATAGCCATTGGAGCTTCCTACCGTTTAGATATGGGGGTTTTCTTCAGCCTTAGATATAATAAGGGATTATTGGATATTAATGACATTGATGGTTATAATGGAAAAAACCAAAACAACGTATTCCAAGTTTCAGCAGGTTATTCCTTTTAAATTAAAACGTTATTACAATATGAAAGCAGGACAATGTTCCTGCTTTTTTTATTTTATATATTTACGGAATGAAAATAATCATCATCAACGGCCCCAACCTGAACCTACTCGGCAAACGTGAAAACGATATTTACGGAAATCAAACTTTCAATAATTTTTTTGAAAAGTTGCAGAAGAAATATGCAAACCAAGAAGTTTCTTATTTTCAATCGAACATAGAAGGCGAATTGATTGATAAAATTCAAGAAGTTGGTTACAAGTTTGATGGTATCATTCTGAATGCCGCGGCTTATACACATACTTCTATAGGTATTGCGGATGCAGTGAAGGCGATAGAAACTCCCGTTGTAGAAGTACATATTTCAAACACATTTTCAAGAGAGGATTTTAGACATAAAAGCTACATTTCACCAAATGCTAAAGGAGTTATTGTTGGTTTTGGTTTGCAGAGTTACGAATTGGCTTTACAAAGTTTTCTCAAAAAGAACCAAGAATAAAGAACAAAGACGAAAGAATAAAGAATGAAGAAAAAAAAACCGCAATAGTTGCGGTTTTTTTTTTGCTTAAGTACTAAATTTTAATTTCTCAATACTCAATACTCAATACTCAATACTCAATACTCAATACTCAATACTCAATACTCAATACTCAATACTCAGTACTCAGTACTATAAATGAATCACCTCCCCATAGGCATCTGCAACTGCTTCCATAACCGCTTCACTCATTGTTGGGTGTGGATGAATTGTTTTTAATACTTCGTGGCCAGTAGTTTCAAGTTTTCTTCCTAAAACTGCTTCGGCAATCATATCGGTTACTCCGGCGCCAATCATATGGCAACCTAACCATTCGCCGTATTTAGCATCAAAAATTACTTTTACAAACCCATCTTTTTCTCCGGAAGCACTTGCTTTTCCACTTGCGCTAAATGGGAATTTTCCAACTTTAAGTTCGTAACCTGCTTCTTTTGCTTGCTTTTCGGTCATCCCAACGCTTGCAATTTCTGGTGAAGCATACGTACATCCTGGAATATTTCCGTAGTCAATAGGTTCTACGTGCAGTCCAGCAATTTTTTCAACACACGTAATTCCTTCAGCCGAGGCAACGTGGGCTAGGGCAGGACCTGGAGTTATATCTCCAATAGCGTAATATCCGGGAATGTTTGTTTGGTACCAATCATTTACTATCACCTTTCCTTTATCGGTTACAATACCTACTTCTTCAAGACCGATGTTTTCAATATTTGTAGCAATTCCTACTGCGGAAAGTACAACCTCAGCTTCCAGAGTTTCTTCACCTTTTGCAGTTTTCACAGTAGCTTTTACCAATTTTCCAGAAGTGTCTAATTTTTCTACTGAAGAATTCGTCATTACTTTAATCCCAGCTTTTTTGAAGGAACGCTCAAATTGTTTTGAAACGTCCTCATCTTCCAAAGGAACAAGATTTGGTAAAAATTCAACAATAGTAACTTCAGTTCCCATAGAATTGTAGAAATGGGCAAATTCAACGCCAATGGCGCCGCTACCAACTACTATCATACTCTTAGGTTGTTTATTCATACTCATTGCTTCGCGGTAACCAATTACTTTAATGCCGTCTTGCTTTAAGTTTGGCAATTCGCGGGAGCGAGCGCCGGTTGCAATGATTATATGGTCTGCGGAATATTCCTTTCCGTCAACATCTACTTTTTTTCCGGGTTTAATTTTTCCGAAGCCATTGATAACATCAATTTTATTCTTTTTCATTAAAAACTGTACCCCCTTGCTCATTCCTTCTGCAACGCCACGACTTCTTTCTACAACTTTTCCAAAGTCTTTATCAAAATCTTTTACGATAAGGCCGTAACTGTCTGCGTGTTTAAGATAGTCAAAAACCTGTGCGCTCTTTAAAAGTGCTTTTGTAGGGATGCAACCCCAGTTTAAACAAACGCCCCCAAGGCTTTCTTTTTCAATAATGGCGGTCTTTAACCCTAACTGTGAAGCCCTTATGGCAGTAACATATCCACCAGGACCGCTTCCTAAAACTATTACGTCGTATTTACTCATTTTGTGTGTTTAAGTCTGAATTTTTAAGGTAACGAAATTACGAAATTCAAAAGGAAAAATCCCAAAACCGAAAACCCAAATTCCAAATAATGAAAAAAGCACCAAATTCCAACGCTGTGTTTAGAATATGATGCTTTGTTTTAAAGCTTAATTTTTATTTAGATTATTATTCCGGAATAAAATTTAAAGCAACTCCGTTTATGCAGTGACGCTCACCGGTAGTTTCAGGACCATCATTAAAAACGTGTCCCAAATGACCTCCACAAGTGGAGCAGTGTTCCTCAGTGCGGGTGTAGCCCAATTTTTTATCGGTGGAAAAGGCAACATTGCCTTTAACAGCTCTATCAAAACTTGGCCAACCTGTACCACTATTAAACTTGTATTTGCTCTCAAAAACTGGAGTTCCGCAACCAGCGCACACATAAGTACCAACATTGTGATTTTCGTTTAACTCACTGGTGAAAGCGCGTTCGGTTCCTTCGTGGCGGAGCACATTATAAGCCGAAGCGGATAATTCTGATTTCCATTCTTCGTCGGTTTTTGTTACTTTAAAAGTTTCCTTTTTAGCATCTTTATTTTTTTGTGCTGAAGAGTTACAGCTAATAAAGAAAATGCTCAAAATTAATATTGTGGTTAAATATTTCATCTTAAAGCTCAATCACTTTTACGTTTGAACCGTCTGCTTGCTTCATTTGAAGAATCTGTTCCATTGTCAAATTAGTAGTAGCATATTCTGCAGGGACTATGGCTACTCGGAAAGTTTGATTATTAATATAAGCTGGATCTGTTAGAGTTGAAGTATCAAAATTACCATCTATTTGAATTTCAGCGTCAAATAAAGTGTGGTTGAAAACATATTGTATTATATCTCCATTGGTAAAGAAGAAATTTTGAGGAAGTGGGGACCAAGCATCAAATAATTCACCATTAATATCTACTTGTTTTTCCAATCTGTAAACTAATACAACGTCAGATTCAAAAACTTCAATTGGAAAAGTAATTAATGCTGTAGGCAAATTTGTTTGAGAGTCAACGTTGAAGTTTACCGTTTGCTCAAAAACTTGTGCATAAATCAAGCCACCATCCTGTCCCGGAGGTCCTGGGTCGCCTTCGCAGGAAGTAAATAAAACTGTTGTTGAAAGTGCTAAAAAAAGAAGTATGTTTTTCATTGTATTGATTTTTTAAATGTTCATTGAAAGTTTACAAAAGTCGTTCCAACTTTTAAAAGTCTATAAATTTAAAGGCTTCGGATGCTACATTCTATTAAAGAAACACTAAAGTTTAAAGTTTATGGAATAATAATTGAAAAGTAATTTTAGAATAATTTTAATACAATAGTAAATTTATATCTCTAATTTTAACAATTCAAAACCATCTCCTTATGAAATTCAAAAAATCTTTATCCATATTATTATTGGGAATTATTGTTGTTGCTTGTAGCACTAATCCTTTTACAGGAAAACAGACTTTAGCTTTAGTTCCAAATTCGCAAATATTACCGATGGCTTTTCAACAATATGATGAGTTTTTATCTGAAAATAAAGTTGTAAAAGGAACCACCGATGCAAACATGGTAAAAAATGTGGGTCAAAAAATTGCTGCAGCTGCTGAAAGATATCTTACAGCCAACGGATACGCAGGTTATTTGACTGATTACCGATGGGAGTATAATTTGGTAGATAGTAAAGACGTAAATGCATGGTGTATGCCAGGTGGAAAGATTGTGGTTTACACAGGAATTTTGCCAATAACAAAAAATGAAGCTGGACTTGCCGCAGTAATGGGGCATGAAGTTGCTCACGCATTGGCAAATCACGGCCAACAACGTATGAGTGCTGATCAATTGCAACAACTTGGAGCAGTTGGAGTAGGGGTTGCAACTGCTAATTCAAAAAATGCGGGTATTTTTAATACCGCTTATGGATTGGGTTCAAGTGTTGGGGTTATGCTACCTTTTAGTCGTGGTCATGAAACAGAAGCAGATCATATAGGATTAGTTTTAATGGCAATTGCTGGATATGAGCCAGGTGTTTCTGCAGAACTATGGCAACGTATGCAAGCACAAGAAAATGGTAATACACAACCAGAATTTTTAAGTACTCACCCATCTAGTGCAACAAGAATTCAAAATATTCAAGCCTGGGTTCCCGAAGCAAAGGCTGAAGCCGCAAAATTTGGAGTAACTTCCTTCAAGAGATAAAATAAACGAAATAAATATTTAATTGAATATTTTTAAAATCCCACTTCAAGTGGGATTTTTTATTAGTTTAGTATTCTCAAAAAATCAAACATAGTTATGCCCAACTTACTTAAAGGAAGTAAAAAACTGCTAAATGCTTGGGCTTTTTATGATTGGGCAAATTCAGTTTATAGTCTCGTAATTGCTTCGGCAATTTTTCCTATTTATTATCAGGCATTGTTTAAATCAGCTGATATTTCAACTGTTTCAATATTAGGGGGAACTATTCGCAGCACTCCTTTAATTAGTTATACAACAGCCGCTGCATTTTTATTGGTTGCATTTATTTCACCGCTACTTTCGGGTATTGCAGATTATGTAGGCAATAAGAAGAATTTTATGAAATTCTTCTGTTATCTAGGTGCGCTTTCGTGCATGGGACTTTATTTTTTTAGTATTGAGAATATAGGAATAAGCCTTGTATTTTACTTTTTTGGATTGATTGGATTTTGGGGAAGTTTGGTATTCTACAATTCCTATTTGCCCGATGTTGCTTTTCCAGAACAGCAGGATAGAGTGAGTGCACGTGGTTATTCAATGGGTTATATAGGAAGTGTTGTTTTGTTGCTATTTAATTTGTGGATGGTTATGAAACCTGAAGCTTTTGGCTTTGGCGAAGGTGGAGATGCAAGCATGCAAGCCATGCGTTGGTCATTTGTTACTGTCGGTGTATGGTGGATTCTTTTCAGTCAGTATTCTTTTTATTTTCTTCCGAAAGGAAATAAAAGTGGAAAAAAAGTTAGTACAAAAATATTGTTGAACGGTTTTAGGGAATTGAAAAGTGTTTACAATTCACTCTCAGAAAACATACAGCTAAAAAGATATTTAGCAGCATTTTTCGTTTACAGCATGGCCGTACAAACAGTAATGCTTGTTGCCACATATTTTGGCGAACAGGAGATTGCTTGGGGTGATGGTGATGCAAAAACGCTTGGTTTGATTGTTAGTATTTTGATTATTCAATTGGTTGCAGTGGGTGGCGCAATTTTAACTTCTCGTGCTTCTGAAAAATTTGGAAACATTCCAGTTCTTATTTTTATAAATATAATTTGGGTTTTCATTTGTATCGTGGCGTTCTTTATAGAAACGCCCATTCAATTTTACACAACTGCTGGAGTTGTAGGTTTGGTAATGGGAGGAATACAATCGCTTTCGCGTTCTACCTATTCAAAATTTTTGCCGGAAACAAAAGATACAACATCCTATTTCAGCTTTTATGACGTTGCTGAAAAGATAGGAATTGTAATAGGAATGTTAATCTATGGGTTTATTGATCAAATAACAGGAAGCATGCGAAACTCGATATTGTTTCTTGTAATATTTTTTATAACAGGGGTATTTTTACTATTAAGAGTACCAAGAAATAAAATCAATTAAACAATTTTGTTTAAGTTTGCGTTTATTACCTACAAATAACTGTATTTATGAAGAAAATGTATTTTTTAAAAGGAATGCTTGTGGCATTTCTGGCATTTCAGTTTTTTTCCTGTGAAAATGAACCCCTCACTGGCGAATTTGTTCAAAACGAACAGAATGATGCCGATGAAGGACAATTCATAGCAAAGATTGCGGGGCAGGAATATATTGCTTCATCCGCTGCCGCCACACTTACCACAACTAATGAGTTGGTAATTACAGGCCTAAAACCAGGTGGTGAAAATATAACCCTTTCAATTAAAGATGCTGCTGTTGGTACTTTCAACTTAACTACTGGCGGAGCCAACGAGAATACAGGTACCTATTTTGATGGTTCAGTAAATGTTCTACCATACATTTCTGCTGCGGCATTGGGCGGATCGGGACTTTTAAATATTACCGAAATTGATGCCGAAGCGCAAACTGTTACAGGAACTTTTAGTTTTATGGGCGTTCGAATTAAAGTAGACGGCGACGGAAACCCAATACTTGACGGAAATGGCGACCCAATCTTGCAAGATATTGAAATTACAAACGGAGCCTTTAATTCCATAGCATATGTAATTGATGATACTGGAGGCGGCGGCGGAAATGAAAATCCGAACAATGAATTTTTCGCAAAAGTTGAAGGAATTGATTTTGTTGCAGATACAATATATGTTAGCGAGCCAATAGTAGGTGATATACATATGATAAAAGTTGAAGCCAGATCCAATACGGGTGAACTTATGCGTATTGACATTCCACGTTCTTTGGGCATTGGTACTTTTGATATGGTAAACATTTCTGATGGAACAAAATTAATAGCGCTATACAATGCTGGTAATGGAGCCGAAAACCTAACTTCAAATCCGGGATCCATAACTATTACTGAGTTTGACTTTGAATTGGGTATATTAAAAGCTACTTTTTCATTTACGGGAACTGACCCTTTAAATCAAGTGTCAGAGGTAGTTGAAGTTACCGAAGGAAGTTTTACAGTATACTTTGAAGGAGTTCCTGGAGCAAATAATGCATTTACAGCAAATGTGGACGGTGCCTCATATAGCCCTGATGAAATTGTTATTACAACTTCCATCGTTAATCAATATCCAAGAGTTACAATAACGACAACAAAAGGTGATCAAAGAATGGAGCTAACCTTCCCACTAACAGTTTCAATGGGTACTTTTGATATGGGTACTGAAATTATTGATGGTGATGAAATTGTTGGTTACTACACACCAGTGGTTGGTACTTCAATTACCTATGTCTCCAGTCCAGGAAGTTTAATGATTACAAATTATGATATCCCAAACGGAATAATTGAAGGAACGTTTAATTTTTCTGGAGTTGACGCTTCTGGGCAAGACTCTACAATCTATCAAATTACAGGTGGTGAGTTTTTAATAGTTTTACCATAGAAGCTACTATAAATTTAAAAAAGCCGCTTTTAGTTATTCTAAAAGCGGCTTTTTTAATTGAATTAAATAATTCTTAAATAGATTTTACTTTTCCAGAACCCATAACTTTTGCATCATTGGTTGGTGGATTTCCTGCAAAAAAAATAGAGCCTGAGCCTTGAATACGTGCTTTCAAGCTATTTTTTACAAATATGGTTGAATCACCTGAACCAGATATATAGACTTCTGCATTTTCTGAAGTTAATTCTTTACCTTCAAAATTGCCACTTCCTGTGGTCTTCACTTCTAGGTTTGTAGTTTTTCCATTAAGCTTCATATTGCCTGAACCGTTTAACTGAGCATCTAAAGAATTGGATTCAACAGAAACTTTTATTTCACCTGAGCCAT
The DNA here is from genome assembly GCA_038259585.1 of Flavobacteriales bacterium. Lineage (GTDB taxonomy): Bacteria > Bacteroidota > Bacteroidia > Flavobacteriales > Flavobacteriaceae > Aequorivita. Next base: position 49,910 of record JBBSOQ010000016.1, on the reverse strand, counting down.
GTATATTTAACGCAAGAGAACTACTTTTCAGCATATCATTTCCTTCAATATTTCCAGAACCCCGAAGGGTAATTTCGGAAATTTCCATATATGGAACAACAATCTTAATTTTTTTTGTATTTCTAAGAGATGTATTTTTTTTCATCGAAACGGTAAGAGTAATTCCATCAGATTCAACTTCAATCTTATCCAGTACATTGTCTTCTGCTGTAATACTGATGTTTCCTTCTGATCCTTTTTCAAGGAATACGTCCATAGAGCCTGAAACATTGATTAAATTATAAGGCTGAGTTTTTACAGTCTTTGTTACTACATTTCGACTTCCTTCAATAGAATTATTACTTTGGTTTTGTGCAATTACTTGAAGATTTCCAATAATGAAAAGCGTCAAACTGAACGAGATTTTAGTTAGCATAGTCATAGCTTTATGATTTTGTTTAAAGATAGTTATTTCCTTTAAAGACAGATTTTTAATAATGTTGTTACAGTTCTATAAGAAAAAAAATTTTTAACTGGCATAACTCTTGAATTATAATAAATAAGAACACGCAAAACAGTTGATTGCCAGTGTTCTTTCATAAAATAATCATAAACAATTTAAGAGTAGGCATTGCGAGCATTACATTTGTGACACAATGTCCCTAAAAAAATATATGGCTAATTCAAAACTTACATCATTAGACAAGTTGTCATTTCAAGATTTAAAGGAAGATGCAGAATTCATTCCATTAATGTCTGCTGAAGACGAAGATGCAATGCACAAAGAAGAACTTCCTGAAATCTTACCAATTTTACCTTTGCGAAACACTGTTTTGTTTCCTGGAGTTGTAATACCTATAACGGCAGGTAGGGACAAATCCATTAAACTTATAAACGAAACTAATAAAGGGAATAAGGTAATTGGTGTTGTTTCACAAAAAGATGAATACGAAGAGGAACCGGGAATAGGCGATATAAATACCATTGGAACCGTAGCGAAAATTCTTCGGGTACTGAAAATGCCTGATGGCAATACTACGGTTATCATTCAAGGAAAAAAACGTTTTGAGGTTGCAGAAGTAATTACTACTAGCCCTTATATGACTGCAACCATTCGAGAAGTTGCAGAAGCGCGTCCCGAAAAAGAAAGCGAAGAATTTAGAGCGATTATAGATTCCATAAAAGAGATGGCGCTAAAAATAATTAAGGAAAGCCCGAATATTCCTTCGGAAGCTGCCTTTGCTATTAAAAATATTGAAAGTTCCAGTTTCCTTATCAATTTTGTTTCTTCAAATTTGAATATCGATGTTGAAGAAAAACAAACACTTTTGGAAATAAACAATCTGAAAGATCGTGCATTGGAAACACTTCGGTATATGAATATGGAAATTCAGAAGTTATCGCTTCGAAATGATATTCAGTCTAAAGTGCAGAGTGATATTAACCAACAACAGCGTGAGTATTTCCTTCATCAACAAATGAAAACCATTCAAGAGGAATTGGGCGGTTCTTCTTCCGAAGAGGAAATAGAAGAGATGCACGAGCGTGCAAAGAAAAAGAAATGGAGCAAGGAAGTTGAAAAACACTTCACGAAAGAATTGTCAAAAATGCAGCGAATGAATCCGCAGGTTGCGGAATACAGCATTCAGCGCAATTATTTGGAACTCATTTTGGATCTTCCATGGGATAAATATAGCAAAGATAAATTCGATTTAAAAAGGGCGAGAAAAATTCTTGATAGAGATCATTACGGACTTGATGATGTTAAAAAAAGAATAGTAGAACACTTGGCGGTCCTAAAATTGAGAAACGATATGAAATCGCCAATACTCTGCCTTTATGGACCTCCAGGAGTTGGAAAAACTTCTTTGGGAAAATCCATTGCAGAAGCTTTGGGCAGAAAATATGTGCGAATGAGTTTAGGCGGACTTCGCGATGAGGCTGAAATTCGCGGCCACAGAAAGACTTATATTGGTGCAATGCCCGGTAGAATTATACAGAGCATAAAAAAAGCTGAAACAGGTAATCCGGTTTTTGTTTTGGATGAGATTGATAAAATTTCAGCGGGCAATCAAGGCGATCCTTCATCAGCGATGCTCGAAGTTCTTGATCCGGAACAAAACAATTCGTTTTATGACAACTTTTTGGAGCTAGGTTATGACCTTTCAAAAGTTATGTTTATTGCTACTTCAAACAGTTTGAGTACCATTCAACCTGCATTGCGAGACCGAATGGAAATTATAAACGTTACTGGATATACAATTGAAGAAAAGGTTGAAATTGCAAAAAGACACTTACTTCCAAAGCAATTAAAGGAACATGGAATGGCAGCTGATGCACTTAAAATTGCCAAACCGCAGCTTGAAAAAATTGTTGAAGGCTATACTCGCGAAAGTGGAGTTCGTTCTTTGGAGAAGCAAATTGCAAAAATGGTGCGTTACGCTGCAATGAAGATTGCTATGGAAGAAGAATATGTTGTTAAAGTTACCAATGAAATTATTGTCGAAGTTTTGGGCGCTCCAAAAATGGAACGTGATAAATATGAAAACAATGATGTAGCAGGAGTAGTTACAGGTCTTGCGTGGACAAGGGTTGGTGGTGATATATTGTTTATAGAATCTACACTTTCAAAAGGTAAAGGCGCCCTGAATATGACCGGAAACCTTGGGAAAGTGATGAAGGAATCTGCAACCATTGCTTTGGAGTACATAAAATCCAATGCAGAGAAATTGGGGATTAATCCTGATATTTTTGATAATTACAACGTACATATTCACGTGCCAGAAGGTGCAACACCAAAAGATGGTCCAAGTGCAGGTATCACGATGTTAACATCATTGGTTTCTCTTTTCACACAACGAAAAGTAAAGAAATCAATAGCGATGACGGGTGAAATTACGCTCCGTGGAAAAGTATTGCCCGTTGGCGGTATAAAAGAAAAAATTCTTGCTGCAAAACGTGCCCGAATTAAAGAAATTCTTCTTTGTGAAGACAATAAACGTGATATAGACGAAATTAATCCTGAATATTTAAAAGGACTTACTTTCCATTATGTGAAAGATATGGCTGATGTGCTAGATTTGGCGCTTATGAAGGAAAAAGTAAAAAACGCGAAAAACCTCTAGAATATCTTGAAGATTGGTGATTAATGTATAATTTTTTAATTATTATACATTAATCATCAATCATTTCTTTCCTTTGCAAAAATAAATTATACTTGCATTCGTTTAGTTTTTAGTTACGGTAACTCGCGTCTATGACCCAAAAGGTTTTCTTAGTTTTTTCACTATTCATATCTCACCTTTTAATGGCTCAGATAGGCGGTAGAGCAACTTATCAATTCCTGAATTTAGTGAATAGTCCCCGAATGGCAGCTTTGGGTGGAAAAGTGGTGACTAATTACGATTACGACCCTACACAGGGATTGTTTAACCCGGCGAGTATAAATCCAGAGATGGACAATCAATTATCCTTAAATTATACAAACTATATAGGCGACGTAAATTACGGTACCGCTGCATACGCCTATCTTTGGGATAGAAGAACGCAGGTTTTGCACGCAGGTGTAACTTATGTTAATTACGGTAAGTTTGATGGTTATGATGAAGCCGGAAATCCCACCGCCAGTTTTAGTGGGGGTGAAGTTGCTTTGTCTATTGGCCATGCGCGTAATATTGCATTTACAAATTTCCACGTAGGGGTAAACCTAAAACTTATTTCCTCGAAACTAGAAAACTATTCTTCATTTGGCGGAGCGTTGGATATAGGTTTAATGTACGTTTACGAAGATTGGGATCTCCAAATTACTGGTGTTGCCAGAAATCTTGGAACTCAGTTCACGCCCTATCATGAGGAATACGAACCATTACCTTTCGAATTGATCTTCGGAATTTCGCAAACTTTGGAAAATGTTCCCATCCGTTGGCATTTCACTTTGGAAAATATGCAACAATGGAATGTTGCTTTTTCAAACCCATCAAGAGAACAAACAGACTTAGAAGGCAATGTTCAAAAAGAAAACATCAATTTTATAGACAATGCCTTTAGGCATATGATTGTTGGTATAGAACTCTTTCCCGAAAGCGGTTTCAACATTCGTCTGGGATATAATTTAAGAAGAGGTGAAGAATTGAGGATTGAGGAAAAACGTGCTTTTGCTGGCTTAAGCGCAGGGTTTGGAATCAAATTGAATAAGTTGCGATTGAGTTATTCCTATTCAAAATATAGTACTGCAGCATCATCCAGCTTTTTTGGGCTGAATATAGATCTTCAATAATGCAAAAAATTACTATTGCCATTGATGGATATTCCTCTACGGGAAAAAGTACAGTCGCAAAACAACTTGCTGATTTTTTAGGCTATGTTTACGTGGACAGTGGGGCAATGTATCGAGCTGTAACGCTTTATGCAATGCAGCATAGCATTATTTCAAAAGAATATTTTCACGTTGAAAAACTTATAGAACATCTTCCTTTAATCAATCTGAAATTTATAAAGAATGATGATTGGAACAAAGCGCATATTTTTCTTAATGGGAAAGATGTAGAAAACAAAATTCGAAACCTTGAGGTTTCTGAATTTGTTAGCCCAATTGCCACGATTCACGAAGTACGAGTAAAGTTGGTTGCACAGCAAAAACAAATGGGTTTTGAAAAAGGAGTAGTAATGGACGGTCGTGATATTGGCACCGTAGTTTTCCCCAAAGCTGAACTGAAAATTTTCATGAATGCATCTGCTAATGAACGTGCGCAAAGGCGTTATAAAGAACTTTTGGAGCGGGGAGAGGCCATTAAATTTGAAGATGTGCTGAAAAACATTGAAGACCGCGACCATATTGATACAACCCGTGAAGATTCTCCCTTGATAAAAGCTGTAGACGCCATTGAAATTGATAATTCTGAAATGAATCTTGAAGATCAATTTCACACTGTGTTACAGTTGGCTAAAGATAGAATTGCTGGTCGTATATAGTTACATACTAAAAGTAATTTTCGTATTCTCTAAAATTTCGTCTTTTTTTTATTTAATTAAGTATAGAATAGATTCATTCTCAATTATTGCTAAAGTTTTTTAAAAACAAATCTTTACAAAAATAAAAGGCAATCTTTTATTAACTTTAAAAATGCTCCCAAACATAATAATAGAATCTTTCCGGAATTTCAAATTTGCATTGCTTTCTTTGGGTTTATTTTTATTTCTTTCTGCATTATGTTTTCTAAGTTATTATAGAACTCTCAATGATCAAAAACAGGCTAAGCTTAAGCAATTGGAGGTTGCGGGCAATATAACTTATCAGGATTTTAAGAAGATAATTTTCCATAATATTATTTCTTTGGAAGACATGCGTGATCGGATCGTAGAAAGTAATGGACAGTTCAAAACCTACTTGAAGTCTGATACCGAAAGAATTATCAAGCAAAATCAAGGTATCAAATTTATAGAGTATATAGATAGTTCTGGAGTTATAAACTTTGTAGCTCCATTTAATCCAAATCGAGAAGTTCTTAATTTAGATATAAAATCTGTAGGATACCGTTATGCAAGTTGGATTAAAAATTCTAAAGATACGCTAGTAAATATAACTTCTTGGGTAGATCTAACACAGCACGGAAAGGCCTTTTTGGTAGATGTTCCCATATTTTACAATAGTTATTTCCAAGGAACCATTTCTGCAGGTATGGATTTTAAAGAGCAGTTCGATAACATAAGTTCTAAACAAAATCTTTTCAGTGTCCAGATTAGTGACGATGTGGGAAATATTTTCTACAGTTACAATAATCCAAACCCTGATGTTTTTAAAATTGATCAAATTTTCACTCAGAACTTAAATCCAATAGTAGATAAGACAGAGGGGTCTTGGAAATTTGAATTTATGTTTTATTCTGATGAAGAGTTAAGGCCCTCAATCTTACAAAGCTATATATTGGCACTTGGGTTTTTTCTATCATTTCTTATTGGATTGTTAGCCTACTCCTTTCTGTTAGCTAGAAAGCAGTCCAATCTCTATAAACTTATGAATAAAAGACTTAATAGTCTTAACGAAGATCTTGAAAAAGAGCGAATTAAGGCAGAAGAAGCCTCTGTGGCCAAAACGCAATTCCTTTCAAACATGAGCCATGAAATAAGAACTCCACTAAGTGCTATATTAAGCATTTCTGAAATATTGGAAGGGAAGCAACTTTCAATTAGTGAGAAGGAATTTTTAAAATTAATGCAAAATTCGTCAAGAATTTTGTTGAACCTGGTCAATAACATTCTTCATATAGATAAAATTGAATCTGGAAAAGTAGAGCTTTCACGAGAAGTTTTCAGTCCCTTTAAAACGCTTCAAAAGATTGTCGATATATATGCTCCGGCAATAAATAAAAAAGGAATTGAGGTAATTACAAACTTTGAGAAAATTCAAAATGCACAAAACGTTCTTGGCGATATTTCCCGTACTGAACAAATTTTCACTAATATCATTAGTAATGCCGCGAAATTTACGGAATCAGGTACAATTGAAGTTTTTTATACAGAAAAGGAAGAAAATGGAGAGTTGAAACTAAAATTAAAAGTTTCAGATACAGGGATGGGAATTGACCCTTCTAAAATTGACGTTATTTTTGAAAGATTTAAACAACTTGATTTCGGAATAACTAAAAAGCATCAAGGAAGCGGTTTGGGATTAGCTATTACAAAAACACTAGTTGAGATGATGAAGGGAACTATTGAAGTGCAAAGTCAAGAAGGGGAAGGATCTGTCTTTACAATAACCCTGAAATTCCCAAAAGTTGAAAATCAAAGTAAAAAGAATAAATTAAAGCAATACAGAAATTTAAGCCATATAAATGTATTGATTGTTGATGACAATATACTCAATCAAAAAATCTTGGCTAAAATACTTTCAAAAAGTCAAATAGATCCCGATTTATCCATAGATGGTGACGATGCTTTACTTAAATGCGCTTCTCGTCATTACGATCTCATTTTTATGGATGTACATATGCCAGGAAAAGATGGATTTGAAATTGTACAACATTTACGTGAAATTGATAATACGGCAGTAATATTAGGTTTCTCAGCTGATGTAACTAAAGAAGCTATTGAGCGTGGCATTAAGGCAGGAATGAACGACTATCTTACCAAGCCAATTGAACAGGAAACATTATTCGCTGTTTTGAATAAATACTTTTCTTGAGGTTACTATTAAATGAAATAAAGGAGCTCATAGACACTACTCGGTGTAAAAATTATTTAATTTTTCTTGCCATTGCACTGCTGGTTTTTGTCTTACCAACCTCACTAAATTCAAATGTATATTGATTTTTGTTGGTTGTTAGGATTTTGATGAGAATTGCTTTTTTTTCAGCTTGATTTTTTGGGTGAATTTTCTGTAGAACATATTCGCAGTCATTTACCCAACGTATTGAAGAGGTATCACTCTTTCCTTTATAGAAATCAATTTCAAGGGAATCGTTACGTGTAATGGTTGTTTTAAAGACTTCAGTGCCGGATAAAGCTTCAAATTCAAAAGTTCCTGTTTTGAAATCGGAGCAATTGCGCTCGCTTTCGTAACAACTGTTGAAAAAAAGCAAGCTTAATAAAAGTAAAGAAATGCGCATTTCAAATTTTTATTCAAATTTCCGAAAAATTACCGACATCACTTAATTTTGATAAATATTAAAACTGCCGTCTTTATAAAAAAAAACAATTTTGTCAATATCATTTGAATTTTTATTAATGCGAACCATTTCCTGTTCTACACTTTTTTTTTCTTCAGAAAAAAAATCCAATGGTTTTTCTTGTTTTGAAACAGGATTTTGTTTTGGAGTTATTGAAGCATTCTGATTTTCGGAAGAGATAGAGGGGAAAGATCCTTTTCCAAAAAGTAGCCAATTCATTTCCACTTCCGGAAATTTCTGAAGCAATTTCATTACGAATTCTAAACTAGGCTTATTTCGGCCAGACAATAAATGTGAAATAGTAGAGCGATTAAATTCCATTTTTTCGGCAAAAGCAGTAGCTGAAAGACTGTAGTATTCCAGCATTTTTTCAAGCCTTTTTATAAATTCCGAACTGTTTACCATTGTAGCAATTTTATTTAATAGATAACGGTTACAAATGTAAAATATTATAATTTATTTGTATTTAAAAATCACAATTAATTCAAAAATAATAAAATTTTAACTTCATATAAAAATGTATAAAATACTAATTTACAGTATTTTAAACAAATATTTATAAAAACACATTAATTCCTTTATTTTTCAGTAAAAACCTACTTATTTTGTTTACGAATGTAATCAAAAATTGATTTGCGTTGTGTTTACATTTGTAAACCAAGCATTGTTTAACTTTGTAAACTTCAAATTTGAATATGAAAATAGAAAGTTGGTACCACGACAATTTTGAATTCCAATTGAGTGGTAGATATATAACGATGCAGCATATTTATCCTTTGCTGGACATGTATAAAATGAGTTATGAAATTTCCGTACCCGGACTTTCAGAAATGGGTCAGGATATTCCCTTATTAAAAGTTGGTAAAGGTCCTGAAGTTGTTTTAGCATGGTCTCAAATGCACGGAAATGAATCAACAACCACCAAAGCGCTTTTCGACTTTTTAAAATTTATAAGTCAAAGACACCATTTTCAACCACAGATCGAACAATTTTTATCAAAATTCACTTTTTATATATTTCCTATACTAAACCCAGATGGTGCGCATAGTTACACACGCGAGAATGCTAACAATATAGATTTAAATAGAGATGCGTATAATTTATCACAAAAAGAAAGCCAGTGCCTTCGTGAAGTTTTTAATTCAGTTAAACCTTCACTTTGCTTAAATCTGCACGATCAGCGCTCTATTTATGGCTTTAAAACAGGAAAATCTGCAACAGTTTCATTTTTATCACCTGCTGCTGATGCAGAACGAACAGTTACCAACTCTCGTAAAGTTGCAATGCAACATATAGTAAAAATGAACAAATTGCTTCAAAAATATATTCCGGGACAGGTTGGAAGATATGACGATAGCTTCAATGAAGCCTGCGTTGGCGATACATTTCAAAAAAATGGTGTTCCCACCATTCTTTTTGAGGCGGGCCATTTTGAACAAGATTACCAGCGTGAAAAAACGAGGGAGTATATTTTCTATTCCTTGTTAAGTCTTTTTGATATTATGGAAGAAATTTCTGAGCAAGTACAATATAAAGAGTATTTCGAAATTCCTGAAAATCTTAAGAATTATAACGATTTCATACTTCGAAACGTAATTTTGCCAAATGAAAAGAAAACTGTTTCTGTTGCAATTCAATACCTTGAAGTATTAAAAGAGAATAAAATAGATTTTGTTCCTGTAATTGATGAAATAGGAAATCTGGATGATAAATTTGGACATAAAGAGAAAAATGGTGAGAAAGTCAAAATTTTAACAAATCCGCAAGAAAATTTAACAGTTGGTCACAATATTTCAAAAATTTTTGATAAAAACGACAATTCGACAATATATTTTCAATAATTAGGTTTCATTATTTCATAAAACTCCATAGTTTTGCAAAAAAAAATAATTATGCCAAAATTTAAATTAGACGATACCGATCATAAGATTCTCGATCTACTTATTGATAACACCAGAATTCCCTTTACAGACATTGCAAAAAAACTTGAAATTTCCGCAGGTACTATTCACGTAAGAGTAAAGAAAATGGAAGACGCTGGTATTATTACAGGATCTTCGCTTCAAGTTGATTACCAGAAATTAGGATATTCCTTTATAGCGTATGTTGGTGTTTTCATTTTTAAAACATCTCAAACTCAATTTGTTTTGGAGCGTATAAGTGAAATTCCTTTTGTTACCGTTGCTAGTGTTACTACTGGAAAATTCAACATATTTTGTAAAATTAGAGCGAAAGATACTTCACACGCTAAAGATATTATTTATCAAATTGATGATATTGAAGGGGTTAGTAGAACAGAAACTATGATTTCAATGGAAGAAAGTATCAATGATAAAAAGAGATTACTTCACTCCATATTTAAAGAAATATAAATTTTCAAATACAGCTAAAAAACCTTTGTTAATCAGCAAAGGTTTTTTTTATCTTTATAAGAAAAATATGACATCTTCTGAAATTCAAATTTCTGAATACAATCCATATTACAAGCATTATATAGATTTAGTTGAAAATATTCCATTGTTGAATGCCTTTGCTAGAGGATTGGATACAACTCAATCATTCTTTAAAAGTTTGCCAAACGAAAAATGGAACTATTGCTACGCGGAAGGAAAGTGGACGCCGAAAGATATTTTGCAACACATTGCTGATACAGAAAGGGTATTCGCATATAGAGCATTATATTTTGCGCGAAGCACTAATGCAGACCTAAAGGGTTTTGATGAAAATATTTTTGCTGAAAATGCTATGGCAAATAATAAATCCGTTGAAGAACTTTTGCAAGAACATTTAGCCGTACGTGAAGCGACCATCTGCCTTTTTAAAAACTTCAATTCAAATCAATTGAAACAAATTGGTATGGCCAATGGTAGTAATATGTCAGTAAGTGCCGCTGGCTTTGTAATTTGTGGGCACGAAATACATCACTGTAATATTATAACTGAACGCTATTTATAATGAAATTCTTTAAACTTTTAAAAGACACTTATTTAAGTTGGGACAAAAATGATCCTTGGGCAAAAAGCGCCGTAATTGCATATTACGCTCTTTTTTCCTTGCCTTCTTTACTTATTATAACAGTTCATTTTGCAGGCGTTTTTTTTGGAAAGGAAGCTGTTGAGGGTAGAATAACTGGCGAGATTAGCGGTTTAATTGGACAAGGCAGCGCCGAATTGATTCAGGCTATGGTTATAAATTCTGCGCTTTCAGAAAGCTCAGTTCTTTTTATCATTTTCGGTATAGGAATTTTAATTTTTGGGGCCACGGGAGTTTTCTTTCAACTCCAGAAAGCATTGAACGATATTTGGAGCGTTCGTTCAAAAAAGAATACCATTATTGACACCTTAAAGCGAAGAGCCGTTTCTTTTGGAATGGTTTTAATAATTGGTTTATTGATGCTTATTTCGCTTATCTTAAGTACTGCCGTTAATGCTATAAGCGATTTTATTGGCAGTTATTACACCGAATTTTCTTCTCAGTTTATTCAGTTTTTGAATTTCATATTTTCACAAATTATAGTCACTGCACTATTTGCTGCTATTTTTACCATATTGCCAGATGTGAAAATAAAATGGAAAACGAATCTTATTGGTGCTTTTATGACTTCTCTGCTTTTCTTGGCAGGTAAATACTTGATTGGATTTTATTTTGCAAAATCAGATCCAGCTTCAGTTTATGGTGCTGCTGGAAGTGTAGTTTTGGTTTTGCTTTGGGTTTATTATACCTGTCTGATTCTATTTTTTGGAGCTGAATTTACTGTGAATTGGGCTCTTTTCAGAAAAATTAAAATTGAACCCACAAGCAATGCTACTCTTTCATACGAACTTGAAATGAAAGAACTTCGCGAGTACAAAAGCAAAGTGGAAGAAGATAAAAAAAAAGCTCAAAAATTAAAGAATAATTGATTTTCTTGTAATTCCTTAACAAAGATTAATAAAATTTTAATAGCAATTAATTGATAACATGTACTGCGCTTGTTATATTTATTGAAATTAATATTAAAAATTAAAAAGGAAGATTATGAAAAAGAGAATTGCAATTTTAGCTACAGACGGATTTGAAGAATCTGAATTAAAATCACCTAAAGAGGCGATGGAAAAAGAAGGATTTACCGTTGAAATTATTAGTGAAAAAGAAGGTAAAATAAAAGCTTGGGCAGATGGAAACTGGAGCAACGATTATAAAGTTGACAAAACCATTGAAAATGCATCAGCTTCTGATTACAATGCGTTAGTTCTTCCAGGTGGAGTTATAAATCCTGATAAATTAAGAAGAAACAAAGAAGCCCTTAAATTTGTAAAACATTTCTTTGAACAAAAGAAACCAGTTGCGGCAATTTGTCACGGACCACAAATTCTAATTTCGGCAGAAGTCGTGAAGGGAAGAAAGATGACATCTTTCAGTTCCATCAAGGATGATTTGATTAATGCCGGAGCAAACTGGGTGGATGAAGAAGTTGTAGTTGACGAAGGATTTGTGACAAGTAGAAATCCGAAAGATTTGCCAGCATTCAATTTAAAATTGATTGAAGAGATAAAAGAAGGCAAGCACAAACTTCAACACGCATAAAAATTAAAAAAGAATTCCATAAAAAAAGAGGCTCTAGGAGCCTCTTTTTTTATGGAATGGGTTTAATTTTATTCCTCTTCCTCTAATTTCTTTTTATCTGGAATTTCACTAATCGGTTCATTGAAGTCTGCTTCTTCATAGTCATCTTCATCATAATTTGCCATTGTTGTTTCTAAGCGAGAACTAACTTTAACCAAGTAAATAGTATCAGTAGTCCTAACTTCAACCGCTTCTACGGTTTCGTTTTTGGCATTTTTAAAAGTGATAACATGGTCATCATCATATCCATCAGGATATTTTTCAACTAATAAGGAAAGTATTTCGGGGGTCAACTTTCGATAATCTACAATGATTCGCTTCATTAATATTAAACATTTTGGTTTACGGTTATAAAACTATTCAAAAATTGAAGACATAAAAATATTTTCAAGAAAATTTTTAGAAATTTTTATAATATTCAAAAGCCCTATAAATCAGCTCACTATTCACTTCACAATCGCTTTTATGGAGACCAATGTCTTCCAAAAGCACAAATAGTACTTTTCCATTTCTATTTTTTTTGTCGAATGCTAACAAATTGATGATAGCAGCAATATCATTTTGGGTGAATGTTTGCTTTGGGAAATGCCGCAAAATAGTTGTTGTAACCTCGTGTAATGTTTCTCTCGGAAAATTAAAAGTTGCATTTGATATATGTGTGGCCAAAATCATTCCCACAGCAATAGCTTCGCCATGAAGCAGTGATTTCTTATCAGAGTTTTCAAGAAAATAGGATTCTATTGCGTGGCCCAGTGTGTGGCCATAATTTAAGGTCTTCCGGAGATCTTTTTCATAAGGATCTTTTGTTACAATCTCTTTTTTTATTTCGATAGAATCCCAAATCAGTTCCTCAAACTCTAACTTTTTAGAAATATCAATACTTTTAATACGATTCCAATATACCTCGCTGTGTATAAGTCCGTGTTTTAGCATTTCTGCAAGCCCTGAAATGAGTTGTTCGTCTGGTAAAGTCTTTAAAAATTCGGTGTCTAAAACCACCATTTCGGGGAGATTTATAATGCCAATTTGATTTTTTTTATGGCCAAGATCCACCCCGTTTTTACCGCCAACTGAAGCATCAACCATTGCAAGTAGGGATGTGGGTATATTAATAAAAGGGATGCCTCGCATAAAGGTTGAAGCAATAAACCCTCCTAAGTCTGTCACTACGCCGCCGCCCAAATTGATTATCAAACTGTTTCTCTCAGCTCCTTTTTCAGAAAGTGTTTCCCAAACATATAAACAAGTGGCGATATTTTTAAATTCTTCGCCTGCAGGAATTGTTATAATTTCAGAAGTAACTATAGATTCGTGTTTTTTTAAAAGAAATGGTAAACAATGGCTTTTTGTGTTTTCGTCATCAATTATAAACACTTTTGAAGGCTTTAAATTCGATAGGTATTTTGAAAAAACTTCCCAGGCTATTTCATTTTTAAATACTAAGCCCTTTTCATTTAATATTTTTTCCATGAATTTGTTTTTCTCATATATTCAGAGTTCAAATCTAACTATATTTGCACACTTTATTTTGAATTTTATGACATCAAATTCCCTTTTCGATAATACTGAAACGGCATTTAATCTTAAAAGCGATTCCGAGTTGGAAAGGGCCTATTTTCTTTTCAAAATGATTTCAATGGAGCCCTTGGTGAAAATTGGAACTGCCGTAACAAAATTTGCACTGAATATTAATCTTCCGGTAGAAGGTCTTATCCGCTCTACCGTGTTTGACCATTTTTGTGGAGGCGTTAATGAAACGGATTGCATGTCAACCGTTGATAAACTTTTTGATGCGGGTGTTTCATCTGTATTAGATTTTTCGGTAGAGGGAAAAGAAGAGGATGCGCAATTTGATGCAACTGCAAATAAAGTACTTGAACTAACCAGATTTGCTAAAAATAAACAAGCCATGCCTTTTTCGGTATTTAAGCCAACAGGTTTTGGAAGATTTAAAATCTGGCAAAAAATTACCGAAAAACAACCTTTAACTGAAGCTGAGGAACTTGAATGGAAGCGTATAGAAAATCGATATGATCGGGTTTCAAAGGAAGCACACGATAGTAATATAAAGATTTTGATAGACGGGGAGGAGTCTTGGATGCAAGATGCCGCAGATGATTTATGTGAAAAAATGATGGAAAAATATAACACCGAAACCCCCATTATTTTTAACACTTTGCAATGTTACAGGTGGGATAGGTTGGAGTATTTGAAAAGTTTACACCAGCGCGCTAAAAAGAAAGGTTTCAAGCTTGGTTTTAAAATTGTTCGCGGAGCTTATATGGAAAAGGAAAATGAACGAGCAATTGCAAAAGGCTATAAAACCCCAATCTGTGAAAGCAAAAAAGCTACAGATGATAATTTTAATGAAATAATGAAGTATATAATGAACAACCTCAATGATATTGAGCTGTTCGTTGGAACCCATAATGAATCCAGTACTTATTTAACAATGCATTTAATGACCGAAAATAAAATTACAAAAAGCGATAACCGCATTTGGTTTGGACAGCTTTTTGGGATGAGTGATCACATTACTTTTAATCTGGGTGCTGAAGGATATAATGTTGCTAAGTATATTCCGTTTGGTCCAGTAAAAGATGTTATGCCTTATTTAATAAGACGTGCTGAAGAAAACACTTCGGTTGCTGGACAAACTAGTAGGGAACTTACACTTTTGAAAAAAGAGAAGCAGCGAAGAAAGTTGTAAATTTTTTATTCTTTATTAATTTTCGCATCAATAACTGTAGCTGTTTTTTCACAATTTTCAACAGTTATCTTTAGGGTTTTCTCTAAAATAACACCTTTAATAACATATAGTTTACAGGAATCAAGTTCGGTATTGCTTTCGGAAAATAAAACATCTCCATCTTCTAGCAAGTTTGAAACCGCAGATGTATCCATTCCATTTTCATGAAGTGCAAGTAATGTTTTTTCTGTGAAAGCACGCTGCTTGAACTTTATGTTTTTCAATGTTCTCGATTCAGGGCCATAGGCACAGGATGTTTTTTTTCCGCTGAGAATAAAAAACAATAGTGCTATTCCTACTATAAATCCGCCTGAAAAATAGACTAATCGGTATGCTAACTTCATTAAATTTTAATTAGGATTTTTTAATTTCTAAGACAAATATTAAACTTAGAAAATCAATAGATTGATGTCACTGTATGACATGTTGAACCAATCTGCAACGGCTTTGTTGGTCAAGATTCCTCTGTAAAAGTACAAACCATTTTTTAAACCATTATCAAAACGGATTGCATTTTCAAGCCCGCCGCTTTCAGCTATTTCTAATATATAGGGTGTGAAGATATTACTTATTGAAATAGAAGCAGTTTTAGGATATCGCGCTGGAATATTAGGTACTCCGTAATGTATCACTTCATGTTTAATCATTGTTGGACAATCGTGACTAGTCATTTCCGTAGTTTCAAAGCAGCCTCCCATATCCACACAAACATCAATAATAACGGCGCCTTTTTTCATGTTTTGAACCATTTCTTCGGTAACAATTATAGGTGCTCTATTTTGTCCACGTACAGCACCTATAGCAACATCGCAACGCAGAAGGGCCTTCATTAAATTTTTTGGTTGCATTGTAGAAGTATATAAAATGCGTCCCACGTTAGTTTGAATTGTTCTCAATTTAGTTATAGAACTATCGAATACTTTAACATTAGCTCCCAATCCAAGTGCTGAACGAACTGCAAATTCGCCAACAGTTCCAGCACCAATCACCACAACCTCAATAGGAGGGACACCACTTATATTTCCAAAAAGGAGTCCGTTTCCTTTTTTTGCATTTACCATTAATTCTGCAGCTATAAGTACGGCAGCAGTCCCAGCAATTTCACTTAATGCTTTAACGGCGGGATAACTATGATCTTCATCTTTTATAAATTCAAAAGCAAGTGCCGTAATTTTTTTTTTGGAGAGTGCATCAAAATAAGATTTTTGACGAGTTTTTAATTGGAGAGCTGAAATAAGCACCGTTTTTGGCTTAATCATTTCTAATTCTTCAAGAGTAGGGGGTTCTACTTTCAATACCATTGGGCAGCCAAATACCTTTTTTGTATCATTGGTTAATTCTGCACCAGCTTCAGAATAATCTTTGTCTGAAAAACCGGCTTCATCTCCGGCGCCATTCTCTATTAAAACCCTATGACCGTTATTAACTATTGCATTAACCGCATCTGGAGTAAGACAAATTCTTTTTTCCTGGAAATATGCTTCTTTCGGGATTCCTATAAAAAGTTCTCCTTTTTGACGTGTTATTTCTAGGGTTTCTTCTTGTGGAAGTAATTGCGCTCTTGTAAATGGTGATTTTGGTTGTGGCATAGTTTAATCTTCAGTTTCAATTTACGTAATAATTTTCACTTTATTATAAGCGAAAAATTATCGAAATAAATCTTTTATTTGCTGCCAGAGAGATCGTTTTTGCAGAAGTTCTTCCTCAAAAGACTTTAAATCGTCTTTGCGCATTTGGCTGAAAAGTTTTGCGCGAACCAGATAAACAAATGGAATTACAACCAACATTATTGGAATTACATAGATTATTTCAACTTCATCTACATCAAAGTTTTGTTTTAGAATATTGAAAAGCTGGAAAACATACATTGAAAGAGGTACAAGTATAATCCAATGCCACCAATGTTTACAAGTGAAAAACCAAATAAGTAATAAAACAACGGGAATGAACTTTCCAGTTAAAAACCAAGCATATTGATAAAGGGAGGGAAATTTTGTGGTGAAAGTAAAAAAAAGAGTTTCCCAAACCTGTGTGTCGTTTGGGAAACTCTCATAAGCGTAATATATAAAAGGGGTGCAAGCCATTATAAAAACAATAATGCCTCCCTGTATAAGACTTTTCTTATCCGGCTGGCGGAACTGAAACCGTCCTTGCGTCGATTTGTTGTGGGTTTTGTTCATCTTGAATTCCTTCTGGGGTACAAGAAGCAAAAAGTCCTGCTGCAAAAATAGCGGCTACGATAATCAATTTTAAATTTTTCATAATAATAAGTTTTTGTGAGGTTAATACTGGGACAAACTTACATTCAAAAAAAATAAATATAATAATTATGTTAATCGTACCTTTACAGGTTATAATGCAATTAAATACTATGAAATACCTTTTAATATTATTTAAAAGTTAATATTTTAACATTGCTGTAAAACCTGTTTTTTTTATTTCATTTATACTGCCTTGTTTTTTAAAGTGGAACTTAAGCTCTTATTGGTTTTTTTGTTTGTTTTTGAGGCCTTGTATTTTCTTAAAAAAACAAAATTATCTTTAAATTTCTAAGATAAAATCATTGTTTTTTGATGGACTAATGTACGGATTTAATTTAATATTCCCGAGGATGGAATATTTAGAATAGATCCTTTATTTGTTGCCAAAAGTTCTTTTGCGTTCCCAATTCTTCTTCAAAGCTTTTCATATCATTACCTATAAACTTGTTTGCCAGCTTGGCTTTTATGAGATAAACAAGTGGCACAATAACAAGCATAATTGGAAAAAGCCACCAAATTTCAACTTCATCAGTAATACGCACATCGTCATTTATCACACTAAATAATTGGAACGCAAACATACCGATGGGTATAAGAATTACGTGATACCACCAATGTTTGCATGTAATGAACCAAATAACTAAAAGGAGAAGAGGTACGAACTTTCCCATCATGGTCCACACAGATACATATACCTCTTGATACCAATTTGCTTGATATGTAAACAAAAAAGTTTCCCAAGATTTTGTCTGTGGGAAACTTTCATAAGAATAAAAAATATACGGACTTGATGCTATTATAAGCGCTATTATACTACCCGTTACTAGGTACGATGATTTTGCTTTTTTCGATTTGTTGGGGTGCTTGTTCATCTTGGATGCTTTCTGGGGTACAAGAAGCAAAGGTTACTAATGAAAAAATTGCGGCGATAAAAAGTAATTTTAGAGTTTTCATATTATAAGTTTTGTGAGGTTAATACTGGGTCAAACTTAATATGAAAATAAAAATTATGATTAATTACTTTTAATATATATTTATAAGTTTTTTTAGCAATAAAAATTCTGCTCTATAATTTTTGCGATTTGGGGCAAACGATTAAAAAGGTCCTTATAAAATATATTTCACACGCTACAACTTTACTTCACTGGCTTTAGTTTTAAGGTTCTACTTCCGTTCTTATTTATTTTAATATCTATTCTGTTCGCGTTCTCTGGTAATAGTTTACTGATGTTTTCTGGCCATTCAATAAAAACATAATTGCCAAAATAAAAATAGTCTTCAACGCCAATATCATAAGCTTCAGCTATATCTTCAATTCTGTAAAAGTCAAAATGGTATATGGTTTCTTTCGCTGTGTGATATTCGTTTACTAGGGAAAATGAAGGACTGCTAGAAGTTTCATCAACACCAAGTTGTTTTACAATTTCTTTTATTAAAGTTGTTTTCCCAACTCCCATATCTCCATAGAAAAGGAAAATCTTATGTTCTGAAGAAGATAAGATCAGTTCAGCAACTTTGGAAATTTCGATTTGGGTATAAGTAAGTTCCATAGTAAAAACGGAACGAATATAGATAATTTCTTATTTAAAAACGAAATTATCTATTGGCCCACTGTTTTATAAAAACGTATAAATAAATTATTTTGGAACTAATACCGAAAAAGGAATAATCATTTCCTCTAATGAAACACCACCGTGCTGATATGTGTTTCGATAATAACTTACGTAATGATTATAATTATTGGGATAAGCAAAAAAGTAATCCCCCTTTGCAAAAATGAAGGAACTGCTCATATTTATTGTTGGCAAGTGGATGGCTTTTGGGTCTTTGGCCGCAAGCACTTCTTTGTCTTCATATGTCAAACTCTTACCCGTTTTATATCTTAAATTTAAACTGGTGTTTTTATCTCCAATAACCTTGGAAGGGTTTTTAACATTGATAGTTCCGTGGTCTGTAGTGATAATTAATTTGAATCCTAAACGCGCTGCTTGTTGAATAATTTCAAGTAATGGAGAATTTTTAAACCAACTTTGGGTCAAAGAACGGTAAGATTTATCGTTGGACGCTAATTCCTTTATTACTTCCATTTCAGTTTTGGAGTGGGAGAGCATATCTACAAAATTATAAACCACGACAGTTAAATCTTCATCTTTATGGCTTTTAAAGTTTTCTACTAATTTTTTACCCTGTTTTAAACTAGAAATTTTATGATAACTCCAATTTAATTTTAGGCCTAATCTTTTAAGCTGAGCAGCAAGAAAATCTTCTTCCTTCATATTTTTCCCACCTTCTTCGGTATCATTCAGCCACAAGTCTGGATGCATTTTTTCCATATCGCTTGGCATTAATCCAGAAAATATGGCATTACGTGCATATTGGGTTGCCGTTGGCAGAATGCTACAGAAAAGTTCTTCAGAAGTCTTTTTATAAATATTGGAAACTGTAGGTTCAAAAGCTTTCCATTGATCAAACCTTAAATTATCAACAACTATTAATAGCGTAGGTACGCCGGTTTGTAATTGTGGTTGAATTTTTTCTTTGAAAAGCGTGTGCGACATTGTGGGCGCTTCGCTAGGATCACTAAACCATTTTGGATAGTTCTTATCAATAAATTTGCAAAACTGGTTATTAGCTTCCGCTTTTTGAGATTCCAAAATTTCGAACATTCCAGAATCTTCAATGCCTTCAAGCTCCAATTCCCAATAAATAAGTTTTTGGTATAGATCTTTCCACTCCTCAAAGCTATTCACCATTGAAAGATCCATCGCAATCTTTCGGAATTCTTGCTGATAATTTGAAGTTGTTTTTTCTGAAATCAATCTACTGTGATCCAAATTTTTCTTTAAACTAAGCAGTATTTGATGTGGATTTACGGGTTTAATTAAATAATCAGCAATTTTTGAACCGATGGCTTCTTCCATTATGTATTCCTCTTCACTTTTGGTAATCATCACCACGGGAATGGAAGCCTGTTGTTCCTTAATTTCCGCAAGAGTTTCAAGTCCGGTAAGTCCAGGCATATTTTCATCTAAAAAAACAATATCGAAAGTTTCCTTTTTTATCTCTTCCAAAGCTTCTGTACCGCTCTGTGCTGTAGTTACTTTATAATTTTTATTCTCAAGGAATAGAATGTGTGGTTTAAGTAAATCTATCTCGTCATCTACCCAAAGTATTTTTATGTCGCTCATATATGTATATTTGTCTTAATACTCCGAAGCTTTAGCGTAGAAGTATCAATATTAAATTCATTTTGTAAATAATTCCGCCCTATTGCGAAGAAATTTTTTCAAAAATAGTCTTGAATTATTCCGAAAAATTTTTGAAGCTATTAATTTAAAGTTAAAGTTTGAAAACCCTTCCCAAGCTTAAAATCATTAACGATCCTATCTATGGTTTTATTACCATACCCAGCAAGTTGGTTTTTAATTTGATGGAACATAAATATTTTCAAAGACTCCGCCGAATTTCGCAAATGGGGTTTTCATACATCGTTTATCCTGGCGCGCACCACACGCGTTTTCACCATGCCCTTGGCGCGATGTTTTTAATGCAGAAAGCTGTGCAAGTACTTCATTCCAAAGGGGTGAACATTTCTGAAAAGGAAGAAGAGGCACTCTATGTTGCCATTCTTTTACACGATATTGGTCATGGCCCTTTCTCGCATGCCATGGAAAATAGCATTGTTGAAAACATAAGTCATGAACAAATTTCACTGCTTTTTATGGAAGTTTTAAACCGAAAGTTTAACAAGGGATTAACGCTGGCCATTCAAATATTCAGAGATGAATATCCTCGGAAATTTCTGCACCAATTGGTTTCAGGACAATTGGATATGGATCGTTTGGATTACCTAAAAAGAGATAGTTTTTATACTGGAGTGCCCGAGGGTACCGTAAATGCACAACGTTTAATAGCAATGCTGAACGTGAAAAACGATGAATTGGTGGTTGAGGAAAAAGGAATTTATTCCGTAGAAAACTTTATCATTGCTCGTAGATTAATGTATTGGCAAGTATATTTACACAAAACCGGGATCGTAGCCGAACAGCTTTTAGTGCGGGTTTTGAAGCGAGCTAAACAATTGACAGCTCAAGGAATAGAGCTTCCTGCAAGTGATGGATTACAATTTTTTCTGAAAAATAATATTAGTTTAAATTATTTTTCAGAAAAAGCGCTCGATACTTTTTCAAAATTGGACGATTATGATATTATCTCGGCAATGAAAGCCTGGGTTAGCAATGACGATTTTGTTTTAAAGAACCTATCAAAAATGCTACTTAACAGAGATTTGCTGAAAGTGAAAGTAAAGCAAGTGCCGTTCGCTATTGAAATGGTTGAAGAGAAAAGAAATGCTTTGATTAAAACTTTTAAAATTTCCGAAGAAGAAGCATCCTTTTTTGTTTTCACTGGAAAGCTCGAAAATCAGGCTTACAGTATGGAAAAAGATACTATCAATTTATTAAAGAAAAACGGGAAGATAATTGACGTTGCAAAGGCAAGTGACCAACTGAATTTGGAGGCGCTTTCAAAATCTGTGGTCAAATACTATATGTGCTATCCAAAAAACAATAAGGATAGCTATCGGGGCTAAATCCTTTTTTTCTATTTTTGCAAGAATGAAAATTTTCGAACCACATCAAATACATTTAAAAAATACCGTTTTGTGGTTTTCAAATATTTGCAGTTCCGTTAAAAAAAACCAATACGCCAAATGAAATTTACAGCAGCCCAAATAGCAGGAATACTGAACGGTACCGTAGATGGCGATGAAGGAGTAGCGGTTTCTAAACTCGCGAAAATTGAAGAAGGAAGTAAAGGTAGTTTGACCTTTCTCGCAAATCCAAAATACACACATTATATATATTCTACCCAAGCTTCAATTACCATTGTTAATAATGATTTTGTAGCTACTGGTGATTTATCCACAACACTTATACGGGTAGAAAATGCCTATAAAGCGTTTTCACAATTATTGGAATATTATAACCAAGTAAAGATGAATAAAACGGGAATTGAAAACCCGGTATTTATTTCAGAAAGTGTCAAATACGGTGAAAACCTTTATTTAGGCGCTTTTTCTTATATAGGCGAAAATGTAAAAATTGGTGATAATGTAAAAATTTATCCTAATGTATATATCGGGGATAATGTAACTGTTGGAAACAATACTATTTTGTTCACAGGCGCTAAAATCTATTCCGAAACGGTTGTAGGTCAATCTTGCGTAATAAATAGCGGTGTTGTTATTGGTGCTGATGGTTTTGGTTTTACACCTAATGAAATAGGTGAATATCATAAAGTGCCACAAACGGGTAATGTAATTCTTGAGGACAATGTAGATATTGGCCCCGGAACCACTATAGATCGTGCAACTTTAGGCTCTACTCTTATTAAAAAAGGAGTAAAACTTGATAATCAAATTCAGATAGCACACAATGTTACCATTGGTGAAAATACTGTGATAGCGGCTCAAACCGGTATTGCAGGTTCCACCAAAATAGGAAAAAATTGTATTATTGGAGGTCAAGTAGGAATTGCAGGCCATATTACCATAGGTGATAATGTAAAAATACAGGCCCAAACCGGTATCGGCAGAAACGTGAAAGACAACGAAACCTTACAAGGTTCACCTGCCTTTAATTATGGCGATTTTAATAAAAGTTATGTTTATTTTAAAAACTTTCCCAAAATAATGGAGAGGTTCAACACAGTAGAAAAAAAGCTCGATAATGAATGAAAGTGTTGTAAAACAGCGCACCATTGGTAAGGAAATTTCACTTACCGGAGTCGGTTTGCATACAGGCAAAGAGGTAACAATAACCTTTAAACCTGCGCCCGAAAACCATGGATATACCTTTGTGAGAATTGATTTAGAAGGTCATCCAGTAATTGAAGCGGATGCTAATTATGTAGTTAATACCCAGCGTGGCACCAATTTGGAAAAACGCGGGGTTAAAATCCAAACTTCAGAACACGTGCTAGCAGCCTTAGTTGGTCTTGAAGTGGACAACTGCATAATGGAACTAAACGCCTCCGAACCTCCCATAATGGACGGATCTTCAAAATTCTTTATTGAAGCTGTTGAAATGGCTGGATTAGTGGAGCAGAACGCACCACGAATTGAATATGTGGTAAAGGAAGTTATTTCATATTTAGATGAAGAAACAGGAAGTGAAATAATTGTAATGCCTGCTGATGAATACCAAGTAACTACAATGGTCGATTTTGGAACAAAGGTTTTGGGTACGCAAAATGCTTCGCTTAAACATATTTCAGAATTTAAAGATGAAATTGCAAATGCAAGAACATTTAGTTTCCTTCACGAAATTGAAATGTTATTGGAAAACGGTTTGATAAAAGGAGGTGATCTTAACAATGCAATTGTTTATGTGGACAAAGAACTTTCTCCGAGCACAATGGACAAGCTTCGCACCGCTTTCGGGAAAGACACAATCTCCGTAAAACCAAATGGAATTTTGGATAACCTGACACTTCATTATCCAAACGAAGCTGCCCGTCACAAGCTTTTGGATGTGATAGGCGATTTGGCTTTGGTAGGAACACGCATACGTGGAAAAGTTATAGCTAATAAGCCAGGACACTTTGTTAATACCCAATTTGCAAAAAAGCTTTCAAAAATTATAAAGATGGAAGCTCGTAATAACATCCCAAAATTTGACATCAACAAACCACCTGTAAAAGACGTAAACCAGATTATGGCGATGCTTCCACACAGGCCACCATTTTTATTGGTTGATAAAATTATGGAAATGAGTGATACACACGTTGTAGGTCTCAAAAACGTAACAATGAACGAGCCTTTTTTTGTGGGGCACTTTCCAGGCGCGCCAGTAATGCCTGGTGTTTTAATAGTTGAGGCAATGGCTCAAACTGGAGGAATTTTAGCATTGAGTACAGTTCCAGACCCAGAAAACTACCTTACATTCTTTATGAAAATAAACAATGTGAAATTCAAACAGCAGGTAAATCCTGGTGATACTCTAATTTTCGTATTGGAATTAATATCTCCCATTCGCCGAGGAATAGTTCATATGCAAGGAAATGCCTATGCAAATGATAAATTGGTAACCGAGGCCGAGTTAATGGCCCAAATGGTAAAAACAAAAAACTTATAATGAACCGAGCGTTTGTGAAAAACTGTTTTGAAAGGAATATGATAATGCGCGAACACATTTCACCTATGAAAAACAATAAACAAGAGAAATGAACCAACCACTTGCATACGTCCATCCGGGCGCAAAAATAGCGAAAAATGTTGTAATCGAGCCTTTTACAACTATTCACAACAATGTTATAATTGGTGAAGGAACTTGGATTGGAAGCAACGTAACCATAATGGAAGGCGCTCGTATCGGTAAAAATTGCAATATTTTTCCGGGTGCTGTTATATCTGCTATTCCACAAGATTTAAAATTCAAGGATGAAGATACTACAGCCGAAATAGGGGATGGAACAACTATTCGAGAGTATGTAACAATAAACAGAGGTACAATTGACAGGGGGAAAACTGTAATTGGCAAAAACTGTTGGATTATGGCATATTGCCATATTGCCCACGATTGTATTGTGGGTGATAACTGTATCTTTTCAAACAATAGCACACTTGCGGGGCATATAACTGTTGGCGATCACGTTGTCTTGGCAGGAATGACTGCAGTTCATCAATTTTGTATGATTGGAAATCACGCTTTTGTTACTGGTGGTTCTTTGGTTAGAAAAGACGTACCTCCGTTTGTGAAAGCTGCTCGCGAACCACTTAGCTATGTAGGGATCAATAGCATCGGACTTAGAAGAAGAGGCTTCTCTCCACAAAAAATAACAGAGATTCAGAATATATATAGACTTCTTTACCAAAAAAATTACAACACCACTCAAGCTACCGAAATAATCGAAGCTGAAATGGAAGCCACGCCAGAGCGTGATGAAATACTTCAGTTTATCAAAAATTCCAAGCGTGGAATTATGAAGGGGTATTTCAATTCAAATTAAAAAGAGATTAACAAATAAACAGTAAAACCAAAAATGGCTACTTCATCAGATATTAGAAAAGGACTTTGCATACGTTTTAACAACGATATTTATAAAATAATTGAATTCCTTCACGTAAAACCAGGTAAGGGACCTGCATTTGTGCGCACTAAAATGAAAAGTGTTACCACAGGAAAAACCCTCGACAATACTTTTTCTGCCGGTCATAAAATTGACGATGTGCGTATTGAAACACATAAATTTCAGTATTTGTATAACGAGGGAGAAGCATTCCATTTTATGAATACGGAAGATTATTCTCAAATTAGTTTGATGAAGGATATTTTAGATACTCCAGAATTGATGAAGGAAGGAGAAATAGTGACCGTGCTCATAAATACTGAAGATAATGCACCGCTTTCAGTAGAAATGCCAGCCCACGTAGTTTTAGAAGTTACCTCAACCGAACCAGGAATAAAAGGAAATACAGCAACTAACGCTACTAAGTTGGCCACTGTTGAAACTGGAGCTGAAATTAACGTGCCCCTTTTTATAAATGAAGGCGATAAAATTCGAATTGATACTGATAAAGGTCAGTATCAAGAAAGGATGAAAGAATAATTCCACTAAAAAGAAAATTAAAATCTAAACTGTGAAATTTCCCACGCCCCAAACCCTTGAAAATATTGCGGTTATAATTGGATCCGACTATGTGGGTGAATCCAATTTTCCTGTTTTTGGGATGAATGAAATTCATGTGGTGCAGTCGGGAGATATTGTTTTTGTAGATCATCCAAAATATTATGACAAAGCATTAGAATCAGCAGCTACGGTAGTTCTTATAAATAAAAAGGTAGATTGCCCAGTTGGGAAAGCCTTGCTTATTTCTGAAGATCCGTTTCGCGATTTTAATAAATTGACACATCATTTTAAGCCTTTCAAAAATTCAAACAGCGCCATTTCAGAATCTGCGGAAATAGGGGAAGGAACTTTTATCCAACCAAACGTTTTTGTTGGTAATAACGTAAAAATAGGTCGCAATTGCTTGATTCACTCAAACGTTTGCATTTACGATAATACTGTTATTGGCAATAACGTAACAATACACGCCGGAACTGTTTTAGGTGGTGATGCTTTTTATTATAAAAATCGTCCTGAAAAATTTGACAAACTTTTAAGCGGCGGAAATGTTGTAATTGAAGACAATGTTGATTTAGGAGCGCTTTGCACTATAGATAAAGGCGTTACGGCTTCAACGACCATTGGCGAAGGTTCAAAATTAGACAACCAAGTACAAGTTGGTCACGATACAATTATAGGGAAGCGTTGTTTAATAGCATCTCAAGTGGGGATTGCAGGTTGTGTTGTGATTGAAGATTTTGTAACTATTTGGGGGCAAGTAGGCATCACAAGTGGCATTGTTATTGGCGAAAAAGCTGTAATTTCAGCACAGAGTGGCGTAAGCAAATCATTAGCAGGTCACAAATCATATTTCGGAACTCCTGCAGATGATTTTAGAACTAAATATAAAGAATTGGCTTCTATAAAGCTGATTCCTGAAATAATAAAAAAATTGGATGAATTATCATGAACAATAAGGCAAAGGAAATAGTTAGGGATTTTTATAGATCCGATATTTTAAGAGATGAAACTGTAATGGAGCGTTTTTTTCATCCAGAATTGGTTCTTATTTGGAACAGTGCCAATGGTTTATCCATAATGCATTATGATGAGATTTTAAGCTTTTTTGCAGAAGTGAGAAGATCATACTTTGATTTAAGGGTTGAAGTTAGCCATTTATTGGCTGATGGACCTCATGTGACTATTCGCTATAAATATTACATTCGAACTATGGAAAATCCCGATGAGGAGTTAGGAATAGCTCATTTCATCGCCATTTGGGAAATAAAGGATGATAAAATTTTTAGAGGGTATCAAGTAAGTCAACCCGTAACAGACAAAGATGATACTAATGAAAGTTATCATAGAGTTAAGGTTTAATATCTTTTAAATCCTTCAACAAAAGCTGTATCTTTGCGGCAATTCTGAAAAAATCTTTAAAAACAGTACTTCAATAGTTAATAAACATAATCACAAGAAAATACTTAAAAATGAGCGTTTTAGTAAATAAAAATTCAAAAATAATAGTTCAAGGATTTACAGGTAGTGAAGGTACTTTTCATGCCGGACAAATGATTGAATACGGAACCAATGTTGTGGGTGGCGTAACTCCTGGAAAGGGAGGTCAAAAACACCTTGACAAGCCAGTTTTTAACACTGTTTCTGAAGCTGTTGAAAAAACGGGCGCTGATACAACCATTATTTTTGTTCCACCAGCATTTGCTGCAGACGCAATTATGGAAGCTGCTGACGCAGGTATTAAAGTGATTATAACAATTACTGAAGGAATTCCTGTAAAGGATATGATCATCGCTTCAGATTATATAAAAGATAGAGACTGTCGTTTAATCGGCCCTAACTGTCCGGGCGTTATCACTCCAGGTGAAGCAAAAGTGGGTATTATGCCTGGTTTCGTTTTCAAAAAAGGTACAGTGGGTATCGTTTCAAAATCTGGAACCCTTACCTATGAGGCTGCAGATCAGGTGGTGAAACAAGGCTTGGGAATTACTACAGCAATTGGAATTGGCGGAGATCCAATTATTGGAACTACAACCAAAGAAGCTTTGGAAATGTTAATTATGGATCCCGAAAGTGAAGCCGTTGTGATGATTGGTGAAATTGGGGGTCAATTGGAAATAGATGCTGCACACTGGTATAAAAACAGTGGTATCAAAAAACCCGTAATTGGTTTTATTGCAGGTGAAACAGCACCTGCAGGACGCACAATGGGTCATGCTGGAGCAATTGTTGGCGGAAGTGAAGATACTGCGCAGGCAAAGAAAAAGGTGATGCGCGAATGTGGTATCCACGTTGTGGAATCACCAGCGGAAATAGGAAAGAAGGTTAAGGAAATATTAGGATAATCCTTTGATGTTATACATTAAAAGCTCTGTGAAATTCACGGGGCTTTTTTTATGGAGAACCCACAACCTTTTGTTATATTTGAATCCCACCTTTTTGCGGGTTTTTATATACACATATTCGGTCGAGCGAAGTCGCGACCATTCTAATTTGAAATCGAAACAATTTTTATATGAAATTACTGGAAGGAAAAACAGCAATCATCACAGGCGGCAGCCGCGGAATTGGAAAAGGAATCGTTGAAGCATTTGCCCAACATGGCGCCAATGTGGCATTCACATATAGTTCTTCAGCAGAAGCAGCAAATGCTTTGGCAGATGAAGTTTCAAAAACTGGCGTAAAAGCAAAAGCATATAAAAGTGATGCAGCTTCTTATGACGAATCCCAAAAATTGGCTGAAGAAGTTTTAAAAGACTTCGGAAGCATTGATATTCTTATAAACAATGCCGGAATCACAAAAGATAATTTGTTGATGCGTATTTCCGAAGAAGATTTTGATAAAGTAATTGAAGTAAACCTGAAATCGGTTTTCAATATGACTAAAGCAGTGCAGCGCGCAATGCTTAAGCAACGTAAAGGCTCTATCATCAATATGAGTTCCGTGGTGGGCGTTAAGGGAAATGCTGGGCAAACCAATTATGCAGCTTCAAAAGCTGGTATTATTGGCTTTACAAAATCCGTGGCGTTGGAATTAGGTTCTCGCGACATTCGCTGTAACGCAATTGCTCCAGGGTTTATTGAGACTGAAATGACTGGAAATTTAGATGAAGCTACGGTACAGGGTTGGCGTGAAGCAATCCCATTAAAACGTGGCGGTTCACCCGAAGACATTGCGAACGCTTGTGTTTTCTTCGCTAGCGACCTTTCTGCTTATGTTACAGGTCAAGTTCTGAACGTTGATGGGGGAATGCTTACTTAAAAAAGTACGCAGTATTCAGTGGCAGTAGGCAGTCCTTTTCTAAACTTTTAAACGCCTAAACTTTTAAACTTTTTCATTGGCTACAGAAACAATACTTTATATAATTCTCGCCGGAGTACTGTCAATTGCTCTGGCGGTTTTTATGTATGGCTATAAATCAAAACAAACTGGTTCGCTGCGTTGGGTTTTTGGGATACTAAGATTTATAACATTATTTTCAATTTTACTTTTGATTATCAATCCAAAATTCAAAAGTGAAACTTATACTATTGAAAAGCCGAAACTACCTATTCTTATTGATAATTCAGCATCAATAGGGGAGTTGAGCCAAAAGGAGAATGTTTCATCTTTATTTCAGAAATTAAAAGAGAGCAGTGAATTATACGATAAATTCGATGCTTCCTATTATTCCTTCGGAAATAATTTCCGCGAAAATGATTCCCTTTCTTTTGATGAAAAGAATACGAATATTTCCAAAGCACTCTCTTCGGTCAACGAACTTTTCAAAAATCAAACTGCACCAACAATACTAATTACAGACGGAAACCAGACACTGGGTAACGACTACGAATTTTCTTCAACAACATTTAAAAATTCTATCTATCCCATAATTCTTGGTGATTCAATAAAATACACCGATCTTAAAATTGAACAGTTAAACACAAATCGCTATGCTTTTCTAAAAAATCAATTTCCAGTTGAAGTTATTTTGAATTACAGCGGCACAAATCCTGTAAATTCTGAGTTTGTAGTTACTCAAGGAACGGCAACTATTTATAGAGCAAACGTTTCCTTTTCAGAAAGTGAGACTTCAAAAACGCTTAATTTCACTTTAAATGCTTCCAGCGTCGGACTTCAAAAATACACCGCACAAATTCTTCCGCTTGCGGATGAAAAAAACAAAACCAACAACAGCAAGCAATTCGCAGTTGAAGTAATTGACCAAGCCACCAATGTTTTGGTAGTCAGTAAAATTACGCATCCAGATTTGGGTGCGCTTAAAAAGGCAATTACTACTAACGAACGGCGCACTATTACTTTTAAAAAACCTATTGAAGCCATAAATATTCTCAATGAATACCAACTTGTAATTCTTTATCAGCCAGACAGAAGTTTCGCTTCGATTTTTACGGAAATTGAAAAACTTACTAAAAACAGCTGGGTAATTTCTGGATTGCAAACTGATTGGTATTTTCTAAACGGCGCTCAAGACAACTTCAATAAAGAAGCCTCCAATCAAAGTGAGGATATTCAAGCTGAATTGAATTCTAATTATGGCACTTTCGCTGTTGATGATATTGGATTCAACAATTTTCCGCCGCTCCACACAGAATTTGGCGCTTTGGCCATCAGCGTTCCAAATGAAATAATGCTTGAACAAACTGTGAGCGGAATTGCTAATGGCAACCCTTTGCTCGCTACTATGGAAATAAACGGCAAACGCGATGCTATTTGGGATGGTGAAGGATTTTGGCGCTGGCGCGCACGTAGTTTTGTGGAAACGGAAAGCTTCCAAAGTTTTGATGATTTTATAGGAAATCTTGTACAATATTTGGCTTCAAACAAACGCCGAAGTAGGTTGGAGGTATCTTCGGAAACATTTTATTATAACAACAATCCAATTAAAATTTCTGCCCAGTATTTCGACAAAAACTATGCTTTCGACAATCGCGCATCGTTGAACATCGCCGTAAAAAACACCGAAACAGAAAAACAAATTGTTTTCCCAATGCTTTTGCGGAACAATTATTACGAAGTAGATTTAAACAGTCTTCCCGCTGGCGAATATAATTATACGGTTTCAGTTTCAAATGAAGCAGTTTCCAGCAGTGGCAATTTTACTATTTTGGATTTTAATGTGGAGCAACAATTTTTGAATGCCGATGTTTCCAAACTTCGTCGTGTTGCACAAAACACAAACGGAAAAGCTTATTTTGCTGCACAATCTGATGCTTTAATTAAATCATTGGTTGACAATACTAACTTCCAAAACATTGAAAGAAGCGAACAAAAAGTGGTACCTTTGATCGATTGGAAATATCTCCTCGCACTTATCGTTCTTGCCCTCGCTGCAGAATGGTTTATCAGAAAGTATAACGGACTCATCTAAAAATTAATCAATAGAAAAATATTATGGAAAAATTACCCAAACTTACAATACCCGTAATCGTAGGAATTGTTTTGCTAATTATTTTAGTGGCAAAATCTTCTGTAACTATCAATTCCGGTCATGCCGGAGTGCTTTATGAAACTTTTGGTAACGGGGTGGTTACCGATGAGCCTCCTTTGGGCGAAGGTTTTCATATAATAGCACCTTGGAACAAAGTTTTTGTTTACGAAATACGTCAACAAGAACTAAGCGAAAAAATGCAAGTGCTTTCATCAAACGGACTTGAAATTAAGCTTGATGCTTCTGCGTGGTACCAACCTATACGCAAAGATGTAGCAAAACTTCATCAAGAAAAAGGCGAAGATTATTTGCAACGTGTTATTCAACCAGCTATACGAAGTGCTGCACGAAGCGTGGTAGGACGTTACACTCCAGAACAACTATATTCTACAAAACGTGATGCCATACAAGAAGAAATTTTTGAAGAAACAAAGAAGATTTTGGACGAACAACATATTCAACTAAACCAAATTTTGGTTCGCGATGTAACGCTGCCTGCAACAATAAAAGATGCAATTGAGCGTAAACTAAAACAAGAGCAGGAATCTTTGGAATATGAGTTTAGATTAGTAACAGCTGATAAAGAGGCCCAGAAAGTGCGTATTGAAGCCCAAGGTAAAGCAGATGCGAATGCTATTTTAAGCGCGTCACTTACAGATAAAGTGTTACAGGATAAAGGTATTGATGCTACCTTAGAATTAGCTAAATCACCAAATACTAAAGTAGTGATAGTAGGTTCCGGTGATAGTGGTTTGCCTTTAATTTTGGGGAATAACTAAGAACTCAATAAGTTTTTAAACATAAATAAAAAACCTTCCCTAATGGAAGGTTTTTTTTATAAAATTTATTAATCAGTTTTCTGAAACGATTTTATGATTATCAATCCGCAAATAACGGCCACAGCAGTCAAACCGAAGGCCAAAACATTGTTGCTATAAATAAAATTACCAATGGCAAACAAAGAACAGTAAACACCCACTACGCCTGCAAAAAATCCAAGAATCTTCATTCCAAAACCTTTAAACTTAGATTCTTTTCCAAAGATTAAACTGTTGAAACTATTCAGTGTGTCTGCATTAGAAGGTTTGGTTAATAAAGTCACAAGTACCCAACCAACAGTTGTAATTACTACACTTAACACCAATTGCCAGTGGCCTGCCATTTCAATCATTGGTGTTTCCATTTTTCCATTAATAAAAAAGAAAGCAGCTATTACAAAAGAAATAACCATTGCGGCAATTTCGCTGTAAGGATTTATTCGGCTCCAAAACCATCGTAGAATAAATAATAAGCCCGTTCCGGCTCCAATTGAAAGCAATAAGTTAAAACCATCTCGGGCTTCTTCTAAAATCAGCGCTAGCAATGCTGCAAAAATCATCATTACAACAGTAGAAATTCTTCCAACTGCAACTTGTTCCTTGCCTGTAGATTCTTTGCGAATAAACCGAACGTAAAAGTCATTAACAACATAAGAACTTCCCCAGTTTAAATGTGTGGAAATTGTACTCATAAATGCCGCAATTAACGATGTAATTACAATCCCCAATAAGCCAGCAGGTAAAAAGGTGAGCATCGCTGGATAGGACAAGTCATTTTTTACGAAGTTTGGATTCAAATTAGGAAAAGCAGCTTGTAAACTTTCAAGGTTTGGAAAAATAATGATAGACGCCAAACCAATAATAATCCAAGGCCAAGGGCGAAGTGCATAATGTGCAAAGTTGAAAAACAAAGTGGCCCAAGTTGCATGTTTCTCATCTTTCGCAGCCAGCATTCGCTGGGCAATATAACCTCCGCCTCCAGGTTCAGCGCCTGGATACCAAACGCTCCACCATTGAACAGCTAACGGAACTATAAGAAGGGGAATCAACAGTTCAGGTTTTGAAAAATCGGGAAGCATTGCTGTTTTGGCGGCAACGGCAGGAGTGGAGAGGAGTTTTTCAATTCCGCCAATTTCCGGCATATTTACAATATAAATTGTTGCCCAAATACTTCCGACCATTGCAATAATGAATTGCACAAAATCTGTCAACAACACACCTTTTAATCCACCAAAGGCTGAGTAAATTACGACTACTGGAGAAGCAATTAATAAAACTTCATAAGAAGACAAGCCAAACATTACGTGGCCAATTTTAATTGCAGCTAAGCAAACATTTGCCATAATAACGATGTTGAAAAATACACCAAGATATATAGCTCGAAAACCTCTTAAAAATGCAGCACTTTTTCCGCTGTAGCGCAGTTCATAAAACTCCAAATCTGTGGTTATTCCGCTTCTTCGCCACAACTTTGCATAGAAAAATACGGTCAGCATTCCCGTCAATAGAAAACTCCACCAAATCCAGTTTCCGAATACACCATCTTCCCGAATAACTCCTGCAACAAAATTGGGCGTATCGGCTGCAAACGTAGTGGCAACCATGCTTACCCCAAGCAACCACCAAGGCATATTTCTATCAGAAAGGAAAAATGACTTTGAGTCTTTTCCAGATTTTTTTGCAACAACCAGTCCGATTATCATAAAAATTATTAAGAATAAAACAATTATAATCCAATCAAGCGTCGCTAAATGCATAATATGTATTGGTTTTTCAGTAGTTCAGAATTGATTGGTTAAAGTAAAGAAATTGGTTCAAAGATTAATAAATCGTTAAAATTTATATTCACAGTTTTTTGAACAAACTTTTTGTTTAGATTTGCCTTCATAATTATGAACAAAACAGTTTTACATCATCACCATATCAATTTCCACGCTCCTGCGAGGTGATATGACTGTTGTATAACTTAACAATATTCTAAACCCGTTTGAGCAATCAAACGGGTTTTTTTATTCCCTAAACTCAACTAAAAATTATTTCAAAAAATGAAAAGATTAAAAATAGCAGTTCAAAAATCAGGTAGGCTTAACGATGAGTCGCTGGCATTGTTAAAGGATTGTGGAATTTATATAGATAACGGTCGCGATCAATTAAAAGCTACATCTACTAATTTTCCTTTAGAAATATATTACCTGCGCAACGGCGATATTCCCCAATATTTAAAAGATGGTGTGGTAGATTGTGCTATTATAGGTGAAAACCTCTTGGTTGAAAAAGGGGAGGGTATTTCAGTTGTTGACCGTTTGGGTTTTTCAAAATGTAGAGTTTCACTCGCGGTTCCTAAAACTTTCAAATATAAATCAATCAATGATTTCAACGGAAAACGAATCGCCACTAGCTACCCTGAGACTACACGGAATTACTTAAAAGAAAAAGGAGTAGAGGCAGAGTTACATATTATTAATGGCAGTGTTGAAATTGCGCCTAATATAGGCCTTGCAGATGCTATTTGCGATATTGTAAGCAGTGGTAGCACCTTGTTTAAAAACAATTTGAAAGAGGTGGAAGTAATTTCGAAAAGTGAAGCTGTGCTCGCCGTTTCTCCAAATATTTCAGATTATACTAATAAAATATTGGACAAACTTCGCTTTAGAATCCAATCGGTTTTACAGGGCCGCGATTCGCGTTATGTACTTTTAAACGCACCAAACCATAAAATTGAAGACATAACAAAAATTCTTCCTGGAATGAAAAGTCCCACGGTGCTTCCTTTGGCTGAAGAGGGCTGGAGTAGTATTCATTCCGTTGTTAACAAAGATACTTTTTGGGAAGTAATTGAAGCACTTAAAGAAGCCGGAGCTGAAGGAATTTTAGTAAGTCCAATAGAAAAAATGATTCTTTAAAAGATGAAAAAAATTAAATACCCAACACCTGAAACCTGGAGTGAAGTTTTAAAACGCCCCACCCAAACCATTGCTGATGTGGAGGCGACGGTAAATGAAATATTCTTTGAGGTGAAAACCAAAGGCGATGAAGCTCTAAAAAAATACACCAATCTTTTCGATGGTATCTCTATTGATAAACTCTCGGTTTCCAATCAAGAAATAATTGCCGCGGAAAAAGAAGTTTCCAACGAATTGAAAGAAGCAATCAATTTTGCAAAAGGAAATATTGAAAAATTCCACAGTGCCCAAAAAACCAAACGAATAACTGTAGAAACTACAGAAGGCGTTAGTTGTTGGCAAGAAAAACGCGCTATTCATAAAGTGGGGCTTTATATTCCTGGAGGCTCGGCACCACTATTTTCAACAGTTTTGATGTTGGCGATTCCTGCAAATATTGCAAGCTGTAAAGAAATTGTGTTATGCACGCCGCCTGATAAAAATGGTGATATCAATTCCGCTATTTTATATACAGCCAAGCTATGTGGCGTTACCAAAATTTTCAAAATCGGAGGGATACAAGCTATTGCCGCTATGACTTTTGGTACAGAAAGCGTTCCTTCAGTATATAAAATTTTCGGACCTGGAAACCAGTTTGTAACTGTCGCGAAACAAATTGCCACTAAACACGGAGTCGCAATAGATATGCCTGCGGGACCTTCTGAATTATTGGTGTTTGCAGATGATACGGCCAATGCTTCCTTCGTAGCTTCAGATTTGTTATCACAAGCAGAGCACGGAGCTGATAGTCAAGTTATTCTGGTTACAACTTCAGAAAAGCTTTTGAATTCTGTAGAAAAGGAAGTTGAAAAACAATTTGTATTGCTTCCCAGAAAGTCAATAGCCGAGAAAGCTATTGAAAATTCAAAACTAATTTTGGTTGAAAACAATGTTGAAGCTATCAATCTCATTAATGAATATGCTCCGGAACATTTTATTGTCATTTCAAAAGAAGAAGATTTTTTCCTTGATAATATTCAAAACGCAGGCTCGGTTTTTATAGGAAATTATACCCCCGAAAGTGCTGGTGATTATGCTTCTGGCACAAATCACACTTTGCCTACAAACGGTTATGCAAAGCAGTATAGCGGTGTAAACTTAGATAGTTTTCTTAAAAGTATGACTTTCCAGAAAATTTCCAAAGCAGGGATCCAAAATATCGGAAAAGCAATAGAAATAATGGCTGAAGCCGAAGGTTTACAGGCGCATAAAAATGCTGTTACATTACGGTTGAATAGTTTAAAGAAGTATAATAATGAATAAAGAAAATTTCAATATAAATAAATTTATTCGCCCAAACGTGGCTAAAATGAAACCATATAGTTCTGCGCGCGATGAATTTAAAGATTTTGATAGTGAAATGATTTTCCTTGATGCAAACGAAAATCCTTTTAAAACAAATGTAAACCGCTATCCTGATCCACAACAGCGACAACTAAAAAGTATTTTCGCTAAACAGAAAAACATTTCAACCGATCAAATTCTCTTAGGAAACGGTAGTGATGAAGTTCTGGATCTTATTTTCCGTGCCTTCTGTGAACCTGCTAAAGACAATGTTATTACACTTCCACCAACCTATGGAATGTATAGTGTTTTAGCCAATTTAAACAATATTGAAAATAGGGAAGTGTTGCTAGATTCAGATTTTCAACCCGATTTAGACGAAATTTCGAGAACTGCAGATTCACGCACAAAAATTTTGTTTATATGTTCCCCAAACAATCCAACAGGTAATTTAATTTCAACTAAAAAAATAGAATGGCTTCTTGAAAATTATAGTGGTTTAGTAGTTATTGACGAAGCTTATATTGATTTTGCAGAAAATCAAAGTTGGATTACAAAATTGAATGATTTTCCAAATTTAATTATTACGCAAACTCTTTCAAAAGCATACGGTTTGGCAGGAATTCGTTTAGGAATTTGTTACGCTTCAACAGAAATAATTTCAGTTTTAAACAAAATTAAACCTCCGTATAACGTTAATGAACTCACGCAAAAAAGCGCTATTGAGCAAATTCAGAAAACTACAAATATTATAAACGATATTGCTTTATTAAATGAAGAAAAGGAGGTTTTACTTAAAGCTTTACTTAAGGTAAAATTTATTAAAAAAGTCTATCCAACGGATGCTAATTTCGTTCTAATAAAAGTAGATGATGCTGAAAAGCGCTATTCACAATTACTGGAAAATGGCATTGTAGTGCGAAACAGAAGTTCGCAACCCCTTTGTGAAAATACACTTCGAATAACTATTGGTACAGCTTCAGAAAACGAAAAATTAATCAGCATTCTAAAAACATTGAAATAATGAAGAAACGTGTATTATTTATAGATCGCGATGGCACGATTATAAAAGAAACTGTGGATGAGCAAATTGATGCTTTCAACAAAATGATTTTTTATCCGAAAGTGTTTACTTATCTCGGAAAAATAGCAAAGGAGCTTGATTTTGAATTGGTAATGATAACCAATCAAGACGGATTGGGAACCGACGCTTTTCCAGAAGAAACTTTTTGGCCCGTTCATAATTTTATAATGAAAGCTTTTGAAAATGAAGGCGTTGCTTTTAAAAATGTATTAATTGACAGAACATTTCCGCACGAAAACGCAGCTACCCGCAAACCGGGAACTGCGCTTTTACAGCAATATTTTTCAGAAGAGTATGATCTTGAAAACTCCTTTGTAATCGGGGATAGGTTGACAGACATAGAACTCTCTAAAAATCTAGGCTCTCAAGGAATTTTTATTAATGATGAGACCAATTTAGGAACTGAAGAAATTTCATTGAAGGCTGAAGAACTTCAAAAATATATTGCTTTAGAAACGAATGATTGGCAAAAAATCTATGAGTATTTAAAACTGAAAAGTCGGGTTGCTGAAATCAAGCGGAAGACTAACGAGACAGATATTTCAATAAAACTGAATTTAGACGGAACTGGTAAAAGCAATATAAACACTGGTATTGCATTTTTTGACCATATGCTTGATCAATTAGCGCGACACGGGCAAATGGACTTAGAAATCACTGTTAAAGGCGATTTGGAAGTAGATGAACATCACACTATCGAAGACACTGCAATTGCCCTTGGCGAAGTTTTCAATAATGCGCTTGGAAATAAGTTGGGAATGGAGCGCTACGGTTTTTGCTTGCCGATGGACGATTGCTTGGCGCAGGTGGCGATTGACTTCGGCGGACGAAATTGGTTGGTTTGGGATGCAGACTTTAAACGCGAAATGATTGGCCAAATGCCAACGGAAATGTTTTACCATTTCTTCAAAAGCTTTACCGATGGTGCAAAAGCAAACCTCAACATAAAAGCTGAAGGAACCAACGAGCACCACAAGATTGAAGCAATCTTTAAAGCCTTTGCAAAAGCAATCAAAATGGCAGTAAAACGCGATGTTGAAAAAATGATTTTACCATCTACCAAAGGAATGTTGTAATACGAGCTACGAAGTACGAGCGACGAGCGATGAACGATGAAAGACAGATTCAGGTGCAAAGTACGAGCGACGAAAAAAATTAAATGTGAAATGGGAAGTTTAATGGAAAATAAATTGAACGTTGCTCCTCCTTCGGGTGGCGGCGGGCTTGTGATTATTAATTACGGAGCGGGTAATATTCAAAGTATAAAATTTGCTTTGAAGAGGCTAGGCGTGGAGGCTATTCTGACCGATAATGAAACTGAAATCCGAAATGCAGATAAAGTGATTTTTCCTGGTGTGGGTGAGGCGAGTAGCGCAATGAAAAAATTAAGAGCATCTGGTTTGGATACAGTAATTCCAACATTAAAACAACCCGTTTTAGGGATCTGTTTGGGGATGCAGCTGCTCTGTAATTCTTCCGAAGAAGGAAATACGAAAGGGTTGGGAGTTTTTGATGTTGATATAGTTCGATTTTCAAACAACGTAAAAGTCCCACAAATAGGGTGGAACCAAATTCAAAATCTGAAATCAGATTTGTTTAAAAATATTGCAGAGAACGAGTTTATGTATTTGGTTCATAGCTTTTATGCGCCTTTATGTGAAGAAACCATTGCAACTAGTGAATACGGAATTCAATATTCTTTGGCATTACAAAAAGATAATTTTTACGGTGTTCAATTTCACCCAGAAAAAAGCAGCACCGCAGGAGAAGAAATATTAAAGAACTTTTTAGAACTATAAAATGCGAATAATACCAGCAATAGATATCATTGACGGCAAGTGTGTTCGCCTTTCAAAGGGTGATTACAGCACAAAAAAGATTTACAACGAAAATCCCTTAGAGGTTGCCAAAGAGTTTGAAGCCCACGGAATTCAGTATCTGCATTTGGTAGATTTGGATGGTGCGAAAAGTAAGCATATTGTAAACCATAAGGTTTTGGAAGAAATTGCTTTAAATACAAAACTTAAAATTGATTTTGGCGGTGGTTTAAAAACTGATGAAGATTTAAAAATTGCCTTTGAGTGCGGCGCTAACCAAATAACAGGGGGAAGTATTGCAGTTAAAAACCCTGATACCTTTACAAGTTGGTTGAGAAAATTTGGAAGTGAAAAAATAATCTTGGGTGCTGATGCTAAAGACGAAAAAGTAGCAA
Source organism: Flavobacteriales bacterium (assembly GCA_038259585.1). Classification (GTDB taxonomy): domain Bacteria; phylum Bacteroidota; class Bacteroidia; order Flavobacteriales; family Flavobacteriaceae; genus Aequorivita. The sequence goes on along the minus strand of JBBSOQ010000016.1, from coordinate 10,252 downwards.
TAAGCGGTTGGATAGAAGATTCAAATGAAGCACTCATTCCTTTTATACAGAAATATTTAGAGGAAGGTATTCATTATGTAATCTGCACGGACATCAGTAAAGATGGAATGTTGCAAGGTCCTTCGTTTGGTCTATACAGTAAAATTTTGAATGATACTAAAATGTCTGATCGAGCGCAGTCGAGACCTCATATAAAACTAATCGCCTCCGGTGGAATATCAACTTTTGAAGAACTCCCCAAGCTTGCAGAAATAGGTTGTGAAGGAGTAATAATTGGAAAAGCGATTTATGAAAATAGAATAAGTTTAAAACAACTCGAAAATTATATTTTGAACGACGAACGACGAACGACGAATGACGAGTTTTGATTGACGATGCTTGAGGCGACGAGCTTCGAGAAAAATTAGAAGCGAATAATATAGAGTAATTGAGATAATCGCTAAATTGAATATTAAATTGAAATGATATGCAAGATTTAAAAGGTAGAACCAAAAAGTTTACTTTGGATTGTTTAGAATTATGTGCAAAAATTCCAAAGTCAAGAGAGTTTGATTCCATAGTTCGCCAACTTATTCGCTCATCAAGTTCTGTCGGGGCTAATTATCGTGCAGCAAACAGAGCAAAATCTGATCGGGATTTTATAAATAAACTAAAAATAGTAGAATAGGAAGCAGATGAAAGTATGTTTTGGTTAGAAATATTATTAGAAATTGATTCAAAAAATAATGAATCTATCAAAAAATTAATAAATGAAAGTGACGAATTAGTTGCCATAACAGTCGCATCCATAAAAACAGTAAGAAAAAGAATATGAAAACCATATATAAAACCCTTCGTTTGTCGCTCATCGCTCGGATCTCAAACCTCAAATAATGTTGACTAAAAGAATAATACCCTGTCTCGACATAAAGAATGGTCGAACCGTAAAGGGAATCAATTTTCTAGATTTACGCGATGCTGGAGATCCTGTAGAACTTGCAAAATTCTATTCCGAAAACGGCGCTGATGAGCTGGTTTTTCTAGATATTTCAGCAACAGAAGAACGAAGAAAAACACTTGCTGATTTGGTTTTAAAAGTTGCGGAAACCATTAATATTCCTTTTACGGTGGGTGGTGGAATTTCTTCTATTGAAGATGTAGAAATTCTTTTAAATAACGGAGCCGATAAAGTATCCGTAAATTATTCAGCAATAAAAAATCCGCAGTTGATTAATGAACTTGCTTCAAAATTTGGCTCGCAGTGTATTGTAGTTGCCATTGACGCAAAATTAATTGATGGCAATTGGAAAGTACATTTAATGGGCGGAAAAGTGCCAACAGGGTTAAATTTATTTGATTGGGCAAAAGAAGTAGAGCAACGTGGCGCTGGCGAAATTCTTTTTACTTCTATGGATCACGACGGCACCAAAAATGGCTTTGCAAATGAAGCATTGGCAAAACTTTCTTCCGAATTAAATATTCCAATAATCGCTTCCGGCGGTGCTGGAAATATTCAGCATTTTACAGATGCATTTAACACAGGAAAAGCAGATGCAGCCTTGGCAGCCAGCGTTTTTCACTTCAAGGAAATTACTATTCAAAACTTAAAAAAAGAATTATTAACACAGGGAATCCCTGTTCGATTATAAACAATTATGAAAATAGATTTTGAAAAATACAGTAATGGGCTTGTTCCCGCAATAATTCAAGATAACAAAACTAGTAAAGTGTTAATGTTGGGTTATATGAATGAGGAAGCTTTTCTTAAAACCAATCAATCAAAGACTATTACTTTTTTTAGTCGAAGTAAAAATCGGCTTTGGACCAAAGGTGAGGAAAGCGGCAATTATATGGAATTGATTTCCATTGCGGTTGATTGTGATAGTGATGCGCTTTTGATAAAAGTGAATCCTACCGGACCCGTTTGCCACAAAGGAACAGACACTTGCTGGCAGGAAGAAAATGCTTCAAATTTTGGCTTTCTTTCTGAGTTGGAAAACATAATTCAAGATAGAAAAGAATATGCCGAAAATGAAGAGTCTTATATTTCATCTCTTTTCAAAAAAGGAATCAATAAAATAGCACAGAAAGTAGGTGAGGAGGCTGTAGAAGTAGTTATTGAGGCAAAGGACAGTAACGATGACTTTTTTTTGAATGAAAGCGCAGATTTACTTTTTCATTATATGATTTTGCTTCAAGCGAAAGGTTTTAAACTAAAAGACATAGAAAAAACACTGATAAAAAGGCATAAAGCAGATTAATATTTAATTGTATTAATCACTTTAAAACATTTACTCATTTTCCCTATCTTTAAAAATATAAATCACTTTTATGTGCGCTAGAAGAAGAAAAAAACAAGAAACTACAAAAATACAACCTAAAAGAGCAAGAAACCTTTCCCCTGGAACTGTAGCCTATACGGGTAAAAAAACTACCACGGTTACAAAACTGGATATTATAGATTACTCCAAAGATCACTATGATCATTTTGAAACTCATAACATTCAAGATGCATTTAAGTATGAAGATTCCACACACATTACTTGGATAAATGTAAATGGATTAAGTAATACCGATGATATTGTGACACTCGGAAATCACTTTGATTTGCACCCGTTAATTCAGGAAGATATAGTTACAACTAACCAACGTCCAAAAATTGATGAATACGAAGAATATCTGTTTATCGTCTTCAAAATGCTTCATTACGATGATAGTGAATTGTTAACCAACGAACACGTAAGTATGGTAATGGGAAAGGATTATGTGATTACGTTTCAAGAGGCCGAAGGTGATGTTTTCGGCGACTTGAGGGAAAGATTGGAACACGGAAGAGGGAGAATCCGCAGTGCTGGAGCCGATTATTTGATGTTTGCCATTCTGGATGCCATTGTCGATAATTATTTCACCGTAATTGAATTTTTAAGCAATAAATTAGAATTGCTTGAAGACAAGCTTTTCGGTGATAAAGAAGATCCAAATATCACAGAAGAAATTCAAGACCTGAAAAAAGAAATTTTAAAAATTCGAAAAGCAGTAGTGCCTTTGCGCGAAGTTGTAAATAGGCTTGAAAAAATAGAAACTCCCCTCATTGAAGAACGCACAAACAAATATATTCGCGATTTGTATGACCATATTATTCAAGTAAATGAAAGCGTTGAAATTTATCGCGATATGATTTGGGGCTTGATGGATATGTATATGACCACCATCAGCAACAAAATGAATGAGGTGATGAAAGTATTGACCATTATGGCTTCAATTTTTATTCCGTTAACCTTTATGGCAGGAATATATGGGATGAATTTTGACCATATACCCGAACTTCATTTTAAATATGGATATTATTATCTGTGGGGAGCAATGTTATTAGTGTTCTTTGGAATGCTTTGGTATTTCAAGAGAAAGAAGTGGTTGTGAGGGCAACGATATTCTCCGCTCAATATCTTATTTAACGTTTAAGACTCTCTTAAAAAACCTACAAAGCAAATTTAAATTTTCATCATTAATTTATTATTAAAATTCATATTTCGGAAATTTTACTCTTGTGAAAACTGTAATTTGACATTGTTTTTAACGACAAAAACCAACGAGAACTAGTAAAAAAATCAATTCAGAAATAAAAAAATATAAAGCATGTTAACTTGGAAAGAAGTAATAAATTTTACCGTAAAAGGCAATCCAGAACCTGAAAGAAGAGTAAAAAAAACGGAAGCGGAATGGAAAGCAATTTTAACTTCAGAACAATTCCGAATCACACGTAAAAAAGGAACGGAAGCGCCAAACAGTGGTGCGCTTTGCAGTATTTACGACGAAGGAAAATACAATTGTATTTGTTGTGATACTCCTTTATTCGACTCTACAATAAAATTTTCATCAAGTTCTGGGTGGCCCAGTTTTACGCAGCCAATAACCGTAAACGCTATTAAATATGAAAAAGATAACGCTTTTGGAATGGTACGGGTGGAAGTAATGTGCAATGTTTGTGATGCACATTTGGGTCACGTTTTTCCCGATGGTCCAGCGCCAAGTGGTTTGCGTTATTGCATCAATTCAGAATCAATGAAATTACAAAAAAAAGAAAAAGAAATTTAAAATGAACGATACTAAAATGGAAGTAGCAACAGTAGGCGGTGGATGTTTTTGGTGCATTGAAGCCGTATTAAACGAAGTAAGAGGTATAGAAAAAGTAGTTTCAGGATATGCCGGTGGAAACGTTCCAGGAAAACCAACATATCGTGAAGTGTGTTCTGGCTTAACAGGTCACGCAGAAGTTGTACAAATAACTTTCGACCCAGACATATTGTCCTATGAAGATTTATTAATGATTTTTATGACTAGCCATGACCCAACAACCTTAAACCGACAGGGCGGTGATGCTGGAACGCAATACCGTTCGGTGATTTATTATCACAACGAAACCCAAAAGGAAATAGCAGAAAGCGTTGCAAAAGAAATTAAACAGTATTACGAAAACCCTATTGTAACAGAAATAAGTGCACTGCCAACCTTTTATGAAGCTGAAGATTATCATCAGGATTATTACAAAAACAACCAAAGCGCAGGTTATTGCAGTGCAGTAATCACTCCAAAACTTTCAAAACTTCGGAAGATGCATGCAGATAAGCTTAAAAATGTTTCTGTATAAGTAAGTATTCTTTTAAAATGAAAAAGCCTTCCCATTAAGAAGGCTTTTTTTATAATATAAAATTAACATTGAACGAAACAATAAATTAAGGCGGGGGAGTGGGTAGAACTTTTTTAAACTTATTTCCCTTAAATAAATCAATCCCTCAAAATACAATTGAAAAAAATATTCTTAATTGTCCTTAAAAGAATTCACTATTGAAATTAATTCTCCTGGTTTTATAGGTTTAATTATATAATCAGAAATTTCACCTATTCTTTTAGCTTTCTCAATATCTTTAGGATCTACGGAAGAAGACACCATATAAATCATGATTTTCTTTCCTACTCTTGGTTTGATTTTTATGTATTCTTCCATAAACTGAAATCCATCCATAATTGGCATATTAATATCCAACAAAATAATATCAGGAAGATTTTCACTACTATCAAGGTTTCTTATAAAAAAGTCCAAAGCTTCTTCTCCATCTGAAAAGACCATAATATTATTAGCTAAATTATATGCCTTGATTGTCTTTGTAATAGCGTATTGATATATACTATCATCATCGATAATGCAGATATTATAGTGGTTTTTCATTATTTATATCATTAAAAATTATTGTAAAAACAGAGCCCTTATTTACTTCACTTGATGCAAAGATAGAACCCCCCATTGTTTCTACTTGTATTTTTGTTAAATAAAGTCCAACTCCTTTAGCATCAGGATGTCTATGGAAGGTTTTATTTAAACCAAATAATTTATGTCCGTGTTTTTCTAAATCTATTCCCAATCCATTATCTCGGAATGTAAGATTAACTTTCTCATCGATGATTGCCGTTTCAATATGTATTTCAGGATCTCTATTTGGAGATCTATATTTTATAGCATTCGTTACTAAGTTAAGGAAAATACTTTCCAAATATGTCTTATGGTATTCAATTTTAGGTACTTTAGAAAAATCACTTGCAATAATTGATTTAGTTTTTATAATTTGACCAGAAAGTATTTCTTTTGTTTTATATAAAACATCTTCAAAATCAATTAATTCCAAATCTTTTACACTAATTTTTTTTGTTTTAAGCGCTTCTATTAAAGTATTTAATGTTGAAGTTAGGTGATGTATTACAATTTCAAATTTCTCAAACAATATCTTTCTTTCCTCCTCATTTTCCGAAATATCATACAAGTGCAATAATGCGTTTAAATTACTAACAGGGGAACGTAAATTATGAGAAGTTATGTGTGCAAAATCTGCCAACTGTTTATTTTGTCCCGACAGATGTTGCGTTAAAACTTCTAAGTTTTCTTTGGCTTGAATTATTTTGTGTTCGGCTAATTTCTGCTCTGTTACATCGCGTATTGCTGCAGAAACCAAAAGACCTTCTTCGGTTTGTAAAGGGCTTAAGCTTATTTGGATGGGTATTTCTTCTCCCTTTTTATTTATACCAAATAATTCTTTTCCTTTTCCCACTCCCATTGCCCTCACATTTGGATTTGCAAAAAAACCGTTGCGTTGTTGGGAATGGTTGTGGTTATTGGTAAATCTAGCAGGGATAAGTATTTCTACAGGTTTATTGAATAATTCATCAATATGATATCCAAATAATTTTTCAGCCTGCTTGTTAATGAGTTGTATTTTCCCTTTTTCATTAACGATTACCATGGCATCTGGGGCAGACTCTAAAAGGCCCCTGAATTTATTTTCTGCCATTCTTTGTTCTGTTATATCCTGGCACGTTCCAATCATTTCTACAACCTCATCATTGTCATTGGTAATCACTTCTCCTAGTAGCTGAATGGTTTTTAATGTTCCGTCTCCTGCTATTATACGATGTGTAAAGCTATTTAGACGTTTTTCATCTACTGTTTTAGTAAAATATTTAGTTACACTGTCTTTATCATCGGGATGAACAAAATTAAAATAAGTATCAAAATTTAATTTTTTTGTTTCCTTATCGAGTTTAAAAATATTATATAAATTATTAGACCATTCAACATTATCGGCAATCGTGTCCCATTGCCAATTTCCCATCAAAGTAATCTCTTCTGCAAAATTTAATAACTTATTTTTTCGCAATAGTTCAAACTCAGTGATTTTTTTTTCAGAAATATCTGTTGAGATACCTAAGAAACCAATAAGTTCACCGCGATCATCTTTAATTGATGTTAAGGTTAATTGAACAGGTATGGTTGATCCGTCTTTCCTTTTATAGGTCCACTCACGAGTATCATACGCATTGTGCTTTGCCAATTCTTCTTGTGCACTTAATCCAACTGGATTTTTATTGTATTGTTTTGCTATATCAATTCTAAAGGCATCAAATTCTTCTTGTAGATGGAAAATTTTTGGTCTTTGCAATCCGATCATTTCAGAGGCTGAATATCCTGTTAAAACTTCTGCACCGTGATTAAACTGACTAATAATACCGTCAATTTCTGTAGCTACAATAGCAACTGCTCCAGAATTGAATATCGCTTTCAATTCAGTATGCGCTTTATGTAAAGCTATTTGTGAGAGTTTTATATTATTTATATCCTGAAACACTCCAAAAAGGCGTGTACATTTACCATCTTCAATCTCTGATTGTCCAATGGCGCGAATCCAAACTATAGCTCCGCTTGCAGTTACCAATTCTACTTCTATGTCATACGGAGTACCATTTTCTACAGCTAGCTTTACAGCATCTTTAATAGTATCCCTACTTTTTCCTTCCTTATAAAAATTTATGGCGGTTTCTAAATCGGGTTCATAATCATGGGGTACCTCATGAATTTCACAAACAACTTTACTCCAAATAACTTTATTGTTTTCTAGGTCTACCTCCCAAGTTCCTATTTTTGCAACTTCATTGGTTTTATCTAGTATCTTCTGGATACGAATTCTATCAAGATCATTTTCTTTTGATTCTGTAATATCGCCTGTATGCATAAGCAAACCGCCTATTTCACCCTCGGAAATATACCATGGACGTACGTCCCAGTAAATCCATTGTATTGATCCATCTGCACGTTTAAAAGGGGCTTCATTACAGGTGTCAATTTTACCATTAAGGCACTCTTGATTTTTCTCTTTCCAGTCATCACCTATTTCAGGAAAAACATCGTAATGGGACCTACCGATAATTTGCTGTCCTTCCATTTTATAATCAACAATCCATTGCTGTGATACGGCTATGTAGATCATTTCCTTATCAAGCATTGCAATTGCAGTTGGGGCTTGTTCAATAAATATTTTGTTGTATTTATCTCTGGCCTCGAGATCTGTTTTGAGCTTAGTGAGCTCAAGCATATTAGACTTTAACTTATTTTCTGAAATTCCCAGTTCATTATTAGATTGAAAAAGCTCTTCGTTTTTCCTAAAAAGTTGATTTAATGCGGGAACTAAAACAAATAGAAATTCACCCAATAAAATAAGCAAGGCAAAAAGGGCAAGGATATAAATTGTGTATTGTAAGTTGGCACGATTGTTCTCTGCAGTCTTTAAATATTCGTTAGCCACTTTATTCATTAAGATTGAATAGGGAAGCTCTGCCTCCTTAGCTTGCTGTAGTGCGCTGTTTATAATTTTTGGGTCGCCTTTATTAAGAGCAACATCCTTTCCTGAAGCTATAATTACCTTCGCATAAGATTCACTGGCATTTAAAATAGAATCTAATGTGGTATTTATTTTGATTTCAGAATTGTGTTCTTGCAAAAAATTCTGGGATTCTTCAAACTGATAGGTTAATTCCTTAAGATTTTCAATTTCTGAATAACGCTCAGGTTTATTTTGATTAGAATCAATAAGTATAATTGCCTTAATAATTTGTTGGCTTAACGTGCTCTGATTTCCTGCGGCTTTTACCAAATCAGCATTGGATCTTTGCTGATTGATATTTCGCTGTATTATAAAAAGCACAGCTACTATAATAAGAATTATAGTAATTAAAAATAGTACATACCTATTCTTAATAGATTTTATGAGTTCTTGAACTGCCAAATCTATTAAATGCTAAACTTCAATAAAGGAAAGTGATTGATTAAAATAGGAAAGAGCTGTGTGAAATAGAATTTATTCATAATCATTGAGTTAAAAAGATTAATAAGAGGGTTTGTTTTTATAGTACTAATTATAAAAACGCTTCAATGAATATAAAAGAAAAATGCAAATAGGTAATACATATACCTATTGTGAACATGGGGATTTTCACACTTATTCATTTAATATATGATACAATATAAACTTTTTTTTTAAAACTGAAATTTTTTAATTATAGCTTTTTATATGGTATGAGAATTAATTGTCTTTATTGATCTTTGGAAGGGTGGGTAGTGGTTGTTAGTTTAAATTTTAATAAAGTATTGAATGGAGGTCAAGAGGGGGTAAGATAAGTTAATAATAATCCAGTAGCGGCAGGTTTGTTTTATAAAGCGCAATATTATGTTTATAGCAGTGCTTCTGATTATGCAGCTGAAAAAGGATTGTTGGATGTTATTGTGGTATTTCACTATTATGGTTGAGGCGGAAAGGAACGCGATACAATCGCGCACTAGTAGGCTATTGCTTTTTTCTATTTCTTATGTAAATAGTATATAGAATAAATGAGTAGATATTGATTATTATACACTATAAACATACTATAGAGTGGTTTTATATATAGTATAATTATACAATATATACGTTATATGCTTGACTTTTAAGTGATTATTCCTTAAATTAGATTTTAAAATACTTTGGAATTATGGCAAAGCAAACAGGGATTATAAAGTTAAAAGGTACCATTGGGGATATTAATTATTATAAATCCAAGAATGGAGGGCATCTGGCACGAGCAGCGGGAGGTGGATTTAGTAAAAACCCGAAGAATAAGGAAAGTCTGGTACGAACCATGGAGAATGCTTCGGAGTTTGGTAGATGTAGTACAACAAAGAAGGTTTTTAAAGTTGCTCTTGCTCCTTTTTTATGTGTTCGTAAGGATGGGGAGCTTCATGGGCGGATGGTGCAGTTGTTTACCAAACTGAAGGATTTAGACTCCGTAAATAGTCGAGGTAATAGGAGAGGGGGGGCGCGGATTGGAAACCCCTTTAGGAAAGGAGTTGCTACAAAATTTTGCTTTTACGCCTTTGTGTAATACTATGGAGGTATTAGCTGCTTCTGTAGATTTTGATTTTAATACACGAACCCTCAGCGTTACCAACTTTGATATAAGAGCCGTGAAATTTCCTTCTGGAGCTACAGATATGGCGCTTACGTTAGGGCTTTTGCACTTTGATTTTGATACTTTACAATATCGCTTAAAAAGTAGTGCTCCTTTGTATATGGATAAAAACTACAGTGCAACTTCTTTTGAAATGATGACTGACTTACCAGATGTGAATGGCATTGCTGTGGCAGTTTTGGGGATGAAATTTTATCAAAAGGTGGAGAGTACTTATTATTTATTTAAGAGTGCGAATGCTGTTGGGGTTGTGGTTTTGGGGGTTGAATGATGTTTTCGGTTGTCAGTTGTCGGTTTTCGGTTGTCGGTTTGACCTTGACTGAATAAGGTTGCCTTTTTTCTGGTTAATAGTTTATCTTATATTTTGGTTTATGCTGATTGGTTATGCTATCAACATAGGTTTCAAATTCTGTTGGTTTCATTTTATTTAGTGAACCATGCGGCC
>JBBSOQ010000015.1:0-79373 GCA_038259585.1 Flavobacteriales bacterium | reverse complement strand
GATACGCGAAAGCAATTTTGCAGAAAGCAAACGAAAACAACACAGAAGCTGTTTTGTTTGGCGATATGCAATCTGTTTACTATACCATTGAGGGAAGTAGGGAATTGCAAACAGTACTTCAAAGTCCTGTAATAAAAGCCAATGATAAAAAAGAGGCTTTATTAAAAATTTTCAGTGGGCAATCAGAAATTACCCATTCACTTATCACTTTATTGGTGGCAAACAAACGTACGCCATTATTAGGAAAAGTGGCTAAAAGCTTCGTGGATCTATACAATGAACAAGAAGGAGTTAAGGTCGCAACCGTAACTACAGCTGTTCCCCTTTCTGATGAGTTGGAAAGAAAAGTAATGGATAAAGTAAAAGAATTAACCGGAAGTGAAAAAGTTACACTTCGAAGTGAAATTGACCCAGCTATCATTGGAGGATTTATCCTTCGTGTTGGAGATATTCAATACAACGCGAGCATAGCGAACCAATTAGGAAATTTAAAAAGAGAATTTAGTAAATCAATATAGTCCTTCGCGTAAAGCTACGGACTACAAGTAATAAGTAAATTAGATTTAGTCTAACATCTCAAATCTAATATCTAATATCTAAAATAATGGCAGAAGTAAAACCAGCTGAAGTATCAGCAATATTAAAGCAACAACTTGCAGGCTTTGAAGCAAATGCTTCCCTGGACGAAGTAGGAACTGTTTTAACCGTAGGTGACGGTATTGTTCGTGCATACGGACTTTCAAACGCGCAATACGGCGAATTGGTAGCCTTCGATAGTGGTCTTGAAGGTATTGTATTGAACCTTGAGGAAGACAATGTAGGTATTGTACTTTTAGGTCCTTCAAAAGGAATAAAGGAAGGTTCAACTGTTAAGCGTACGCAACGTATTGCTTCGCTTCAAGTAGGTGAAGGTATTGTTGGCCGCGTGGTAAACACATTGGGTCAACCCATTGACGGGAAAGGGCCAATCACTGGTCAAACTTATGAAATGCCTTTGGAGCGTAAAGCACCGGGTGTAATCTATCGTCAGCCGGTAACGGAGCCTCTTCAAACTGGTATTAAGGCAATTGATGCAATGATTCCCGTGGGCCGTGGCCAACGTGAGCTTGTTATTGGTGACCGTCAAACTGGTAAATCTACCGTTTGTATCGATACCATTTTGAACCAAAAAGAATTTTATGATGCAGGCGAGCCTGTATATTGTATATATGTAGCGATTGGGCAAAAAGCTTCAACCGTTGCAAACATTGCGCAAGTATTGGAAGAAAAAGGCGCTTTGGCCTACACAACAATCGTAGCTGCAAATGCTTCAGATCCTGCGCCAATGCAGGTGTACGCTCCATTTGCAGGTGCTGCAATTGGTGAGTACTTCCGCGATACTGGTCGACCAGCGTTAATCGTTTTTGATGATCTTTCAAAACAAGCGGTAGCATATCGTGAAATTTCGCTTTTGCTTCGTCGTCCACCGGGACGTGAGGCTTATCCTGGTGACGTTTTTTACCTTCACTCTCGTTTATTGGAGCGTGCGGCAAAAATTATTGCCGATGATGATATTGCAAAAGAAATGAATAATGTACCGGATTCTTTAAAAGGTTTGGTAAAAGGAGGCGGTTCATTAACCGCACTTCCTATTATTGAAACACAGGCGGGTGACGTTTCGGCGTATATTCCAACAAACGTAATTTCGATTACTGATGGTCAGATTTTTTTGGATGGAGATTTGTTCAACGCAGGGGTTCGTCCAGCTATTAATGTAGGTATTTCGGTATCGCGTGTAGGTGGTAACGCTCAGATTAAATCGATGAAAAAAGTAGCAGGTACTTTGAAACTGGATCAAGCAGCTTTCCGTGAATTGGAAGCTTTCTCAAAATTTGGTTCAGATTTGGATGCTGCAACCTTGAACGTAATTGAAAAAGGAAGACGTAACGTAGACATCTTAAAGCAAGCACAGAACGATCCTTACACTGTTGAAGATCAAATTGCGGTTATTTATGCAGGTTCTAAAAACTTGATGCGTAACGTTCCTGTAGATAAGATTAAAGAATTTGAAAGAGATTACCTTGAAATGTTGAACGTAAAGCACAGAGAAACGCTTAATGATTTGAAAGCAGGTAAACTTACAGATGAAGGGATTGATGTAATGACAACCGTTGCAAGCGATCTTTCAGCGAAATATAAAAAGTAGTTAGATTTTAGTATTGAGTATTGAGAAATTTGATCTCAATACTCAATACTTATTTCTCAATTCTAAATCAGTATGGCTAACTTAAAGGAAATTAGAAACAGAATATCATCCGTCGGTTCAACGATGCAAATTACCAGTGCCATGAAAATGGTTTCTGCTGCAAAGTTGAAAAAGGCGCAGGATGCCATTACCGCAATGCGTCCCTATTCTGAAAAACTTACCGAACTTTTGCAAAACCTAAGCGCTACACTTGATGCCGATACAGGAAGCAAGTATTCAGACCAGCGCGAGGTGAACAAAATTTTAGTGGTTGCCATTACCAGTAACCGTGGTTTGGCGGGAGCTTTTAATACGAACGTTATAAAAGAAGCACGTAATTTGGCGGCCAATACTTATGCCGGCAAACAAGTGGATTTTATGACTCTTGGGAAAAAGGGAAATGACATTTTGAAAAAAACCGGAACTGTTCTAGAAAATAACAACGTTATTTTTGACGACCTTACTTTCGATAATACTTCTGAAATAGCTGAAAAATTGATGCTTCTATTTTCCGAAGGGAAATATGACAAAATTATTGTTGTGTACAATAATTTCAAAAATGCAGCTACCCAGATAATAATGACAGAACAGTTTTTGCCAATTTTACCTCCAAAACCTATGGAAGGCCAAGAAGCAAAAACAACGGAAACATTCTACATTTTTGAACCTTCAAAGGAAGAAATTGTGGAGGCGTTAATTCCAAAAAGTTTAAAAACACAATTGTTCAAAGCTCTTCGCGATAGCGTTGCCAGCGAGCACGGAGCGCGTATGACGGCTATGCACAAAGCAACCGATAATGCAACTGAACTTCGCGATGCATTGAAACTGCAATACAACAAAGCACGTCAAGCTGCAATTACCAACGAAATCCTTGAAATCGTGGGTGGTGCCGAAGCTTTGGCAGGATAATATTGCGAGTCACGAAGCGATCTTTAGAATTGCTTCACGTTTTACATTATAAAAAAAATCAACAACCTGCAAGGTCTTCAAGACCTTGTAGGTTTTTTTATTGAAAAACATTTAGCTATCTTCATTTAAAATTTTTTAAGATGAAAAAGCTATTGTTTGTTTGTGCTTTTCTATTTTGCTCAATTGTAATTTCACAAAACCAAAAAGGCGAAATGATACTTTCAGTTGCACTATCTCCCTATCCCACAACCACAAATAGCAAAGATGATTTTGGTGCTTTAGGTCTGGCCAGTTTTGAGTTTTTCGTTTCAAATAAAGTTTCCCTTTCTGGAAGTTTTTTCACTTCAAATAATACTTTAATAAAAGACAATAGCGGCTTAACAATTCATTCGTATGGCTTTATTCCTTCAGTAAATTATTACTTTGTGAATAAGGAAAAATGGAACGTTTTTGCGCAGGCTGGGTATGGTTTTGGTTTTGAAGACCAAACGCAAGGTTATATTCAAAACAGTGCATTAACGGTTTATAACATTGGCCCTGGAGCGCATTACAGAATTGGTGAAAAGTTGTATTTAAAATTGCTTTTGCCTTATTTCAATGCTAAAAATATAACATTGAATGTAGATGCCGCAGATGGTATTGCGGTATTTTTAGGGCTTGGTTTTAAGCTTTAGAAAATCTGTAATTCTCAATGGTTTTTAAAATCTTTGAGGTTTTATGTTCAATATATTTGTAATTTTAATGAATGATGAAAAACACAAAAATCTTAATACTCCTGTTTACTGTGCCACTGCTTCTGCTAAGCTTTTCAAACTGTGGCGGGGCACAAAAGAGCAACCAAAAAATGACGTTTGAACAAAACCCGCCATTCAAAATTACTGAAGCATATTACCAAAACTGGGTTGCTGGTGTAGAAGAGGGTGGTTCAGGAACTAACATTCACATTATTTTCAGCGAAATAGATTCCGATGTTTCAATTCAAAATATCTACTTCAGACACCAAATGCTTGAAGCAAAAGGAAATGTAAACGAACCAAATAAATTTGTTGGCTATCTTAAAAGAGACGCTCAGCGTGATGTAATTATGGATTCTGACCCGATGAAAGAGGCAGAAAATACTCCAGTAAAGACATTTCCTTTTCAATTGGAAAACAATCAGGCGATAATAGAATATTGGTTTGGAGGGAAAAAGAATTATTACAAGATTTCAAATCTTGAGGAAAAGGAAATGATTCCGTATCCGCAATCAAATCCAAATGCACACGAAAAGCCGTGAAAACAATTAATCTTCAAAATAAGTTTTCAAGTTTCAAAAAGCATTGGCATCCCCATCAAATAGCAGTTGTGGATAATATGCAAGTGCTTTTGGCAAAGTTGAAGGATGAGTTTGTTTGGCATAAACATGAAGAAGAGGACGAGCTGTTTTTTGTGCAAAAAGGAACTTTGGAAATGCATTTTCGCGATAAGGTTGAAATTGTAAAAGAAGGCGAAATTATTGTAATCCCCAAAGGAGTAGAACATTGTCCAAAAACCCAAAATGGCGAAGAGGTGCACGTACTTCTTTTTGAAAAACTTTCCACAAAACACACTGGCAATGTAACTTCGGAAAAGACCGTTGCCGAATATCCCAAAATATAAAGTATGAAAATTCTTCACCTCGATAGCAACCATCCTTTATTGCTGAAAATGCTGAGGGAATCAGGATTTTCTAATGAAGAAAACTACAAATCTTCAAAATCTGAAATTGAGGAAATCATTTCAAATTACGAAGGAATAGTTATCCGAAGTCGCTTCAACATTGATAAACAATTTCTTGATGCTGCAAAAAACCTGAAATTTATAGCCCGCGTTGGTGCTGGTCTTGAAAGCATCGATATTGAGTATGCTGAAAAGATTGGTATCAAATTAATCGCTGCACCCGAAGGCAATAGAAACGCTGTAGGCGAGCATGCGCTGGGAATGCTTCTTTCACTATTCAACAACCTAAATAAAGCCGACAGAGAGGTTAAAAACGGTCTTTGGAACCGCGAACCCAACCGTGGAATAGAACTTGACGGCAAGACGGTTGGAATCATCGGTTATGGAAATATGGGAAAAGCATTCGCAAAAAAACTGAGAGGCTTTGATTGTGATGTGCTTTGTTTTGATTTAAAAGAAAATGTGGGTGATGAAAATGCAAAACAGTTTTCTTTAAAAGAACTACAAAAGAAAGTAGATGTATTGAGCCTTCATACTCCTTGGACGCCACTTACTGACAAAATGGTGAATGCGGAATTTATCAATTCGTTTTCAAAACCGTTTTGGCTCATAAATACCGCTCGCGGGAAAAGTGTTGTAACGACCGATTTGGTTTCAGGATTAAACGAAGGAAAAATATTAGGTGCTGGATTGGATGTTTTAGAATTTGAAAAATTGTCTTTTGAAACACTTTTTGATTCTGATAATCTTCCCAATTCATTGAAACAACTTTTCGCGATGGACAATGTAATTTTAAGTCCGCATATTGCAGGATGGACCGTTGAAAGCAAAGAGAAACTTGCAAAAGTGATTGCCGAAAAAATAATACAAAATTTTAAAAATCAATAAAATGAAAAAGAGAGTAACAGGAATTGGTGGAATTTTCTTCAAAACGAAAGATCCCGATAAAACGAGAGATTGGTACAAAAACCATTTGGGATTTGACACAAATGATTATGGCAGCACTTTTAATTGGCAGAATGAAAAGGGTGAAAAGTGTACAACACAATGGAGCCCTTTTAAAGCCGATACTAAATATTTTTCTCCAAGCGAAAAGGAATTTATGATGAACTATCGTGTTGAAAATCTGGAAAAATTATTAGAGGTTTTGAAAGAAGAAGGTGTAACAATTGTAGGCGAAATGGAGACTTATGATTATGGGAAATTTGGATGGATTCTTGATCCTGAAGGAAATAAAATTGAACTTTGGGAACCTGCGGACGAAACAATTCTATAATTTTATATACATTTATTACTCTTTAAAAACCAACTAAATAAAAATATGGAAGAACAAAATTCAGACTTTGACAGCACAAAAAAACGGATTGAGGAAGCCGCAGATAATTTTGAACAACAGGAAAAACATACTGCCAATGACTTTAAAGAAGGCTGGAATCAAGTTACCCATGTACAGGAAAACAAAAAAGTTCTTGCTGGAGTTTTAGCGTTGGTAATAGGATATTTAGGAATTCATAAATTTATTTTAGGTTATAATAAAGAAGGTATTTTACAGATATTACTTACTTGTATGTGTGGTATTGGAGCAATTATAGCGCTTATTGAAGGAATAATATACCTCACCAAAAGTGATGAAGAATTCTACCAAACCTATCAAGTAGGTAAAAAAGGATGGTTCTAAAAATTAAAAGCCTTTGAATTTTTTCAAAGGCTTTTTTATAAACTTAAATAAAACTATATGAGCAAATATGGTGCAATACCCGCAATGAGCTATAAAGACGCAAATGCGGCAGTTGATTTTTTAACCAAAGCTTTTGGATTTAAAGAACACTTCGTTTATAGAGATGAGAAAAAGTTTGTGCACCACGCCGAACTTTCACTTGGTAATGCTCTGGTTATGATTGGACCACAGCGTACAGAAAGTGAATTTGGAAAAATGATCGGAACACCAGCACAGGCAAATGGTTTGAATACTCAAACCACATATATTATTATTGATGAAGTTGATGACCATTACAAAAATGCAAAAATAAATGGCGCCGAAATTGTAATGGATATTAAAGACGAAGACTACGGCGGCCGTGGCTACAGCTGTAAAGATCTCGAGGGATATATTTGGAGTTTTGGAAGCTATAATCCCTACGAATCAAAATAGAAAATATGATTTTTAACGCAGCTTTTCTCGCCGGTTTTGCGCTTTTACTACTTCGGATAATTATTGCAATTGTGTTTTTCTCCAGCGGGAAAAGCCATGTTCAGAAACCAAAAGAAAGAGGAGAAAGCATCGGAATGTCACCAACTGCAACTACAATCTTAGGAATTTCTGAAATTGTTGGAGCCATTTCAATAGCCTTTGGAATTTTTACTCAAATAGGCGCTTTGTTAATTATAGGCGCAATGTTAGGAGCGATGTACAAAAAAATCTTTGTGTGGAAAACTGGTTTTTATGAAGAAAAAGGTTACGGTTGGCATTATGATCTTCTTTTATTCCTTGGCACATTCGTGATATTTGCCACGCACGGCGGAAGTTTGATTCTGATTTAATCTTTCTTAAGTACAGCTACAATTTGCGGTACATCTTTCTTTTCGAAAAAATAAATGGTTTTTACTAAATACTTCAGCAACCAACTTTTTTGGGTAATCAATTTTTCGGCAAGTAGCGCTATAACTGTATCGCGGCCATTTAATTCGTTTGCTTTATTGGACGAAATATGATATTTGTTTGCAAATAGCCAAGCGCCGTCGCGCGCTATATTTATACTGAAACTTACCAACTTATCTTCGCGACCTTTCCCAAGTTTGTCCAACAAGCCAAATAAAGGCGAAACCGAAATAATTTTGGCCTCCACATTTGCAATCATCGACGCCAAAATAGTATTGATTTTATTGAAATCATTTTCAAAATCCATCAACTCACCATTGTCACCAACAGTTTCTGCAACAGCAATTCCCAAATCTAAATTTATATGAGCGTTAATGCCTAAAAGCAGATGTTGCATAATCAGCAATTTTCCAGTTTTAGCAGCTTCAAAAGAATTTTTCCAGCTTTTTGTAAAAGGTTTGTTGAAGCTAGAACTTTCATACGCATCGATATATCTGTTGGCGAAAAGAACATCCAGCTTTTCCATTCGAGGATTATTTTCGAATTCATTATTTAGAATTCCCTCTTTTATGCGAAGGGTAACTTTTCTGTAAAGTATAGGAAAATAGGCCATGCAGGAGTTGTTGGTGCATTCCGTTTCAATGATTTCGTCTAGTCGGGTAATAACTTCATCTATGGTTTTGGGCAACATATTCAAATAGTTAGCAATTACGAAGTTATGCTATTTTGAAACTATTTTTGAAAAGAGGTAAAAGAAAAGTGAATTTATTTGTCGCCGTTTTGCGAATCGGAGTATTTTTTCTCCAGTTCCGCCTGAAATTCTTCCATCACAGGTTTTACCGTGCTTTCCGGTAAATCTTGTATGCGAATGTACATTAAACCATCTATAGCATTATTGAATAACGGATCAACATTAAATGCTACAACTTTTGCATTTTGCTTAATATATTTTTTGATTAGAACTGGCAAACGAAGACTTCCTGGTTCTACTTCATCAATTATTTTATCGAATTTATTAAGATCTGCCTCACTTTCGTCAAAGATAAAATCTTTGTCGGCATCTTTCAGTTTTACTTTGTATTCCTTTTTCGGATTAATGTATTGCGCTATATATGGATCGTAATAGTTTGATTTCATAAACTCAATCATCAAACTTTTTGAAAATTCCGAAAACTTGTTGCTGATGCTCACGCCTCCAATTAAATAGCGGTGTTCGGGAAAGCGAAGGGTTGTATGTACAATTCCTTTCCAAAGCAAAAACAAAGGCATCGGTCTTAATTGGTATTCCTTAATAATGAAAGCACGACCCATTTCGATGGATTTGCTCATCATTTCATACAATTCGGGTTCAAATCTAAAAAGATCTTGCAAATAAAATCCATCTATTCCAAAGCGGGGAAAAATCTCTGAACCAAGCCCCATTCGGTATGCTCCAGCCATTTTTTGCGCATCATTGTCCCACAGAAACATATGGTGATAATAACTGTCAAACTTGTCAAGATCGGTACTGTTATTGGTTCCCTCGCCCACTTCGCGGAAGGTAATTTCACGTAGTCTCCCTATTTCTTGCAAAATGTAAGGAATAGTACTTGCTTCAGCCAAAAACACTTCGTAATTTTTACTTACAAGAAGACGTTTGTCGTTTTCACGAAGTTGTTCAATTTCAGCCTCCATGGCTTTTAGTGGAATTGGGCCTGCAATTTTCTTCGGAGGTTTTGGAAATTTGAGTGTTTTCGGAATGCTGTCCAGTAACTTTTTCTTTTGAAAAGCATTGGAAAGCATATATGTTTTCTTCCGAAGAAATTCAGTAAACACAGGTAGTGAATCGTGTTCTTTTTGATCTTCAACAGAAATTGCGTTACCAATTCGCACTTTTATTAAACGTTCCTTTTGGGTAAGTAATTCTGAAGGTAATTTAGCGGTGCGCAATGTGTTGCTCATTTTTGCCAAACGGTAAAACAATTTGCTGTTTTTTGCGTGAAAGTATATTGGAACTATAGGTACTTCAGCCTTTTTCACCAATTTCATTGCGGCTTCTTCCCAAGGTTTATCAACTAATAATTTACCATCCCTATATGTGGAAACTTCGCCTGCGGGAAAAATTCCCAAGGGATGGCCTTCCTGTAAATGTTTTAATGAAGATTTAAAACCTGTAATACTCGACTTTACATCTTTCCGATCCTCAAAAGGATTAACGGGCATTACATAAGGTTTTAGTGGTTCAATTCTATGTAAAAGAAAATTGGCAACAATTTTAAAATCCGGCCGGTGTTCTAACAATAATTTCAGTAGTAAAATTCCATCAATTCCCCCCAGTGGATGGTTTGAAATTGTTATGAAAGCGCCTGTTTTTGGGATTCTTCGAAGGTCTTCCTCCGGAATTTCAAACTTTATTTCAAACTCTTCAAGCAATGCATTTATGAATTCCAAATCATGCAAATGCTTGTGTTTGTCATAAATTTTATTAAGGGTGCTAATGTTTAAAACTTTCATCAAAGACCAGCCCATAAAAGTGCCCAGAAAGCCGAATTTATCGACGTTTATTGCTTTTGCAACTTCCTTTGCATTGACTAATCCCATGGAAACATTTCGGTTATTTGTATCCAACAAATATAGCGAAACCGATTGATACTATTCCTTAATTACCAACTGTACCGTCTCTTTGCTTTCCTGCTTCAAAAGCACGTTTTTATTTTCCGCAAGTGCCTTTACCTCAGTAGCGTTAAAATGGCGAATGGTGTAGAGTGTAACATTTTCGTTCCATTTAACGCTAAATTTTTCGCGAAGCTTTGCCAGCAATGCCTCTA
Organism: Flavobacteriales bacterium; assembly: GCA_038259585.1. Classification (GTDB taxonomy): domain Bacteria; phylum Bacteroidota; class Bacteroidia; order Flavobacteriales; family Flavobacteriaceae; genus Aequorivita. The sequence goes on along the minus strand of JBBSOQ010000015.1, from coordinate 69,136 downwards.
AATTATTGTATTTGTCATTAACACAAACCGAAAAGCTGATGGCAGAATTTTGTATCATTTCAACCTTCATTTTATGTTTATGAAGCCACTTGAAAACGTCGCCAATATTGTCTTCCATCATAAATGAAAAGTCTAACGAAGAAAGTGAAATGAGCACCAAATCCTTTTTCAGAATAAAACAAGAAGTCTGCGGATCTAAAGTTGCCCCTTTCCCTACGCGTGTTCCAGGCGCTGTTGGATTTAAAAATGATTTCACATAAAGCGGAATTTCCTTCCGTTGTAAAGGCTGAAGCGTTTTCGGGTGAATTACGGAAGCTCCATAAAACGCAAGTTCAATAGCTTCTCTATAACTTATATGATTAAGCAACATGGTTTGCGTGAAATAACGTGGATCTGCATTCAATACTCCGGGAACATCTTTCCAAATGGTCACGCTTTTGGCATTTAAGCAATATGCGAAAATAGCTGCAGTATAGTCACTTCCTTCGCGACCAAGGGTTGTAGTAAAATTATTTGTGGTCTCTGAACCTAAAAATCCCTGCGTAATTGTAATACCGGTTACACTTACTTTTTTCTGAATTTTTTCCTGTGTGGCTTCCCAATTTACATTTGCATCGCGATAATTTGCATCAGTTTTAATGCATTTGCGAACATCTAAAAGTTCATTTTTTACACCAATTTCAGATAGATATGCTGAAACAATTGTACTAGAAACCATTTCACCAAAACTCACTACTTGATCATAAACAAAAGCATGGTTTTTTGATTTATTCACATTTAAAAATGAAACTAATCTTTCAAATACTTCTGAAGTTTTTTGATAAACAGAATCATTGGTATTTTCAAAAAGACCGTTTAGTATTTCTATATGATAATTCCTAAATTCGGAAACATATTCTTTGCATTTAACCTTGTTTTCATTCAAATATTCAGCAATAACATTTTCTAGTAAATTGGTGGTTTTTCCCATTGCCGAGACCACGATTACCAAGTTTTTCTCTTTGGTAATTTTCAGGACTTCAGCAACATTTTTTACGCCGGCCGCATCTTTTATTGAGGCTCCTCCGAATTTGAAGATTTTCATTCAGGTTATTTTATGAATTCATATAATTTTTTAGTCCCATTTCATCCATATGAACTACTCGCCAAGTTTTTAAAACATTAGCGCCACTGCGCTCATAAAAACGAATAGCGCCTGTATTCCAATCTAAAACGTCCCAAGCCACACGTTTTAAACCGCGGTCATAAGCAAATTGCATTACTTTTTTGTATAGTGCTTCGCCAATTCCGTTGCCACGTTTGTCCTCTTTTACAATTAAATCTTCCAAATGAAGTGTGCGTCCCTTCCAAGTTGAAAAGCGAAAATATACAAGCGCCGCACCTACAATTTCTTCATTAATTTCGGCTACAAAACAGTTAAACAACGGATTTTCGCCAAAACCTTCGGCTTCCAAGTCATGCACGGTAACTTCAACAGCATCTGGTTCTTTCTCAAAAATTGCAAGTTCTTTTATAAGTTCTAAAACCTGGGGCATGTCTATTTTCAAAGCATCTCGTACAATCATTTTTTTAAAATTAATTAGAATTACAAATATCGGTTCAATTTCTTAAAAATCCCGATATTTGCGTCAAATTCAGGATATCTGTAACCCAATGGCTAAAATAAATCAATCTTTAGGAGAGTTTATTATTGAAAATCAAAGTGAATTCAAGTACTCTTCAGGAGAACTTTCACGACTAATAAATTCCATCCGTTTGGCAGCAAAAGTGGTAAACCATAAAGTGAACAAGGCGGGATTGGTAGATATTTTGGGCGCTGCGGGTGATATGAATGTGCAAGGCGAAGACCAACAAAAACTAGATGTTTTTGCGAATGAGGTTTTCATAAATACACTCACGAATCGAGAAATTGTCTGCGGAATAGCGAGTGAAGAGGAAGATGACTTTATCACAATAAAAGGTCGAAACGAAAAAAACGACAACAAATATGTTGTATTGATGGACCCCTTGGACGGTTCTTCAAACATTGATGTAAATGTTTCCGTGGGTACCATTTTTTCTATTTTCAGAAGAGTAACGCCGTCGGGCACTCCTGTAACAATTGAAGATTTTCTTCAACCTGGCGTTAATCAAGTTGCTGCGGGCTATATTGTTTATGGAACTTCAACAATGATTGTTTATACAACTGGTCATGGCGTGAATGGTTTTACTTTGAATCCAGCTATTGGAACGTATTATCTTTCACATCCAAACATGAAATTTCCCGAAGATGGTCATATCTATTCGGTAAACGAAGGAAATTATGTTCACTTCCCACAAGGCGTAAAAGATTATATAAAATATTGTCAAAAAGAAGAAGAAGATCGCCCATACACATCGCGATATATAGGTTCTTTGGTTTCAGATTTTCACAGAAATATGATAAAAGGAGGTATTTACATCTACCCCAATACATCAAAAAACCCAGAAGGAAAACTTCGCCTTTTATATGAATGTAATCCAATGGCGATGATTGCTGAACAAGCTGGAGGAAAGGCGAGTAACGGTTTTCAACGCATTTTAGAAATTCAACCAACCACTTTACACCAACGCGTACCTTTTTTCAGTGGAACTACTAAAATGGTTGAAAAGGCAGAAGAATTTATGAAAAATGCCAAATAAAAAAACCCGAATCTTTCAAGACGGGTTTCTAATTATTTCAAAAAAAAAATTAATCTTTTCTATTAAGCAAATAACGATAATCCTCAAGACTTAGGCCACCGCTGTATATTCTGATGGATCTTTTTATCAAATCTTGAGCAATTTCAGCAGTATACCCTAAACCGATAGCGTATTTTTCAATTAAAAAACGCTCGTGATCATCAATTTCGTGATCTGCAAAAATCATTTCGAACAAGTCGTGGATTCGCTCTAATCTTCTTTCAGAATCGTTAGGAGGATTTATTGGATACTTACCTGGATTTTTCAAAATCTCAGTATATTCGGCTTCTTCAATATCAAGTTTTCTGGCAAAACGCTTTAGCATTTTTTCCTCTTCAGCATTAATAGCCCCATCAACCGAAGCAATATTTGCAATAGATGCAAAATGGCCTACATTTCGGGAATGCTCCCCACTTTCAAATAAATCTGTAAATGACATAATTTGGTTTTATGCTGCAAATATAAAACTTGTAATTGACAATTACGAGCAAAGCTGAGCAATCTGTTAACGTTTTTTACGCATTTAATTTTTAAAGCATTTCAACCTAAATTTTTCTTAATGGCATATGGGGCGAAGCGAGGTTTCAGTATTTTTAAAGTGCTATTGAAAAGAAATAAATGAATCAACCATTATTAGTCTTTAATGACAAAGGAATTTACTGCGAAAAAGCCAATGTTTACATTGATGCTTGGCGGCCAGTTGATAAATGTATTATTACACACGGCCATGCAGACCACAGCCGTTGGGGACACAAACAGTACATTACACAAACCAATAATGTTCCCATTATTAAACACCGTTTGGGTGATATTTCCGTAACTGGAAAAGCTTGGAACGAAACTTTTACAATTAATGGGGTGAAATTTTCACTGCATCCAGCAGGTCATATCATGGCTTCAGCGCAGGTTCGCGTGGAATATAAAGGTGAAGTTTGGGTTTTTACTGGCGATTTTAAAACAGAAAATGATGGCTTAGCCGAAGTTTACGAACCCGTGAAATGCCACACATTTATAACTGAATGTACATTTGGTTTGCCTGCTTTTAAATGGGAACCGCAAGCAAATGTTTTTAAAGATATAAATGAGTGGTGGGCAACCAACAAAAGTGAAGGCAGAACATCGATTCTTTTTGGTTACAGTTTAGGAAAAGCCCAGCGTTTATTAAAACATTTGGATACTTCCATTGGAAAAATTTATACCCATGGCGCTGTTGAAAATATGACGGCAGTGGTTCGTCCGTATTACGATTTGCCAGAAACCACTTTAATCACGCGAGATACTTCAAAAGAAGAAATAAAAGGAAACATAATAGTTGCCCCACCTAGCGCACATGGAAGTACTTGGATCAGAAGATTTGTGCCCTATGTTACGGCTTCCGCTAGTGGTTGGATGACGTTTCGCGGTGCGAGAAGAAGAAGGGCAATTGACCGTGGATTCGTTTTAAGCGACCACGCAGATTGGGAAGGTTTGCTTTCGGCAATTGATGCAACAGGTTGCGAAAAAATAATTACAACCCATGGTTATACAGATATTTTTTCACGCTATCTAAGAGAAGAATTAGGTTACGATGCGCGTACCGAAAAAACACAATATGAGGAAGAAGGTAGCGAGAGCATAAAAAAGGAAGAGGAGGAAAATGTATGAAAGACTTCGCCCAACTCATAAAAAAGCTCGATAGCACCAATAAAACCAATGAAAAGGTGGCGGCGCTGACTTCCTATTTTCAGAATGCTAACGATGCCGATAAACTTTGGACCATTGCCATTCTTTCGCATCGAAGACCCAAACGTCCTGTAAACACAACGCTTCTTCGGCTTTGGGCTACTGAAATCAGCGGAATTCCGTTGTGGCTTTTTGAGGAGAGTTATCACATTGTTGGCGATTTGGCGGAAACGATTGCACTTATTTTACCAACTTCCGAAGACCATTCCGAGAAATCACTTTCGCAATTCGTTTCAGAAATTATTGAACTGCGAACACTTCCAGAAGAAGAAAAAAAGGAGTACCTGCATGACAATTGGTTGAAGCTGAATTATTTTGAACGTTTCGTTTTCAATAAAATACTAACCGGAAGTTTTAGAATTGGCGTAAGCCAAAAACTAATGACACGTGCCCTTTCAAAAGCTACGGGAATTGACGAAGATATTCTCGCCTATAAATTGATGGGCGATTGGACGCCAGAAAAAACTACCTATAAAAAGCTAATTCTCGAGCAAAACGAGGAAGATTACCTAAGCAAACCCTATCCATTTTATTTAGCGTATGCTGTAGAAAATAATTTTCAAGAGGATTTGGGTCCAATTTCAGATTGGAGTTTTGAGCATAAATGGGATGGAATTCGCAGCCAAGTAATTATTCGGAATGATGAAGTTTTTGTGTGGTCGCGTGGTGAAGAATTGGTGACTGATAAATATCCCGAATTTCAACGTTTTCTTTCTGCAATTCCTAACGGAACTGTAATAGATGGGGAAATTTTACCTTTTGGTGAAGGAGAAATCGGCAATTTCAATGCGCTTCAAACAAGAATTGGAAGAAAGAATATTTCAAAAGCACTTTTACAGAAAACTCCTGTAATTTTGAATGCGTACGATTTGCTTGAGTGGAATGGCGAAGATATTCGGCAAAAACCATTTTCAGAAAGAAGAACGATTTTGGATGGGTTAATTAAAAAAATTAATTCTGAGGAAATAGGAATCTATTTAAGCGAAACAATGAATTTTGAGACTTGGGAAGAAGCCGCTTTTGAGCGCGATCTTTCCAGAGAAAAACGTAGCGAGGGTTTAATGCTAAAACGCAAAGATTCTCCCTATTTAGTGGGAAGAAAAAAAGGCGATTGGTGGAAATGGAAAATTGATCCGTTCACGATTGATGCAGTTTTAACCTACGCAATGCGCGGTCACGGAAGGCGCGCAAACCTTTATACAGATTACACTTTTGCACTTTGGGAGGAAGGCGAATTGGTAACTTTCGCAAAAGCATATTCCGGATTGACGGATGCAGAATTTAGACAAGTTGATGCTTGGATAAAACGAAATACATTAGAGCGTTTTGGCCCAGTGCGAAGCGTAACGCCACAACACGTTTTTGAAATCGCTTTTGAAGGAATTGCAGAGAGCAGTCGTCATAAAAGTGGAATTGCAACACGTTTTCCAAGAATACTTCGTTGGCGAAAAGACAAACCTATAGAAGAGGCAAATACACTTTCTGACCTAAAAGCGCTAATACCAAAATGAAACAAGCTGAACTCATTTCAATTGCGGAGGATTGGTTTCATTCAAAAGATTGGAAATCATTTCCATTTCAACAAAAAACATGGAAAGCCTTTCTTGACGGTAAACACGGCTTACTAAATGCCCCAACAGGAAGCGGAAAAACATATGCGCTCTGGGTTCCCATCGTTCTTCAATATTTAAAGGAAAATCCAGAGTATAAAACCAAACATCAAAAAGGTCTAAAAGCTATTTGGATTACGCCACTGCGGGCACTTTCCGTAGAAATTCAACAAGCTGCGCAACGTTTTGCGGATGATTTGGGAACTGGTTTAACCGTTGGAATTAGAACGGGCGATACTTCGCAAAGCGAACGCGCAAAGCAAAAACGCCAAATGCCCGATTTGTTAATTACAACACCCGAAAGTTTAATGCTTTTGCTGGCTTCTAAAGATTATGACAAAATCTTCAAAAATTTGACTGCAATTGTAGTTGATGAATGGCACGAACTGTTAGGAAGCAAACGTGGCGTGCAAATGGAATTGGCACTTTCGCGTTTAAAAACAGTTTCAAAAGATTTAAGAATTTGGGGAATTTCTGCAACTATTGGAAACCTAGAAGAAGCTCAAGATGTTCTTTTGGGAATGGATTCTGAATTCAGAAAAAATTCGATTTTAATTAAATCTGCACAAAAAACGAAGATTGAGGTCCGCTCGATAATTCCTAAAAAGATGGAAACATTTCCATGGCGCGGACATTTGGGGCTGCATCTTTTGGAAGAAATAATTCCAATTATAAAAGCGAGCAAAACCACACTTATTTTTACAAATACACGAGGCCAATGCGAAATATGGTTTCAGAAAATATTAGAAAAACATCCCGAGTTTGCTGGCGAAATCGCGATGCACCACGGGAGTATTGGAAAAGAAACTAGGCTTTGGGTAGAACAAGCTATTCGTAACGAATCTTTGACCGCAGTTGTTGCAACATCAAGCCTGGATCTGGGTGTCGATTTTGCGCCGGTGGAAACCATAATTCAAATTGGCGGACCCAAAGGTGTCGCGAAATTCCTGCAACGTGCTGGACGAAGCAATCATCGACCGGGCGAACCTTCGGTAATTTATTTTTTGCCCACGCACGCTTTGGAATTGGTTGAAGCTTCTGCTTTAAAAAGAGCGGTAAAAGAAGATGTTGTTGAAGATAGAATCCCATACTTGTTGAGCTTTGATGTTCTAATCCAATATTTGGTAACACTTGCAATAAGTAATGGATTTTTCCCCAAGGAAATTTTTCCCGAAATAAAAAACACTTTCTGTTTTCAAGGAATTACAGAAGAACAATGGAATTGGTGCCTAAATTTTATAACACTGGGTAGTCAAAGTTTGCACGCTTACGATGAATATAAAAAAGTGGAAGTTACGGATGAAGGTCTTTTTAAAGTGGAAAGCAAGCAGATTGCAATGATGCATCGCCTTAGTATTGGGACGATTGTGAGTGATTCAATGCTGCAAGTAAAATATGTTTCTGGCGGATTTATCGGTACAATTGAAGAATGGTTCATAAGCAAAATGAAACCTGGCGACACCTTTGTTTTCGCGGGACGAACTTTGGAATTGGTTCGACTTCGGCAAATGGTTGCGCAAGTTAGAAAATCGAATAAACGCTCTGCGAAAATCGTGAGTTTTATGGGCGGACGATTACCACTATCTTCACAAATGAGTAAAATTCTAAGGGAAGAATTGCAGAGCGAAGCAGACCACAAACGAAATACTCCGGAATTAAAGGCTTTGAGCCATATTTTTGACAGACAGGAACGCGAAAGTATCGTACCCGGCGAGAATGAATTTTTGATTGAAACATTTAAAACCCGCGAAGGTTATCACGCACTTTTTTATCCGTTTGAAGGGCGTTTTGTGCACGAAGCGATGAGCAGTTTACTCGCCTATCGTATTAGTTTGCTGTCGCCCATTACCTTTTCATTAGCATATAATGATTATGGATTTGAATTATTGAGTGACCAGTTTTTAGATATTCAAAATGTGATTGACAACAATCTTTTTTCATCGGAATATCTTTTTGACGACCTTCAAAAAAGTTTAAATGCTACGGAATTGGCGCGAAGAAAATTCCGTGATATCGCTGTAATTAGCGGAATGGTTTTTCAAGGATATCCAAATAAAGTGATTAAAACGAAACATCTGCAAAGCAACAGTCAATTGCTTTTTGATGTGTTTCGGGATTATGAACCGGACAATCTTTTGTATCTTCAAGCGTATCGTGAAACCTTTGAACATCAATTAGAAGAAGGTAGATTGCGATTAGCTCTAGAGCGAATTAATTCACAAAAAATAATCTGGAAACAGTGCCAAAAAGCTACCCCTTTCAGTTTTCCGATTATTACTGATAGACTTCGGGAGAAACTATCTTCGGAAAAACTGGCGGATCGGATTAAGAAAATGACACTTCAATTAATGAAATGATTCAAAATATAACAATAAGCAATAACGATTTTAAACTTCATCCCAGCGGCACCATCTATTGGGAGACGAAAAAGATGTTACTCATTGCCGATGTACATTTGGGGAAAATTGTCCATTTCCGAAAGCACGGCGCGCCTGTTCCTGCTAACGCAGCGTATAAAAACCTTGAAAAACTTACTGAAGTAGTCAATTATTTTGAACCCGAAACTGTCTGTTTTCTTGGCGATTTATTTCATAGTAAACTAAATGAAGAATGGCAGGATTTTGAAAAATGGGTAGAATATAACAAAGCTAAAGTAATTCTGATTTCGGGCAATCATGACATTATTCCAAAATATTTATACGAAGATTTAGGTGTAAAAGTATTTGATGAATTGTTATTGGATGGTTTTCATTTAACGCATCATCCTACAGAAATAAAAGGAACTTTCAATTTCTCTGGTCACATTCATCCTGGAATTAGAATGAAAGGTGTTGGCAGACAATATTTAAGACTTGCTTGTTTTTATAAAACTGAAAACCAACTTATTCTGCCCGCTTTTGGTAACTTTACGGGGAAGTATATTTTAACGCCTTCAGAAATGGATGAGGTTTTTGCCATTGTTGAAGGAGAAGTAATTTGTGTTTCGAAATAACTATAGTTTCATATCGAGCACAGTCGAGACCTATATACTACAATTGAAATTTTGAGTTCTCGACTGCGCTCAAACGGACATAAATAAAATTTTTATGAAAAAAACACTACAAATCGCCAATATCATTGCCTTCGTGGCAACAGTTTTTGTAAACTATCTTTCCAACACAGGCGCTATAAATGGCACCACCATTGGAGAGATTTCAAATTCATCAAAAAATCTTTTCACTCCAGCCGGATATGCTTTTTCCATTTGGGGACTTATTTATTTAATGCTTTTGGGATTTGTAATTTACCAAAGTAGAAGCCTATTCACAAAAGTAAGCGACGATGAATTTATTATAAAAACAGGTTGGTGGTTTGTTATTTCCTGTGTTGCAAATATGATGTGGATCACTTTCTGGCTCTACGGCTATATGGAATTTTCAGTATTGGCGATTTTCGTTTTGTTATTCTCACTTTTGAAAATCGTAATGCAAAACCGAATGGAACTTTGGGATGCGCCAATTTCGGTAATCGCTTTTCTGTGGTGGCCCTTCGTGTTTTATAGTGGTTGGGTTACGGTTGCAAGTATTGCAAATGTTGCGGCATATTTAACAAGCACCGAATGGAACGCTTGGGGCTATAGTGAAATTTCTTGGGCTGTTACAATGATTATAATTGCTGGAATAATAAATATTGTGGTTACATGGAAACGAAATATGCGCGAATTCGCATTGGTTGGTGTTTGGGCTTTGGCAGCTATCGCCGTTGCTAATTGGGAAGTGAGCCAAACAGTTGCATACGCTGCAATTGTAGTGGCAGCGGTTCTTTTTGTAAGTAGCGGTTATCACGCCTTCAATAATCGCGAAACAAGTCCGGTGAATAAATGCAAAGAATATTTAAAAAAGACATAAGATTTAAGACCGCTTCGCTGAAAGATTTAAGACAAAAAAGTTAAAACTTAAGAAATCAGCAATCGTTAATTGTCAATCAAAAATATGCAATCAATTAGACCATTCCTTTGATGTCATTTCCCCAAGTTGGGTAGGCAAAAATCATCGCTTTTATGTTTTCCGTGGTGAGTTTTCCGCACATTGCTAGGACGAAAAGATTTATCATTTCGCCGGCTTCCGAAGCAATAATGTGCGCGCCCAAAATTATATTTCGTTCTTTATCCACAATGGTTTTATATGTGTAAACCTCTTCGTTTACACGTTTTGCGTTGAACCACTTTGGAACGCTTTTATATTCCACCAGAAAATCATAGCCCTTTTCCTTTGCTTCATCTTCTGTTAAGCCAATGGAAGCAACTTGTGGAATTGTAAAAACCACGGACGGAACAGGTGGAAAATCCAATTTCGTTTTGTTTCCTTTGCGAATATTTTCTGAGACAATACGCGCTTCCTGAGAAGATACAGGCGTCAACGGCAAAGATCCGCTTGCCGAAACGTCACCACAGGCATACACACTTTTATTGGTGGTATTCTGAAGATAATCATTCACGGAAATGCCACCTTTTTCAAAAGCAACATTTCCTTTTTCCAAATCTAGTTCGTCAATGGAAGGAACGCGACCAGCAGTATTAAAAACCATTCGCGCATCAACAGATTCTGTTTTGCCGTTTTTTTGAAATGAAACACGATAATTTTTCTGAAGTTTCTCAACTTCGGAAACCTGTGCGTTGAAGATAAATTCTATCCCAAGTTTTTCCGAAGCTTTTGTGAGGTGCGAAACAATATCGGCTTCAAAAGGCGCGAGTGGCCTTTCTCCAAATTCCACAACAGTAACCTTCGCTCCGCAACGAGCTGCAATATGTGCAAACTCCATCCCAATATAACCCGCGCCAACAAATACAATAGTTTCGGGGAGTTCTTCCAATTCCAGGAAATCATCGCTTAACATTAAATGTTCCCTTCCTGGAATTTTTAATTCCATTGGTTTTTGTCCCGTAGCAATTACAATTTTTTTCGCTTTAATTGTTTTTCCTTCAACAGAAAGCGTATTCTCATCGAGAAATTTTGGGGATTGGTGAAACATCTCAATTCCAGCATTTTTGAGATCGCGTTCTGTGGCAAAAGGAATTGCATCGGTAAAAGTAGACTTGAATTTTTGCAGCGCCGGCCAATCAATTTTAGGAACGGAAACTATTCCCTTCCCTTTTAAATTTTCAGAAAGTTGCATCGCTTCAGTTATTCCCACCAAAACTTTTTTCGGGTCGCAACCTCTGTTTGGGCAAGTTCCGCCAAATTCGCGGTTGTCTGCAATTGCTACTTTCATTCCTTCGGCAGCACATTCATATGCCACAGTTTTCCCGGCTGTACCGGTTCCTATTACAAAAATATCGTATTCTTCTATTGCCATTCCCCGAAAATAGAAAAACACTTAAGGTATTTGTGTTATCAAAATGATAAAGTTGAATTTTGCGCTTTGTAAAATAAAGCTACGTACTATCTTTGCCGCTCAATGAGCAAAACACTCGTTACTTCACTTTATTCAAAGTCTTCGCAAACCCGAAAACTGGGGGATACTATTACCGAATCCCAATCAAACATTTCAGTTTCTGGCATTGTAGGCTCCTCGCTTTCACTGGTTTTAGCTGAGGTTTTTAAAACTTCGGAATTACCTTTTCTTTTTATTTTAAACGATAAAGAAGAAGCGGCCTATCATTTAAACGATTTGGAAAATCTTTTAGGCGACAAAAATGTGCTGTTCTACCCGGGAAGTTATAGGCGTCCGTACCAAATTGAAGAGACCGATAACGCCAATGTTTTGTTGCGAAGCGAGGTTTTAAACCGAATAAATTCCCGAAAAAAACCTGCGCTGATTGTTACCTATCCCGAAGCACTTTTTGAAAAAGTTGTTACGCGAAAGGAATTAGAGAGAAATACCCTAAAAATTGCAATTAACGACCAACTTTCAATCGATTTTGTGAATGAAGTTTTGTTTGAATATAATTTCAAAAGAACCGATTTTGTTACTGAACCCGGCGAATTTTCAGTTCGTGGAGGAATTTTGGATGTGTTCAGTTTCAGCAATGATGAACCGTACCGAATTGAATTTTTTGGCGATGAGGTTGACAGTATTCGAACCTTTGATGTGGAAACGCAACTTTCTTTGGAGCAGGTTAAAAAAGTTTCCATCATTCCGAATGTGGAAAATAAAATGATTGATGAAAACCGTGAAAGTTTTCTGAAATACATCGCTTCAAAAACCGTAGTTTTTCTGAAAAACGAAGAACTTTTCAGCAGCGCAATCGATAATCTTTTCAAAAAAGCTACAGAAGCATTTAATGCAATTGATTCAGAAATAAAGCGTGCAAAACCTTCGGAATTGTTCTCTACTTCGGAATTATTGAAAGAGCAATTGAATGATTTTACGAAAGTTCAATTGAAGAATAGTTCAATTTCAGATTCAACTTCAATTTCATTCAGCACAAAACCTCAGCCTTCGTTCAATAAACAATTCAATTTACTGATTGAAAATTTGAATGAAAACACTGAAAAGGGCTATAAAAACTATATTTTCTGCAGTAGTGAGCAGCAGGCAAAACGTTTTCAGGATATTTTTGAAGATGCCCAACAAAATGTAGAACAGTTTGAAACTATTGTCTTTCCATTGTTTCAAGGTTTTATTGATGACGATTTAAAACTTGTTTGTTATACCGATCATCAAATATTTGAGCGTTACCACAAATTTCAACTGAAAAACGGTTACGCTAAAAAACAGGCAATCACTTTAAAGGAAATTACCAATCTGGAAGTTGGAGATTATGTAACGCACATTGATCACGGAATAGGCAAATTTGGCGGTTTGCAGAAAATTGAAGTGGAAGGTAAAATGCAGGAAGCCATCAAACTTTTCTATGGCGACAGAGATATTCTATACCTAAGCATCCATAGTCTTCACAAGATTTCAAAGTTCAACGGTAAAGATGGAAGAGAGCCCAAAATCTACAAATTGGGTAGCGATGCGTGGAAAAAACTTAAGCAGAAAACCAAAACTCGGGTAAAAGAAATTGCTTTCAATTTAATTGAACTATATGCAAAACGTAGAACTTTGAAAGGTTTTGCTTTCGACCCAGACAGTTATTTACAAGCAGAATTGGAGTCTTCCTTTATTTATGAAGACACACCAGACCAAAGTACAGCGACGGAAGACGTAAAAAGAGATATGGAAAACGAACGTCCAATGGATCGTTTGGTGTGTGGCGATGTTGGTTTCGGAAAAACGGAAGTCGCCATTCGTGCAGCTTTTAAAGCTGTGGATAATGGAAAACAAGTCGCAATTTTGGTTCCGACCACTATTTTGGCGTTTCAGCATTTCAAAACTTTTACAGAACGACTTTCTGAAATGCCTGTAAAAGTTGATTATTTAAACCGTTTCAGAACAGCAAAAGAACGAAAAGCTGTTCTAGAAGGCTTAAAAGACGGAAGACTGGATATTGTTATTGGCACACATCAATTGGTGAGCAAATCTGTTGAATTCAAGGATTTGGGGCTTTTGATTATTGATGAAGAGCAGAAATTTGGTGTAGGTGTAAAAGATAAATTGAAGACCATCAAAGAAAATGTGGATACGCTTACGTTAACTGCAACGCCAATTCCCCGGACCTTACAGTTTAGTTTGATGGCTGCGCGCGATCTTTCGGTAATTACTACGCCGCCGCCAAACCGTTATCCTGTGGAAACGCACGTAATTCGTTTTGGGGAAGAAAGTATTAGGGATGCGGTGCGTTATGAAATTTCTCGGGGCGGGCAGGTTTTCTTTATTCACAATAGAATTGAAAATATAAAAGAAGTCGCTGGAATGATTCAACGTCTGGTGCCTGATGCGAAAATTGGTATCGGTCACGGGCAAATGGACGGGAAAAAACTAGAAGATTTGATGCTTCGGTTTATGAATAATGAATTTGATGTTTTGGTTTCCACAACCATTATTGAAAGCGGTTTGGACGTGCCTAATGCGAATACTATTTTCATCAACAATGCTAATAATTTTGGGCTTTCAGATTTACACCAAATGCGGGGTCGTGTGGGTAGAAGCAACAAAAAAGCGTTCTGCTATTTCATCACGCCAGAATATTCTGCAATGACAGACGAAGCTCGAAAACGAATTACAGCCTTAGAACAATTTTCTGAATTGGGAAGCGGTATTAACATCGCGATGAAAGATTTGGAAATTCGTGGGGCTGGTGATTTATTGGGCGGCGAACAAAGCGGATTCATCAACGAAATTGGTTTTGAAACCTATCAAAAAATTCTTGCTGAAGCGATTGAGGAATTGAAAGATAAAGAGTTCAAAAATCTTTACGAAGAAACCGAAGGGCCTAAGAAAAGTTTCGTAAAGGAAATGACGATAGATACAGATTTCGAGTTACTTTTTCCAGACGATTATGTGAATAATATCACTGAAAGACTCAATCTTTATACAAAACTAAACCAGCTTAAAAACGAAGCGGAATTGCAGAAATTTGAAAAAGAATTGCTCGATCGTTTTGGAGAATTACCTAAACAGGCAGAAGATTTGCTAAACAGCGTTCGTATAAAATGGATTGCAATTTCAATGGGCTTGGAGCGTGTGATTATGAAGCAGAAAAAACTGATTGGTTATTTTGTGGCAGATCAGCAGAGTTCATTTTATCAAAGTCCTTCATTTACAGAAGTGCTACAATATGTGCAAAGCCATCCACAAAAAGTTATGATGAAAGAAAAACAAACTCGCAACGGATTGCGGTTATTGTTGACTTTTGAAGGTATTTCTTCCGTTGAAAAAGCGCTTCGAGCTTTGGAACCTTTTTCTGAATAAAGCCTTTAAAATTGCTAAATGTCGTGTAAATGTCGGGTGAAATTCCCTTCAAAATATTGCACTATATTTACTGCCATCGTACTATTGCTTCATAAAAATTTAAACAATGAACCAACCCGAACTTGGCCGCAAACTTTTGGAACTTCGAAAGCAAAAAGGCTTTACACAGGAAGAACTTGTGGAACAGTGTAATATAAATGTGCGAACCATTCAGCGTATTGAAGCTGGAGAAGTTACCCCACGAAGTTTTACCTTGAAAACAATTTTAAATGTTTTAGGAGAGGATTTGGAGAATCTGCAAAAACTTGATGGTTCCACTTTTGAAAATTTAAATTTAAAAGAAATTAATTTTTCATCATTTTATCTAAAACTTGCCTGGATTAGTGGATTGATATATTTTCTTTCTGGGTTTGTGGAATTCGCTGTTGACTATGCCAGATTTTATGAAAATGAGCTTATCATTTCGAAAGCCGCATATATCAGTATGAAATTTATTGTGATGTTGGCTTATATCTATTTTTTATGGGGATTTGTTTTGAGTGGAAAAATCTTCAATAATTATTTACTGAAAATTGGCGCATTCTTTTTAATAGGAACAACTATTTTATTTTATGGTTACGATATGGTTTCGCTTTACATTGAACCATTTTACACCGAATATGTTATGGTAACACAATCTATTTTTTGTGGAATTGGCAGTATAATTTTTGGTTTAGCATTGATGCGATTGAAAGAATCGCTTGGGAAAATTCCAGAAATAGCCGGTGGATTCGAAATAGTAAGCGGTATATTGTTTTCAATTGTTTTTATGGCGTGGTTGGGACTCATCTTTTTAATTCCGGCTGTTATTTTACAAATTATTTTGCTTTATAAAATTGAGGAGTTTGTAAAAAAAGAAAGAGACTCCAGTCAGCAAGAAAATTAAAAATGATAAAAAGCATTTTCAAAATGCTCTACCTTTTCTATTTTTTGGTTTTTTAAAACCGCAATAATATCAAAGCGAACTTCTACATTTAAGTCGTTTGATACAATATATTCATTCGCAGCTTTTACCAAGAGTTTGATTTTGTTTTTGGTAACAAATTCCTGTGGGTCACCAAAAAAAGTGCTATTTCGAGTTTTTACCTCTACCATCACAATTGTATTTTCTTCTTTTTGAGCGATGATATCAATCTCGGCTTTGTCGAAGAAAAAGTTACGTTTCAAGATTTTATAACCTTTATGAAACAAATACCGCGCGGCTATTTCTTCGCCTAATTTTCCGAGTTCGTTGTGATCCGCCATTTTCTTAAGTTAGAAGCTTAAAGTAATCTTATTTTCTGTTATATTTAATTCAATTTTTCTTCCCATAATCAAAGCTCGATTATCTTTAATGTGACCTGCAGGAAAATTTAAAATTACGGGATAATTATATTCCTTCACTATATCTATAATTATTTCCTCAGCAGTTTTTCCGAAGTAAACTTTGTTGTCCTTCATCTCTGTCATTCCACCAATTATTAATGCTTTAAGGTTTTTTAGATAACCACTTCGCTTCAAATTCATCATCATTCTATCAATATGGTAGAGCATTTCGTCAAGATCTTCAATGAAAAGAATTTTACCGTCGGTGTTCATTTCCGAAGGACTTCCGCCAAGCGAATAGAGGACAGAAAGGTTTCCGCCAATCAGTTCTCCCGAAAAACTTCCAAATGAAGCGAGAAAATTTGTTCTTTCAATCTCAAAATTATAATCTTCTCCAAACAAAACTTTCCGAATAGATTTCGCGGTTTCCACAGTTTTATTTTCAATTTCCAAGCACATTTGGGCGTGTAAAGTTTCTATCCCAAAATTATGAATGTGCGAATGCAAAACTGTAACATCGCTATATCCAATAACCCATTTCGGATTTTTTTTAAATGCTGAAAAATCTAATTTATCAATTATTCTTACCGTTCCGTAACCCCCTCGGGCGCACCAAATTGCTTTTATATTTGGGTCATCCAGCATTTGTTGAAAATCTGTTGCGCGCAGTTCATCATTGCCTGCAAATTGATTTTCTTCGGCTTCGATACTATTTCCAATAACGGCTTTTAAGCCCCAATTTTCAATTAATTCCAATGCAGGCTGCAGTTCTTTTTCTGAAATTTTCCGCGCTGTGGAAAGGATAGCAATTGCATCGCCTTTTTTTAAAAATGGAGGTATGATCATAGGTTTATTGAGAGTTATTTAAAATTTAACTTTTGAATTATACAATAACGAAGTTCTGATAAAAAATTAACAATTTCAAAATTTGGAATAATATAGCTTACAACGTCATTAAGATAAAAATAGTTGCAATCCTCAATAAGAATGTCTTACCACCTCTTTATCCCGGGGAATTTTCATAAATCATTTATTATCAGAATATAGAATACTGATGAATTCTTTATTTTTACCTTCTTTATTGCGATTGAATAACACTAGGAGTATTCCTTAATTACGATTTACAATACAGTAAATATTTTAATTTTTTTAAGAGTAGGAATTTTCATTCATAAAATTTTTGGCTCTACAATACTAAAATCCAGAGTTTTAAGTTAATATTATGTTAGAATGTGTTAATCTATGGTATAGATTAATACTTTTGGCACCAACCCTAACAAAAAACTTTAATGGAAACAATTGCTATCCCCACCTGCAATAGTTCCACACTTGCTCCCTTTGAGCCATCTTCCCAGAATCCATGGGATACGCGTAAGATCAATCACGTGTACCGCCGCCTTGGTTTTGGAGCCTCACAAGATGATGTGGATGACGCACTCTCGCTGACCCCGGGACAATTTATTAATTCACTTGTAGATACGGCGTACAATATGCCGCCAACTCCGGCGCCTTATTGGGGCTACTATTCCAATGATGATTTTCCGGACTACGAGAACCAAAACTTCGAATTTTTTGAACAGTGGCGATTACGGACCACCAAGGATCTTCTTGAAGAAAACCTTCGTGGTAGGCTTGCGTTCTTTTGGATGAACCATTTTGTAACCCGTTTTGGCATTTATTTTCATGCGCCCTATGCATTTCAGTATTACCGAATGATGCAAGTTCATGCCTTAGGAAATTTTAAGGAATTTACTCGAGCGGTAGGGATAAACCCGGCCATGTTGATTTTTCTTAATGGCTTCGAAAACACAGAAGACAGTCCGAATGAAAATTATGCTCGCGAATTGTATGAACTCTTTACCCTCGGTGAAGGAAATGGTTATACTCAAAACGACATTACCGAAACCGCCAGAGCTCTAACTGGTTATAATGAATGGGACGAGGAAAACGGTGCCATTTATTTTGACTCCCAATCTTTTGATAATGGCGTAAAAACTATTTTTGGACAAACTGGAAATTGGGGTTATGATGATGTTGTGAATATATTGTTTCAGGAGAAAGGTTCTGAAATTGCATATTATATATGTGAAAAGCTATACAAATTTTTTGTGAGTCCAGCTACAGATAATATTGGGCAAACCATTATTCTACAATTGGCGCAAACGCTAGTCAACAATAATTTTGAAATGGTACCAATGTTGAAAAAATTGTTCAAAAGTCAACATTTTTTCGATGAATACGCAGTGGCTGTTGTAATTAAAAGTCCTTTTGATGTGGTATTGAATTTTATGAAAGAAACAGACTTTTATTACAATAACACTATACTCGATGCCTTAATTTATTATATGGGATTAGTAGGACAGGAAATTTATGATCCCGTGGACGTAGCAGGTTGGCAACGTGATGAATCATGGATAAACGCCTCAACACTCACCGGCCGTTGGGCACTAATAGATGAATTTATAGACTATCTGGATCAAAATGGTCACGATAGTATATTTGTGGATTTGGCCAAAGCTCTAACCAACAATAGCAAGGACCCATATTTTATTACCAAAACTCTTGTGGATCATTTTATGTGTAAAGAGTTATATACTTTAGCAGATTATGACATAGCAACTGATGTCTTTAAGTGGGAAGTGCCCCAGAATTACTATGATCAAGGCATCTGGGATTTAGACTTCAATTCCGCGCCATATCAAGTTTCAATTCTGTTGAAACACATAGCAAGAATGCCCGAATTTCAACTTAAATAATCCGCCTCATGTGTAACAATCATACTATACCTCAAAAAAATACGTCAAAAGACGAAAGAAATATTCATGATAAAGAACACTCCACTTGGAATAGACGTTCGTTTATTCAAGCTTTGGGTTTGGCTGGTACTGGTGGCATGATGCTTGGTCACGCCTCTATTACTGCTTCCAAACCATCACCACTTTCGGTAGCTTTAGCAGCAAGTGAAAACGAAAACATTTTGGTCATAATCCGTTTAAAAGGAGGAAATGACGGGCTCAACACTATAGTCCCAATTTATGACTATGCTACTTATGCTAATTTGCGCCCTACCATTCGCCATCAACAAAGCAATTTGATTAATTTAAATGCAGATTTCGCCATTCCCGACTATATGAGCGGCCTTGAATCTGTTTGGGGCGATGGAAAAATGAAGGTAATTCATGGCGTAGGCTATCCACAACAAAATCTGTCTCATTTTCGTTCAGCAGCAATCTGGGCTTCCACAGACGATATAAATGTGGAGAATACTGGATGGTGGGGTCGTTATTATGAAGATCTATACCCAGATTATTTGATAAACCCACCAGAAATCCCGCCAGCAGTTCAAATTGGAAGTATTGGAGACCTTATTTTTGAAGGTAACGACAGTAACTATGCCTTTTCTGTAGCAAATACTGAACAATTGGCAAACGTAGCACAAAATGGTGTTCAGCACGACGTAACAAATTTGCCGGATTGTGTTTATGGTGATAAACTATTATTTATGCGCGCCACCACAAATACAACGGTTAAGTATTCTTCTGTAATTAATGATGCATATATGGCGTCTAGCAACAGTGCTTCCTATAGTGAGGAAGACCTTGCAAAACAATTGGCTCTAGTTGCTAGATTGATAAAGGGCAACTTAGGCACCAAAGTATATATGGTTACCTTGGATGGTTTTGATACACACGCTAATCAATTAGATGACCAGCAAGGCCTGCTTCAAGACCTTTCAGATTCCATTAAGGATTTTTACGAAGACCTTGCAGCCACGGGAATGGACAACAAAGTTTTGACTATGACCATTTCCGAATTTGGACGTAGGCCATATGAAAACGGTTCTAACGGCACCGATCACGGAGCTGCCTCACCAGTTATGTTGTTTGGAGCAGGACTGGAAGGAAATGGATTTGTGGGCACCCACCCAGACCTTACGGAATGGGATGCAGATGATAATCTTATCCCTACAACAGATTTTCGAGACGTGTATTCCACCGTTTTATCAGAATGGTTTTGCTTGGATCCTTCAGTAGTAAGTTCTATTTTGCTTAACCAGAATTATCAAACTTTGGATATGGGAATAACTTGTCAGACCCTATCGAATACTAATTTTAACGACACTACCCGCTTTGTACATGTACCCACATATCAAAACGACCGTACCCTTATTGAAATAAATATGCCCAATACAGCAAATGTGGACATTAGGCTATATGATATGATGGGAAGGGAAATAGGCGTGTTGGAAAACAAAATTTTGTACCCGGGGAAATACAGTATAGACGTCAAGGAAAAAATCAACAGCCGACTTTCCTATGGACATTATATTTACCGTATTTCAACTGGAGGACAATTTTATAGTAAATCCATACAGATTAGGTAATATTTTATAAATCTCTTTTATTGAAAAGCTTTCCATATTTTGGGAAGCTTTTTTATTTTAAAAAATTTCTTTGAAGGAAATTCTAAATCTCCAACAACCAAAGGAATGTAATACAGAGCGCTGGTTTCCGAAGATAAAATACCTATTTTTGTGATTGCTAAATTAATTAACGCAGGTTTAAAAAATGAATATGAATCAAGACCCAAAACGCTACACAATTACTGCAGCATTGCCCTATACCAATGGCCCCGTGCACATTGGCCATTTGGCTGGCGTTTACGTGCCAGCAGATATTTATGCGCGTTACCAGCGTCTTCAAAACAAAGATGTTGCCTTTATATGCGGAAGTGATGAACACGGTGTTGCCATCACTTTAAAAGCGAAAAAAGAAGGAATTACGCCACAGGAAGTGGTTGATAAATATCACGCAATTATCAAAAAAAGTTTTGCAGATTTCGGAATTTCGTTTGACAATTATTCACGCACATCAGCTGAAATACATCATAAAACCGCTTCTGAATTTTTTAAGAAAATGTATGATGCGGGTCAGTTTATTGAAGAAGTTACCGAGCAATTATTTGACGAGGAAGCCAATCAATTTTTGGCGGACCGTTTTGTAATTGGAACTTGCCCAAAATGTGGTTTCGAAGAAAGCTATGGCGACCAGTGTGAAAACTGTGGAACAAGTCACAACGCTACAGATTTGATAAATCCGAAAAGTGTAATTTCTGGAAATAAACCTGTTTTAAAAGCTACAAAACATTGGTTCTTGCCATTAGATCGCTATGAAGATTTTTTAAGGGAATGGATTCTCGTTGATCATAAAAAAGATTGGAAAACCAACGTGCTCGGCCAGTGCAAAAGCTGGATTGACGATGGCTTACGTCCGCGCGCCGTTACCCGAGATTTAGATTGGGGAATTCCCGTACCCGTAAAAGGTGCGGAAGGAAAAGTTTTATACGTTTGGTTTGACGCGCCCATTGGCTATATTTCTTCAACGAAGGAGTGGGCGGAACGCGAAGGCAAAAATTGGGAAGATTACTGGAAAGATGAAAACACCAAACTCCTTCATTTTATTGGCAAAGACAACATTGTTTTCCATTGTATTATTTTTCCGGCGATGCTAAAAGCGGAGGGAAGTTACATCCTTCCAAATAATGTTCCTGCAAATGAATTTTTGAATTTAGAAGGAAATAAAATTTCAACAAGCAAAAACTGGGCGGTTTGGTTGCACGAATATTTGGAGGATTTTCCAAACCAACAAGACGTTTTGCGGTACACCTTAACTTCGAACGCTCCGGAAACAAAGGATAACGATTTTACTTGGGCAGATTTTCAAGCGAGAAATAATAATGAATTGGTTGCGATCTTCGGAAATTTCATAAACCGAGTGATGGTTTTGACTGATAAATATTACGAAGGAATTGTGCCAAAGCCTTCAAGTTTTTCAGAAGTTGATGAACAGGTTTTAAGCGAATTGAAAGCATATCCCGCCGTAATTTCAAGTTCGTTGGAACGCTATCGTTTCCGCGAATCGCAGGCAGAATTAATGAATGTCGCTCGCCTCGGAAACAAATATTTGGCAGACGAAGAACCGTGGAAAACTATCAAAACCGATGAGGAGCGAACCAAAACCGTAATGTATGTTGCTTTGCAAATTGCTTCTGCTTTAGCTGTTTTAAGTGAACCATTTTTGCCGTTTACTTCAGAAAAATTGAAAAACATGCTCAACATCTACTCAAACGCAGTCGAGACTTCTTTGAAATGGGAGGATGTTTCTTCCGAAACAGAATTACTAAAATCAGGACATAAAGTAAATAACGCAGAATTGCTTTTCAGCAAAATTGAAGATGAACAAGTTGAAAAACAATTGGAAAAATTGAAACTAACTAAAATGGAGAATAAAGATAATAAGGAAAAGATTGCATCAACTGAAGCCTCGCAAGTAACTCCTCAAAAAGAAACCATTCAATATGACGATTTCGCAAAGCTTGATATGCGTGTTGGAACAATTTTGGAAGCCGAAAAAATGCCAAAAGCAGACAAACTTTTGGTTTTAAAAATTGATACTGGAATTGACGTTCGCACAATAGTTTCCGGCATCGCAGAAAGTTTTAAACCTGAAGAAATAATCGGTAAAAAAGTGACCGTTTTGGCAAATCTTGCACCGCGAGCGCTTCGTGGTGTGGAAAGCCAAGGAATGATTTTGATGACTGAAAATGCTGATGGGAAGCTTGTTTTTGTAAATCCCGATACTGATGGGATTGATAATGGGGCGACCATCAATTAAAAAAAAATAAGATTTTGAAAAATATTTTTATTGTATTCCTCTTTATTTCTGTTCCATTATTTGCGCAGCAGCAAGTACTAAAACTGGAAGAGGTTACCTATTCGAATTTTATTAAGGACCGAACTGCGTTTTCGCTTTCCAATTCGGAAACTGGCGATTTGATGTTGGTTATTCCAGATAAAAAAACAGTAGATGCCTATCTTTTTAATAAGAATTTTGAACAGACCAACAAGCTTACGGCCGAAAGTTTACGTATTAAATTCAAGGAAATTATTGGGTATCGTGTAACAAACAAACATTTTACAACCTTATTTTCTACTGAGAATAGACAGTATTTCGGCCTGGTGGATTTCAATTTTGAAACTGGTGAAACCACTACTGAAGAATTGGACGTAAATTTAAAAGGCGAAGAAATTCTAGAGGCCGTTACTCACAATAATCGTTTTTTTTTACTTTCAATTGATAGGAAATATGACGGTCTTATTGTTCGCGAATTATTGGAAAACAGAACTTTTGACAGAAAGGAAATTCCAATAAGCGGGCTAGTTTCATTTAAAGATTTACTTACACAACGAAATAAACCAGACGCCATAGGCGAGCGAAAAGGAAGTGTTTTTAATGAACCTTTGCCACCAGAAATTGTTGAGATAGACAATACCAATCCAAATTCATTGGAAACAACTTCAAGACTTAATAAACTTTACTCAAGGGGCGACAATTTAATTTTGACTTTTGATAATTTCCAGGATTTTACACTAGTTTACTATTTAAATTTAAATGATTTTACCTTTAAAGAAAAGAGGTTTCAAATAGAAGACACGGCAGATGAGCCCTTGGAAAAGAGCAATTCTTTTTTATATCAGGATTATTTCTTTCAGCTTGGGGTTAATAATGATAAAATGATTTTTACAGTTACAGATTTTAATACTGGTGAAAAACTTAAAACATATCGCGCCACAAAAGACAGAGCCATAAACTTCAAAAATTCGCTTCTCATGCAAAAGAATGGCATGTTTATGGGTAATGAAGAGGTGAGACGATTAGATGATACTTCACAATATCTGCGCAAAATAACAAACGGTCAACCTGGAATTGCTATTCAAAAAATTAATGGAATTTATCAAGCCACGCTTGGTGGCACACAGCCTATGGCCAGTGGCGGGGGAGGTAGTATGATGATTGTTGGCGGAGGCGTTGTTGGCGGAGCAATTGGCGCTATGGCCGTATCTATTTATTTTAACCCTACTTATTCTAGCTACGGCAGTTATACCAACACGAAATCAATATATTTTGATTCCCTTTTTGATACAGAATTTAATCACGTAAATGGAATTCCTACTGAAAACGTATTTGATACTGTAAAAACTTTTCAAGATTCCTTAGAAAAAATTGATGCAGAAGAAGTCTTTTCGCATAATGACAAAGTGTATTTTGGATATTATGACAAAAAACTGGAGGTCTATAATATTTTTGAATTTGATACTGAAATTTAAATAAACTAACTTCAAAAATAGTGCAACTTCTAAAATACATAACCTCCCAAACCCAACTTCCCGAAAAAAGCGTTCAAAATACAGTTAAGCTTTTAAATGAAGACTGCACAATTCCTTTCATTTCTCGTTACAGAAAAGAATTGACTGGTAATCTCGATGAGGTTCAAATTGGCGATATCGTAAAATTTAAAGAGCAGTTTGAAGCACTGGAAAAGCGAAAAATTGCAATCCTAAAATCATTGGAAGAACAGGAAGTTTTAACTGCGGAACTTCAGAAAAAAATTGAAGGAGCTACAGATTTAATCGCTTTGGAAGATTTGTATCTGCCGTACAAAAAGAAGCGAAAAACCAAAGCAGATACCGCGCGCGAAAATGGTTTGGAACCTTTGGCGAAAATCATAATGTCCCAATCCCGAAGTATTTCGAGTTCTGAAATTTCTTCGCTTGCTTCAAAATACGTAAAGGGTGAAGTAAATTCCGAAGAAGAAGCTTTGGAAGGCGCACGCCACATTATTGCCGAATGGATCAACGAACGCACCGATATTCGGAATATGCTTCGGAATCAATTGGAGCGTTTTGCCGTGATTTCAACAAAAGTTGTAAAGAAGTTTGAAGAAGATGAAAAAGCACAGAAATTCCGTGATTATTTTGATTGGAACGAAGCCTTAAATAAAATTCCATCGCACAGATTATTGGCAATTCTTCGCGCAGCTTCGGAAGGATTTATTCGTCAAAAAATAGAAATTGATGACGAAAAAGTGTTGTTTAAAATTGAAGAGAGAATTATAAAATTAAATGACGCTGCTTCAAAACAAATAAAACTGGCGATTGAAGATAGTTACAAACGTCTTTTGTTTCCGGCACTTTCAAACGAAACGCTTTCCGCTGCAAAAGAAAAGGCAGATGAAATAGCAATCAATGTTTTCGCCAAAAATTTGAAACAATTGTTGCTCGGTTCGCCATTGGGCGAGAAAAAGGTTTTGGCAATCGATCCAGGTTTTAGAAGTGGCTGTAAGATAGTTTGCCTCGACGCCCAAGGAAATTTGCACCACAACGAAACCATTTATCCGCACGCTCCAAAAAACGATACTTCAACAGCGATGAAAAAAATAAGTTCGCTCGCTGATGCCCATAAAATTGAGGCAATTGCAATCGGAAATGGAACGGCTTCGCGAGAAACAGAACAGTTTATAAAACGGATCCAATTTAAAAATGCAATGCAGGTTTTTGTGGTTAGTGAAGCTGGGGCGTCTATATATTCCGCTTCAAAAATTGCACGTGATGAATTTCCAAATTACGATGTTACCGTTCGTGGTGCGGTTTCAATAGGTCGCCGTTTGCAGGATCCGTTGGCTGAATTGGTAAAAATTGATGCAAAATCCATCGGCATTGGTCAATATCAACACGATGTTGACCAAACAAAATTAAAAAGTTCGCTAGATACTTCAGTGGAATTTTGCGTGAATTCAGTTGGCGTAAACATTAATACTGCAAGTGTTCCTCTGCTGAGTTACGTTTCGGGAATTGGTCCAAAATTGGCTGAAAATGTAGTGAATTATCGTGAAGAAAATGGCGCATTTGCTTCACGGGAAGAAATAAAAAAAGTACCGCGTTTAGGCGGAAAAGCATTTGAACAGGCAGCCGGATTTCTTCGAATAAAAAATGGTAATCACCCGTTGGACGATTCCTCCGTTCATCCCGAAAGTTATTCGGTAGTTTCAAAAATGGCGAAAGATGAGAAAGTAAAAATCTCTGAATTGATAGGAAATAAAATACTTCTTCAAAAAATAAATCTGGAGAAATACATTTCAGAAAAAATTGGACTTCCCACTTTAAAAGATATTTTAAAGGAATTGGAAAAACCTGGATTGGATATTCGCGAGCAAGCAAAAGTTTTCACTTTCAACCAAAATATTAAAACCATAAACGACTTACAGGAGGGGCAATTAATTCCTGGAATTGTAAACAATATCACTAATTTTGGGTGTTTTGTGGATATTGGAATAAAGGAAAGCGGATTGATTCATGTTTCAAATCTTGCTGATGCTTACGTTTCAGATGTTAGTGAGCATATCCATTTGCATCAACAAATCATTGTAAAAGTGCTAGAAGTAGATGTGGCACGAAAGCGAATTCAATTAAAACTTCACAAATAATAGGCGCGTTAATTATTTTCAAATGTGGATTTATGTCATCGCCCAACAGTTATTTAAGACTAATTTTGCGGCTTTATTTTAACTTGCTGAATTTCATTTTATGACAAAACCTAGAATTGCCCTTGTCATTGGAATAGTTTGTATTTCCATTTTCCCTATTTTGGTAAAACTCAGTTTGTCGCCGGGTGTTATTTCGGCGTTTTATAGAATGGCAATCGCCGCGGCATTATTGGTTCCTTTTACGGTTTTAACTGGAAAAATGAAAATTCCTTCTCTGAAGATTTTCCTACTAACCGTTCTTTGTGGAGCTATTTTCGCTGGAGATGTTGCTGTTTGGAACATCGCCATCCAAGAATCTACTGCTACTCAGGCAACTTTACTCACCAATCTTTCCCCAGTTTGGGTTGGCGTGGGGGCATTTTTCTTTCTAAAAAATAAACCAACAATTAATTTTTGGATAGGTACTGCAATTGCCATTTTTGGGATGATTACGTTAGTTGGATTTCGTTTTTTTGTAGAATTGGATTTTGACCTCGCGTTTGTATTCGCAATACTTTCAGGAGTTTTTTACGCCGTTTATATGTTGTTGAGCAAATATGTGCTTTATGAAGTTGAGGTGCTTCCTTTTATCACTATTAGCACACTTTCCTCAGCTGTTTTTTTAGCTATTTTGAGTTATTTTATTGGCCAACCTTTTTCAGGTTTTAGCGATATGGGTTGGTTTGTTTTAGTTATTCAAGGTGTTGTTTGCCAGTTGATGGCGTGGTTGCTTTTGGGCTATGCAACCAAACATATGCGGGCAACACGCGTTTCGGTGAGCCTTTTGGGACAAGCGGTTTTAACCACAATTTTGGCTTGGCTTTTTATTGGGGAAGAGATAAGTTTTCAGATGATTTTTGGTGGAATTATTCTTTTATTTGGAATACGAATTACCTTTTATTCAAAGAATCTATGGTTGAAAAGATCTTTTAATAATGAAACGACAAATAGCATATAAATAGAAAGGCCGCCCTTTTGGACGACCTTATATAGTAGGTTATTTACCGGCGGCAAATATTTCCTTTAATTGCTTTACCATACCTCCATTTCCAGAAACTGTAATCTCGCCAATTTTGCCAGCGATGTTTTCCACAAATTCCATCTCTTTCAATTTGTAAAGCATTTCGTTTTCTTCCATCAATTTAGCAGTGTTTAACAAGCTTCTGGTTGAAGCTGTTTCTTCACGCCTAGTGATTACGTTGGCTTGTGCTTTCTTTTGCGCCACCAATACTTGGTTCATAATATCCTTCATTTCACCGGTCAAAATTACATCACGGATACCACAGTTTAGTACTGCTACACCTAACTTGGCCACGGCTGTTTTTGTGTCTTCAAACACAGCTTTCGCAATTTGCGCTTTGTTTTCCAAAAGCTCATCAAGTGTATATGTTCCCACGTAGGCACGCAAGGCAAGCTGCAATGCAACGTATAATTGCTTTTCAAAATCTTTGTTTTCCAGCAAAGCTTTCTCAATATCAATCACTTTGTACTGTGTGTCAAAGTTGATACGGATTGCGGCTTTATCGCTGGTTAACAATTCCTGTCCGGCTACTTCAAGTTGCAATTGACGTAAATCTACTTTAGCGATTTTAATGGTTGTGTCGTTCTTCCAGAAACGGTATGTACCGCTTTCCAAAGTTTTCACATACACATCATCCACAATGAATACGGCTTTTTCGAAAGCTGCCACTTCAAAAATTCTGATATATTTGCTCAATTCAGCATTGCTGAAAATTGCTTTATCAATTTTCTCAGTGATGTAGATTTTGCTCAAATCTACAGTTGTGAATTCGTACGCAATCAAACCTTTCCAAAAAGCATAGCTTCCTGATTTTAGAACTTGGCTAAATCTTCCGTTTTTGAAAACCAAAACCAACTGATTATCCTTTACTTCAATTATGTGAAGCATCGCTTTCAATTTTTCGTCTTTCAACAAAAGTTCCAATTCTTTTGGCGCGTTAAAGACAGACGCCATGCTATATTGCAGCACCGTCTTGCCAAAACCCAACCAGTGGATGCCTTGGGTGATTACACTTTGGTAATCACCATTTTTAAAAACCAAACCCACGTTTCCCGCGTTGATTCTTACTCTTTTCATAATTTCTACATTTTTATAATTCAACATTAATTAACAGCGCCCGTCAAGGCACGTTCACTTATTTTTCAAGCTACCGGTGCTGCTTTTGGGTAAGTTTATTTTGGGCGTTTTTTAAACGCATCTATTTAAAAAAAAGAAAACAGTAAAGGAAAATCATCTTTCCGGCACGGAAATACTGAGAATTTAAAAGGAAATAAATTGGTTTTATGCGAAGGGATTAGCCCGAAAGATTATTCAAAAAAACGAATAATCATTTAAAAAAAATCCAATTACAAAAAGCAACCACTTCCTGCTTTTAAATTTGTCAGTATTTCAAAGTGCGTTTTGGACTGTTGATATTTTCGTCCACCTTCGCTAAAGCTTTGGTGGATTAAACCCAACCGATTTTCCATTTACTCTTTTCATCACAATTTTTCCAACGTGACAGGCTGGTGGTCTGTTTTTAAAAGTTGACCTTCTTTTCTGAATGGTGGATTATGAGTCCACATCCTGCGTTAAAAATGCAGTGCTCTAACCAACTGAGCTATCCCGACTTGTTGCGTCGAGAACCGGATTCGAACCGGTGACAGCTGCGCCTATTGACCGAAACAATAGAACGGCGATTGTTTTTTGGATAACAACCAATCCTTCAAATCAAGTTGGATATAAAACCGCGATGCATATCTGCAACGGTTTATACAATGGTGTTATATCGAAACACGCAACACGACTTGCTTGAGAACTTAAATTCCAAAAACTTGAAAATTGAAACCTTCAATTGGAAACCAATTTAGCAGTGCCGATGGGACTCGAACCCATACCTTCCCCATAGACAGTAGGGCGCTCTAGCCTTTGAACTACGGTACTATTGTGGGAGCAAAAGGATTCGAACCTATTCAGCAATTGCAACAGATTTACAGTCTGCCCCGGCTCTCCAACTCCGGCGTGCTCCCTTAAAACCGTTCCATTATTTATTGGAGCGGTTTGTCTTTTTCTCCTTTCTTTTAGTTTTACTTTTTTTCTTTGTCTTCCTTTTTTTCGGAAGCTTTTTCTTTACTCGTTCAATTTCGCTTTCGGCGAAAGTGATAAAGTGATTGTTCAAGCCCAATTTTTGTCCACGCTTGTATGCTTTTAAAGCTTTTTTGTTATGTTGTTGCGCTTCAAAAAGTTGGCCTTGCAACAGGTTTAGCAATGCTTTGTCCGCACCTTTTAATAATAATGCGTAGTCCAAAACTTTTTGCGCTTCGTCAAAATCCTCATTACGTATCAATGTGTAAACGTAATCCGGATAAATTCTAGGAAGCTCCATTTTACTGGCGACTGCGGCTTCAAAATAATGTTTGGCAGCCTCATAATCGCTTAATTGATCTGCTTGTAAATTCGCCATTAAGCAAAGTGCCTGCACATTTTTTTCGTCATAAGACAAGGCGTAGTTTAAGGCTTCAATTGCTTCTTCTAAGGCAAAAGGATATGCGTCCAGCGCCTTGAACAAGTAAATATTGTGTGTATTTGTGTCCATTACAGTATGTTTATTAATTGTTTTTCAGAATTGATTCTGAATTCTTTTTTCCACTGTAACGGAAAAGGATATGTCAAAAATTGACATAAAAAAATCCGAAACAGTTTGTTGTGCTTCGGATTTTCATAGAAGGATTATTTTCTAACTATAAAATTTCCGAAGCTGGTTCTCTGGTGAATCATCTATCCAGTTTTGTCCTTTTGTATTTAGTAGGTAAAACATAGCTTCTTAGTTTATTGATTATTATTTCGTTTTGGCGGTTGAAGTTTCTTTCTCTAAAACTGCGGTGCAAATATTAAATGCATTTTTGAATTACGCAAATAAAATATCAATTTATTTTATTGAAAATCAAATAGTTACACTGAAATTAGAATAGGAAATTCCTGTTCGTTTTTCCACGAACTTTGGAATAATTTGCAACTTGTTGTCTATCATTTGCTTATTACTCAACTGCTATTTTGGCTTAGATGCTTTTTAAATACATTTAATTTTTAAAAAAATCCATAAAAAAAGGCGCCCGATGTATCGAGCGCCTGAAAATATCTTTTTATATGTGTTAAATCACTTCAAAAAATAATTACATAACGCTCCGTATCGTGAAAATGGATCGACCATTTTGCGATATTCCGACTGACAAATCAGCCCTCCTGGTACATTATGTAAATTAGTGTTGTTCATTATGGTGCAAATATGCGTTAATTTATTTCTAATTTCCAAATGTTTAGCGAATGGATTTTACAAATACAATCCTAGTTTCAGTTTCCAATATGGAATTTTCTTCTTAAAAATTTGGACTTGTTTTCTTTTTAAAATATGATATATTTTAGGTTTGGATGGAATATTGCAAAAGGTTTTTAATATTTTTGAATAGAGCCTTGGCCCTTAAAACAAATACAAAATTTTTATAAAAGTCTTAAATCTTTCAATCAAGTATTTAAAACTTTTTCAAAAGCAATTCGCGATTCACTGCCATAAATTCCATCTACGGTAATAAGTTTCTCCTTTTGAAAACCTCTTAATGCGGTCTCCGTTTTTGGCCCAAAAACACCGTCTGCACTGCCATTTAGATAGTCTAATTTTATAAGTATTTTTTGAAGTAGTTTTACTTTGTCGCTACTGTCTCCTTGTCTTAAATAACCTGAAGGAATTATTAAATTTTCTTCCAGATCGTCCGTTAGACTTCTAAACTCAACAATCTTACTTATTGGAAATGTTTGGATATTTACTTCGTCGTCTTGATTTCCACCTAAGCAATAGATAGATTTTCCGCTTTGAGTGTATCCAATAAAAAAACCTACATGACCAAATGCACTATTAATACTTATACGCCAAAACACGACAATGTCGCCAGGTTGCGGCCAATCTGTCTTTTTGCCAACTTTTTGCCAGCTTCTTGCCATGGCACTATTAGATCTTGGCAAGTTAGCCTGAAGTGTGACCCAGTTTGCGAAAATACTACACCAAGCAACCTCATCGTTGCCAAAGTCTAATCCGGTAGTTTCTTGATATTCTAGAATGCGTTCGTTGTGCGCATTTCCTTTAATTTCTTTTTGGCCTAATTCGCCAAGTGCTATTTTTAAAGTGTCTCCCAGCATAATATAAAAGAATTTTAAAAATTATTAATCTATTTAGTGGGGAAAGAACTTTAAATATATACAAAAAAAGTATTGATATTCAGTATTATAGAATAAAATTTGGCAATCGACTATTATAAATAAAGTCCCAGTTTAATTTTCCAATACGAAATTTTCCCCTCAAAAAATTCGAAATAAGGTTTTAACGCTTCTGGATTTTCAAGTTCTTTTTGTGCAGTTTTGATTTGTTTAATTTCTTCGGAAGTAATGAATCGTGAAAAGTCGAAATCAATTCCTAATTGATGCATTTTAATAAAATGTCCATATACAGAATCTTCTGAAAGTCCACGTTTTTCAGCAATTTCAGAAGGAGATAGATTTTCTTCTGTAAACATTTTATAACTGCTTTCGTGGGTAGGTAAATTATTTTCCAAATTATCCAAATGCCGATTAATCACTTTTAGAAAGTCAACTGCATATTTCTCTAGTTTTGCCTGTCCCACTCCAGAAACTTCGGCAAATTCTTCACGATTTCTAGGCTTTTTAAACTCCATATCTTCCAAAGTAGCATCACTGAAAACTACAAAAGCTGGCTTATTTAATTCTTGTGCCAATTTCAAACGTAATTCCCGTAATTTATCAAAAAGTTCAGCTCGTTTTCTTTTTACCTTCTCTACTACAATCTGTTCTTTTTCTTGAAGCAGATTTGCCAATCGCACTTTTTTTCCTTCGAATAAAACTTTTTTGGCTAAAGGTGTAAGCAGCAAACGACCGTTTTCGTGAAAATGAATTTGTAAAACGCCTTGGTTTAAAAGTTGAATAACATATTGTTGCAAATCACGCCACGAAATATCTTTTGCCGCACCGAAGGTTTTAATTTTTTGATATCCTTTGTCATATACTTGTGCATTTTGTGAACCACGGAGTACATCTAAAACCATCCCCAAAGCTTCTTGTTCCTGCAATCGCGAAACTGCTGAGCAAACTTTTTGGGCGATAAGCGTGCCGTCAAAATATTTTGGTGGGGTTTTACACATGTCGCAATTGCCGCAATCCTCGGTAATATGTTCGCCAAAATAGCCGAGCAATGCTTTTCTTCTGCAGCTCAATGCTTCAGCATATTGTTGCATTCGCTCCAATTTTGCCAATTGAAACACTTCAGTTTCGGTACCTTCTGTAAATTTTCTCAACATAATTACATCTGCAAAACTGTAAAACAGTATTGTATGAGCAGGAAAACCGTCGCGACCACTTCGGCCAATTTCCTGATAATACCCATCTATATTTTTTGGCATATTATAGTGAATAACCCAACGAACGTTGCTTTTATCAATACCCATCCCAAAGGCGATTGTTGCAACAATAATTGGAGCAGTATCGTTCAAAAAATTATCTTGAATAGTATTTCGTTCTTCCGAAGAAAGTCCAGCGTGATAGGCTTCTGCTTTATACCCTTTAGCATTAAGTGTAGCCGCCAGTTTTTCTGTACTCTTTCTGCTTAAGCAATAAATAATTCCACTTTCATCAGAATGCTTTTTCAGGAAATCGAGGATCTGTTTATTGCGGTTTTGTCCGGGTCGAACATCCAAATACAAGTTTGGTCTATCAAATGAAGCGATAAAAGTTTTAGCACTTGGTATGGATAGTTGTGTGCCCATATCCTCACGAGTAGCGCGGTCTGCTGTAGCTGTTAAAGCGATTAAAGGTACAGTAGGAAATTGTTCTTTCAAACTTTTTAATTGCGTGTAGGCTGGACGAAAATCATGGCCCCAACTGGAAATACAGTGTGCTTCATCAATAGCGAAAAGGCTAATTTTTATTATATTCAGAATAAAATTTAACTGAGGAAGACTTTCTGGGGCGACGTATAGCAACTTTAAACTCCCGTTTTGTAAATTTCTTAAAACCTGTTGCTGTTCTTCATAAGGTTGTGAGCTGTTGAAAAAAGTTGCGGAAATACCATTTGCCATCAATGCATCAACTTGATCCTTCATTAAAGCAATTAGCGGCGAAATAACAATTGCCGTTCCCTCCAAAGCTAAAGCCGGCAGTTGAAAACACAATGATTTTCCACCACCCGTGGGCATAATCGCGATGGTATCTTTTTGGTCTAAAACATGATTAATAATTTCTTCTTGGTTTGGTAAAAATGTTACATAACCAAAATGCGATTTGAGTAAATCGAGAATATTTTGCTGGGTAGTTGTTTCCATTTTTGTAAAAATAAAGATTTGAAAATTAAAAAGCCCCCGCAAAATGCAGGGGCTTGATTAGCCAGTCATTTATTTACTCCCCAGCATGACTAGCTCATTACATACTACTTCCGTAATATATCTTTTGTTTCCTTCTTTATCGTCCCAAGAACGGGTAGTAAGCTTACCTTCCACGGCTACTTCTTTTCCTTTGGTAACATAATTTTCAATGATTTCAGCAGTTTTTCCCCACGCAACAATGTTGTGCCATTGGGTGTCTGTGATTTTTTCACCTTTTTGATTTTTGTAGGTTTCGTTTGTAGCGATGCTGAATTTTGCCAATTTTTTTCCACCGTCAAGGGTAATGATTTCAGGGTCGTTTCCTAAATTTCCAATCAACTGTACTTTGTTTCTAAGTGTGCTCATGATTTCTAATTTTATTGTTAAACAATTGATACTATCGAAGTTGTTTTTATTCGACAGGACAAACTTACATTGGCTTCCAAATTTTAGTTGGTTGTTACATATTTACTTTCGTTTATAGTTGTTTGTAACCATTTGAAAACGAATATAATATTGAAAATCAAATTATTATAAAACCAAAAGATTTTATAGTTGTATATAAAATTTTTTGTAATTTCAATTTTTGAAGAAAGTATTATTTGACATTCAATTAATTTAATATGTATGAATAGCAACAGATTAGAAGCATTTAGCGATGGTGTACTTGCCATTATTATTACCATAATGGTGTTGGAATTGAAAGTTCCCCACGGTACGGATATGGAAGCAATAATGCCCTTGCTTCCGGTTTTCTTAAGTTATGTGTTGAGTTTTATTTATATCGGAATTTATTGGAACAACCACCACCATATGATGCATACTGTCCAAAAAGTGAACGGAGGTATTTTGTGGGCAAACCTTCATCTATTATTCTGGTTATCGATGATCCCTTTTGTTACAGGCTGGGTGGGCGAAAATCATTTTGCAGAACTGCCCATGGCTTTTTATGGAGGTGTACTTTTAATGGCGGCTCTTGCATATTTTATTCTGCAGAATAGAATTTTGGCAGTTCAAGAAAAGGATTCATTATTGGCAAAAGCATTGGGAAATGATCTAAAAGGAAAAGCATCTCCAATTATTTATACTGTTGCTATTATTGCATCGTTTTATAATCCTTGGATTGCTGGAGCGCTATATATTTTGGTAGCTTTAATGTGGTTGGTTCCAGATAAGCGGATAGAAATTATTTTTAAAGAAAAGTTATAATTACCATGTCTGTCCTTTCAATTCCATTGCTGCTCTAAGAACATCCCGTTGGCTTATTTGCCCTACGAGCTTTCCATTTTCTATTATTGGAAAACGACGGTGTTTTGATTCCAAAAATTTACTAGCTGCATCCAGCACGTTCATTTCCCCATCAATGGTGTCTACGTTTTTAATCATATGTAGTTCCACTTTCACATCCTCCATTGGGTGGTTGTGGTAGCGGCAATCGCTTAGTTGTTTCATACAGTCGCCTTCGGAAATGATACCTACTAATTCATTTTTATCATTCACAACTGGGCCGCCAGAAATTTTTTTCTTCAGAAGAATTTCAATTACTTCAAGCACAGATTGGTCCGGTTTGAAGGTGATAAGATTTCGCGACATATAATCGGAGACCTTTATTTTTTCCGAAGAACCTTTTTGGGGCTTTGCCCTTCTGCCAATAAAACTTTTAATTCCCATAGTATCAAATTTTTGCGAACTTCTAATATAATCAATTTTATCAAACTGTAGAAATGTATCATTTAGGAAGAAAAAATCCTTTCGATTAAAATCGTATTTTTAACAATCTAAACTTCCCAACCATGAAAAAACTTGGCGCCGTCCTTTCGCTCCTGCTCATTATTGCATTGGTCTTTTATAGTTTTTATGGATTGACACCGCATTATGATGGAGATGAAACCGTTCCTGCCATTGAATTTTCTGTAGATAGAGCCTTACAGCCCTTAAAAGAAATTTCAAAAAAACCACATTATTTAGGTTCCGAAGGGCATGAAGAAGTTCGTGAATATTTAATTTCAGAATTGCGAAAATTAGGCCTTGATCCACATATCCAGAAAGGTTTTAGCTTAAATCCAGAATCCAAAACACTGGATAAACCCATAAATATTGTTGCGCGAATAAAAGGTTCTGAAGATGGAAAAGCATTGTTATTGCTGACACATTATGATAGTGCGCTTGTTCCTTCTTTCGGTGCTAGTGATGCAGGAAGTGGCTTAGTAACTATTTTGGAAAGCGTTCGTGCTTATCTGGCCTCAAACGAAAAACCAAAAAACGATATCATAATTCTTTTTTCTGATGCAGAAGAAATTGGGCTAGATGGTGCTAAACTTTTTGTAAATCAACATCCGTGGGCGAAAAACATAGGTTTAGTGCTCAATTTTGAAGCTCGGGGCAGTAGCGGCCCAAGCAATATGATTTTGGAAACTAATGGCGGGAATTC
This sequence comes from Flavobacteriales bacterium, assembly GCA_038259585.1. Lineage (GTDB taxonomy): Bacteria > Bacteroidota > Bacteroidia > Flavobacteriales > Flavobacteriaceae > Aequorivita. The sequence continues at coordinate 32,767 of JBBSOQ010000015.1, read as the reverse complement.
AAAATTGGTGAAGGAATTCATAAAAGCAAATCCAGATTTTCCAGTTGCCTCTTCGTTGATGTATAGTGTTTACAAAATGTTGCCGAACGATACTGATTCTACTATTTTTAGAGAAGATGGAGATATTCCCAGTTTTTTCTTCGCCTTTATCGACAGTCATTTTAACTATCACACTGCCAACGATACTTTTGAAAACTTAAGCCGAAACAGTCTCGCGCACCAAGGCAGTTATCTGCTCCCGCTGATTCATTATTTCGCAAATGCTGATCTCTCAAAAATGAAGTCGGATACGGATGATGTTTATGTAAATCTTCCTTTGATAAAAATGATAAGCTATCCATTTTCGTGGATTTTGCCAATGCTAATTTTGGCTACGCTACTATTTTTGTTCCTAATTTTTTACGGACTTTACAGAAGAAAATTGAAAGGAAAAACAATGGCCTTGGGCTTTGTTCCATTTTTATTATCCATCATTATTTGTGGAGTTGTTGGTCTATTTGGCTGGAAATTAATTTTAATCCTTTATCCACAATACGCAGAAATTCAACAAGGTTTTACGTATAACGGTCATTGGTACATTGCTTTTTTCGTCTTTCTTTCTTTAGCAATTACGCTTGCGATTTATAAAAAATTCACCAAAAAATTTAATGAGCCTTCATTTTATGTAGCCCCGCTTTTGTTTTGGTTATTGATAAATGGTGCGGTTTTAATAATCTTGAAAGGTGCGGCCTTTTTTGTCATTCCGGTATTCTTCGGTCTTTTCTCGTTTTTTGTGATGCTTCGCCAAGAACGTCCCAATGTTTTGGCAATGGCAGTTTTGGCAGCTCCGGCAGTATTTATTTTTGCGCCGCTCATTCAGTTTTTTCCTGTTGGACTGGGTTTAAAAATGCTCGTGATTAGTAGTGTTTTCACAGTTTTACTTTTCACCTTGCTATGGCCGGTTTTTGGATATTATAAAATGAAAGGTTTGATTTCTGTAGTGTGTTTATTACTTGCAATTTTTTTCTTCATAAAAGCACATTCAAAAAGTGATTTTTCCGAAGAACGAAAAAAGCCGAACAGCCTTGTTTACTATAAAGATGCGGATACAGACAAAACATATTGGCTGACTTACGACAAAGAAATTGATGAATGGACAAAGCAATATTTAGGCGAAAATTTTGAAGATGCTTCCAAAATTTTGGGCGATGCTTCCTATAATAAGTACGGAACCAATTTCAGTTATGTTGCTGAAGCTACTGAAAAAAGTATAGCAAATTTTGAAGTAATTTTAGATGAAGATTCATTGATTGAAAACATTCGGAATGTACGTTTCACAATTGTTCCGAAACGAAAAGTGAACAAAATTGATTTGTATAGTGACCAATTTATGTCGTTTAAATCTTTAGAATTTAATGGACAAAAAGCAGCTCTTTATGAAAAGAACAAAGATTACAGAGGCACAAAAAATTTAGCACTTATTAATTATTACGTTTCCGAAAATGATTCTTTAAAAGTTAATTTTTCAGTGGAAAAAGGCGATCCTGTTTATTTTAAAGTGATGGAATATTCTTTTGATTTAATGACCGATCCAGAATTCAATATTTCAAAAAGGCCTAATAACACAATGCCGAAACCATTTATAATTACGGATGCTATTGCTCTAAAACGGACTTTTTCCATTGATTCTTTAAAAAGAAAAGTTATAGATACCTTGCAGCCCAATTCCGAAATAATTTTGAATAATGAATAAAACAATTGCTATTGCAGGGTTGGGATGGCTTGGACAACCTTTAGGGTATCGCTTATCTACGCTAGGTTACGAGGTGAAAGGTTCTGTAACTACACTTGAAAAAGCAACAATGCTCCATAAAAACGGTTTTGAAGCCTATTCAGTGGAGATTTCGGAAAGTGGAATTGAGGGGGAAATAAAAGCACTTTTAAATAACGTTGATTGTTTGATAATAATGATCCCGCCCGGACTTCGCAAAAATACCGGAGCCGATTATGTTTTGAAAATGGCACATTTACTGGAAGCGATAAAGAAATCTGTGGTTTCAAAAATTATTTTAGTTAGTAGCACTTCCGTGTATGATGATTCGCAAGGAAATGTTACCGAAAGTGACGAGCCAAAACCCGAAACCATTGCTGGAAAACAATTGCGGCAAGTGGAAGAATTATTTATCAATTCTGAGGGGTTGCAGACAACCATTGTGCGTTTCGGCGGCCTTATTGGAGGTAGCCGTCAGCCTGCAAAATTTTTGGCGGGACGGAAAGATTTAGCAGATGGTAAGGCACCGGTAAATTTGATTCACCGCGAGGATTGTATGAATATTTTGCTTCAAATTCTAAAGAAGGATGCCTTCGGAAAAGTCTTTAATGCCGTAAATCCAGACCATCCCCTAAAGGCAGATTATTATATTCAAAAGACAAAAGAACTTGGTTTGGAACCGCCCACTTTTGCTAAAAATTCTAAAGATGAGGTTTATAAACAAGTAGATTCTGAAAATTTGAAATCTATTTTGAACTATTCTTTTAAAGTTTCCATATAAAAAAAGGAGCCTTTTACAGCTCCTTTTCCTTTCAAAATATTTTAAAAACTACCAAATACGCACTCTATTTTCAGGAGCAACGTACATTGGATCACCTTCTTTAATGTCAAAAGCTTCGTAAAATGCATCAACATTTACTAAAGGCTGTGTAGCACGAACCATTCCTGGAGAGTGTGGATCTGTTTTCACTTGGTTACGAACAGATTCGTCTCTTGCTTTGGTACGCCAAACAGTAGCCCAACTCATAAAGAAACGTTGTTCTGGCGTGAAACCGTCAATATTATCCGGACGTCCGTTTTGTTTGTAAAAACGTTGTAGACCATCATAAGCAGCCAGAACGCCGCCAAGATCACCAATGTTTTCGCCCAAAGTAAATTTTCCATTGATGTAAACGCTGTCTAAAACCTCAACACTACTGTATTGCTCAGCAAGTTTATCACCACGCTCTGTAAAGTTTGTAAGATCAGTATCTGTCCACCAGTTAACTAAGTTTCCACTAGCGTCAAAACGCGATCCGCTATCATCAAAAGCGTGGGAAATTTCGTGGCCAATTACGGCACCCATTCCACCGTAATTTACGGCTTCGTCTGCTTTGTAATCATAGAAAGGAGGTTGAAGAATTGCTGCAGGGAAAACAATTTCATTGTTGAAGGGGTTGAAATACGCATTCACAGTTTGTGGGCTCATTCCCCATTCAGTACGATCTACAGGCTCATCAATTTTTTCTAGATTGTCTTTCATGTTCCAAGTTTGTACGGCAACCATATTGTCATAATATGTATTTCCGGTTTTAACTTCCATAGATGAATAATCTTTCCACTTATCTGGATAGCCTATTTTCACTCTGAATTTGTCAAGCTTTTCAATTGCTTTCACTTTTGTGCTGTCGCTCATCCAAGTTAAAGCATTGATACGGTCTTTGTAGGCAGCAATCACGTTTGCAATCATTGCTTCCGCTTTTTCTTTTGCTTCCGCAGGGAACATTTCATCTACATATAATTTTCCCAAAGCTTCACCAACGCTTCCATTTACGGTAGCAAGTGCACGCTCAGTTGCAGGTTTTTGTTTTTTGGTTCCTTTTAAAGTTGTTTCATAAAAATCAAAACTAGCTTGATCAATTTCAGTCGTCAACATTCCTGTGGAATTGTTCAAAGTAGACCAACGGATTACAGTTTTCCAAATTTCAAAATCAGGTTTTGCAAACATTTGGTTCAATGTTTCCATATATTTTGGTTGCATCACGATAACGGTGTCCATTTTTTTGGTAACGCCCATATCTTTAAAAGTCTCTTCCCACTTAAGTTGTGGAAGCATACCTTGAAGTTCAGCAATGCTTCGTGGATTGTTAAAATTTCTAAAATCGCGACTGGCCACTTTATCCAATCTTGGAGTTGCAAGTTTTGTTTCGAAAGCAAGAATGGTTTTTGCTTGCTTATTTGCAGATTCTTCAGTATCGCCTAGAAATTGTAGCATTTTAGTAATGTAGGCTACATATTGTTGACGAATTTTTTCAGAAGCTGGATCTGTATTTGTATAAAAATCCCGATCTGGAAGTCCCAAACCGCCTGGTGTAATATATGCGGAGTTAATTGAACTATTGCTAGGGTTTGAAAAAGCCGCAAGACCTAAAAATGGTTGTGAAACAGAAACTGCATTTTCACTCATCAATTTTTGAAAATCTTCCATGGTTTTCATGGCAGCAATTTTTTCAAGAATTGGTTTCAAAGGCTCAATACCAGCTTTGTTTCTTGCAACAGTATCCAGTTTTGATTCGTAAATCATTAAGGCCTTTGCTTGGTCAGTTTCAGGAGCATATTTTCCGCTTTCTTTGGCTTTAGCCAAGATGTTCAGCATGTCTGCATCTGTCTTTTTTCTTAGGATTGTGAACCCACCCCAGCTTGTTTGGTCGTCTGGAATCTCGTTGTTTTTCATCCAGTTTCCGTTCACGTAATTGTAAAAATCTGCTTTTGGACTTACGGTGGTATCCATGTTTGCAAGGATAATTCCGTGTGGTTCGTTGTCTGCTACGGCCATATCAGTTTTTTCTTTGCAGGCAGTTGTGGCAACTGCAATTACTGCAAAAGCTAAAACTGGTTTTAAAAATTTAGTCTTCATTTTATTTTTTTAAATTATTGTAATTAATGGTTGAATTTTTATCAAAGGATAAGTTGCCTTTTACCTTTTTTTGTTACAGTTTTTGTTACAGTTTTTTATTCTTTTTGTCTTGAAGTTCTAAATTCATTATAGAATCTCTATAGTTTTTTTGCTTTTTCAATTCCATATCTTCGTCGTCCTTTCTTTGGAAATCAATATTGTCTTTTTGAAATTTTTCGTTCAGTTGCACTATTAAGTTATTTACGGCAACGTTCATCTCTTTCACGGAATTTTGAATTTTAGAAGAATCCATAATAGATTGATGTGAGGTTTGGAATAACAATTCCGTACGCGTTTTTAAGACCAACAAACGGCTGTTTATGGATCTAGTGTTCAATGTATCAGGAATATTTTTGAAAAGTGAATCTGAATATTCCTTCATGCGTTCGGAACGAGTTCGCACTGCTTCGTAATTGCTTCCATTTATGTTTTTTGCTTCTGAAAAGAAATCTTCCAAAACGCCCCAATGAACAGCTTGTTCCTTAGCTGGTGCAGAAAGCTCTGGGAAAATATATTCCTTTGATCCAAAAATAATGGAACCGTCGTTTGTGGGTTTTTGGTTTTGATTTTCTTCAGAAGAATTTCCACAGGAATAAAGAAAGCCAGTAAGTATTAAAAAGAAAATAGTGAATCTCATAAAAAATAAAAAGAAGCACAAAGATACTGGTTATTAAACAAATGGAACATAAATTTTTTTGCCTTTGAAAGAGGTGATAATCCGTATATTTACACTTCATTTTTGAACAATAAAAATATGAAGAAACGAATTCTAATCATCGGGGCCTGTGGACAAATAGGAACGGAATTAACAATATTTCTACGGAATAAATTTGGGAAGCATAAAGTAATAGCCAGCGATATCCGCGAAGGTGATGAAGAATTGATGAAGAGTGGGCCTTTTGAAATCTTAGACGCCATGGATTACGATGCTGTTGAGGAAGTGGTAATTCGACACGAAATAACCGATGTTTATTTAATGGCAGCAATGCTTTCTGCAACGGCGGAAAAGTTCCCGATGAAAGGATGGAATTTGAATATGAATTCACTTTTTCATGTTTTGAATTTGGCGAAGGAGAAAAAAATTGAAAAAATATTCTGGCCGTCAAGTATTGCGGTTTTTGGCCCTACAACTCCAAAGACAGATACCCCGCAACGCACGGTAATGGAACCAAGCACTGTTTACGGAATAAGCAAACAAACGGGTGAAAGATGGTGTGAATATTATTTTAACCGTTATGGTGTGGATGTTCGCAGCATTCGTTATCCGGGGTTGATCAGTTATAAAACCCTTCCTGGCGGAGGCACTACGGACTATGCAGTAGATATTTATCACAAAGCCATAAAACATAAAAAATATGTTTGTTTTTTGAACGCGGAAACTACGCTACCAATGATGTTTATGGATGATGCTATAAATGCTACCGTGAAAATTATGGAATCTGAAAATGAAAAGATTAAAATTAGAAGCTCGTATAATCTAGCCGGAATGAGTTTTAATCCTGAAGAAATAACTAAAAGCATTCAAAAACACATTCCTGAATTTAAAATAGGTTACGAACCAGATTTTAGGCAAGCAATTGCTGATAGCTGGCCACAAAGCATAGATGACAGTGAAGCAAGAAATGACTGGGGATGGGAAAGTAAAATTTCGCTAGACGAAATGACAGCTATTATGCTTGAAAACTTAAAAGAGAAGTATTAAAAAAATACTATTCCTTAAACTCTATCTCTAAAATATTTGCAGTTCCATTTTTCCCTTCATTGGATATATAGAGTGTTCCTTCAGGAGAAAATGTAATTCCTTCCGGTTGGGGGAAAATATCACTGTGAAAGTTGTGGATAATTTTCGGCTTGCTCAGGGAATCCATAATCAAAACTTGGGGAGCTTTGCTCTGCAAAACATAGATGTCTCCATTTTCCGGATTTATATCAATATCTGAAGGTGAAAAAGAAGGAGTTTTGTCTGCATCGTCATCGATATCCTTAATTTTAAAAATTGGATCGTTGAGTGAAATTTTTGAAATAGGATTTTTTGAAATTGTTTTTGTAGCGAGATCGAAAGCATAAATTCCTTTGTAATCGTTGCCTTGTGGGTCCTTATTTTTTGAAGTTAACAAAAGTCTATTGTTCTTAATATCAAGTCCTAAAGATTCCATATTGTTTTTCCCCGTAAAAAAAGTCTTATAACTTTTAACAGTGAAATCGGAATTCATAAAATTTGCAACTTCAAAAATTTCGCCATCACTTTCCAAAATATAAGCAGTGCTGTCAACTACTACCAGACCTTCGTAATCACCAGCTTTTGAAAAATTTATTTGGTTTTCAACAAGCGAGGTGGTAAGATTGTAAATATAAATAATACCATCCTCATCCTGTACACAGGCAATTTTGTTTTCTGAAATCCAGCTGATGCCAGAAATTTCATTAAGTTCAACAGGCATATCCCATTTACGGATTATTGTATAGGTTTCTTCTTCCAAACGCGGGTTGAGTGCTGGATTTTCAAAAGCATACCACAGGATGCCTACAAAGCCCAATACACCAAATATTATCCAAAAAGCTATTTTGTTTTCGTTCATAAAGTGAAGTAATGTTAATTTTTAATGATTTCAATCAGTTGAAATCAAACAAGTGATAATTTAAGTAATTAATAATTTGATCGCCTTAAAATTATTATAAAAAACAAATCCTTTTAAATTATTTTACACACTGGCCAATCCCGAAGTCTAGGTTGGAAACGGATTTCCTATTGTAGCCTCACCAAGAATCGAACTTGGATCTAAAGTTTAGGAAACTTCTATTCTATCCATTGAACTATGAGGCCATTGTTAGAGGATAACAAATTTAGCTATTTTAATAACATTGCTGCAAGGTGAAGTTTATAACGAGTCTATTATTTCTTTTTTAAACGATTGCGAAGCATACACAAAACCCCAATTTCTTCTTTAGAAAGATTTTCTGCTTTTTTGAGCAATTGATTTATTTCTTTTTCAAAATATTGCAGCGTTCGGCCCTGAGTATAATCATCAATAATTCGCGGGTCAATATAGGAACCTCGAGCTACGGAAGGTGTGTTGCCCAATCTTTCGGAAACTCTGTTCACTGCTTCTTTTATGTTTTGGTCCAATAGTTTTTGGTCTTTTTTATTCACGACCCCAAGTTCGTCCAAAGCGATAGCGGCAATCATTGTTCCTGCCCAAGTTCTAAAATCCTTGGCGGAGAATTCTTCGCCCATAACTTCATGGATATAAGCATTTAAATCGTCGCTTTTCACATCGATTATATTGTTGTCTTCATCCAGATATTTAAAGACTTCATAACCTGGCATATCATCAATCTCCTGTACAATTTTGGCAAGTTTTTTATCTACTATGTGCTTTTCTTGTTCTTGACCAGATTTTCCGTTGTAGTTAAAAATTATTTCATCTCCTTCAATTGTGAGGTGTTTGTGTCTTAAAGTTGTTAAGCCATAAGTGGCATTTTCTTTGGAATAGGTTTCGCTACCAGGACGGAAGAAAGCAGATTCTAACAAACGTAACATTGTAGCCATCACTTTTTCACGGTTTAATTTTCGTTTACGCAGATGTTGTCCGGTAACGCGCCGCATATGTTCCAGCTGATCAGCAAAATTAATAATGCGATCAAATTTTTTAGAATTTTGCTTTTCTATGTATTTAGGGTGGTAGATGTATTGTTTGCGGTCCTTGTCGTCTCTTCCTGTAACTAAAAGATCAGCTTTTCTGTTTTCACTAATCTCAACATTTGTCCAAGCTGGCGGGATTATGAGTGATTTTATCCAGTTTATATTTTCCTTTTCTTTTATGGTCTTTCCGTCATTGTCTTGATAGGTAAAGCCCTTACCGTGTTTCTTTCTGTGATACATAGCTTTTTTGAATTAAAAATAAAACAAAATTTGATTCTTGCACAGAATTTTATGATTTTGAAAGCATATAAAAGGAGAATGTTACACTTATTGTTAGACCCACTAAAAACACAAAAGCCTCTACATTTCTGTAAAGGCTTTCTCTAACTAAGCTCCTCCTCTTGGGCTCGAACCAAGGACCCTCTGATTAACAGTCAGATGCTCTAACCAACTGAGCTAAGGAGGAATTTTGCGTTAGCGGTTGCAAATATACCTATTTTTTGATTCCATCAAAATAAAAAATAAAAACTTTATGAGTTTTCTTTTTTATTAATGCAAAATCAATGAAAATGGAAAAATAATTATAAACCTTTAATTTGTTGGAGAAGAGATATATTCGCGGAAGAGCTGCTATTTTTAAGGGTTTCTATAGCTTCCTTTATTTTGTTTTCTTTTAAAAGTGATAATGCCAAATAGTATTTTGAATCTTCATAAAACACGCTTTGTTTTTTTTCATTTGCCTTTTGGAGGTATTTTTTAGCTTGACGAGGATTACCATTTGCCAAATTTGCAACTCCAAGAAAATAAACTAATGTATCGTTTTCAGGATTAGCACCATAAAGTGGCTCCCAGCGTGATATTGCCTCAGAATATTCTTTTCGCTTATAATTAACCATTCCGTAATAAAATTCATATTCTGAAGAGGTGCCCATAGTAGTGGGAAGACCGGGGTCTGGTTTAAAATTTGCCGCAAAAACCTTTTCGGAAGTATTCCCACTGTTATAGATTCCCCAAGAGGCGATTCCTAGTAAAATTACAAATGATGCAGCAATTGCAAACCAAACTGGGCTGAACGATTTTTTTTCTGGTTCTTCTTCTATATCTGTGTGGAATTCATCCAAAGAATTTTTCAAGTTGTGCTCTTCTACACTTTTAAAAAGAAGACGTTGTTCTTCAACCATCAATCGAAAATCGGGATAAACCTTCATGCGATCATTAAAATCTTCCAATGAAGCATCATCAAGCTCGCCAAATAGGTAAGCGTCAATAAGCTCTTGGTTTTCTTGATTGTTATCTATTTCTTTATTTGGTTCCATTGGGGATAATTTGGGTCATTTTTTTTAATTGTTCTTGGCATCTGTATTTTGCATTTCGTGCAGAGGCTTCGTCCATTGCCATTATTTCGGCTATTTCTTTAAAGGACTTTTGTTCAAAATAGAAAAGTTTCATTAACATCTGGCAGCGTTCGCCAAGATTGCTTATAGAATTCATAATAATTTTAATTTTTCTACTTTGAATTTCATTATCTTCTATTTGGGGCTCATCATATTCAATATCACGGTTTATGAATGTGGTATTTTTATATCTAACCGAGCGCACTTGATCCAGCCATTTATATTTTGCAATTTGAAAAAGATACCCATTAATAGCAGTTTCACTTTCAGCAGAAAATTTATTGTCTTTAATATTTCGCCACATTGCTACAAAGGCTTCCTGATACACATCCTTAGCCTGTTGCTCATCGCCACTATTTTTTTGCACATAACGTTTCACTTTTGTGAAATTTGTTTTATACAACTCTTTTAATGTAGCTGCATCATTTTTTTTAATGAGCGCTACCATTTCGTTGAATGGCAAATCCTTAATTTTTTGGTTGCTTATTTTCTGCATTGTGATTGAAACAATATAGAAAGATACAATTTATACGTAATCGGTTAAAAAAAATTGTGCAACTTAAGGTGTATGGATATTTTTTTTCGTTGAAATGAAGCAATATGATTTTTTTGCTACAGTTTAAAACGTAAAATATTCCATTTTGCTATTTTAAACACATCGGGAACGTAATTGAAATGTCATCATAATACTTCAAAAAAAATACTTCGGTTTTGTTCCGAAGTATTTTTTAAAACTTTTTACATTTTATTTATTCAAATAGCCAGCGATAAATATCGTTTCCGTTGGCGAATAGCAATAGTGCTATCAAAATGAAGAAACCAACCATTTGGGCGTATTCCATAAACTTGTCGTTCGGTTTTCTGCCTGTTACAATTTCATAAAGTAGAAACATTACGTGGCCGCCATCCAAAGCCGGAATGGGAAGAATGTTCATAAATGCAAGAACTATAGAGATAAATGCTGTTGTTTCCCAGAATTTCACCCAATCCCAAGCATCAGGAAATAGGTTGCCTATGGCACCAAAACCGCCCACTTGAGTAGCCCCTGTAGTTGTAAAAACATATTTGAATTGAGCAATATAATCCCTAAGAACATTATAACCATAATTTATTCCACCTCCAATGCTCTCGCCGAAAGTGTAGTTTATCTGTTGAAAGCTATTATTATATTCTTTTGCAAGATTATTGATTCCTAATTTTCCATTTTCATCAGCTTTTAAAAGAATGTCTTTTTCCTCATTTTCTCGTTGAATTGTCAATTGCAGTTCTTTATTTTTATTTTCATTTACAATATCAGACATTCCTCTGAAAGAATTTACAGGCGCGCCATTTACAGCCAATACCTTGTCTCCAACCTGTAAATCTGAATTTGCTGCGGGATACTCTGGTAATATAGTGTCTATAATTGCTTGACGCATTGGAGAAAATGGCTCTCTCTCTCCTTTTTTAAATAGATCCATTGCAGTATTTTCTGGCAATGAAATAGTATTGCTCTCACCATTTTGATGTTTAACGGTTATCGTTTTAACATCTCTTAAAAAAATATCGTGATTAATTCTGTCAACATTTTCAAAATCTTTTCCGTTTACCTTCAAGATGTAATCGCCATCTTGAAAACCGAGATTTTTAAAGTCCTGTGAAACCGAAAATCCATTTGGTAAATTTTCATTGGTCAATATTTTCTGTCCATTGCTATAAAAAAGACATATATAAATAAATAATCCCACAATAATGTTCACCGTTACCCCGCCAACCATAATAATAAGTCGTTGCCAAGCTGGTTTGCTTCGGAATTCCCACGGTTGCGGTGGACCAGCCATTTGCTCTTTGTCCATGCTTTCGTCTATCATTCCGGCAATCTTGATGTAGCCCCCCAACGGTAACCAACCGATGCCGTATACGGTTTCGCCTATTTTCTTTTTGAAAAGCGAAAACTTAACATCAAAGAAAAGATAGAATTTCTCAACCCTAGTTTTGAAAAGTTTTGCAGGAATAAAATGCCCAAGTTCATGGAGCACAATCAATATGGATAAACTTAAAAGAAGCTGAATAGTTTTTATAAAAAATGGAGTCATAGTTTCTTATATATGTTTTTAATAGTCTCGATTATAAATCAATAGTAACCAAAATCGAGCCTAGAACGTTGTCCCTTGCCAGTGTGTCAGTTTCGGCAAAAAATCGCACAAAAGTAACCTTTTAGAACTTGCAAAAAAAATAAGCGGGTGTGTTCCCGCTTATTTATGATTTATTTGTATTTGATATTAAAGAAATTTGCAACAAATTCACTTCTATTTTTACGTACTTTTTTATGAATTCGTGGCGATAAAAGTTATTCTTTCGCAATTGTTTTATTGATAATTCCTTGCGCAGTTTCCATTTGGAAAAACAAAATACCCTTGGAAAACCGAGAAACATCAACTGTTTCAGAATAATTTTCGCTGTATAGCAATTGGCCCAAAGCATTGTATATCCTCACTTGTTTTATTTGTAAAGCTTCAGGTTTTTGGAGGTTAATAACTCCCGACGTTGGATTTGGATATAAAAACAATTGTTGATCCAAAGCAAAGTCTCCATTGCCCAAAATAACATTATTGTTTCTTGAAATAATATCCTTCTCAGGGTCAAATTGTACACTTTGTACAGTAAAACCAATTGCTGGATTGAAGGTTTGGTTGTTCGTTATGTTGTCTAAAATAATATCTAATGTTTCTCCTTGCGTGCCAATAATTCTTAAAGGTACGGGTACTTCAAAAAACGAAACCGAAGGATGGCTTTGGGTTTGCGAAATTTTTACGTTCATGTTTGTTGGTCCTCCAGCTTGGTTCCAACTAATGGTATATCGCGGATAACCTTGTCCGTAAATCCAATCAGCAAAAAATTCATTGAGGTCTTCACCGCTAGCTGCTTCCATATTTCTAATTAGGTCATCTGTTTTGGCATATCCATACGCAAGCGCTGGATCTGCCAAATAATCTTTTAAGCCCTGAAAGAAAACTGAATCGCCCAATTTTTTACGAAGCATGTGTATTACCATGGAACCTTTGTTATATGTAAGCCTACTGCTGAAAATTCGATTCACGGAAGTAGTGTCTTGTGCAGGAATATATACTGATCCATCGGTTTCTTGAGTTATAGAAGAAGTTTGATCTGCTTTCCAGCTTCTGAAATCTGCATTACCATCAAGATTTTCTATTACCATTCCTGCCAAATAGGTCGCAAAACCTTCATTTAGCCATATATCTTGCCAGCTACCACAGGTTACTTTATCTCCAAACCATTGGTGTCCAAGTTCGTGTGCAATCAATCCGCGACTAAGACCGCCCATAAATGATACAGTTGTATGCTCCATTCCGCCACCCCAACCGAATTCTGCGTGACCGTATTTCTCATCAGCAAAAGGATAAGGTTCAAAAAGATCTGCGTACAGATTCATAATATCTACCGTTACAGGAGTACGCGCTTGTGCATATGAAAGATCCTCTGGATAGATATAGTTCACAATCTCAAAAGGGTTTCCATTATTTGCTACTGTGTGTGAATAAACAGTATAGTTAGTTACAGCAATGGCCACTAAATATGCAGGGATAGGATATTGGTGTCTAAAATGTGTGGTTTTATTACTTCCATTTACAGTCTGATTCAATTCCAAACCGTTTGAAACTGCCACATATTCTTCATTTGAAGGATTGAAACGAGGTGTAGTAATATAGACATCGATCATTTCGAGTTTATCAATCAAATCTTGTTTGCATGGCCACCAAGCTTTTGCGCCAAAAGGCTCTGAAAGTGTCCACATAACAGGATCTCCTTCATGTGTAGATACTTCAAAAGAACCAAAACCAGAGCTTATTGGGTTTCCTGAATAACTTACAGAAAGCGAATCCAAAACGCCTTGATTTTGCATCTGTGGAAGCGTTATCACAACTTCATCATTATTGTTTTGTATGAATGTAAGCGGATTGCCGCGCTGGGTAACCTGTGAAACGATCATATTATCCACAAGTTCAAAAGTTACGCTGTTCATATTTTCCTTTGCTTCAAAATGGGAAGTAATTTTTCCGCTGATAAATGGTTGTGAAGGATCTACGTTCAATTCCAACCGCGCATACTTCATATCATAATTGTTGGTATTCATGTTGCGCTCTGTGGTGAACATTCCAGTTGCTGCTTTAGCTTCGGCTTCACTAATATTTACGTCATCTTGGAAATTTTGTGAAAAGGAAAAAAAGGAAATTAAAAATAAAAAGGGGAGTACTAATTTTTTCATTTTGGAATATTTATTTAATTATAGTTTTGCTGAAACTTGTTGGTCAATTTGAAGAGGTTGAAGATGCAATAATTGAAAAGACACATTTCAGCGTGAAATTAGGATGTTAAATGTATTCATTTTGATATTATTACGAGTTATTTTTGCGCCCAATTATGTCCCTTCAGTCTAAAATTTAACGCAATGCTTACTTTTTTTAGCAAATATAAATTCTTCGCAATATTCTTTCTTATTCTTTCAATCATCATCATTTCAATAATTTACCAGATAATGATACCGAAAGAAGTACTGAGAATATACCAACCAGCTGATGTTTCAACTGAACTTGTGGACACTACGCTACAATATGTAAAGAAATATCACACCATCGCTGATTTTAGTTTGACGAATCAAAATGGACAGAAAATTACCCAAGAAGATTACAAAAACAAAATATATGTTGCAGATTTTTTCTTTACAACTTGCCAAACCATTTGCCCAATAATGACGGGCCATATGGCAGATATACAGGAAAAATTGAAAAACGATGATGAGGTAATGCTTCTCTCGCACACCGTAACACCGGAAATTGACACCGTTGCTCAGCTTAAAAAGTACGCTTTGGAAAAAGGCGTAAACGACGCAAAATGGAATTTGGTTACTGGCGATAAAAAGGAAATCTATGACCTTGCCCGAAAATCATACCTCGCTGCCAAAGATGTTCCTTTCTCAGATAATGACCTCGTGCACACTGAAAATTTTGTGTTGGTTGACAAAAAAAAGCGCATTCGGGGATTTTATGATGGCACCGACCCAGAGTCGATTGAAAAACTTTTACACGACATTGAAATTCTAGAAAAGGAAGATTAATTTTTTTCATAATAGGTTCAAACACGGATTCCTTCAAATAAAAGCATAGGTCTTTTCCCAAGTCCATTTTTTACTTTACTTTTGCCTTGTTTAAAATCAATCTAAATAAAAGATGATTACAATTGCTTCATTAAAAAAAGGACAGCGTGGCATTATCAAGGAATTTTCCGTAGATGTAGTTCCCCTAAAACTTTTGGAGATGGGCTGTCTTCCTGGCAATGAAGTTTGTTTGGTACAAGTAGCTCCTTTTAATGACCCTTTGTATCTCAACATCAATGGCAGTCATCTTGCCATTCGAAAAGAAACTGCCAGCAAGATTGAAATTGAACTGATATAATTTTAAAATAAAAATCTGCCTTTTTTAAGCCCTTCAACAGGCTCAGGACAGGCTCTGTCAAAATATGGCAAAACACATAAACGTCTCACTTATTGGAAACCCCAACACTGGAAAAACTTCTGTTTTTAACAGGCTTACGGGACTGAACCAAAAAGTGGGAAACTATCCCGGAATTACTGTTGAAAAGAAACAAGGCACATGCAAATTTGGCCGTGCTTGTAAAGTTCACGTTTTGGATTTGCCAGGAACATATAGTTTAAACGCTTCTTCCGTTGACGAAAATGTGGTTATTGAATTGCTTCTGAATAAAAATGATAAAGATTTCCCCGATGTTGCAGTAGTGGTTGCAGATATAGAAAACCTTAAACGAAATCTGCTTCTTTTTACACAAATAAAGGATTTAGGAATTCCCACAATTCTTGCAATAAATATGTCGGACAGAATGAAACGGAAAGCTATTTCGCTAGACGTTTCGTTACTTGAAGAAAAATTAAATACCAAAATCGCTTTAATTAGTTCACGTAAAAATCTTGGATTTGATTATTTAAAGGAATTGATTGAAAACTACAACCAGCTTTCCACAAAACCAAGCTTGAACGCCTCTAGTATTTCTCCAGAATATTTTGACCGTTTGCGAAAAGCTTTTCCGAACCAAGAGCTTTACAAACTTTGGCTCGTAATAACGCAGGATGTAAACTTTGGAAAATTGGACCGAAATGAACTGAAGGGTGTGGCGTCTTTTCAAACGGAATCCGTTAGCAATTTAAAACGACTTCAACAAAAAGAAACCGTTGCGCGCTACCAATATATAAATGAAACATTAAAGGAAACACTTCATATAGATACTGAAAATGCGAAAGATTTAAGAAGTAGATTAGACCGCGTTTTGACCCATAAAGTCTGGGGTTATGTTATTTTCTTCGGAATTCTTCTATTGATTTTTCAGGCAATCTTCGATTGGAGCGAATATCCAATGGATTTTATTGACAGCACTTTTGCCTCTTTGGGCGAATGGGCCAAAACTACTTTACCGCCTGGAGATTTTACCAGTTTGATTGCGGAAGGAATTATTCCCGGACTTGGGGGGATTGTAATATTTATTCCGCAGATTGCCTTTCTTTTTCTCTTTATTTCCATTTTAGAAGAAACCGGCTATATGAGTCGTGTTGTTTTTTTAATGGACAAATTAATGAGGCGTTTTGGGCTTAGCGGAAAAAGCGTTGTGCCACTTGTTGCAGGAACCGCCTGCGCAATTCCGGCAATTATGGCCACCCGAAATATTGAAAACTGGAAGGAACGATTGATCACTATTTTGGTTACGCCTTTTACAACCTGTTCAGCTCGTTTACCTGTTTATCTGATTATTATTTCTTTGGTCATTCCAGATAATCGCGTTTTGGGAATCTTCAGTTTGCAAGGGCTGACGTTAATGTTTATGTACATTTTAGGTTTTGGAGCGGCAATTTTTTCAGCATATCTGCTGGATAAAATTCTTAAAATAAAGACCAAGAGTTTCTTTTTAATAGAAATGCCAAACTATAAACTTCCCCTTCCAAAGAACGTTCTGATAACCGTTATAGAAAAAACAAAGGCATTCGTTTTTGGCGCGGGTAAAATTATTCTTGCAATTTCAATTATTCTTTGGGTTTTGGCTTCTTATGGTCCAGGAAATTTCAACGATGCGGAGGAAATTATTCAAAAGCAATACGCTTCGCAAAATCTTTCTCAAGAAGATATAGAGATGCATGTTAATTCCTTTAAACTGGAACATTCATATATCGGCCACGTAGGTCACGCTATTGAACCTATAGTTAGACCTTTAGGGTATGATTGGAAAATTGGGATTGCGATTGTAAGTTCTTTTGCCGCTCGCGAGGTGTTTGTAGGTACGCTTGCCACCATTTACAGTGTGGGAAGTGAGCAGGAAGAAACAATTAAAAACCGAATGGCCGCAGAAATAAACCCTGTTTTGGGAGGTCCACTTTTCAATTTTGCAAGTGGCGTTTCTTTATTGTTGTTTTATGCGTTTGCAATGCAATGTATGAGTACGCTGGCAATTGTAAAAAGGGAAACTAACAGTTGGAAATGGCCAATGTGGCAATTGGTCGTGATGACTGCTATTGCTTATATTGTTGCCTTAGCGGCGTATCAATTTTTGAAATAGAATAAATATATTTAGTATGCAGATTATATTGGTATTAATAGCATTTTTGTTCGCCCTAGGTTTTTTAATTATGAAGTTCGTTTGGAATCCATTTGGAAAGAGTAAAAATGCAAAAGGGAAGAAGATTGGCGACCATTCAGACTGTGGGAGTTGCACATTTCATTAACCAGATACAGAATAATATTCCTATAATTGGGGCTTGAACGTTTTTAACTATCTTTGCACTATGCAAACTATTTTAGTTTTAATAATTTTTTCGATAGCTGCTGGCTTTTTGCTTAAAAAGTTTGTGTGGAATCCAATTTTTGAAGCGCGCCAAAACTCTGGCGGAACTTTAGATGGCGGAAAAACAAAATGTGGTAAAAAGGACTGCGGTTGCCACTAATTTATTGATTCTTTTCTTCGCAAATCAACAAAACGTAACCTTTGTCTTTGCCCGTGCTTTCTGAAGTTGGATAGGGATTAAGCATAAGTCCATTAATCGAAAATTCTTTGGAGCTGTAAAGATTTGTGTTTTTAACTTCGCCGCGCTTTATTTCGCCAAAAGTCATCATTTTTTCTTCCTTATTTCCGTTTGAAGTCACTTCCACCTTTACAACTGCTCGCCCAGCCCAAATACATGTAACGCCAGTTGGGCAGCGTGAGTCTTCCACAACTTCCAAAAATTTTATGGAAACACCTTTTACTTTTATGGTTTCGCCCTTTGCAACTTTTATCGCAATTTTTGGGGTATCAGCGGAATCTTCCTGACCAAAAGCGAAGGTTGAAAAAAGAATTATGATTGCTAAAAGTGAATTTTTCATTTTTTAAGTTTTTTCAATTTTAAAGATACATTAAAAAATAATGCCAAAAATTTAAAAGTAGCGCTCATAGGCCTTAAAGATCTCTTGGGCGTGAATATTTCTAAACTATAAAAACAGGAACTTTTACGCGGTGCCGAACGCTGTCAACAGTAGTTCCGAAAAGTAAATCTTTTATACCCGAATGTCCATGACCACCTAAAACGAGCAAATCAAATTCGGCTGCATTCACTATTTTTGGGATTATCTTTTTTGGAGAACCAAAGCCTAATTCTACAGAAACTTTGAATCCTTTTGCTTCCAATTTTTCTTTATACTTGTTCAAAAATGCCTCGTCGCTCTCAGTTTCATAATCATCAATTTCATCACCATAAATCATAGCTCCCGGTGTTTCTACAATATGAATAAGTGTATATTCAGCTTCTTTCCCTCCGAGCTGCAAGGCGGCAGAAATGCTTTTTTCGTCAGAAGTTGAAAAATCCACAGGAATCGCAATTTTTTTATAGGAAAGTGGCCGTGCAAGTTCGTCCACTTTTGCATCCAAGATATGTGGAACCATTTTTCGTTTATCCGATTTAAACTCTTTTATAGTCGTTTTGAAAGTTATATAAATCAGTAAAACTGCGGCGCCTATTGCTGCTGGAATTACTAAAGTCCAAATATAAATTGGATTTTCAGCAGTTGTGAGCCAACCAGTAATTTCATCGTAAACCAATTTACCATTCAGCCCCACAATTATAATTGTAATAAGCCAAGAAGCTATTCGCAACGGCCATTTTATGTGAAACCCGTTCATCAACTTTTTGCTGCTTACGAAATGAATTAGTGGAATTATTGCAAAACCCAACTGTAAACTAAGCACTACTTGGCTTAAAACAAGCAATCTTCCAGTACCGCTTTCGCCAAAATAAATAACTGTAAATAGTGCTGGAATTATTGCCAACATTCGTGTTATCAATCTACGAACCCAGGGCTGAATTCTTAAATTTAAGTGCCCTTCCATTACGATTTGTCCAGCAAGCGTACCAGTAAGAGTACTACTTTGACCAGCTGCAATCAATGCAATTGCAAAAAATGTAGGCGCTATACTTGATCCTAAAAGTGGTTCCAAAAGTGCGTGTGCATCTTGTATTTCTGCAACTTCAAACATTCCATTTTTATGGAAAACCGCTGCTGCAAGTATCAAAATTGCAGCATTCACAAAAAAGGCAAGATTGAGTGCAATGGCTGAATCTATAAAATTGAATTTTAAAGCTTGCTTAATCCCCTTTTTTGTACGCTCTATTTTTCGAGATTGTACAAGGGAAGAATGTAGATAAAGGTTATGCGGCATAACAGTTGCTCCAATAATACCAATGGCAATGTAAAGCGCAGTACTATCTGGAAGTGAAGGAATGAAACCCGCCATAAGTTGCCCCATATCAGGCTTTGCAAAAAACATTTCAACTACAAATGAACCTCCAATAATAAAAATCAAACCGATGATGAAAACCTCCATTTTCCGCATTCCTTTGTTCAAAAGAAAAAGTAGTAGAAACGTATCTAATGCTGTAATTGTAACACCCCAAACCATCGGGAGGCCAAAAAGAAGATTGAGACCAATTGCCATCCCTATAACTTCAGCCAAATCGCAGGCAACAATGGCAATTTCGGCTAAAATATAAAGAACGAAATTTACAAATGGATTATATGCTTCGCGGGAAGCTTGTGCCAAATCACGTCCGCGGACAACGCCCAACCGTGCACAAAGACTTTGAAGGAGTAATGCCATGATATTACTCATCAGCAATACCCAAATAAGTTTATAGCCAAACTGGCTACCACCAGCAATATCCGTAGCCCAATTTCCGGGATCCATATATCCAACGCTTACCAAATAAGCCGGGCCCAAAAAGGCGAGCAATTTTTTCCAACCAGACTTTTTCCCAGCTGTTTCAATCGTTCCATGAACTTCTTCCAGTGATTTGTGGCTTCTTCTGTCCATTGCTATTCTTGTGTTTGCACGTAAAGGTTTTCGGCTATTTTATGTGAAATGAAAAACTGTTCGCTTCCCACTTGTATCATCATTGAGCCATCAAAAAATTCTTTCCCCAAAACCTTAATTTTGGTGCCGATGCTTATTTTCTTTTTATCTAAATATTGTAGAAATTCTGGGCTACTTTCCTTCACACCAACACAGACTCCTTGTTGATTTTTTTCAATTTCTGAAAGTAGTTTTTTCTCCGTTCGCTTTAAAACGCCGTGTTTATCTGGAATGGGATCTCCGTGGGGATCAAAATCAGGACTTCCTAAAAATTTGTCCAATCTAATTATTAGTTCTTCAGACTGAATATGTTCCAGCTGTTCTGCTATTTCGTGAACTTCATCCCAATGAAAGTTTAATTTTTCTACTAAAAAAACTTCCCATAATCTGTGTTTTCTAATAACGCTCGCAGCAACTTTTTTCCCATCAGCAGTTAATTGAACTCCTTTATAACGCTTATAGGTGAGCAATTTTTTCTCTGCAAGTTTTTGTACCATATCAGTAACAGAAGAAGGTTTTGTTTCAATACTTTCCGCAATGGCATTCGTACTTACCTCACACTTGCTTTCGTGTTCCAGGTGGAAAATGGCTTTTAAATAATTCTCTTCGGCTAATGTAAACATAGATACAAAAGTAAAAATATTTTTCTATTTATATAGAAATTATTTTTAGGCATATCTAAAAATATAAATAATGCTGTTTTTCAGCTATATTCCAGCAGTAGAAAAAAATTTAAATTTACAGTGAATTTATTTCGAAAAAATTAAAAACCACGCTCTTTCTGAAGCTGTTCATAAGCTTCCTGCACTTTTTTAAACTTTTCCTCACCACCTTTTTGGTGCGCTTCGTCCATATGCTGTAGTTTATCTGGATGGTATTTTTTTACCATAGTGCGGTAAGCGGTTTTTATTTCTGAAGTTGTTGCGGTTCTTTCAATCTCCAGAATTTTATAGGCACTATCAGGATTTTTGAAGAACATTGCTTTTATGCTTTCAAAATCGCGAGCGTAAATTCCTAAAAATCCTGCAATCCTATTTATTTCATTTACTTCTGAAGTTGAAACGCTGCCATCCGCATTTGCAATGCTGAACAAAAAGTGAAGAATTTGAAGACGACTTTCGTAACGAGTTCTTTGCTGTAAAAGACTACAGATGTTTTGTGCCGAAATTTCACGGTTCTTAATTACTTCATTAAAAACTTTAAATGTAGCATTGGCACGTTCGCGACCATAAGCCTGCACAAAATATTGACGCACATAATCAAGCTCAGTCTGGCTTACTTGCCCATCTGCTTTAATTACCAACGAAGCCAATGAGAGCAAATTCAGTTCAAAGTCTGCGGGAGTAACCTGTTGTTGTGAAGTGCCGAAAGAAGTTTGAAAAGTTTTACCTTTTTTCGCACTGAAATTGTCAATAAGGCTTCCTATTAAAAATCCAACAATAGCCCCGGGAAATCGGTAAAGTGCGTATCCAAGAACGGCCAGTAACCATCTAAGCATAAAATGTAATTTTTCTTTTTAAGAGCCGACAAAGGTACTCAATAAAAAAAACAAAATTCAAAACCAAATTCCAAACATTGAGTTTGAACTTTATGATTTATTTGGAATTTGAAACAGGTGATTTGCAACTTTCTAAAGATCAAAATTTGTATCTTTGCACTCACATTTTTATATTAATTAAAAGAAGTATTTATGTACCCACCCGAACTAGTAAAACCGATGCGTGAAGACCTTACAAGAGTAGGTTTTTCCGAATTATATACAGCAAATGATGTTGCAGAAGCGTTAAAACAAGAAGGAACCACTTTAGTTGTTGTTAATTCTGTTTGCGGTTGTGCTGCTGCAAATGCGCGCCCCGGAGCGGCAATGTCGCTTACAAATGAAAAAAAACCAGACCATTTGGTAACTGTTTTTGCAGGAGTAGATCGCGAAGCTGTGGATGCAGCTCGTTCAAGTATGGTTCCCTTTCCGCCGAGCTCACCTTCTATGGCGCTATTCAAAAATGGCGAATTGGTGCATATGTTAGAGCGCCACCACATTGAAGGCCGTCCAGCACAAATGATTGCTGAAAACCTGAAAGGTGCTTATAACGAATATTGCTAATATTTAAAATCTGGCTCTATGAAAATAACTAAGCCATTTACTATTGTTATTGGCATTTTAGCTTTTGGCGCTCTTGCTGTTAATATTTATCAAAATCCGAAGGTTTCACATTTATTCGGAAAGGAAATAAATGATTGGCTTTACAGAGCATTTTGGTTAGTGATTATTGCGCTTTGTGTTTATAATTATATTGAAATAGACCGAAATACCTTGAAAAATAAATCTAAATCAAAATTAAAATCGAAGAATTGATTTATCATTTTTGAAAATTGTAATAGTAGAACAGGAAAAACCGTCTTTTTTAAAGTCGGTTTTCTTACTTTTGAACGGAAATGAAGGCACTCTCTAAAATTATAAGTTATCCCTTTACAGTATTGTTTTACCTACTCTTTGGTATTACAATCGTCATTTTTCATCCCATACAATGGATTTGCTTTAACTGGTTTGGTTATAAAGCGCATAAAAAAAGTGTGGATTATTTAAACTGGACATTGTTGCGCTGTTTGAATGTTTTGGGAACCACATTTCATATAAATATCAATACAAGCATTCCAAATAATGTTCCCATAATTATTGTTTCTAACCATCAAAGTATGTGGGAGATTGCAACAATTACTTGGTATCTGCGGAAGTATCATCCAAAATTTATTTCGAAAGTAGAATTGGGGAAAGGAATTCCTTCAATTTCATATAATCTTAATCACGGCGGCTCCATTTTAATAGACCGAAAAAATCCGCGACAATCTATTGTTGAATTGGTGAAATTTTCAAAATATCTTCAAAAGTTTAAAAGGAGCGGCGTTATTTTTCCTGAAGGAACCCGCAGTAAAACCGGCGTTCCAAAACCTTTCAGAAGAACAGGATTGCAAACGCTTTTCAAAAAAATTCCAGACGGCTATGTGCTTCCTGTTACAATCAATAATTCCTGGAAATTACAACGCTGGGGAATGTTTCCGATGCAAGTGGGCGTCCGTTTGGAAATGACGGCGCATCCCGCAATAAAAATTGCGGATTACGATGTTGAAATGCTGATTGACAAAGTGGAAGAAACAATAACTTCAAAAGTTCATAAATAATGACTTCATTTTCTTCGGAAGAAATTATTCAAAATACCATCACTTTTGTAAAAAATGAATTGCGAGACGCTGAAGGTGGCCACGATTGGTTTCACATTGAACGGGTTTATAAAAATGCGTTGCTTATTTCCGGAACTGAAAAAGTTGAGAAGACTGTTGTAGTTTTGGGTGCTTTGCTCCACGATATTGCCGATTCAAAATTCCATAATGGCGATGAAACCGTTGGTCCGAGAAAAGCGAGACAATTTTTAAAATCGCAAAATATTTCCGAAGAAATAATTGATCACGTTGTAAAAATTATTGAAAACATTTCATTCAAAGGCGGAAACAAAAATCAAGAATTCCACTCAAAAGAATTGGATGTAGTGCAAGATGCCGACAGACTCGATGCGCTTGGAGCTATAGGAATTGCAAGAACTTTCAACTATGGTGGATTCAAAAACCGAAAACTTTACGATCCAGAAATAGAGCCAAATTTAAGTATGACGCCTTCAGAATACAAAGCTTCCGAAGCGCCAACAATCAATCATTTTTACGAAAAACTATTCCTTTTAAAAGATAGGATGAATACTAAAACAGGTCAGAGAATTGCTGAAGAAAGACACCAGTTTATGGAAACTTTTCTGCAACAGTTTTATGCAGAGATAAAGGGCGAAAAATAATTTTTAAAACAGTTTCATCTGTGGATTTTTAAGTTGAAGAAAATGCGAAACATCCAATGGCTCAACTTTTCGGTCTTTTAAAAACTTCTTTTTAGCTATTGCCATTGTGTTTTTAACTTGTTCACTGATGGTGCCTTCTCCTTTCATTCGTCGTCCCCAATTGCTGTCGTTGAGGTTGCCACCGTGGCATTCTGCAATTTGATTTAAAATCCGTTCTGCTTTATCTGGAATTGTTTTATATGCCCAATCTTTAAAGATTTCAGCAATTTGCCCATTCAACCGTACGATTGTGTAAGCAACATCATGAGCGCCAAGTTCGGCCACTTTTTTTACCAATGGAAGTATTTCGTGACTATTCAATGAAGGAATAATGGGCGCCATCATCACACGAACTGGAATTCCATTTTCTGAAAGCGTTTCAACCGTTTTCAATCTTTGTTTGATGCTCGCTGTGCGTGGTTCCAATAGTTGGCGCGTGTCTTCGGAAAGGGAAGTAATGGAAATATTTGTTGAAATAATATTCAGTTTCGCCATTTCCTTTAGAATATCGAGATCACGGAGAATTAATGAATTCTTGGTAATAATTCCCGTCGGATGCTTCCATTTCAACATTACTTCAAGACATTTTCGGGTGATTTCCAGTTTGCGTTCCAACGGTTGATAACAATCCGTATTTCCCGAAAAAACAATGGTGTTTCCCTGCCAATTCTTCGAAGTTATTTTTTCTTCCAAAAGCTGTGGCGCATTTTTTTTAAAAAGAATATTTCGTTCAAAATCAAGTCCAGCACCATATCCCCAATATTCGTGGCTGTTTCTCGCGTAACAATACACACAGCCATGCTCGCAACCTTGATATGGATTTGCAGAAAAACCCATCCCAACGTCTGGACTTTCCACCTTATTTACAAAAGTTTTTGGAAAAATTTCAATGTAGTTTGTTTTGTTTTTGTCAGCTTCCTCGCCCTCCGCTTCACAGAAATTTAAAAACTCATCCATTACTTCGTGACT
Organism: Flavobacteriales bacterium; assembly: GCA_038259585.1. Lineage (GTDB taxonomy): Bacteria > Bacteroidota > Bacteroidia > Flavobacteriales > Flavobacteriaceae > Aequorivita. The sequence goes on along the minus strand of JBBSOQ010000015.1, from coordinate 7,758 downwards.
GTTTTCGAAGAAGCGGTTGTGTACATTTTTCTGGGCGCCACGGCCTTTTAAAAAATCAGCAGACATAAAAAAACTTTGAAGATAGGTTTCTTCAAAGTTAATTATTATTTGGAAATATTCCTTTTATATTTGGAAATATTCCTAATTATTTATTGCTTTTTCAAATTTTTTCTTTCCACCAACAACAGGAATTTCAATACTCGTTTCATCAAGATCAACCGTAAGTATAGTTCCTGGTTCTGGCAAAAGTGTAAATTGACTATCGCTTGAAAATATCATCAATCCAATTTGTTGCCCCGCTGGAATTACTTGATCGTCGGGAATAAGATTGAATGATAGTTCATAAAACTTGCCAGGTTTTAAAGGTTCACTTTCAGAAATTGATTTTGAATTCTGCGGATCAGCCCAACCACGCGTGATAATATTGTCTGTTATTTTTGCATTCTTATCAGTATTCCAAGGCAAGGAAACCATATAAACTGAAAGGTTTGCCGCAGGTTTGCTGCTGGCCAATTTAATATGCAATTTTGAAAGACCTGAAAGGTGTAAATCTTCATTTAAAATAGGAGTTACAAAAAGTAATCTGTTTTTGGAACTTGGAAGTTGTACAAGGTTTTCTGCAGAAAAATTATAATCATCAACCAAAGTTTGGGTGCCTTGTTTTTTGGTTTTTTCAATAGCCAATATACCTTCATTTTTAGATGTTGCTTTAAAATGAAAAGTTACTTTTTCAGCATCAGGATTTGGATAATCTGCATATGGCGTTGGGTTGTCATTTTTATCATTTTCACGAACAATCCACGCCTTTGGACCTTTTTCTATATCATTTTCAATTCCAAAAAGGTAATGTGTAAACCATTTATTTATCATAGAAAACGGCGGAGGTCCGCCGTGACCCGCCTGGTGATAATAAATTTTTACAGGTAATCCCATTTCTTCGGCAGCTTTGTAAATTCTGTAGCTGTGTTCGGGCATTACGTTCCAATCATTAAAACCATGGGACATAAACAGCGCGGCTTTCATTGGTTTCATATCGTTCAGATAATCGCGGCCTGCCCAAAATTCGTTGTAATCGCCAGTTTTGCGGTCTATGCCATTTTTAATTTCGGTATCGCGGTAGGTGGCATTATTGTAAGCCCGTTTTGATTCGTCGCCACTGTGAATAAAGTCGTAGAGCACATCAACATCTTCGCCTAAATAACCGCCGGGAGAACGAACAAGTCCGTTGCTTCTATAATAATGATAATAGGAAGTATTTGGCGCAATAGGAATAATAGCCTCAAGCCCTTCAACACCTGTAGTTGCTGCTGCCAATGGAATTGTACCGTTGTATGACGTGCCCGTCATCCCAACTTTTCCTGTGGTCCAATATGCTTTTACTTCTTCAGTTCCGTCTGGAGTTGTATAGCCTTTTGCACGGCCATTTAGCCAATCTATCACGGCTTTTGGCGCTAATGATTCATTATCGCCACCAACGGTTGGCGAACCTTGTGAAAGTCCTGTTCCCGGGGAAGAGGAATGAATAACGATATAACCACGCGGAACCCAGATTTTAATTTGTGTATTGGAAATAATCGGCCGCTCTCCAGTTCTTGTTACTGAAGGGTGGAAAATTTCTTTTTCGGCTGCACCTATTTCGTGATGCACATTATGAAAGGAACCTTCAACTTCGGGTGCTACTCCTGCAAAATAAGGGCTGGATTCATATACTACCGGTAGCTTTAAACCTTCAGTTTCTGTTTGTTTGGGTCTTGTAACATCAACGTGCATACGGTCTGGTTTACCGTCGCCATCGGTATCAAAAGTGGTTTCTACCCATAAATCAGTTCTTATCCAATCTTTTTGATTTTCAAAAGCGGGAACAATTTGTGCTTCACCATCTTTAAACCAAGGTTCTGCTTTTTCTTGGGAGATAAGCTGAAATGTGAAAGCAAAAATGAAGCTTAATAAAATATATTTTTTCATAATATTTGGAATTAATTATTTCCCCGGAAAATCAGCTTTTCTTTTTTCAAGAAATGCCTGTGTGCCTTCCGTAAAATCTTCTGTACCAAAGCAGTTTCCGAATTCTTCAATTTCAACTTCAAAACCGTTTTCACCATCTTCAAAATTTGCATTGATAGCTCTAATTGCAGATGCGATTGCTACTGAAGAATTTCTCATAATTTTCCCCGCTAGCTTCTCAGCAAATTCTAACAATTCTTCTGGTGTGGTTACATGGTTTACCAAACCATATTGTAAGGCTTGACCGGCATCAATCATTCCGGCGGTCATAATCATTTCCATAGCGCGTCCTTTTCCTACCAATTGTGGTAAACGTTGCGTGCCGCCATAACCTGGAATTACACCTAATGAAACTTCAGGTAACCCCATTTTTGCGTTATCAGAAGCAATTCGAAAATGTGAAGCCATCGCCAATTCAAGTCCTCCGCCAAGTGCAAAACCGTTTACGGCTGCAATTACTGGTTTTGAAAAATTTGCAACAAAATCAAACAACAATTCTTGCCCTTTTGCAGCAAGTTTTCCGCCTTCTTCAACTGAGAAATCGGCAAACTCACTAATATCTGCGCCTGCAATAAAGGCTTTTTCACCACTTCCAGTTAAGATTACCACTTTTGTTTTTGATGAATTTTCTGCTTCTTCAAAAGCATCATGCAATTCTTGAATTGTTTCACGATTCAGCGCGTTCAATTTTGAAGGACGATTGATCGTGATTGTTGTGATGCCGTTTTCAGTTTCGGAAAGAATATTTTGATAACTCATTTTATCTATTTTTAAATGCTAGCGATGCTTTTTACATCACAAAAATTATTTTATAAAATCAAATCCGCAATACGGAATCAAAACTTCTGGGATTTTAATTCCATCTTCTGTTTGATAGTTTTCAATAATACCCGCTAAAACTCTTGGTAACGCTAAAGAACTTCCATTCAAAGTGTGTGCAAGTTTGTTTTTTCCGTCGGTATCTTTAAAGCGAAGTTTCAATCGGTTTGCTTGAAAAGTTTCAAAATTTGAAACGGAAGAAATTTCCAACCAACGATCCTGTGCAGTTGAGAACACTTCAAAATCATAAGTTAACGCGGCAGTAAAGCCAAGATCCCCGCCACAAAGGCGAAGAATTCTATAAGGCAATTTCAATTCGCGAAGAATTCCTTTTACGTGTTCTACCATTCCATCTAAAGCAGCGTAGGAATTATCGGGATGCTCGATGCGAACTATTTCAACTTTATCAAACTGGTGCAAACGATTCAAACCGCGAACGTGCGCACCGTAACTTCCGGCTTCGCGACGGAAACAAGGGGTATATGCGGTACAAGTAATTGGCAGGTCAGAATTATTCAGCAAATCACCACGGAACATATTCGTTACGGGAACTTCAGCCGTTGGAATTAAATAAAGATCATCAACACCCGCATGGTACATTTGTCCTTCTTTGTCTGGTAGCTGCCCAGTTCCGTAGCCAGAAGCTTCATTTACCAAATGCGGCACTTGATATTCTGTATAATCCGCAGCAGTATTTTTGTCTAAAAAGTAAGCAATCATAGCGCGCTGTAAACGGGCTCCTTTTCCTTTATATACGGGAAATCCTGCGCCTGTAATTTTCACACCGAGTTCAAAATCGATTAAATCATATTTTTTGGCGAGCTCCCAATGCGGTAATGCGCCTTCAATCAGTTTTGGAATTTCACCTTCTTTGTAAATTTCTTCGTTGTCGTTTTCATCAGTTCCGGCTGGCACCAAGTCATTTGGAATGTTTGGTAGCGTGTAAAGCAATTGCTGTAATTTTTCAGCAGCATTTACCATTTGTTCATTCAATTGCTTTGAAGATTCTTTCAATTCAACTGTTTTTTCCTTTAATTCGTTTGCTTTTTGGGTTTCGCCAGTTTGAAAAAGTTTACCAATTTCTTTTGAATAGGAATTGCTCTGCGCCAAAACTTCATCTAACTGCGCTTGCGAAGAGCGGCGTTCTTCATCAATATTTAAAACTTCTTCCAAAACGGAAGCAGCGTCAATGCCACGTTTGGCAAGGGCTTTTATATATTTTTCTTTGTTTTCGCGAATGTCGGTGACTTGTAGCATTTTCCTAAATTATTTTGAGAAGTCAAAGTTAGGAAAACCAACCTATTCTTTAATAGGCTTTTCATTATAATCCTTTGGTGAAGGCAAAATCCATTCGCTATGTTTAAAAGGGTGCCATTTTTCAGATGCTAAATCTATTGTTGGATCTGTAAAAGGATGATAAACACCATCATTGACGTTAACCCTAGATTCCATATATACAGCAACATCACGTCCTTTTTCAGCTTCAACTTGTTTGATTTTCTGGGCAAGTTGCCACATCAAATCTGGTTTAGTTGTTACGGCGGCATTTTGTTTGGTGCCCAAAAGGTTTGAATAATCGTAGCGGGATTTTATATCAGTGTTTTTGTCTTTTACCCAAACGGTCAAACTACCGCTTTTGGAACGTAGCATCATCCGCCAGCTAAGGCGATGTCCTTCTTCGGTCCAAAGAACATCGTCCTTAAAAAACCAATGGCGCAATGGCAAACCGAGTTGAATCAGAAAGTAAACTGAAAATACTCCGATGATTAAATTTTTATGTTTCGGAAGTATTACATCATTTGTAGTATATAATTCTTTCTTTGGAAGAAATCTCTTTTGAAGTATTTCCGGGGAAAAGAAAAATAATGCAAAAGCAATTGACATATAAGGGAAAATTCCAATGTGAAAAATGAACGAATTAAATAGGTGAAAAAATATTGAAATAATAAAGCCCAACATCCGTGTGCGTTTCCAAAGCATTAAAGGCACAATGAGCAAATCAAAAAAAATTCCTGTATAAGCAATTGTCCAATGCACCCAACTTTTTTGCAAAAGATCACCCACTAGCCAAAAATTGCTCTTACTGGCCATTAGTAAGCCGGGCATTGATGCATCTAACCAGTGAGGATACATCTTTGCCACGGAAGCGAATGTATAAACAATCCAAACTTGAAATATTAATATCAACAAAACCCAACGAGACATCGCAGGATTTTTTATTTCGGGATTTATTTTTGAGTCAAGTGAAAACCAACGGGTGGCGGGTAGAAGCGCCATTATCCAGCACAGAAGCATCATCAAATAATAGTGATTGTTATAACTTGATTTTTGCATTAAATAAACGCCAGTCCACATAATTGCATAGGCGAACATGCTGAAACGATATTTGTAGCCCAGCATCACAAAAATGCCGAAGATGCCCATTAATATGAAATAGAAGTAAAGGAAATCACCACGCAAATACTGTAAAAAATCAAACCCAATGAAGTTGAAAGTAAAAGGAGTATCAACCAAAGTGCGGCGCACCCAACCAGTAAAAATGGCACCAATGGCTTCAGTTGTAATCAATAGGCCAAACACGACTCTAAAAAGAACGAGCCCAATATTATCAACCTGTTTGAAAAGAAATTTATTCAAGTTCCTGTAAATATTTTTTTGCGAACATTTCGTCCTTTATTATTTGCTGTTTAAGTATTTCTAGAGAATCGAAAGTTTTTTCATCACGTATATATTTCAAAAATTCGATCGTGATTTCTTTTCCGTAAAGATCTTTGTTGAAATTTAGGAAATACGTTTCGATGGTTTTATGGGTTCCGCCTACTGTAGGATTGGTTCCAATACTTGTTATTCCCAAGACTTTCTCGGAATCAATTAGGGATTGAACAATATAGACTCCGTTTTTTGGAACAAGTTTGTAGTTTTCTTTCAATTTCAAATTGGCAGTGGGGTAATTGATGGTTCTTCCAATTGCTTTTCCTTGAACCACTTCGCCAGAAATCATAAAATTATAACCCAAATAACTATTGGCTGTTTCAATATCGCCTTCGTTTAAAGCTTTTCTAATTTTTGTGGAACTGATGGCTACATCATCAATTTCCTTTGCCGAAATTTCTTCGACATCAAAATTATAAGTTCTTCCGAATTCCTTTAAATCTTCAATATCTGCATTTCTGTTTCTTCCGAAACGGTGGTCGTAACCGATGATTATTTTTTTCGCTTTTAAGCTATTCACTAAAATATCACGCACATATTCCAAAGCCGTCAATCGTGAAAAAGCATGTGTGAACGGATGAATTACCAAATGGTCGAGCTCCGTTTTTTCAAGCAATTGGGTGCGTTCTTCAATGGTGTTTAAAAGTTTTATGTCTGAATTTTGCTGAAGCACCATTCGTGGATGTGGAAAAAAAGTAAGCACCACGGAATCCAGATCTTCCTTTTTCGCAGTTTCTACAACCCGCTTTAATATAGTTTTGTGGCCAATATGCACGCCGTCAAAAGTGCCGATCGTTACAACGCTTTGACGTTCATATTTATATGCGGAAGCTGATGAATATTTCTCCAAAATTATTTTCCGTTAAAAGTATTCATAGTAATATTTATTCCAGCAAGTGCGAATGATTCTATAATGTTACAGCTCAATACCAAACGTTCGGGCAGTTGTTTTTCTTCTTCCGCTTCCCATTCGCCCAAAACGTAATCTACTTGTCTTCCTTTGGCAAAAGCATCACTAATTCCAAAACGGAAACGGTGATACTCTGTTGTTTGTAAAGTGTTTTGAATATCCTTCAAACCGTTGTGACCGCCATCGCTTCCTTTTGTCTTTATACGAATGGTTCCGAAAGCCAAATTTAAATCGTCTGTAATTACAAGCATATTTTCCAACGGAATTTTCTCTTTATCGAGCCAGTAATTTACGGCCTTTCCGCTTAAATTCATAAAAGTGCTCGGCTTTAGAAAAATAAAGGTTCTTCCTTTTAGTTTATGCGAAGTAACATCGCCCAGTTTTGCCGTTTCCCATGGTAGTGAATTTTTTTCGGCATAAAAATCGACTACTTTAAAGCCTATGTTATGGCGGGTATTTGCATATTTCGGGCCTATGTTCCCTAGGCCTACAATTAGAAATTTTTTCATGGAATCTTCTTCTGTAACTATTTGGCTTGCCTTGGTTGAAAATAAATTTTTGAAAAACGACATCTTTTTTATTCTTTGGTAAAAATAAAAAAAGCACCCTGAATTAACAGGATGCTTTTCACTAATCTTCTAAAAAGAAATTTATTCCTTTACTGCAGCAACATCATCAGTTTCCGTAGCTGGAACTTCCTCTCCTTCTGCACCTTCCGCTGTGTCAGCATCATCATCAACCTCGTCTGCAACTGCAGTACGTGAAGTTCTAACTTGACAGATAACGGTGTTATCTGGGTGCATAATTTTGTAATTATCAGTTTTTATAGCTGTAATATACATTTTGTTTCCAATTCGCATTTCGGTAATGTCTGCCTCAATAAAATCTGGAAGATTTTCTGGTAAAGCTTTCACACGAAGTTTACGACTAACTATACGCAAAGTACCACCACTACGAACACCACGGGCGTTTCCTTTTGTACGTACTGGAATTTCCATAGTAACTTCTTTGTCATCAAAAATTTGGTAAAAATCGATGTGAAGAATACGGTCAGTCACTGGGTGAAATTGTATATCCTGAAGGATGGCAGTTACTTTTGTGCCACCTAAATTTACTACAACTGTGTGTACGTCTGGAGTGTAAACCAAATGTTTAAATGCAATTTCTTCTGCTGAAAAACTAATTGGCTCTTTCCCTCCGTAAACTACGCAAGGAACCATTCCAGCATTACGTAGGGCTTTCGTTGCCTTTTTGCCCACGCTTTCTCTTTGTGATCCTTTAATTGTAATAGATTTCATTTTTATAAAAGTTAT
>JBBSOQ010000014.1:0-84429 GCA_038259585.1 Flavobacteriales bacterium | reverse complement strand
GTTGCCAATTATTTGGAAATTGTAAATCAGGATTCCCCGAGATATCCATATTCAGTGGTTCGTTCAAGGGTTCGTAAAATTGGTTGGCGTAATTATCGGCTTCATTGGAACCATCCTGTAATCCAAATTCAATAATCTTCTTAGCCATATAATTTCCTAGAGCCGCAGAGTTTCCATTATGATAATTAGTGTCTGAATAATTTTTGTCAAATCCTAAATTATCCATTAAAGAATCTATAGAATTCATAATTTCTGAAGCTTCCGGCGAATTTGCAAAACGGTGCTGCATCAATCTATAAACTCCATAGCTTATTGCTTTCCGTTGCGCTTCAGAAGAATTTTCATCAGTTTCGAAACCATCAAATTCGCAAATAAAACCATCTACAGTTTTTCCCAGGAAATAAGTGTCAGCCTGACTATTGAAAGCCGCCCACATATCATATATAATTACAGAAGAGTGAAACAAATTTCGAGCGTGAATGGTAGGGCGCGCATAATCGTTCCTTATTCCGTTCAATACTTCTTCATTCCATTGGCGCGCAATAGATTGGGAAAAGATAGCGCCCGACAGTAAAAAGAAAAATATTAAAAGTAATTTTCGATACATAGATTCATTTTTGAAAATCAATATCCAACAACTTAGAACTTTGGATATTGTGCTACAAATTAAACGAATATTAATTCCTATTTTTGTGAAAAGGCTAAAAAATTTAACCCACCCAAATGTTCCAGAATACTTTAGAATACGCAAAACAGCAGGATGTCAAGGATTCTTTGGCTTCTTTCAGAAATAAATTTCACATTCCAAAAAGCGCTAATGGCGAGGAATTGATATACTTATGCGGAAATTCCCTAGGATTGCAACCAAAAATCACTTCTGAATATATAAAAGAAGTACTTACAGATTGGGCGAATTTAGGTGTTGAAGGGCATGTTGAAGGCAAACATCCATGGCTTCCGTATCACGAATTTTTAGCTGAAAATATGGCGAAAATTGTCGGCGCAAAACCCTCAGAAGTAGTTGTAATGAATACACTTACAACTAACCTTCACTTAATGATGGTTTCGTTTTATCAGCCCACAAAAACCAAATATAAAATTGTGGTTGAAAGCGACGCATTTCCTTCTGATAAGTATGCAGTGGAAAGTCAACTGAAATTTCACGGAATAGATCCAAAAGAGGGTTTAATTCTGTGGAAACCTAGAAAAGGCGAAGAACTGTGCCGTTTTGAGGATTTGGAGGAAATAATGAAAACCCACGGTGATGAAATCGCTTTACTGATGATTGGCAGCACCAATTATTACACAGGCCAATCTTTTCCACTCAAAAAAATTACCGAACTAGGTCATAAATATAATTGTATGGTTGGTTTTGATTTGGCGCATGGCGTGGGTAATATTCAGCCTAATCTCCACGAAACCGGAGCAGATTTTGCAGTTTGGTGTACCTATAAATATTTAAACAGCGGCCCGGGAAGTTTGGGCGGTTGCTTTGTTCACGAACGCCACGCCAATAATGAAAACCTAAACCGATTTGCAGGTTGGTGGAGCCATAATAAGAAAACGCGCTTCAATATGCGTCACGACTTTGATGCCTTGCCCGGAGCTGAAGGCTGGCAACTCAGCAATCCTCCAATACTTTCAATGGCGGCTATTCGTGCCTCGTTAGATACTTTTGCGGAAGCAGGTTTTGAAAACCTTCGAAAAAAATCTGAAAAGCTTACTAGCTATTTAGAGTTTTTGTTGGATGAAATGAAAAACGATTCCATTAAAATTATAACACCTCGAAATCCTGAAGAACGCGGCTGCCAACTTTCAATACAAGTAAAAAATGCAGATAAAAATTTACACACAAAACTAACCGAAGCTGGTGTTATAAGCGATTGGCGCGAGCCAGATGTAATACGCGTTGCTCCTGCCCCACTTTACAATAGTTTTGAGGATGTTTTTCACTTTTCGGAAAAATTAAAAGAAGTTTTAAATTAATATTTATGTCTCCCCGAGCGCAGTCGAGGGGTCAAGCTTCAGCAAAATTTTGAATAATAAGGTCTCGACTGCGCTCGACCGGACATATAACAATGAACAATCAACAACATATATTAATAATCGGCGCCGGCCTATGTGGAAGCCTGCTCGCATTGCGAATGGCACAACGCGGTTTTGAAGTAACTCTAGTAGAAAAACGACCCGATTTGCGAAAAATTACACAAGATGCTGGACGTTCCATAAACTTGGCTTTGAGTGATCGAGGTCTGCGAGGTTTGAGACTTGCAGGTGTTGAGGAACAAGCAAAAAAGCAGTGCATTCCAATGAACGGGCGGATGATTCACGACAAAGCCGGAAATACTTTTTTAAGTCCGTATAGCGGTAGAAAAGACGAATACATAAATTCCATTTCTCGCCCGGGATTAAATATGTTGCTTTTGGACGAAGCCGAAAAAATGCCGAACGTGCAACTCATTTTTAATCACGCTTGCGAGGATGTTGATTTGGAAAATGCTTCGGCGACTTTTAAAGATTACAATTCAAAAGAAGAAATTGCAATTTCAGCCGATGCTATTTTCGGAACCGACGGCGCAGGTTCTGCGGTTCGTAAAAATATGTTTGAAAGCCATAAGTTTCTTTTCAGTTTTTCGCAGCAATGGCTCAGCCACGGTTATAAAGAACTTGAAATTCCCGCTGCAGAAAATGGTGGATACAGAACTTATAAAAATGCGTTACATATTTGGCCTAGAGGCGAAGATATGTTGATTGCTTTGCCAAATCTCGATGGCAGTTTCACAGTGACGCTTTTTCTTCCCTATGAAAACAGTGAATATTGCTTCGCGAATTTGACAACGCCAGAAATGGTTCACGAATACTTCAACAAAGAATTTCCAGATGTGGTGGAAATGATTCCAAACCTTGCCGAAGAATTTTTCGGCAACCCAACCGGACCTTTGGGAACTGTAAAATGTTCACCATGGAATTCCTTCGGAAAAGTACTTTTGTTGGGCGATGCAGCACATGCCATCGTTCCGTTTTATGGACAAGGAATGAACGCTTCCTTTGAAGATGTTGTGGTTTTTGATGAAATCCTTGAGAAACACGTTTCCGAAGATAGCATCAATTGGAATAACCTTTTTAAAGAATACGAAGCGCTTCGGAAAAAAGATACGGACGCAATTGCAGATTTGGCGGTGGATAATTTCCACGAAATGAAAGAGCATACCGCGATGGAAATTTTCCAAAGAAAAAGAAAGCTAGAAACCGCTTTCGAATCAGAATTTCCGGAAGATTATTACAGCAAATATTCTTTGGTTACCTTTAAGGAAACAATCACCTATTCCGAAGCTTTAAAACGTGGAAGAGCACAAGATAAAGCGATTTTAAATCTTTTGGACGATGGAAAAATCAAAGATGAAATGTCTTTAAAAGAAAAATTGGAACTGGTAAAAAAAGAAACCGAAGCCATTCTTCACGATGATGAAGTGGCTTTTGGATAAAGCAATGTCACCTCGAGCGCAGTCGAGAGGTCAATGTACAGCAAAAATCTGAATTAAAAGATAGGTCTCGACTGCGCTCGACCTGACAAAACATTTAATTTATGAGCAATAAAAGCACATTAGTAGAAGGAAAAGCAACGCCGCGCGGCGCATATCCGCACGTAAAACGTGTGGGTGATTTTATATTTATTAGCGGCACAAGTTCGCGTTTGCCGGACAATACTTTTGCCGGCGTTCATAAAATTGACGAAATGGGCACGATGCATTTCGACATAAAAGAACAAACACGAGCCGTACTTGAAAACATAAAAGATTATCTAGCCACGGAAGGCGCAACAATGGCAGATGTTGTGGACGTGACGAGTTTTTTGGTAAATATGAACGACTTTGCCGGTTACAATCAAGTGTACGCTGAATATTTCAATAAGGAAACTGGACCAACGCGCACCACTGTTGCTGTGCATCAATTGCCGCATCCGTATTTGGTTGTTGAAATTAAAGCGATGGCATTTAAGCCAGTTGACAGTAATCAGTAGCCAGTTTTCAGTTAAAAAATTATGAAGAAAATTTATAAATACTTGCTTAGGTTTTTTGGTATTGTATTTATAATTCTAATTGGTTTATATGTTTATGGAATAAATTCTTGGAGAAATATAGCAACAGAGTCAGAAATTGAATCATTAATAAAAGAAATAAAATTGGCAGATGAGCTTCCTGATAAATTTTATAAAATTTATGAAATCAATAATCCCACTTCACTTGAATACGGTATTAAAACAAGTTCATTAATTGGTATTTTTAAAAGAAATATTAAGGCAAATCCAAGTTTAATGGTATCACGAAATTGGGGATTACCTCAAAAAACAACATCGTACAAAAGAAGAACTAGAATTAGTTATTTTGGACTTGCATCAAAATTAGATAATAAAGTAAGTCAAAAGGAATGTCTAAATTGGATTGCAAGTAACAATTATTTTTTAAATGATCAAATTGGAATATCTAACGCTAGTAAATTTTATTTTAAAAAAGAAGTTTCAAATTTATCAGATATAGAAATGGCAACTATAGTACTTATAATTCAAAATGCCCCACTTTATAATCCTATAAGAAATCCTAAAGGTGTAAATAATCGTGTTTCAGAGTTATTAATGAAGCTTGAATAAAATGCAAAAAATCCTAAACTACATAAACGGCGAATACGTTGAACCACTTTCAAAAAAATGGTTGGACAATTACAATCCTTCCAATGGAGAAGTGTATTCGCAAATAGCAAATTCAAGTCAGGAAGATATTGAAAACGCATATCAAGCTGCCAAGGAAGCTTTCCCAAAATGGAGCAACACAACCATCGATGAACGCAGCAGAATTCTTCTAAAAATTGCAGCTTTAATTGATGAAAAACTAGTTGAATTGGCCGAAGCCGAAGCAAAAGATAACGGCAAACCACTGAGTTTGGCTTTGTCGGTTGATATTCCGAGGGCTTCCGCGAACTTTCGTTTTTTCGGAAACGCCATTACACAATTCGCCAGCGAAGCGCACGAAAGTGTTGGTTTGAACACTATTAATTTCACGTTACGTCAGCCTATTGGCGTGGTAGGTTGTATTTCACCTTGGAATCTTCCGCTTTATTTATTTACTTGGAAAATTGCTCCTACAATCGCCGCTGGAAATACAGTGGTTGCAAAACCCAGTGAAATTACACCGCTTACCGCTTTTCTTTTAGGCGAAATTTGCACTGAAGCAGGTCTACCAAAAGGAGTTTTAAATATTGTTCACGGCACGGGACCTTCCGCAGGGCAAGCAATTGTTGAGCATAAACACATAAAAGCGATTTCTTTTACTGGCGGAACCAAAACAGGTGAACACATTGCCCGAACCGCCGCACCAATGTTTAAAAAATTATCATTGGAGCTCGGCGGAAAAAACCCGAACCTCATTTTTGCAGATTGCAATTATGAAAAAATGCTGGAAGTTACCGTGCGTTCATCATTCGCAAATCAAGGGCAAATTTGTCTTTGCGGAAGCAGAATTTTTGTTGAAAAACCGATTTACGAAAAATTCAAAAAAGATTTTGTTGAAAAAGTAAAACAATTAAAAGTTGGAAATCCTTTTGAAGCCGATTCAGATTTAGGTGCTTTGGTTTCAAAACCACATTTGGAAAAAGTAGAATCATACATTAAAATTGCCGAAAAAGAAGGTGGAAAAATTCTGTGCGGCGGAAACCGGTTAATAGTAAATGGTTTAGAAAATGGCTATTATTTGGAACCTACGGTCATAGAAGTTTTTGACGACCAATGCCGCGTAAACCAAGAAGAAATTTTCGGTCCTGTGGTTACAATGATGCCTTTTGAAACTGAAGAAGAAGCATTGCAAATGGCAAATTCCGTAAAATACGGATTGTCCGCAACTCTCTGGACTTCAGATTTAAACCGAACAATGCGTATTTCAAAAGAAATTGAAGCGGGAATTGTTTGGGTAAATACTTGGCTAAACCGTGATTTAAGAACTCCTTTCGGCGGAATAAAAGACAGCGGCGTAGGTCGTGAAGGTGGTTTTGAAGCGCTTCGGTTTTTTACGGAGGCGAAGAATGTTTGTATAAAATATGAATGAAAATTTCTCCCCGAGCGCAGTCGAGGGGTTTCTTAAAAGTTCAAATGCTAATTAATATAGGTCTCGACTGCGCTCGACCAGACACTCAAATATGAATTTAGATTTAACAGATAAAAACGCCCTAGTCTGCGGAAGTACTGCAGGTATTGGAAAAGCGACTGCTATTCAATTGGCAAAACTTGGAGCAACAGTAACTTTGGTTGCTCGCGATGAAGCAAAACTGAAAGAAACTTTAATTGAACTTGCACACGATAAAGGCCAAAAACACAATTATTTTGTGGCTGACTTTACGAATCCACAACAGTTGAAAGACAAAGTTGAAGTTGCGGTTTCAAACAAAATTTTTCACATATTGATAAATAATACGGGCGGCCCAAAAGGTGGGCCCATTTTTTCTGCATCAACTGATGAATTTGAAAAAGCGTTTTCAATGCACCTTATTTGCAATCAAATCTTGGCACAAGCCGTTGTTCCGGGAATGAAGGAAGCAGATTACGGCAGAATTATAAATATTATTTCCACTTCCGTGAAACAACCTATTGACGGACTTGGCGTGAGCAACACCATTCGTGGCGCGGTTGCAAGTTGGAGCAAGACTTTGGCTAATGAATTGGGTCAATTCGGAATAACGGTAAACAATGTTTTGCCTGGTTTTACGGCTACTGACAGATTGGAAGACATTGTTGGTAACGCCGCCAAAAAAATGAACAAAACCGAAAAAGAAGCCAGCGAGTTTATGAAAAGCCTAGTTCCTGCGCGTCGTTTTGCACAGCCCGGAGAAATTGCTAATGCCGTGGCATTTCTTGCAAGCGAAGCCGCCAGCTACATTAATGGAATAAACTTGCCTGTTGACGGTGGACGCACCAAAAGTTTGTAACTTTAGCATTCATTAAATTTTCTTATGAGACGAAAACTCCGCATTAACGGTCATTCACATTTACTTCCTTATCCCGAGGAAATTCCACAGTTTATGCAGGATAAGGGCATTTTTTGGGTAGATAAAGATCGAAAATTTATGCTCCAAAAAGATTGGAGCCGCCCGGTTACCGACTCTAGTTTTTTTTTGAATGAAAAGTTAGAATGGATGGAGCGTTTTAAAATAGATCACGCAGTAGTTTTAAATCTTTCACAACTATACGGAAACGGTTTACGTGTTGAAGAAATGAAACAGGCATTGCGCTTTCAGAATGATTTCAATGCAAAAATTCAACGCGAGCACCCATCAAAATTCACCTGCGGTTTTGTAGTACATCCCGGTTTTGTGCGTGGTGCTTTATGGGAAATGGAGCGTTGCGTTGAAGAACTTGGACTTCGTCTTTTGTGTTTGCCCACACATTATATGGACACAATCGGCACGTGGCGTTGTATTTTTGATGAAGAAAACGAACCTATTTTCGAACTTGCTTCAAAATATAATTTGGCAGTTGAAATCCATCCCTATGATGGTGAAAAATTTATAAAACTTGAAAATACTTCGTGGCGCTTTCACCTTATTTGGATGCTTGCGCAATGTGCAGACGCCTATCATTTCCTAACTTTAAATGGTTATGCAGATAAGTATCCCGGAATGCGAACTTGTTTCGCACATGGCGGACAATTGGCTCAAATAAACTTAGGAAGAAGAATACAAGGTTTTGATGGCCGTCCCGATTTATTCGAAGGAAAAACACATCCACGCAAGGCCGTGGGGCACAAAAATATTTTCTTTGACACATTGCTTCACGATACTGGCGGGCTGGAATTATTAGTGAAAAATCAAGGTGTTAAACAAGTGCTTATGGGCTTGGACGACCCTTATCCATTGGGCGAAATGGAAAGCGCTGTGCAATCTTCCTATCCCGGAAAAATTTTAGATTTGGCTGTTGACCGTAAAATTTTAACTCCCGAACAATGTGATGCTATTTGGGATGAAAACGTAATCCAATGGCTTTGCGGCGATGACGAAGAGGCAAAGCAAAAATTGGTAAACAGAATTCTCGGCGAATGACCGAAGTAGCTAAGTTTTATATTCTTTCACATATTTGCATCGCCTTTCTTGGCGGAGTTTTATTGCTTGCGCTTTGGTTTAATATCCGCAACAGATTCAGCCAACTTTTAGAAGAAGACGATTCACAAAAAAGAGTTGATAAAGCATTGCTTTATTTAAGCCTTGCAATGTTTATTTGGGTGCTTTCTGGGTGTTGGACTTACGGCGGAATAATTTTTAATTTCACCCAAAAGCAGGGTTTTCAGTTGGGAATAAATCTATTTTCCATTATAAATAATATGTTTTTGTTATTGGCGCTTTTCTACTTTTATTACGCTCCAGGTTTCATTTATCACAATATTAAAAACATCAAAAAAATTATTGCGGTTATCATCTTTACCTCAATTCTTACATTCATTCTTCCTTTTGTTTTGGGAGAAAATAATATTATAAAAAACATACGCATCAGCGGAATTCCAGATTTATTGCTTTCTGCTTTTCTGTGTTATTTATTGGGAGTTTCTTTTTACAGAACCTTCGCGTATCGCGGTTTAAAGGTGATTGGTATAATTTCAATCTTAGTTATTATTCTGATTTTTGTATCCCAAATTTCTGAAGTTTTTTTAACCTTCGGAAATGATTTCAGTAATAATTTCATTAAAATAATTGCGAAAACATCGCTGATTTCCATCTTTTTAGTTTTGGCAACAACTTGGGTAATTCGACTTGCGAGCACCCCAAAACCCAATGAAATAACGATACATTTTTTAGATTGGAGTTTGGTGAAATTGAATATTCCAACGAAAAATATTTACGACCAAACCATCGATTTCGGTTCAAAAACTACGCAATATAAAAATCTGCTGAAATTCGCCATCCGAAGAAAATTTGCTGAAGGCGATTTTCAAACCATTCCTGTAAATCTGGGCAGCGAAATAAAAAACCAAACCTACCTCACCCGAATCATTGAAAACATAAACGATATTCTGCAACTCGATGATTCGCAAAAATTGGACAGACGCGATCTTTTTACCTTTATTGGCGAAAGTAAATACAGGTTGCGTATTGTTCCCAATAACATATCTATCGATAAAAGACTCCTTGAAGAATTCTCCGAGAGTGCCGAAAACAAAGAGTACAAAGCTTTTTTGTAATTCATTGTAACCGCATTCACAATTAGGCACATTCCAGTATTTTTTACTATTATTTGAAACAAACCTGTTTATAGGTTTGAATCTATTCTACATTGCTCCAAATTAAAAATCCAATTATGAGCAATGCAATTTCTGAGGCGCAACAACCTCAACTTTTCGGCCACCCAAAAGGACTTCTTTATCTATTTTTTGCAGAACTA
The DNA here is from genome assembly GCA_038259585.1 of Flavobacteriales bacterium. Taxonomy (GTDB): domain Bacteria; phylum Bacteroidota; class Bacteroidia; order Flavobacteriales; family Flavobacteriaceae; genus Aequorivita. The sequence continues at coordinate 75,014 of JBBSOQ010000014.1, read as the reverse complement.
TGGGAACGATTTTCCTTCTACGGAATGCGCGCTTTGCTCGTTCTTTATATGACCAAACATCTGTTGTATGACGACGATATGGCTTTTGGCGTTTACGCGGCATATATGTCGCTTGTGTATGTAACGCCAATGATTGGTGGGATTTTGGCCGATAAAATTCTCGGCTATCGAAAAGCAATTATTCTGGGTGGAATTTTAATGATTTTTGGTCACTTCTTTCTTTCCATTGAAATGCCAATATTCTTTTACGGATCCTTGGGATTAATAATTGTTGGTAACGGTTTTTTTAAACCAAATATTTCTTCATTTGTAGGTGAACTTTACACCCAAGGTGACGCCCGTCGTGATTCCGGATTTACCATTTTTTACCTTGGAATTAATCTGGGAGCGGCAATTGCGCCGCTTTTATGTGCTTGGTTCGCGATAACTTACGGTTGGCATTACGGCTTTGTTTTGGCAGGAATTGGAATGGTTACTGGACTTTTGGTTTTCAGAAGCGGATTGAAAAATAACGTATTCGGTAATAAGGGGTTTGTGCCTAGTCAACAGATTTACGACAAGAAATCATTTGGATTAAACAGCGGAAAATTGATTGTTTTGGCCTCAATTCTTTCGGTTGGAATTTTCGCAGCGCTTGTTCGATTTAATGAATTTGAAGGGTATTTAGTTTGGATTGTCTCAGCATTTTTGGTTTTCTATATCGGTTATATTATTTCCACTGTAAGTTCAAAAGAAAAGAAACGATTATTGGTCGCGGTTTACTTTACCATTTTATACACTTTGTTCGCCGCTATTTTTGAACAGGCCGGAAGTTCGTTGACACTTTTTGCTGATAGAAATGTAAATTTAGTGGGTATGGACGCTGCGGGAACTAACAGTATAAATGCAGGCTTCATCATTCTTTTTGCAATTCCATTTTCGATGCTTTGGACTTATTTAAGCAGAAGAAAAATTAATCCTAATTCTGCTGTAAAATTTGGTTTGGGATTGCTATTTCTTGGATTGGGATTTATCGTTTTTGCACTTTCCGCTCATAGCGTAGATGATTTTGCAAAAACCTCGATGAGCTATTTAGTTATTGGTTATCTAGTATTGACTATTGGCGAATTGTTTCTCTCGCCCATCGGGCTTTCAAAAATGACGGAACTTTCGCCTATAAAATATGTTGCTTTTATAATGGGCGTTTGGTTTTCTGCGAATTTTTACGGACACTTTTTTGCTGGAAAAATCGCTAAACTAACAACTGTTTCTGAGGGAAATACAAATGTTTTTTCAGAAGGAATCTTTGGAACTATCACTGAATATATTACCGGATTAACTCCACAAATTGCTTCGGAACAAAGTGATTCTTTTCAGCAATTATTTTCATACGTTTCGGTGTATGCAAGTTTTGGGGTAATTAGTGTGATTGTGGGTATATTTGCAATACTTATTTCGCCAATAATCAAAAAGATGATGGGCGGTATTCACTAAAAATTTTAAAATGGATTTTCTTCCTGAAAAAATAAACGATTACGCAGAAAAACATTCGCAAGCTGAACCAGAATTGCTTCAAAGATTGAACCGTGAAACTTGGCAGAAAATTCTAGTTCCAAGAATGTTAAGCGGCCATTTGCAAGGTAGGGTTTTGAGCATGCTTTCAAAATTGATGCAGCCGAAAAACATTCTCGAAATTGGAACTTACACAGGTTATTCAGCATTGTGTTTGGCCGAAGGAATGCAAGAAAAAGGTGAACTTCATACGATAGACATCAACGAAGAATTGTTTGATTTTCAACGTAAATATTTTGACGAATCTGCTTTCGGAAAACAGATTTTTCAGCATTTGGGGAATGCTTTAGAAATTATTCCAAAGCTAGATAAAACCTTCGATTTAGTTTTTATTGATGCAGATAAAAGTAACTATCCAAACTATTTGGATATCATTCTTCCGAAAATGAAAAAAGGTTCCGTAATTTTAAGTGACAACGTGCTTTGGAGCGGAAAAGTAGTAGAAAAATTGAAAGATGATGATATTGATACAAAGGCACTTCTTCAGTATAATAGACTAATAAATGAGCATCCAAAATTGGAAACTGTACTGCTTCCTATTAGAGATGGTTTAACGATTAGCAGAGTAAAATAGAGCTCTCAAGTTTCCAAAATCTATATTTACGTATTTTTTATTTCCCAAATTTATTTTAGGTTTTACATATGTACTGTTCTTTGGTACTATTTAGTAAACTTCTGATTACCAGACATATAATTTTATTTCAAACTTCTTAGCAGCATTTTAGTTTTAACCCTAAATAAGGTAAAATCCTTATTTAAATGAGGGGTTTAATTTAGAAGAGAAAGGTAAAAACCTAATAAAAAAAGGGGTGTTTACCTTCAGAAAATCAGCTATTTATTTTTTGAAGCCTTTGAAGTTCAATGCATTTTTGCAACGATAATTTAAATGATCATTTTATCAAATTTTCACAAACCTAAAGTTTGTAAAACAGTATCAACCTTTAAAAAATCAAATTATGAAAAAAACATTCTATTTATTACTCATTGCACTCATAACGCTGAGCATAGGTCATGCACAGAGTTTGAGCCAAACAGTAATAGCAAGCTCTGGCGCCACCATCAGTGGAGCGTCCAACACTTTAAGCTTTACTACCGGGGAAGCTGTTATTGGGGATATCTCTAACGGCGAATCCTTAGGCCAAGGATTTTGGCTTGGCGCTATTGAAGGAGTAGTATTGAGCAACGAGGACTTCACTCTTGAAGTCCAGACAACGGTATATCCAAATCCGGTAACTGATTATCTTAATATCAATTTTAAAGATATGGTGGGTGAAGCTTTCGATATATCAATTTTCGATATTAATGGAAAACAAATCTATCATAAAGGACTTCTAGATAGCACTTCTAAAGAAACCCTCAACTTTAGCGGGTACAGCAATGGCTTGTACATTCTAAACATTGAGCAACGTGCAACCAGTAAATCAAAAACATTCAAAATTATTAAACAATAAAAATTTAAACTTAAAAATTATACAATTATGAAAACAATTAAAACCTATATCGCTATCGCAACCTGTTTACTGACATTTTCAGGAATAATTTCACAAAATGTAACTGAAGAAGGGGCCTCATCAAATTCAGATTATTTGTCCAAAAAAACACAGGATAAACAAATTTCGCAAATCAGAAATGAACAGCCAACTACTATTTCTAATAATAATTCAAACAAATCAGCTGCTGCTGAACTTATAAATTATCAAGCAGTTGCAAGAGATGCTGGAGGAATACTTATGACGAATGCAGCAATAACGATAGATTTTGAGATAAGAGATGGTGCTGGTGGAGCCGCAGCTTACAATGAAACTCAAAACCTCAATACGGATGCTAACGGTGTATTTTCCGCACAGATTGGTTCTATTACTTCACTTTCTGGGGTAAATTGGGTAGACATTGATCCTTGGCTTCAGGTAGACCTTAACGGAACAAATGTAGGTGAAACCCAAATGGCGAGTGTTCCTGGCGCTCTGTACAGTAACAACAGTGGATCTGTGATGATTTATGGATCTGGAACTAATAATGCTGACAAAATGATAGCGCAACATTCTCCTGCATTTCCTAATTGGGGAATTGGGTATAATGATGCAGGTGACGATATAGACTTTGTGGCTGGAGGGAGCAAAACAATGCGTGTTGATCTTGGAACTGGCAATATAAGTACCAACGGTAATGTGGAAGTACAGCAAACAACTACTGCACCCCTATTAAATAGGGTTTATGGTAACTCCATGCCAATTGCTTTTGGAAGTGTTGCTCTTGGATTCAATGACATCCAAACCGGATATGGAATTACATCTTTTGGAAATCCTGCCGTGGGTGTATACGATGTAGTACTTGACCATGCGACAGATATGAACAATTGTATCGTCTTAGTTACACCTTATACTGCAGCTTTTGGAACGCCAGAAATCGCAGGATATGCACCAACGGGACCGAATTCTTTTCAAGTTCGCATCCAAACTGTTGGTGGAGTAGCACGAGATAGTGCCTTTACTTTCGTGGTTTATGGCAATCAATAAAAGTTAAAATGTTGGCTCTTTTCACTATACAATAGGGTTGGAATTGGGCAATTTATAAAGAAGTAATTTTTTTCAAAGTATGCCGCTAGGGTTTACAGAAAGGTTTCAGGAATTAATTTTTCCTGAAACTTTTTTTTATAGGTAATTAAAATTTCCTTTTGATGGGACCAGTAACCTCATCAACTTCTTCCTTCACTTGGTCTATCTGCTTTTGAACGTCTTTGGTGATGTCCAAATCAATCCCCTGTTTTTCGGCACCTTTGGTTATTTCAGATTTTATATCGTTGGTGGCATCTTTTATCTGCCGCATTGCCTTTCCCATTCCCCGCGCAATCTCTGGCACTTTATCTGCGCCGAAAACCAAAAGCACGATGAAGAGGATGAAACCTATTTCGGCACCACTGATAAATAAAAAAATTGCCTGTGAAATCATGGTGCAAATATACTAACGAGTTATGAGTTTTAAGTATGAGTTTTGAGTTTTTCTGAAATCCATAATATAAAACCCTTTTACAAAATATGCAAAAAGGTTTTAAAGGAACAAAGTCAAAAATTAATCTGGATTCGTTTTGCTTTTGAATTGATCAAAAGCCCCAAGTTTTTTACGTTTCGGCCAACTGTTGTTTGAAGTATCAATATCCGCAGTTTCCTCATCAGGATCTACTTCTATTTTTGTAATTTCCTTTTCCGAAACAATAACCTTTCCAACCGATTCGTCATTTTTTCTCCATATTTCTGCTGGATACGTAATCTTTTCTGTGCTTCCATCGCTGTAAGTATATTGCGCAATTATAGGCATTGGAATTCCTCCCGGTTTTTCAAAAGTTACTTTGTAAAAATATTTTGGACGCTTCAAATTCGCTCTTTCCTCTATAGGAATATTGTCAATAATATATTCATTCAATGTTTTCACATCTTCCAATTTTGAGTTGCGCATACTTTCTTCAAAATCTTCACTGCCTTCCTCAACCATATAAACCATTGGTGGCAAATCACTTTCTGAAATACCACGTGATGTCATCATTTCTTTCACTTCTTTATTCATTTTTGAAGTAACATAAAATGTTTTTACATCCCTCACCCCAATATCCACATAATCCGTAGTGTAAAACCATTCTCTCCAATACCAATCTAAATCAACAGCAGAAGCATCTTCCATAGTTCTGAAAAAGTCCTCTGGCGTTGGGTGTTTAAACATCCAACGATTTGCATATGTTTTAAAAGAAAAGTCAAAAAGTTCGCGACCCATGATAGTTTCGCGAAGAATATTCAAGGCAGTTGCAGGTTTTGAATAGGCATTTGCTCCAAAATTATACACATTTAAACCTTTGCTCATAATAGGCGCTAACTGACTTTGGTCGCCAGCCATATAATCAACAATATTTTTTGCAGGACCACGGCGTGATGGATATAATTTATTTGGTGCGATGGCATCGGGATGAGTTTCACCAAAATCCTGCTCTGCTACATACTGCACAAAAGTGTTTAATCCTTCGTCCATCCATGTCCATTGACGTTCGTCGCTATTTACAATCATAGGGAAATAGTTGTGACCCACTTCGTGTATTATAACGCTTATCATTCCAAATTTGGTACGATCACTAATACTTCCATCTTTTTCTGGGCGGCCATGATTCCAGCAAATCATTGGGTATTCCATACCCTGATTTTTTGCGCTTACAGAAATTGCTTTGGAATACGGATAATCAAATGTCATACGTGAATAAGAAATCAAAGTACTAGCCACGGCTCTAGTTGACCAATCCTCCCAAAGGGGATTCGATTCTGGCGGATATAAAGAAACGGCCATAACAGAACTATTACCCATTTTTACGGCCATCATATCCCAAATATATTTACGAGAAGTTGCGAAAGCATAATCGCGAACATTTTCTGCTTTAAATTTCCAAGTTCTTTTTGCTGTTGAAAAGTTTTTTGAAGCGGCTTCCGCCTCTGCTTGCGTTACAATAACAACTGGCTTGTCAAATGATTTTTGAGCAGCTTCATAACGGCTCATCATTTCTTTAGTGAAAATTTCCTTTCTGTTTTGAAGTTCACCTGTACCATCCAAAATATGGTCTGCAGGAACAGTAATGTTTACTTCAAAATTTCCGAAGGGAAGCGCAAATTCATCTCTTCCCCAAAATTGGCTATTCTGCCAGCCTTCCACATCATTATAAACTGCCATACGTGGGTAGAATTGTGCAATCACATAACCACGATTGCCATCCTCAAAAGTTTCATAACCGCTACGGGCGCGATCCACTACGTGGTCGTTTATGTTGTACCACCATTTTATAGAGAAGACAAATTTTTCACCAGGCATTAAATTCTTCGGCATATCCACACGCATCATTGTTTGGTTAATGGTGTATTTTAATGGATTTCCTTTTACATCTTTAATTTCTAAAATATTGAAACCGCCATCAAAGTCATTCCCCATATAATTTTTTACAAAACTTCCAGCCATATCTGCAGGTTGTGCATCTGAAGATTCAATCAATGGCGATTTTGAATCTTTCGCCCTTTTGTTTTGATCTAGTTGAACCCAAAGATATTCCAGTTGGTCGGGTGAGTTATTGCTGTAAGTAATGGTTTCATTCCCAGTAATCTTTTTGTTTTTATCATCCAGCTCAATGTCCATCTTATAGTCCGCTTGCTGTTGGTAATAATTTGGCCCAGGCGCACCGCTTGCTGTACGGAACATATTGGGTGTTGAAAATTCTTCGTATAGCTGTTTAAAACGGTTGGTATTGTAATGACCAGGATCCCGTTTTGTGGTTTCGGTTTCTTCTTGAGCTGAAACCGCCGCCGATATTAGGAAAAATGAGACGAGCAAAAGGGAGTTAAATAATTTCATACTTTTCTGAGATTTTAAAAAATGGCTTGGCAATGTATTAATTAAAATTTAATTCGCCTTTGGGTTCATCTCTATCGAGAATTAAACTTTTTCGGCTATTGGGGGTTTTTAAGTGGATAATATTTTGTTGGTCTGGAAACATTTCCATTAGCAATTTGTTTTCAATTTCAATGGTTTTCAATTCCTTCACATTTTTCACTTCTATATATGCCACGACCATATCGGTATCATATTCTTTACCTATGTAATCTAGTGCTACAGGTTTGCCGTTCACTTTGATAACTAACTTTTGAAGAATGTATTTTTTCAAATCTTCATCAGCAGCTTTATTTTCCTTTTTTGTGTCCAGCGAGATTGTTGAATCATAACGCTGTTGTAGCACATCTTCAATATCATCAATAAAAATTTTGGTAATTATTTGAAGGGAATTTTTCTCCTTTACATATTCAATCTTTGTAATGCTCACATAAAATTTATGAACAGGTGTAGCCGAAACCATCGGAAGTACAAATAATAAAAGATAAACTTGGAAAAACTTCATATTTAAAAAAGAGGGCTAATGGAACATTAGACGGTTTCGGTATCGAGATGTTACAAATATTTATTCTTAATTTTTCTAAAAACGAGTTACACTTTAAAACGAAAAAATGTAATCAAAAAATATAATAAATTTTTATTCACCCCTTTTTTTATATTCTTTGCTTTGTTTCAAAAGAAACTCTATAAGTTCCATTTCGTTTTCAGGTTTTAGTAAGCGTTGTTCCATCCCATTTTCTTCTGCAAAATAAAGAAAATCAACAGCTTTTTCTTCTGGAATATCAAAAGTTGAGGCTATAAAATATTTGCTGAAACGTTGTTGGAGATTATTGTTCAAAGCATCACCCGTTTCCAACTTTTCGGAAGAAGTGTCTTTGTCTTTTTTGGGAAGTAACAAACTCACTGCCCCAGCCAAAAGACCCAAAATATTGGCGCCGTTTTTTAATGAGTTTCCTTGAAGCGCTTCCTCTGCTGCATTTCCAGCAATTTTTGTTTTTTCGTCCGGATTTAGATCATTACCATATTTCAAATTATAATTTGAAAGACCCAAATCTTTTTTAACGGAATAGGTTTGTATTTTTTTTACATCCACATTAATATTCCCAGAAAGATCATAGGGACGAACCACCACTTCATCCAATTGATTTATGGATTGATTCATCATTACATTCATCTTTTTTCGATCCAAAATCCCTTTATCAATTATTACTGTAAATGATTGATATTGTAAAGCTGATATTTGAACACGGTCGTTTTCGGCAATTTCAATTTCGAAAGTTCCATCAGCATTTGTAACGGTCCCTTTTTGTGAAGAAACATTGTAAACATTAATGCCTTCGGCATCATCGTCATTGGGAACATGAATTTTTCCAGCAACTTTGGTGCGCTCAATTTCCTGCGCCAAAAGCGCTGGAGAAACAATAATAAATAAAAGTAGAAGTAGTTTTTTTGCCATTCACTAAAAATACGGCTTTGTTTTGTTAGTGAAAACTTAAAGTTTACGCTGTCAATAGTTAAATTTACACTTCTTAAAATGCACCTATAATGAAAAACCTAATAATAGCAAGCACCAGCACCGTTTACGGAGGGGAATATTTAGATTATCTAACCGATGAAATGGTGGAACTTTTTAAAGAAACAGAAGAAGTTATCTTTATCCCTTACGCCCGTCCCGGCGGAATAAGCCACGATGAATATACTGAAAAAGCTGTAAAAGCATTTCAAAAGATTGGTAAAAAATTGGTAGGTCTGCACACTTTTGATAATCCTGCGGAAGCACTTAAAAATGCAAGAGGCGCATTTACGGGCGGCGGAAATACTTTTGTTTTGGTAAGTGCGCTTTATCGTTTAGAATTGATGCAACCGCTTCGCGAAGCTATTTTCAATGGTTTGGCATATATGGGCACCAGCGCTGGAAGCAATATTTGTGGCGTTTCTATGCAGACTACTAATGATATGCCGATTGTTTATCCACCATCCTTTAAAACTTTGGGCGTAATTCACTTCAACCTCAACCCACATTATTTGGACCCAGAACTAAACAGTAAACACATGGGTGAAACCCGCGAAACACGAATTGCTGAATTTCACACGCAAAATACGGTTCCCGTAATTGGTTTGCGCGAAGGAAGTTGGCTACGTGTAAATGGGAAAGAAATTATTTTGAAAGGTAAATTAAAAGCACGTGTTTTTGAACAAGAAAAAGAACCGTATGAAATTGAGACTGGAACATTGCTCTCCAATTTATAGATAAAACAAAGTCTTACGTCTTAAATCTTTCAACGAAACGATCTTAAGTCTTTTAGAGCTCTTTCACAAAATGATAACCTTTCGCCACAAAGCCTTGGTTGTAGTAAAATTTATGCGAAGGGAAATTGTGGACATACGTATTTAATTCAATCCACTTGCAAGATTTTTTCCGGGCGTATTCGTAAACGTATTCCATTAACATTTTACCAATTCCGTGGCTTCGGTAAGAATCGTCAATAATAACGTGATCCACTTCTACACTTCGTCCAGCGTAATGGCGGGTTTGAAACCACAATCCACAAACGCCAATTAATTTTTCAGCATCAAAAACGCCCAGACATTCATAATTTTGCTGAACCATTTCCAGTAAACGTTCTTTCAAAAGTGTTTCGGAAATGGAAAAATTTCCCAATTGCTGCATTAACGGAATAATGGTACATATTTCCGAAGAAGGAATAATTCTAATTGCTATTTTATTTTCTGCCATTATTCAATGACAATCATTTTAAGCGTTTTGGAAGTTCCATTCACCGTCAGTTTACAGAAATAATTTCCGTTAGCAAGATTTATTTCCCCAAGATTTATAGGAATAATATACTTTCCGTAACCTTTGGTTTCATTATTCATAACCGTATAAACCTTTCTGCCTTGTATGTCAAAAAGATCAATGCTCACAGTGGACTCTTCATGAAGTTTAAAGGAAACATAACTCATATCGATGGCTGGATTTGGATATTGCACCACATTGTTTACTTGCTGAGAAGCGCCATCATCCACAGAAAGAATTGTAAACGGGGTAACATCTGTCCAAATACTTAATTGTGATGTATCAAGCCGCGTCCAAATGGGGCGAACAATATTGTTGTGTGCAACAATATTTGTGTAATCCCCAAAGAAAACTCCAGAATTTGGATTAAAGGGGGATTCACTTATACGTTTGTTTACAATAGTATTTCCGGCGTCATCAGAATAAGCAAGATAAACATCGGTTTTATTGTCGGTATAATTTCTTCTGTCGTAAAAAACAAAAAACAAATTTCCGTTTGTTTGATCAATATCCATCCAAGTGAAAAATTGTTGCTTTCCAGCTGCGTCATCGTTTACACGTATTGGTCCGCTCCAAGTATCGCCACCGTCGGTAGATTTACTCATCCAAACATCGGTATCATTTGCACCGTTTCTTTGGTCGCTCCAGTTTACGTAAATAGTTCCGTTATTAGGTCCGCCGCTTAAGTCACATTTTGTTATTGGCAAACCATTACCGCGGTATATTCCTGGAATGGAATAATCCCAACCTGTCGGCATTGGATCGATCGCTATTTCTTGGTTTAGCCAAGTTTCGCCTTGATCTAAAGATTTATTGAAAACAATTCCGTTGGGTCCAGCCCAAGCCACGTATATTTCACCATTTGGACCCACTGCGGGAACAGCTCCTTCAACGGTGTTATCTTCATCCACACAATCGCCATCAACTATATTTATTTTTTTTGGAATAGACCAAGTTTGTGCTCCATCTGTAGATTTTGAAAATAGAATGATAGATTTATCATCCGGATTGCTACTACCATATTCATCAAACTGCGTCCACGTTAAATAGATATTATTATTGTTGCGGTCTATCACACTCCATTGCTTGTCTTGGGCCTTGGTTCCATTTAAACCGGTAAAAGTTCCGCTGCTCCAATTGTTGCCATTATCGGTAGATTTTTGGCATACTATTCTATCAATCCAGTTTCCGCTAGCTGGATTTGAAAGGTGGAAATAATAAAAATTTCCATCTGTATCCACATCAAATGTTGGATCTCCCCAGACCCCATAACTAGATGTCATTTGTTGCTCACTCCACGTTAAACCGCCATCGCTACTATTGTAAACATTATTTAAATTGGCACCCGCAACAAGAATATCAGTATTTAGCGGATTAATCATTATGGAAGGTTCGTTGGGGGAATTGTTATTGGTTATCATTACGTTTTGGGCAGTTACGGAAGCAATAGCTAATCCGGAAAACAACAAAATTGCTGTTAGTTTTTTGGTAGTCATACTATTTCATATTTAAAAAGGTTAGTAAATGTATGAAATTCCTTGTGTTTTCTACTGAAGATAAAAAACAATCAATTCCCAAAATTGAATTAAAAAAAACGAAGTAACCTACTACTAAATTATTTTTAACGAATTTAGTAATCCAAAAAAAAAATAGAATTTTCACATTAAATGACACGCAACGAATTCATCAAAATATCAAGCATTGCAGGAATAAGTTTAGCTATTTTTCCGCAGTTATCTTTTAAAAATTTCACAGAAGATTTTACCCGAAACCAATTGATTGGCAAAGGAAATCCTGACATTGTAGGCGATAGTTATACTTCCAAAATGCACAAAACCGCAAAGGAAGCATTCAACAGAATGAAAGCTGCCGCTGCGAAAGAAAATATAAATATTGAGGTTGTTTCAGCCTACAGAAGTTTTCAACGGCAGAAAGAGATTTTTGAAGGGAAATATAAAAAATTCACTTCCGAAGGGCTTTCTCCTGAAAAAGCTATTCAAAAAATTATAGATTATTCCACCATTCCAGGCACTTCACGCCACCATTGGGGAACAGATATTGATATAATTGATGCGAACGCGCCACGCCCTGCAAATGTGTTAATGCCAGAAAATTTTCACGGAAGCGGTCCATATTGTAAACTGAAAATGTGGCTGAATGAAAATGCTTCAAAGTTTGATTTTTATGAGGTTTATACAGACAATGGCAACCGAAAAGGCTTTAAATATGAGCCGTGGCATTTCAGCTACGCGCCAATTTCAATCCCAATGCTCAAAGCTTATAAAGAACAGATTGATGTAAAAAAAATGCTTTCTGAAGAAAAAATAATGGGCAATGAGCATTTTTCCGAAACCTTTGTTTCAAAATATGTGAAAGAGAATATTTTGGACATCAATCCGAAATTGCTTTAAACTCATAACACATAGGCTTATCTTTGCACAATGAATAAAAAAGTACTTTTAATGATTCTTGATGGTTGGGGGATTACGCAAGATCCTTCCGTTTCTGCTATCGCACAGGCCAATACGCCTTTTATAGATTCACTTTACCAAAAATACCCGCATGCTCAATTGCTAACAGATGGAATAAACGTGGGTTTACCGCCTGGCCAAATGGGCAATAGTGAAGTAGGCCATATGAACCTGGGTGCGGGAAGGATTGTTTATCAAGATCTCGCCAAAATAAATATGGCAGTTGAAAACGCCACCTTGAGCCAAGAACCAGAACTTAAAAAAGCCTTCGAATACGCCAAAAGCCACGACAAAAAAATACACTTTTTGGGCCTTGTTTCCAATGGTGGCGTGCATTCGCATATAAACCATTTAAAAGGCTTGCTTAATGCAACGCACAGTTATGGTTTAGAAAATGTTTTTGTACACGCTTTCACAGACGGTCGCGATGTAGACCCACATTCTGGAAAGGGTTTTATTGCGGAATTGGAAAATCATTTGGCAAAAACGGGCGGAAAGTTGGCGTCAATTATTGGGCGTTATTATGCAATGGATCGCGATAAACGTTGGGAACGCGTCAAAAAAACGTATGATTTGTTGCGCTTTGGAATAGGAACACCATCTCACGATGCTGTAAAAAGTATTGAAGAAAGTTATGCCGAAGGAATTACGGATGAATTCATCGAACCGATTGTAATGACAACTTCGGAAGGAAAACCTGTTGCAACCATTGAAAAAGACGATGTTGTTATTTTCTTCAATTTTAGAACCGATCGTGGCAGACAAATAACCGAGGTTTTAACACAAAAAGACCACGAAACTTTTGGGATGAAAACGCTTCCGCTTTATTTCGTGACGCTTACTAATTATGATGATTCGTTTGGAAATATTCATGTTGTTTACAATAAGGACAATCTGCACGATACATTAGGTGAAGTATTAGAAAGAAACGGAAAGAAGCAAATAAGAATCGCTGAAACCGAAAAATATCCGCACGTAACCTTCTTCTTTTCTGGCGGAAGGGAAATTCCCTTTGAGGGCGAAAAACGAATTATGTGCCCTTCACCTAAAGTTGCCACATACGATCTAAAACCAGAAATGAGCGCCTACGAGATTAGGGATATGATCTTGCCAGAAATTGAAAACGAAACTGCAGATTTCATTTGTTTAAATTTCGCAAACGCAGATATGGTTGGCCATACTGGTGTTTTTGAAGCAGCAGTAAAAGCGTGCGAAACAGTAGACAAATGTGCAAAAGCAATTGTGGAAAAAGCATTGGAAAGTCATTACGTAACCATAATTATAGCAGACCACGGAAATAGCGAAACTATGCGAAACGCCGATGGTTCACCAAACACAGCACACACAACAAATCCAGTTCCAATTATAATTGTGGACAACGAAATTAAATCAGTTAAAAACGGGATTCTAGGAGATATTGCGCCTACGATTCTGCATATTATGGGAATTGAGAAACCCGAAATAATGACACAACATTCTTTAATTTAAAACTATGAAAAAACTATTTATAATACTTTCAGCAACCCTTTTAGTTGCCTGCAATTCTTCAAAAGAAAAAAATAAAGTTGACCAAAATACTTCTAAAGAAATGATTTCAGATAACAACAAAGAGCAAATAAACGACACCGTTCCTTACGAAGAATCTGTGATGCTCTTAGGAAAAGCAAACCGAAAAGGATTGCAAATGAATGCTTTCAAAAGCTGGTTTAGCCCAGGTTATGAAGATTACAAAGTAGACTCGGAAACGCTGGAAATAGTGAAACCGTTTTTAAAAGATGTTACTATTACCATATTTATGGGTACCTGGTGTGAAGACAGCCAACGTGAAACACCACATTTTTATAAGATTTTGGACGAAGTAGGTTTTAGTGAATCTAAGCTCACTTTAATAACCGTTTCCGAAGAAAAAACTACGCCTCAAGGTTTTGAGAAAGACAAAAATATTACGAACGTTCCAACAATTATTTTCTATAAAAATGATAAGGAATTGGGCAGAATTGTGGAATACCCAATTGAAAGCCTTGAAAAAGATATGCTCGCCATTTTAAGTGGAAAGGAATACAAACACGCTTACGCAGAATAAAACTTTAGCATCGGTATAATTCTTTGTAATTTTGCGTTTTGAAAATTGAAGATGATTAGAGAGACTTTAACAATTGCAGTAGATTTTGATGGAACCATCGTTGAAGATGAATATCCAAGCATTGGCCGCCCCATTATTTTTGCTTTTGAAACATTGAAAAAATTACAGGACGATGGCCATCGTTTGATTTTGTGGACCTACAGAAAAGGCCGTGCCTTGGAAGAAGCTGTGAAATTCTGTGAAGAAAACGGAATTATATTTTATGCCGTAAACCGAAGTTTTCCAGAAGAAGAATTCGACGTTTCTTACAGCCGAAAAATTCACGCAGACATTTTTATTGACGACCGTAACATTGGCGGACTAAAAAGCTGGGGCGAAATTTATCAGCAACTTATTGGCGAACCTAAGCCATCAAAACCTAAAACCCATAGAAAAGGATTTTTTTCCTTTTTAAAATAGCACTATGATAATTCAAAAAACAAGAGAAGAAATTGAGTTGATGCGTGAAAGTGCTTTGGTAGTATCACGCACTTTGGGAATGCTTGCCAAGGAAGTAAAACCAGGAATGACAACCAATAAGCTTAATAAAATGGCCGAAGATTACATCAGAAGTCAAGATGCTATCCCAGGTTTTTTAGGTTTGTATGACTGCCCCTCTACCCTACTTACTAGCATAAATGAAGCAGTAGTACATGGTTTGCCAAATGATGTTCCCTTGAAAGACGGCGATATTGTTGCCATAGATTGCGGTGCTATAAAAAATGGCTTTTATGGAGACCACGCCTATACTTTTGAAGTGGGCGAAGTTTCTTCCGAATTAAAAAAACTGTTGAAAATTACCAAAGAATCACTTTATATCGGTATTCGTGAATTTAAAGCTGGCAATCGCGTGGGCGACGTTGGTTTTGCAATTCAGGAATATTGTGAAGCGCAAGGTTATGGCGTTGTGCGTGAATTAGTGGGACACGGTTTAGGAAGAAAAATGCACGAAGATCCCGAAATGCCAAATTATGGTCGTCGTGGAAGAGGCAAAAAATTTATTGAAGGTATGACTATTGCTTTGGAACCTATGATAAATATGGGAACTCACAAAGTGAAACAGTTAAAAGACGGTTGGACGATCGCTACTTTAGACGGACAGCCAAGCGCACACTTCGAGCACAACATTGCTTTAGTAAACGGAAAACCTGAATTGCTTTCTACTTTTGCTTATGTTTATGAAGCATTGGGAATTGTTAGTAACGAAGAAAAAGAGTTTCGCGCAAAAGAATTCGTTCTTTAACAATCTCTCGCTTTTGTTCAAAAAAATCTTAAATACCATTCCGCGTCCGTTGCTCATTAGACTGAGTATTATTGGCAGACCCATACTTGCTTTTTTTCTAAAAGGAAATAAATACACAGACCCAATTGATGGCAAATCATACCGAAAATTTCTTCCATACGGTTATGAAAATGTACGTGAAAATGTACTTTCACCCGGAACGCTTTCTTTGGAACGACACAGATTGTTTTGGCTTTATCTGAAAAATGAAACGGGTTTCTTCACAGAAAATTTAAAAGTGCTTCACTTCGCGCCCGAACAAGCATTTTATAAAAAATTCAGGAAAATGAAAAATCTGGATTATACAACAACCGATTTAAATTCGCCGATTGCAGATGTGAAAGCAGATATTTGTGATTTACCTTTTCAAAATAATAAATTCGATTTTATAATCTGTAACCACGTTTTGGAGCATATTCCTGACGACACTAAAGCGATGCAAGAAATTTATCGTGTGTTGGCTCCCGGCGGAACGGCTATTCTTCAAATTCCTTACAAAGCAGATTTAAAAAAAACCTTTGAAGATAATAGTATAACTGATCCAAAAGAACGCGCAAAAATCTTTGGACAGTATGACCATGTTCGGGTTTATGGGATGGATTATTTCACCAAATTGGAGAGCATTGGCTTTAATGTTGAAGCTGTAGATTACACAAACACACTTTCTGCAGAACAAGTTGAAAGATATAGATTACCAAAAGGCGAATTGATTCCTGTTTGCAGAAAATTAGTTTCCTAAACGCTTTTTGAACCCCTCAGTCATAAAGACTTGATGACTATTTAATGAGTCATTAAACGTTAAATACGCTTCCACATCTGGAAGATTTTTTAACAATTCTTTTGATTTTTCCAATCCCAAAGCCATAAAAGAAGTTGCATATGCATCTGCAACGCCACAGGTGGGCGCTATTACAGTTGAGCTTGTCACGTTGCTCATTTCTGCAGAACCAGTTAGCGGATTCAAAGTATGGACATATTTTTTTCCGGTTAACGAATCAATTCTGAACTTGCGGTAATTGCCAGATGAAGCCATTCCCACATTTTTTAGTATTACTGTTGCTTCAAAAGTTCGATCTTCCAATTCGGAATCTACCGCTTCAATACCAACTAACCAATCTTGGCTTTTTTCAATATTTTCGCCTTTAGCGAGAATTTCACCACCTAATTCAATCAAGTAATTTGTTACTCCTTTAGACTCCAAATAACGCCCCAAGCAATCAATCCCGAAGCCTTTTGCTACGGCATTAAAATCGAAATATATCTGTGGATATTGTTTTGAAATAGTTCCGTCATTATTGATTTTCACTTTCTGAAAACCTACGTATGCCATTAAAGAATCCAAAGTTTTGCTGTCAATATTTTTCAATGGTTTCACATCGCCGAAACCGTATGCATTGCGCAAAACGCCTATAGTTGGATCAAAATAACCATTTGTTTTTTTGTTTACTTCATCAGAAATTTCAAAGACTTCACGGAAAATTGAATCAACCACAACTGTAGAATCGCCTTTGTTCACTTTTGAAATATCACTATCTGGAATATAGGTGCTCACTGAATGATTTACCGCATTAATAACAGAATCTAAACCCTTTTTAAAATCAATATTTTTTTCAGAGTAAAACTGAATATTATAAGTTGTTCCAAAAGCATCTCCCTGCAGAAAAACTGGCTGAGGCTCTTTCTTTTCACAAAAAATGAAAAGCAACAAAACGGGTATAAAAAAAAGTTTTTTCATCTGTATAAAATATTTGAGAAAAAAAGATGAATGCCTAAATATACATCTATGATTGTTTTGTAATTTGTTAATGGGCATATCATACTATTTCTTTTAAACCTTTATAAACCATTGTGTAATCTTCGTCTTTCAAAACCGGTTGCCCATAATCGCTTCCGTGCCCCAGACCAACACCTGCATAATAGGTTCTGGCTTCAAATTTTGAGGCATGCTCTTTAATAGTTTGCATAAAAAGAGGGTCGTAAGCATTTGAATCCTGGGGAAAGGAAATGGCTCTCACAATTATAAAGTGAATAATTTTATCTTTTAAAGCCACAAACTGTGGATCTCTCTTCAGTTTTGAATTGACACCCAAAAATTCATATCCGTCAGCTTCCAATTGTTTCCCCACGATATTCATCGCGAGATTGTGGAGTTCTTGCTTGGTAAGTTTTTCGCCCATAATTGGTTTCAAAATTACGGATTTTTGGATTTATTTCTTCATATTTTCAATCATAAAAAACCGCCTTTGAAGAAACAAAGACGGTTTTTAAAATTGATTTTAAAACAATTAATTCTTTATAATTCGTCTGGTTACAATTGCTTCCTGAGTATGGATTTTTATAAAATATGTAGCTGATTGTAAGCCGGATATGTCTAACGAATATTGGTCGCTATTATAATCAGCGCTCATCAATTTTCTTCCGCGAATGTCAAAAACCTCAACAGAATTCACAGTTACTTTTGGCGAAATAATTGTAATATTTCCAGTGGTTGGGTTTGGTATAAGGCTGATATTTTGCAATTGGTTTTCTGAAACGCCTAAAATGGTGTTTTTGAAAAGTAATGCAAAACGACCATTCTGCGCTCCTTCTTTACTTTTGAAAATATAATCTGAATCTGTAAGATTGTGAATTACATTTTCAGTCTTGTCAAGTAAATAAACCTGAACATCTGACCAAACGGTTCCATCCTGATTACTTATAGAAATCTTGAATTCTTGGTTTTCCTCAACTTGGCTAACGAAGCCCAAAGGAATTTCTTTATCAGCATCAAATGTGCTTCTTCCCTGAATAGCAAGTTCTTCACCAGAATGTAATTTAGAATACAAACTTACAGGAGTTGCCAATCTTTTTGCATCAAATTTGGCATCGTATCCATCTAAAGACTCTTCAGAAAAACTGATCAACATGGTGCTGTTAAGCCCATAAGTTTCATTGGAAACATTTAACCAAATACGGTCTTTTGCAGCTGCCGGTCTTCTATAAGTGTTGTTATTATCGGTAACACGCATATAGTTTTTAAACATTGCTGTTCCGGCGGCGGTAGCTTTAAACCCAAATCCTTGTCCGGAAGATATGTAACCATTAGGTTGTGTTGAAGTTCCAGTATCATTAGCCGCAGGCACACCGCCAGAGCCATTGTACATTGAAATATCGCCCATATCATAATTGTTTACTTTATAACCCGGATAGCTAGAGTTTGCAGTAGTAAGATGTTCCCAAAAATATAGGGCATCAATCATGCTGTTATCAAGATCATCCATAAATAAATCAGCATCAATTGCAGAAGCGTATGGATTTCCAACAATATTTGGACTTGCATTTTGGGTTCCATTGTAAAGAACATTAAAATCAACTTCACCATTATTAAGTGTACCTGATGTGTAATCTAGTGTATATATTCCACTGTCCGCTAAAGTTGCCTGTGGAAGTACCAAATAGCCTTCCCCTGGATTTACAACCCCTGTATGAAATAGCCAGTTGTCTCCTTCTTCATCCGCAAAGTTTTCTGCAAGTGGATCAAAAGCAGTAACATCTGGATCTGGATTAAAATTGGCGGTTAAATGGTGGCGCACCTGAATTGCATTTCCGTAAACTCCTGTTCGGGTTTCAGCCGTCATTGGGCTTCCCATTACCATAAAATAGCGAGGAGCCAGAAATGGAGTGATTTTTTGAACTGTAATGCTGCCGTTGTTTGTTACTGTAGCAGCATCATCAACTTGTACTAAGCTTCCTTCGTTAGCTACAAACAATGTTCCGTTAACGGTAATATCGCCTTCCACTTTTGTGTATGTTCCATCTGGAACGGTCAAAGTTTTTCCTGCGTTCACTGTTAGACTACAAACCTCTATATTGGCCGTGGCAGTACTATAGTTATCATCAATTATTGCCATCATATTTGAAGTAGGCGTTCCATTACTCCATCCTGATGAAGTATAGGTAGTAACTCCCGGACAGTCTGTAAAGGCGGCTGCGGGGCCAAAGAGATAATCACCTGCAAGTCCTGTGAAGTTTCCTGTTAATGTAATATTTGTGCCAAAGGAACCTATTGTTAGCGCAGATGTTTCATCGCCGTCAGTTCTGTAGGCAACTAATTGAGCTCTAGTTAATCCTGTAGCACTTTCCCAACCTGCTATTTCTGCTAAAGTGAAATAAAACTTAAGCGTTGTACTGCCAGAGTTGGTTGAATTGCCAACACCAATTCTGAAATTTTTATCCATTACTAAGTTTGGCAAAGTGCTTCCATTATAGGATTGTGCTCCTGTCCCAGCGCGCGAAACGGATGTATCAGTACAACCGTAGTCAAATGAGTTATTGTTGGTAATATCCAGCATTACATTTCCTGTTGAGGCATCAGAAGTATAGATTGTTCCAGCACCAGCTAGGTCTATTTGGTCATTAGTAGTTCCTGTATTAACAGCTGTTTGGACTGACGTTGCAACTGTTGCTGTAATTGTAACATTATCAAAAAACAACAATCCATTATTTGCAAATGAATTATAGTGTCTCACAACAAAATAGCCTGTTTGTCCTGCAAGGGTAGTATTGTTTATTGTTCTAATCTGACCTGAACCAGCAAGTGTATTCCTGTCTTCTAAATTTATTCCAGCATTAATATCTGCAGCCGTATCAATATTGGTTGTCCAATAAACCGCATAATGTTCTAGGGTACTGTATCCCGCAATACCAAAAGAAAATTGGGTATTAGTAGTTCCTACCGGAATAGTAATTTTAGGGCCTATAAAATAATTATTTGCATTAGCCTTTCCCGCGCCACTTCCTAATAATGTTAAGTTTGTTTCTGATGCTGGATAACTTCCAGTAATGCCTGTATAGACAGGACCGCTTATCCCCGAAATCCAAACATGGCCATCACCATCACCATCTAAAAGACCGCCCCAACCGCCTAATTCAAAATCTTCATCAAGTAAAGTTATATTTTGTGAGAGCGCTGGTGCATTGTCGTCATTAGTAATTGTGAACGTTAAAGAATTTGCAGCTGGATTTGCAGTTGCATTACCTCCATTAGCATTTACTGTAAAACTAATAACGGCAGTTTCATTTGCTTCAGTAAATCCATCATTGTAAATCCGTAATGTCATATTTCGCTGCGCTGTTGAACCTGCTGAAAAAGAAACTGTTGGCGTCATTATTTCAAAATCTACATTATTGGTAGCCGTTCCACCTGCAACTCCAAAAGTTACAGTTGCATTTTGTGAAGGCGCCAAACCAATAGTTAAAGGAATTGCAACATCCTTATAACCACAATCAGTATCTTCCACAGAAGTATCTGTTACTCTTAAAAAGCTAATTGAAGGTGTACAAGTGCCTGCAAATGCTGCTCCCACCCCCACTGCACGCCATGCATTTGTAACGGCTTGGGTTTCTATTGAGCAAGCTCCATATAAATCTGTAGAAGCTTGAATTGATGCGATTCTAGTATTGGCAAAAGTGGAATTTGCAGACAAGTAGTTTTTTATAGTTCTATAGGCAATTGCTTGTGTTTTGTTCATTCCAATTCCGGTAACATTGTAAGCATTTCCATTATCATTTGTGCCACTACCACCAACTACCGTAAGGTAAAACCAAAAGTTTAATACTCCACTGTTTGTATGTACACCACAATAGTCATTATTACCTGTTGGAGTACAATTAGGGTTCACCCAGTAAGTTCCACCATATGTGTCTGGTTGGCCTTGTGAGTTTGGATTGCTCATAGAACGAAGGGCAGCAGATCCACTACGTCTGTCTATTTCATCTCCAATTAACCAAATTACAGCTGCTGGATTCGCATCGTTTCCGTTTCCTTTAGCATAATGTTCTACCGATGCACCCCAAATATCTGAGAAGGCTTCATTTAAGGCTCCTGACTCTTTTTGATATGCCAAGTTAGCAGTATGTGTTGTTATTGCATGGCCTATTTCGTGTGCGGCAACGTCTAAGGATGTTAGTGCATCAAAACCACTACAACCTTCGCTCGCACCACAAGATCCATCCCCATAGGTCATCACGCTTCCATTCCAAAAGGCGTTGTTATAACCTAGTCCTCCAGCAACATCATCAAAATGCACCCAACTGTTTATAGATGCTCCAGCATTATCATAGCTATTTCTGCCGTGTATATTCAACCAATAATCATAGGTTTGCTCAGCGCCCCAATGAGCATCTAGCGCAGCGTTATCTTTATTGGCATTATTAAATTCAGCAGCCGTCCAGTTATTATCGGCGTCTGTAAAATCTGTATAGTAATAAAGAGGTTGTCTGGAACTATTAAAAGTATTAATACCATCGCCCCTTGTATTATCTCTTAATTTAAAGGAACCAGAAATATTTCTTGTTTTAATGGTCTGTGAACCACTATACCTTGTTGCAGCCATTCCCGTTGCCAATAAAGTGAAGTTTTCATTATCCACTCGCTCACAGAACATTGCTTCAGTTTCAACTGTAGCCCGTAGATCACCTTCAAACCCATTATTATCAGCATGCTTTATTATTGCATCGTATAAAAGTGATTCGCCTGTTTTTGCATCTATGTATACATTTCCCCGGCTTATTGGATAAGTTGCATAAATATCAAACTTATATGCCAATCTATATTTTTCAACTTTATTTTCAGAAGCAATTGCATTTGAAAAAACTGGAAATACTACTAATTCTCCCTCAGGTTTTTTATAATTATCCATTACTTCGGCAAGACTATTATTTTCCCATAAATAATGTTCTGCGCCTATATATGAAACCGCTTTTTGAAAAGCCATTTCTTTACTCAAACTTAGAGTTCCATTTATTTCAGAAACTGGATAGTATTCAGAGCTTAATGAAATAACATTTCCTTCTTTACTATGAAAAGTTACAGTTCCAAATTCCACTTTTATCCCATTGTGATATTCCTGATATTTTTGATGAAGAAAACCAATGTTGTCGCGCTCCTCCTTAACCAGTTGGAAAGATATTGCCGATGGTAAATCATAAACCTCCTTAAGAACAGCTTCTGGGTTTTCTGTAGAATATTTCTTAGCATCATCAAAAATGAAAAGACTTTTAGAGCTGTTTTCTATATTTGAATTATTTGCTTTTTTTATAGGGTTTGGATTGGTCTGACCATAACTCAGCGTTAGGTTCACCAGAATGGCAAATAAGAGGGTAAGATTTTTCATTTTCAGGGCTTTAAAGATTACTTTACTAAATCAAAAATACTGTTTTATAAATATTTAACAGCGCATTAAGAAATTTAATAACACAAAAAAACCGTTTCAAAACAAATTGAAACGGTTTTTTAATATATTTTAATATTCTTTAATTATCCACCAAAATCATCAAAACGAATGTTCTCGTCTGGGATTCCGAAATCTTCTCCCATCTTTTGAACAGCTTGGTTCATTAAGGGTGGTCCGCAGAAATAAAGTTCTATATCTTCTGGGGTATCATGGAGGTTTAAATAGTTGTCAATCACCACTTGGTGAATGAAGCCCACAAATCCATCACCAGCCTCATCGTGAATATCTTTCTTCACTTTCCAGTTGTCTTCTGGCGCAGGTTCACTTAAGGCCAAATAGAATTTAAAGTTTGGAAATTCATTTTCTAATTGTTTGAAATGATCCAAATAGAAAAGCTCTCTTTTTGAACGTCCACCGTACCAATATGTTACTTTTCTACCAGTTTTTAAGGTTTTGAAAAGATGGTAAAGATGCGAGCGCATTGGTGCCATTCCAGCTCCACCGCCCACATAAAGCATTTCTGATTCGGATGGGTTAATAAAGAATTCACCGTAAGGACCAGAAATAACAACTTTATCGCCTTCTTTACAATTAAAAATATAAGAGGAAGCGATTCCCGGATTTACATCCATCCAACCGCCTTTTGCACGGTCAAACGGTGGAGTAGCAATACGAACGTTCAACATAATTTCACGTCCTTCTGCTGGATAAGAAGCCATGGAATACGCTCTTTCAACCGTTTCGTTGTTTTTCATCACCAACGGCCAAAGTTTGAATTTGTCCCACTCATCCTGAAATTTGTCTGGTCTTTCGTGCTCTTCTGGGTGAGCAGTAATATCCATATCTGCAAACTTCACTTCGCAAGGCGGAATCTCAATCTGAATATACCCACCCGCTTTGTAGTTCATATCCTCAGGAATTTCAACCACAAATTCTTTAATAAAGGAAGCAACGTTATAATTTCTTTTTACAACAGCATCCCATTTCTTAATACCAAAAACTTCTTCTGGAATGTGGATGTTCATGTCCTGCTTCACTTTTACTTGGCAGGAAAGACGTGCTCCTTCTTTTAACTCCTTTCGAGTAAAATGTGGTGTTTCCGTAGGCAACGCTTCACCACCACCAGACATTACGTGGCATTCACATTGAATACAAGTTCCACCACCGCCACAGGCAGATGGAAGGAATATTTTTTCAGCACTCAAAGTTGAAAGCAATGAACCACCCGAAGGTACTTCAATTACTTTTTCATCATTGATTGTAATTTTTACGGGGCCTGATGGTGCTAATTTTTCTTTGGTAAATAACAATAAGGCTACTAATAGCAGCGTCAATATTAAAAGGGCAATGACGGTTACTGTTATAACTCCAAGTGTGCTTATTTCTAAAAACATATTATTGCTTCGTTAGTGTTGAAACTTCTGACACTGAAACCGCCGGAGCAGTTTCTTCTGTATTTTCTTTTTGGATTTGTTCTGTTTTCACTCCAATGTTTGTTGGGTCAGAATCCAAGGATGGTTTCTTTTCATCGCCACCGGTCAACATTCCTCCAAAACTCATAAAACCTATAGCCATTAAACCAGTGATTATAAAGGTAATTCCCAAACCACGCAAAGGGGCTGGAACATTTGAATAGCGTATTTTTTCACGAATAGCTGCAATAGCCAAAATTGCTAAAAACCATCCAATTCCTGAGCTCACGCCGTAATTCAAAGCCAATCCCAATGTTGGGATATCTCTGGATTGCATAAATAAGGATCCTCCCAAAATAGCACAGTTTACCGCTATAAGTGGCAAAAATATACCAAGAGAATTATAAAGAGAGGGAGAAAATTTTTCAACTACAATTTCTACTAATTGCACCATTGTTGCGATAGTTGCAATGAAAAGGATAAAGGAAAGAAATCCTAAATTATAGTCTGCATATTCTTCACCTAGCCAAACCAATGCGCCGTCTTTTAAAAGGTATTGATCCAGCAACCAGTTTATGGGAACGGTAACCGCAAGTACAAATATTACAGCAGCACCAAGACCAACAGCAGTTGAAACTTTTTTGGAAACAGCAAGATAAGAACACATTCCAAGGAACGTGGCAAAAATCATGTTGTCTATAAAGATCGATTTAAAAAATAACTCTATGTGTTCCATTTTCTTTAAGTATTCAGTAAACAGTGGCAGTTTTCAGTAATGCGGACTGCCTACTGTTACTGCTAACTGTGACTATTTTTTATTCTTCTATTAAAGATTTATTCCTTGAACGTTGCACCCAAATGATAATTCCGATAACAATTAATGCCATTGGCGAAAGCAACATAAACCCGTTGTTTTCATAACCAATTGCATACAATCCTGTTTTTGCAATTGGGTCTCCCAATACTTTAAAACCCAAAAGTGTTCCCGAACCCAAAAGTTCACGGAAGAAACCAACAATTATCAAGATAAGTCCGTAACCAGCGGCATTCCCAATTCCGTCAAGGAAAGAACGCCAAGGTTTGTTAGCCAATGCAAATGCTTCAAAACGCCCCATAATAATACAGTTTGTAATAATAAGCCCGATGAAAACTGAAAGCTGCTTGCTTAATTCATAAGCAAAAGCTTTTAGCACTTGATCAACTATAATTACCAAAGCCGCAACAATAATAAGCTGCGCAATAATTCGGATTTTTCCGGGAATTACGTTTCTTAAAAGCGAGATAACTACGTTACCAACTGCCAATACAACCATTACCGAAACCGCCATTACAATGGAAGCTTTTAACTGTGCTGTAATTGCCAATGCTGAACAAATACCCAAAACCTGAATAGTAATTGGATTATTATCTGCTAATGGGTCAAGAATTAACCTGCTGTCTTTTTTTGATAGAAGTCCCATATTATTATTCGTTTTTTAATTTTTCCAAATAAGGAATGTATTGTGCAACATCTTTTTTGATCATTGCAGTTACACCATTCCCAGTTATAGTAGCACCCGCAAGAGCATCTACTTTTTGATCGTCTTTTCTTTCGTTGAGCGGATCGTTATTTCCTTTTGCTACAGTGATTCCTTCAAAGGCATCACCGTTCATAATCTGTTCGCCTTGAAAGTCGTCCATAAAGAAGCGCTCTTTAATATTGGCTCCAAGCCCAGGGGTTTCTCCTTTATGATCAAAAAATACTCCTTCAACCACAAAATCTTTATCAAGAGAAACAAAACCCCAAATAGCATCCCAAAGACCTTTTCCGCGCATTGGCATTATATAGTAGGTTTTACCATCTTTTTCCCCAATAAACAAAGGAAGTTTTCTTTTATAATTTGGATCTTCTTTCGCGAGTGATTCTTCCTTTTTTATATCAATTAAATAAGCATTTTCGTCTTCGGTAGCTTCATCGCCCTGAATTACTATTTGCTTTTTAATGTATTTATGAAAAGTGGCCTCAACTTCTTTGGTAGGAATAAAAGTTACACTTCCAGTTCCTTCATTATCGTCAACGCCCATTGCGTAAAGAATGTTCTGCTGTTTCTCAAAACGTTCGTTTTCAGAAATCTTTCCGCGAAGTCCTTGCGCAACACCCGCCAAAAGGCTTCCAACCACCAATACCATTATTACTGAAAATAGTATTGTATATGAATTTTTATCAGTAAATCTTGCCATGATTACGCTGTTTTAGCTTTTAATCGTTTCATTCTTTTCTTAATGTTTCCTTGTACCACATAATGGTCAATGGTTGGTGCAAATACGTTCATCAATAGAATTGCAAGCATCACACCTTCCGGATATGCTGGGTTGAAAACCCGAATCATTATAGACATAAACCCTATAAAGAAACCGTAAATCCATTTTCCTTTATTTGTCTGTGAAGCAGTTACTGGATCGGTTGCCATATAAACAATACCGAAGGCCAAACCACCAATAATTAAGTGGTGCCAAAATGGTTCGTTCATCAATCCATAGAACTTGCTGCCTTCTTCTATCCAACCTTGAGCAACAACAAGGTTAAAAATTAATCCCATTGCAATAGCTCCCAAAACCGAGGAAAGCATAATGCGCCAGCTTCCAATTTTGGTAAAAATCAAGAACAAAGCTCCAAGAAGAATCAGAAATGTTGAAGTTTCCCCAACAGAGCCAGGTATAAAGCCCCAGAACATATCCCAAAGACTATAAACCGGATGGCTGTTTGCTGCCAAAGTTCCTAAAATAGTTTCTCCTGAAATTGCATCAGGCTGACCAGCCATAGCTTGTGCTCCATGAACCCAAACTTTATCACCACTCATCCATGTTGGATAAGCAAAGAAAAGAAAAGCACGAATAGTAAGTGCTGGATTTAAAATATTCATTCCTGTACCACCAAAAACTTCTTTCCCAATAATTACTCCGAAGATTACCGCAACGGCAAGCATCCAAAGTGGGATATCGATTGGAACAATAAGTGGCACAAGCATTCCCGTTACCAAATATCCTTCTTCTACTTCGTGTTTTTTAATGATAGCGAAAATGAATTCCACCCCAAGACCCACTCCGTAAGAAACTATTACCAATGGTAAAACCTTCCAAGCTCCTAAAATAAAGTTAGCCCAAGTGAAGAAATTTCCAAATGGATCCAATCTTAAAGTGTTGTCAATAGCTGCATAATGCTGATAACCTGCATTGAATATTCCAAAAATTAAACATGGAATAAGTGCCATAATCACCGTGTTCATGGTACGCTTCAAATCATCTACCACACGAACATGCGAGCCAGAATGTGTAGTTTCATTCGGCGTGTACAAAAAGGTATGCAATGCATTGAAGGCAGGGGCCATTTTGGTGCCCTTGTACTTTTCCTTTAGCTTATGTAAATTCTGTTTCAATCCCATAGCGATTATCCTATTTCTTTATACATTAAATCAAGACCGTTCCTGATGATTTGTTGGTGTGGTTGCTTGCTCACGCAAACAAATTCAGTAAGCGAAAAATCTTCTGGAGCCACTTCATACATCCCCAAAGCTTCCATTGCGTCTAGATCTTTTACCATGCACGCTTTCAGTATTTGCATTGGAAATATATCCAGCGGGAAGACTTCTTCGTAATTCCCCGTTACCACAAAGGCGCGGTGCTCTCCATTTGTATTGGTATCAAGATCGTATTTTTTATTCGGCGTTAACCAAGAAAAAGTAAGCGCTCTTGATGTTGAAATTTTATTGAAAACAGGTTTGTTCCATCCAAACAATTCATAATCGTCCCCTTCTGGAATAACGGTTACGGTATTGCTGTAATACCCTAAATGTCCTTTTGGAGAAATTTTTGTTCCAGTAAGTACATCGCCACTAATAACGCGGACGTTTTCGTCTTTCAGACCAGAGTCATACAAAAACGTTGCAGCTTCTGAACCGATTCTTGTTCTGTAATATTTTGGAGTATTCACCTCAGAACCTGCTAGTGCAATAATTCTATCAGGATTGAATTTTCCGGTAAGCAATAATTCGCCAATAATCACAAGATCCTGTGGCGCAATGGTCCAAACAATCTCGTTTTTATTAACGGGGCTTATTTTGTTAATCTGTGTCCCCACGTTTCCAGCCGGGTGAGGCCCAGAAATATTGTGAAGTGAAATATCCCGCAAACCTTTAAAAGGAGAGCTTCCGCTTTTGCCAATGCCAACGTGCACTTGCCCTTTGGTTAGTTTGCTAAGTGCGGTTACAGCAGCTTGCAATTCTTTTTCTTTTCCTTTTAATGAAAAGTCAACGTCGTTTGCTAACGGAGCCGTACTTAATGCAGAAATAAAAATAGCTTTTGGCTCCTGTTCTGTATCAGCAATCACCGCATATGGGCGTTGCATAATAAACGGCCAGCAACCAGAATCCAGCAATCGGGCTTTAATAGCTTCGGCACTTGAAGAATCTGGGCTTAAAATGCCAAAATCCTTAAAAGTATCCTGCGGATCTGCTTCTATGATTATTTCTTTGATTACGCGTTTCGCGCCGCGTTCAATTTTGGTGAGTGTACCGCTAACAGGGGAAACAAACTTTAGCAGTTCATTGCTCTTTGAGTAGAAAATGGTATCACCAGCTTGAACTTTTCCACCTTCACGAACTACCATTTTTGGGGTAATCAAGTGAAAGTCGGAAGGTCTAATTGCGAAGGTTCTGGATCGCGGGGCGCTGGAAAGTATTTTTTCTGCTTCACCCTTTAATTTAATGGTAAGACCTTTTTTAATTTTAATGTCTTTGGACATAAATATGGATATTAATAATGCCTTTTTAATACCCTTTACCCCTCAAAACAAATGCGCGGGGAATAAGGGCGTGCAAATTTATAAATTAAATATACCATTGCACAACAAAAGGATATAATTTTCTGTGTTAAAAAGGAATGGGTTGCTATTTTAAAACGTTTATAAATTAGGGAATGGATTTTAGGAGGGAATGGTTTTTTGAGAATTTGGGGAAATGTGGTAATATTGATAAAATTATAGATTTTTAATATTTTATCAAAAGGTGCTTATAGAGTGGCAAATGTAGGAGTATAAATAAAATTTCAGTAGCCCATATAAAGATGTTAGCTGAAATATTAAAAAAAAAGAAGAAAATGAAGGCAAAATTATATAATGATTTTTTAAAGAATATTAGTCAAAAATTTTTAAGCAACTTCAACGAAATTTCTACAATTTATAATTTTGATAATGGTGATGAATTTGAAATTGCATTATGTCAATCTTTGAGGTCTGTATTGCCAAGTTATTATGGAATTTGTAGAGGAAGTATCTTTAGTCTTGACGGAAACTCTGTGGGGGATGATATTATAATCTACGACCAATTTCATTTTCCAACTTTAAGACTATTAGAAGACAATACATTTGCCCAAAAACAACAAATTCCATTCGAAGCTGTTTTTGCTTATATAGAAGCAAAAAACACAATTATTGTTGATGGTAGCGGTGGAAATACTATTGAAAAAGCTTGGACACAATGTCAAAATGTAAAAAAACTAAATAGGACAGATGTGAAATTTAGCAAATATTCAGTTAATAATATTCCTTTTTTAAAACCATTACCACACTGGCCAATAATCGGAAATCCTATTTATACTGCAATTTTTGCTCGAGGCATTCGAAAAAAAAGTAATGACCCTATAATGGATTCTAAATCTGGTTCCAAAGAATTATTAGATAAGATTAATAAACTAGAACAAACTAAACAACCTGATTTAATTATTGCAGATTATAATTCACTGTTTATTCCATTTGTTGGGACACAAATGGAATCTCCATTTTTTATGGAAAATAAATCTAATTTTGAATATGAAATTCACGAAAATTCATCTTATGGATTAGGTCTTTCACTTTTATTCTATGCTTTTGATAATATTAAATTAGGTAAAATATACTGGCCACAAATAATAAGTGATGGACTAAACTTAAATTTGAATAAATAAAAACTACTCTGACGCTCTTTTGCAAAGATTTGATATAGACATAATTTTAGAATATATATAAACACGCTATACCTAATAACAAATGACGCGCAAATTTAAAATAGGAAAAGCAGCATTTATAGTAGCAGTATCCGTTATTTTATGTAGCAGCTGCACCTATGACACAGAAGAAAAAATCGACAAATCCAATAAACTTTTACCTAACGGAAAACACTTAGTCGTAGAGAAAGCCACTTCAAGTACAACAGCTACAGGTTTTTTCACAAAGTATAGTTACGGAATAACACATAGTTTTTATTACAAACTATCAATAAATCCGGGAGACGTAAATTGGGACGGGGGAAGTGCAGAACCAAAAAATATTATTTTCTATAAGGACGCAGCCTATATTCACTACCTTAAAGAGAAAGATGTAAAAGTAGAAGCTTTTGATTCATTAGATAATATTACTAAGACATATACCCAATTAGAAGTTCACGATTTTTATGAAAAGCATATTGATGAGCGCTATTTCTTTAAACTATTCGGCAGTGATTATTGGACAGAAATACCTGCAGAGGAGTATTTTCTTGCAAAGCAATCTAGCGAAGAATATGATGTTCCAAATGATAATGAATTAACTGTAATTACCAATGTTAGTGATGATCTTAAAAAATAATTTCTTCTACCTCCATATATATATTTATTGAAATAAAAAAGTGAAAACATACCACCATTATTTAGGGGCTTAAAAAACATCACTATTAATAGGCACAAAATTTGTTTATCTTAGCTCTTTAAACCGCTATCATGTTAAAAACACTTGCCACTACCATACTTTTAGTGCTTACCGCCTTCCCTACTTTCTCGCAAATAGTTGAAAAAGTGGAACCTTCATACATAAGCACAATCCAGTTTCGAGGCGCTACAGACCTCAGCCAACTGCCCATTATCCGTCTTGGCGAACAAATAAACTTATCTTTTGACGCCCTTAATGGTGATGAAGAAGATTATTATTACAAAATAACCCACCACGATTTTGATTGGGCGCCCAGCGATCTTTCAAAAAGTGAATATTTGGATGGATTTGACGATGTGCGTATTCAAACCTACCAAAACTCGTTGAACACGCTTCAAATATTTTCACATTACGAACTTACCATCCCAAACCGTGATACACGTGCAATAGAAAAAAGCGGAAATTATTTAATTAGCATCTTTAATGGTGATGGCGATTTAGTATTTACCCGCAAGTTTTTGGTAATTGAAAATGTTGCTACGGTTGGTGTAGAAATTAAACGCGCCCGCGACCTAAAAGTAATTAATGAAAAGCAAGTAGTTCAATTTACCATCAATTCTCCTAACCTATTATTGATAAATCCAAAGCAGACGGTTAAAACGCTCGTGCTTCAAAACAGCAACCTTAACTCCGCAATAACAAATTTGGTTCCGCAATATACCATCGGTAATGAGTTGATTTACAAATATGACAAAGAAGCATATTTCGGTGGCGGGAACGAATTTCTTGCATTCGACAATAAAGACGAACGCTCTGCTACCAACGGCGTTCGATCTATTGAGGTTACAGATGTTTACGAAAATTATCTCTACACAAACATTCCTAGGTATGACCGTCCCTACACTTACAATCCAGATATCAATGGGAATTTTGTGGTTCGAAATGTAGATGCCCAAAACCAAGACATTGAAGCTGAATATGTACGTATGCACTTTAACCTGCAATATTATGACGACTTAGGCGATAAGGAACTTCATCTTTACGGCAATTTCAACAATTGGACTATTGATGGTACCACTTATATGAAATATGACACAAAAACCGACTCCTATAAAAACGAACGCCTTTTTAAACAAGGGTATTACAACTACAAATATGTGGTGGTAAACCGTGATGGCAGCATTGATGAAGGCGCTGTGAGCGGCGATTTTTGGCAGACCGAAAATGATTATACCGTAATTGTTTATTTCCGTGATTTGGGTGCAAGATATGATAGAATCATCGGTACAGGTTACGCTAATTCTACCAATATCAACAATAATTAATTTTCAATAAATTTTAATTTAAGTGACAATTTCTTTTTTAAGATACTAATGAAACGTAAAAAAGATGGAAATTCCACCAGCAGAAAGTCTCTGCAATACCGTGGAAAAAAATGCTTAAACTGTCAACAACCACTTGACATCAGTGATGTTTATTGCCCCTATTGCTCACAATTGAACAGCAATAAACAGCTTTCTGCAAAAGATTTTTTCGGTGAATTTCTGAATAGTATTATTGTTTTTGACTCTCGTTTCCGAAACACGCTGAAAGATTTACTTTTTAGGCCAGGAATTATAACACGTAACTATGCCAAAGGGCAACGCTTAAAATACGCAAACCCGTTTCGTTTCTTTTTGAGCGTTTCCATAATCTATTTTTTAGTGAACGGTTTGTTGAATGTTATAAATCCGAGTGCCGACAACGACACCAACAATCTAAATTTTAATACAAAACTGGCCGACCGTTCTTTTTTGGATTCTTTAAGTCAAAACCTTTCAAATACAACTACAGAAGCTATTAATTTAGCAGATTCCATTAAAAAAATGCAATCTCCAAAAGATATAAAATACATTTCAGATAAGGAATTAGACACAATGTCCTTAATGAAAAGTTATACCGAAAGATTTTCGCTTTACAATGATTTTTATGAAAAGTATAAAATAAAAAACGCTGAAGTTGCGCTGGACAGCTTGCATCATAGAAATACTTCGTTTAACAGATGGGTATATTCTAAAAACACAACCGTTGAGAAGATTAAAGAGAAACCCTCTGCTTTTTTAAATTATATGCTTTCCAAAATACCTTTCTTTCTCTTTTTCTTCACTCCATTTTTCGCACTTTTTTTCTGGATTATTTATTCAAAGAAAAAATACACCTACATGGAACATATGGTTTTCATCTTCCATATTTTCACTTTTATCTTTTTAGCGATGCTAATTTCAATTCTGCCCGATCTACTTATTGGGTCACAGGTTTTACTCGGATTTCTTTTTCTATTAATCGGGCCTTTCTATTTTTATAAAGCACTTAGGAATTTTTACGGGCAGAGTAGGCTTGTAACTTTAATAAAATTTGTATTTTTAAACACCGTGTTTGTTATAGGATTAACTTTTGCCGCAATGATTTTTGTGGCCGCAAGCGCAGCAGTATATTAAAATGGTACAACAAGTAACACAAGGAATTAAGATTTCGGTAAAAACCGAATTTGATGGCACGTTTTACAAAAACCGTAAAATGCAGTATGCTTTTGCTTACACTATTACCATTGAAAACCAAAGTAAGGATACAGTACAACTAACTTCTCGTTGCTGGAAAATTAAGGATTCACTGAATAATACGGAAACGGTTGAAGGCGAAGGAGTAATAGGCCAAAAGCCCATTCTGCAACCAGGCGAAAAACACGCTTACACTAGCGGATGTCTTTTATATTCACCTTTTGGTGCTATGAAAGGTCACTATAATATGGTCAACTTTGCAACCACCCGAAAGTTTAGGGTTTCCATTCCGCTATTCAATTTGAGCGCTCCTTTTTCTATGAATTGATTCTGTGAACACCCAGATTTTCTAAATACTGATCACTTAATTATTAAACACTGACTTACTGATTTTCCCTGTTTGTAAATCTTCATAGCGCATTTCTATACTATTTTCCTTTTTGAAAATCTGCGTAATACTTTTTGTTTTTATGAATCCGCGATCCATAATAAGATTACTGCTTAAATTGCCTTCGCCAGCAGTTTTATGAAATTGAAGCAATTTTTCTTCGGAAGGTTTAACGGTTTCAAGCAAAAATGCTGAAAACCATTGCTCCCGTTTATTCTTTAAATTTTCAGGATACAATGGTGAAGAAGACCAAATTTTTGGCGCCAATGTTTCTTCGGAAAAATGGTAATCTATTTCATCCCAAACCAATTGAAATAGCTGAACTTCCGTTGTCCATTCCACCAAAACAGCGGTGAATGGTTCTATTCCATCAAAATCATACTTTTCAATTTCTTCCTTTAGATTCTCAGTTTTTAAAAGGTCTTTTACAACCAAACCCCTACTCTTTATATAAAAAGGTTTCCGCTGATGTGCTACAAAACCACCATTCATTAAACAAACAATTCGTTTTTTATCGCTTACACCAATCCACGTTCCTCCCGCAACCGCATCTTTTGGATAAAGCAGTTGCACGTCTTCTTCCTTATAGATTTCTGGTGGAAAAGTTTCGCGACCGGGAGCTTCATCGCGATTGGAAGTAAGTATAAAATCGTTATTAGACTTTGGAATAAAGGTTATTGTACACATTAAAAAAGTTTATAGCGCTGTGTAAAATTAAGGAATAAAGAAAGTTTTGTCCTTATAAAACAAGAATTGTTTGTAGTGGCAAAAACTAAAACTGCCAACCGCTACCGCCTACTGAGCATTAAAAATTTTGTACCTTTGCAATCTTCATAAATAGAAAAACAAAGAAATTATGGGAAATGGATTTTTTAAAGTGCCAATCGCCGTAAATGAACCTGTAAAAAGCTATGCAACAGGCTCACCGGAACGAAAAGAAGTACTTGAAACTTACAAGAAAATGTACAATCAAAAGATTGATGTACCGCTATTCATAAATGGCAAAGAGGTAAAAAGCAAAGAAACTGAAACTATGTCTCCTCCTCACGAACACAAACATGTGTTAGGGACTTATCATAAAGCTACTAAGAAAAATGTGGAAGAAGCTATTTCAACAGCTTTGGAAGCAAGAAAAAAATGGGCCGTAATGCCTTGGGAACAACGCGCTGGAATCTTTCTTCGCGCTGCTGAACTGATTGCTGGACCGTATAGGGCAAAAATTAATGCCGCAACTATGCTTGGACAATCAAAAAACATATATCAAGCTGAAATTGATGCAGCCTGCGAGCTTATTGATTTCTTGAGATTCAATGTTCAGTACATGACCGAAATATACGCCGAACAGCCTGGATCAACTTCTGGAGCATGGAACCGAATTGAATACAGACCATTGGAGGGTTTTGTTTATGCAATTACACCATTCAACTTTACTGCTATTGCCGGAAATCTTCCTGCGAGTGCAGCCTTGATGGGCAATGTGGTTGTGTGGAAACCTAGTAATGCACAAATATATTCTGCAAAAGTTATTATGGATGTCTTCCGTGAGGCAGGTGTTCCAGCTGGAGTAATCAATATGGTTATGGGTGATGCGGCAATGATTTCAGATGTACTTATGGCTAGTCCAGATTTTAGTGGCGTTCATTTTACAGGTTCCACTGGAGTTTTTCAGGGAATTTGGAAAAAAATTGGCGATAACATTACAAACTATAAAACCTATCCGCGCATAGTTGGCGAAACGGGCGGAAAAGATTTTATTGTTGCGCATAAAACTTCAAATCCAAAACAAGTTGCAACTGCAATGAGCCGTGGCGCTTTTGAATTTCAAGGACAAAAATGTAGTGCAGCCAGCCGATGCTATATTTCAGAAAGCATTTGGAAAGATGTGAAGAATGATTTAGTTGCAGATATCAGTTCATTTAAAATGGGTTCTCCAGAGGATATGGGTAATTTTATTACAGCTGTTATCCACGAAGGTTCTTTTGACAAACTTGCAAAATATATAGATGCTGCTAAGAAAGATAAGAATGTAGAGATTATAGCAGGTGGAAATTATGATAAGAGCAAAGGTTATTTTATTGAACCAACAGTAATTGTAACCAAAGATCCGAAATACATTACTATGTGTGATGAGCTTTTTGGACCAGTTCTAACGGTGTATATTTTTGAAGATAAAAAGTGGGAAGAAACATTGCATTTAGTTGACGAAACCAGCGAATATGCTTTAACTGGAGCTGTTTTTAGTGAAGATAGATATGCTTTGGAGGAAGCCATGAAAATTCTTGAAAATGCAGCAGGTAATTTCTACATCAACGACAAACCTACAGGAGCAGTTGTTGGCCAACAACCTTTTGGTGGTGCGCGCGCCAGTGGAACAAATGATAAAGCTGGAAGTAAGCAGAATCTCTACCGCTGGATTTCGCCAAGAATGGTGAAGGAAACTTTTGTTTCCCCAGTTGATTACAGATATCCTTTCTTGGGATAAAACTTCAATTCAATCCATCAAAAAACCCATTCCAAATAATTTGGAATGGGTTTTTTGATGGATTGTAAAAAGTATTTTATTGAAACAATTTCGTTTCACCTAACTCTGCATGTTGTGCATTTTTTGCACTGTTATCAGCTTTAACAAGCATTACAACAAAGCTCAAATTTTCAGCATTGTATTCTGCTGGAATTTCAAAAGTATATGTTTTTTTATATTCTTGGTAAGCAGAAGTTTCTGGAACAGTATCTCCAAAAAGACTTGATAACGAATTGCGTAGTGCATCATGGTGAACAAAATCTACAATTGGATCACCCTTTCCGAAATAAGGACTAGTTGGATCAATATTAAAATAGTTTCTCTGATTTGCAACAATTCCGCTTTCTAATAAATACACTACAAGTTTATCTCCTGTCTCGGAGCCATTTCTATATACTACTTTCGCATCCACAGAAAGCGTAGAGCCATTAAGTTGTGAAGTGATAGCAAGAGAAGCATCTGTTTCTAAACCAGCAATATTCATTACTGCATCTAAGTCATAATCATTAGAACCTGGAAGAGAATTCCATTTTATAGTTCTGTTTAATTGACCTTGAGGAAATTCATTTGGCACATCAAATTCAGCTTGTAGATCATTAACCTGCTCAAAATGCATTGGTTCATAACCTAAAGATTTTTTGTGAATAGCAACTACTGAAAGGTGATCAGTCATTGTTTTTAATTTATCGATGGCTACTAAAGCTTTTAAACAATACCCACACCAAGTACCAGTATAATCTTCTAATACTACATTTCTTTTGGGAATGTATACCGTAAAGTTTTTCGCTGTAGTCGTGAATGTTTCACCATTTATAACATATTCTGCATAAACCTCAAAATCTCCTTCAGTTGCAGACGAATATGTAAATCCAGAAATTGCAGCATTATTCACATAAAAAGTTGCATCGGCTGAAGTGTTGTTTCCGTCTGAATCCAAGAGACCGAAAGTTACGGTCTGGTTATTCATGGCTCTGGTAGCATCAACAGTCAATGCTCTTTCGGTAGGTGCAAGCACTTCGAAGTTAAGAATATTACTCGTCAAACTTTCATAAACTGCTTTTACAGTAAATGTTCCTGTACTGCTAAAAGTATATGATGATGCTGGGATCTCAGTATCGTTTACATATATTTTTGAAGAAGAAGTATAATCTTCTCCGTCACTTCCTGTGATTGTGAAGTTAACCATTTCACCAGTTGAAAGCACTTCAAGATCACTATCGCCTGCGTCACTTTTTAGGGCTATTGAAAGGGATTGTCCTTGAGTTCCAATTGGATCTTCTTTTTTACTACAGGCAGCGATTGCTACAAAGAAAAAAAGTATTAAAAATTTAAAATAGGGATAAGTTTTCATAAAATATTATTAAAATTGAAGTGCGCTAATATAATCTATTTATAAAAAAAGGCACAGTTTTCTAATGTTAAATCAATAAATTTCAAAAAAACAAATTAAGTTTTTATTAAAAATAACTTAATATTGCTACTCTTTAATTAAATGTATAAATTTTATTCGATGAAAAAATTACTTCCCCTTTTTCTTGCCATGGTATCTTTTTGTGCCATTTCTCAAAATGAATTGCCAAAAGTCGATATGACTACACTAGACGGAAAGCCAATCAACTCACAAGAGTTATCTACAGACAATAGTGTTGTTGTAGTGTCTTTATGGGCTACTTGGTGTGTGCCTTGCATAAAAGAGCTTGATGCCATAAGTGAAATGTATTCAGACTGGCAAGCAGAAACAAACGTAAAACTCTATGCGGTTTCTATAGATGACAGTCGCGGTGTTAAACGTGTAAAACCGTTAGTGAATGGAAAAGGCTGGGATTACACAGTTCTTTTAGATACCAACAATGATTTTAAACGCGCCCTTGGAGCGGCAACAGTACCATTGACTCTATTAGTGAAAAACAACGAAATTGTTTATAGACACTCAGGTTACAGCCCAGGCGCAGAAATGGAACTATACGAGAAAATAAAGGAATTCTCAGCCAATTAATTTTTTTACCAACCAAACTTACTAAAATGAAAAAACTTATACTTGGAGCCTTTATGTTTATGGGCGCAATCGCCTTTTCACAAGATAACGGCTACTTTTACGGTGGTCTAGAATCCAACTCACAGTGGTTACTGGACGATGAAGATTTCGGTTTTGTTGCACCCGAAGATCAATTCAGATCAAACAATTATTTACAACTAAATTACACTTTAGGAAAATTTACCGCTGGATTGCAATACGAAGCATATTTGCCTACAGTTTTATTAGGATATTCACCCACTTGGGAGAACCAAAATGGAATAGGCACCTATTATCTTAATTATAAAAATGAAACTTTGGACATCACTGGAGGTTATTTTTATGAGCAATTTGGAAGTGGTTTAATTTTAAGAACTTGGGAAGATCGCCAACTGGGGATTAACAATGCCCTAAAAGGGCTCCGAGTTAAATTTACACCTACTGCTGATCTTGACATTACTGGTGTTTATGGACAAATTAGAAATGGTTTTGATGTTTCTGAGGGTGTAATACAAGGAGTAGATGCAAATCTAGACCTTAGCAGTCTTATGAAAGTTGATGCTGTGGATTTAAAACTTGGCGCAAGCTACGTGGCCCGTTACCAATCAAATGGATTAAACGATACTATTCCTTCAAATGTAAATGCTTACGGCGGAAGACTGGATTTTGTGGTAGATAATTTTTATGGTGGTGTTGAAGCCATCACCAAAGATCCAGACGTAATTGTTAATGAAGGCGCAGTTGCCTCACCACAACTTTTTGACGGTACGGCACTTCAATTGAACTTAGGGTATGCCCAAAAAGGATTGGGAATTAATTCCACTTTTAGAAGACTGGAAAATTTCAGTTTTTATGCAGACCGTTATGCAGAAGGAAATGTATATAACGAACAAATTGTAAACTATGTTCCGGGCCTTACAAAACAACACGATTATTTGCTTTCAAATATATATGTATACAACGCTCAACCACGTCTTCTTTTCGAAGAAAGCGAAAAAAGAGCAGGAGAAGTGGGCACACAAGTAGATATTTATTATTCATTTGACAAAGAATCTACTCTAGGAAAACTGGGCACAAAAATAGCCGGAAACTTTTCCTATTGGGCAGGATTGGAATCAACTTTCAATGATGCTGAACAGACTTATGACGCAAAATTTATTGGAGCTGGCGACCGTTACTTCCGCGATCTTAATATTGAGGTGAAAAACCGCTGGTCTTCAAAATGGAGTTCTATTGCTACCTTTCAAGATGTTATTATAGATAAAGGAGTAGCTGAAGGTGGCCCATTGGGTTCACAAGGAGACATTAGAGCTCAAGTTGCAGTAATTGAAGGAACACGCAAATTTGAAGGTGGAAAAGCCTTGCGTATGGAATTGCAGCATCTTTGGATTGACAAAAGTAGAAAAAACGTAGATAGAAAAAACTGGGCTGCTGCAGTGTTAGAGTACAACTTCAATACCGCACTTACTATTTATGCTGCTGATGCTTGGAATTATGAAGGCGAAGGAGAACTTCACTACTACAGTTTTGGCGGAAGTTATACTAAAGGGCCTGCCCGTTTCGCCATAAACTACGGACGTCAGCGCGGTGGACTTATATGTGTGGGTGGTGTTTGTAGATATGTTCCAGAAAATACTGGTGTAACAGCAAACCTTGTAGTTACTTTTTAAAAATTTCAATTCATATAAATAAAAAAAGGGCTCCGAAATGTTTCGGAGCCCTTTTTATTTTCTATAACTTTTTGGATTACTGAACAACAATTTTAGTTGTTTGAGTAGCACCATTTTCATTTTTGAATTGAATTATATAAACTTGAGCACTCAAATCAGACATATTGACTTCTTGAAGACCTGTTGCAAAACGACCTTGTTTTACAACTCGACCTGTTAAATCGTAAACCAACATACTTACTGGCTCATTAACATTCAAAACCAATTGATCAGAAATTACTGTTGATTGAATTTTCAATTTAACAACACTGTTTTCGTTCACACCTAAGGTAGGGTTGTAACGATAAGTAAAAGTTAAAGGCGTTCCTATTTCAGTAACACCATCTGCTTCGTATTGGTGGAATGCACAAATATAATCTATGGTATAAACACCATCCCCTGGATCTCCATTTAATATGTGATCACCTCCTGGAGTTGATTGGCCTGGGCCAATTGGAAAAACACCTGGTGCTGCTGGAGCAGTAAAACCCACTGGAATACCTGTATAACATTGTCCAGCATAACATATTTCTAATAAAGAGCCATCGGCATTTATAGCAGAAACAAATTCAAGTCTTGAATAAATTGTTTCTGTAGGATTATTATTGGTTACAAAAAAAACGTAGTCAGCTCCTACATCATAACCATATGTTCCATATTCTAACACATCGCCATTCTGAAGAACATCTCCATCTTCATTGGTTACAGTGTACTGTGCATTTGCGATTGCAACAGAACCTATTAAAGTTAAAAAAAGTAATTTAAGTTTCATTTTTTTGAATTTTAGGATTAATTTATATTTTAATGTTCATTTACTAAGTTCTACAAAAGTAAAGATAAAAATTAAAAACCCCCACTTCTTTAATCATTCTATTACAGTTAATTAACATTTCAATTACTAAATCAAGTTAAAAAAGACAATTATTTATGTCTTTATTACAGAATTACTTTCCAATTTTCCTCTTTCTACCATAAAATTTAAAATCTGTTGTTAAAA
The DNA here is from genome assembly GCA_038259585.1 of Flavobacteriales bacterium. Taxonomy (GTDB): domain Bacteria; phylum Bacteroidota; class Bacteroidia; order Flavobacteriales; family Flavobacteriaceae; genus Aequorivita. The sequence goes on along the minus strand of JBBSOQ010000014.1, from coordinate 33,890 downwards.
ATTCAATTTGAAAGATCTTAAAATGCATTATGTAGCAACAAATATGATATTTTAACATACATATTATAAAAAAATTACTTTTCAAATTGTTAAAATAAATTATAAAAAGTACATTTGCTGTTACACTTAATTTTTTCACAACAAAAAAAACTAAAAAATCATGTTTAAAAAATTACTCCTAAACTTAGTTTTTGCATTGTTCGCCTTTGTAACATATGGCCAAACAATTGTATCAACTTCCCCAGAAGATCAAAACGTAGTTCTTGAAGAATTTACGGGAATTCACTGCGTTTTTTGCCCTCAAGGCCACGCGATTGCAAAATCAATACAAGATGCTCATCCTGATGATGTGTCATTAATCAACATCCATGTTGGAAGCTATGCTAACCCTGGCAGTGGCGAACCAGATTTTAGAACACCATATGGTACAGCTATCGTTGGCCAAACTGGTTTAACTGGTTATCCTGCAGGAACTATTAACAGACACGTTTTTCCAGGTAGAGAAAACACAAGTGGAGGAACTGCTATGTACAGAAATTTTTGGGCTGTTTCAGCTACCGAAACTTTAGCAATTGGTTCTCCAGTAAATGTTGCTGTGGAAGCAGAAATTGATGTTCAAACAAACGTTATAACAATTCACGTAGAAGGATATTATACAAGTAATAGTCCAGAAGGAACTAACTTGTTAAACGTTGCTTTATTACAAAACAATACCGCAGGACCTCAAACAGGTGGTGGAGCTGGAAACAATTACAACCACATGCACAGACTTGTTGAAATGATTACGGGTCAATGGGGTGAAGTTATTAATACTACAACCTCAGGTACATTTGTAGATCGAACTTTTACTTATACAATTCCTGCTTCTTATAACAATGTTCCAGCTGAAATTGCTGATATGGAAGTAGTAGCCTTTATATCAAACACTCATCAACAAATCCCTAGTGGTAGTAGAGCTATTCCTGAGTTTACTGGAATTACAAGCAACAATGATGCGTTTGTAAGATATATTGTTGAAGTTCCAAGTACTTGTAACAACATGCTTACTCCTCAAGTGAACATTCAAAATTTAGGTCAAGATCCAATTACTTCTTTGGCTATAGAATACACAATTAATGGTGATGCACATACTTATAACTGGACTGGAAACATTACTGCACTTCACAATGAAACTATTGAATTGCCTGAAGTTTCTTTCAATCTCCAAGGATCAAATTCTCTTGAAGTAAGTGTTCCAAATGATGATAATAACGGAAACAATGATGCCACAGCTTCTTTCGATGAAGCAGTTGCGGGTACTGGAACTGTTTACATGGAATTACACACTGATAACTGGGGGAACGAGTGCAGATGGAATATTAGAGATAGCGCAGGTGAAGTTGTTTATATTGGTGGACCTTATGGTAACAATCAAACAATAAATGTAACTTTTTCACTACCTGCAGATTGTTATTCATTTACCATTCTTGATACTGAAGGAGATGGTGGTGGCGCTATAACACTTACTGACAGTGATGGAACAGAAATATATTCTACAAATGGTAATTATGGCTCAGGAGAAACTACACAGTTTTCAAGTAATGGTGTATTGGGTGTAACACAAAACCAACTTGATAATATTAGCTTGTATCCAAACCCTGCTAGCACTGTATTGAATCTAAGAAATGCTGAAAATGCAGACATTCAAGTGTATGACATTCTTGGTAAAATGATTCTTTCTCAAGAAAACATTTCTATGGATGCGCAAATTAATGTTGCAAACCTTCAAACCGGAACTTACTTTATGAAAATTTCTAAGGACAATCTTGTTACTACCAAGAGATTCTTAATTTCAAAATAAGATAGTTTCCATAACTATTTTAAAACCCTCGACTTGTTCGGGGGTTTTTTAATATATTAAATTCATTATTAATTTCGTTGAAATGAAGTATACCATAAGTGAAGAAAAAACTGTTTTCAATGATCATTATAAAATGACTAAAGCAAAAGTAGTCTATGATACTTTTGATGGAAAACAATTAACCACAAATCGACTTGCCTTTGAAAGAGGAGATTCCGTAGCTATAATTTTATGGGAAAAAGATTCTAATACCATTCTTTTAACAAATCAATTTCGTTATCCTACTTGTAAAAACAATGATGGTTGGCTGTTGGAAATTCCAGCCGGCTCGATTGATGAAAAAGAAAAACCCGAAGATTGCATAAAAAGAGAAGTAATGGAAGAATTAGGTTATAAAATTGACAGTGCTGAATTGCTAGTCACTTTTTACACTTCACCTGGTGCTTCAACAGAGAACATATTTTTGTTTTATTCCGAAGTTTCTAAAAGTGATAAAATTAAAAAAGGCGGCGGCAATGAATCTGAAAACGAAGATATTCAATTGGTGAAAATTCCTGTTTCGGCATTAATTTCAAAAATTTCGGAATTTAAAGATGCTAAAACAATTCTTGCATTACAATGGTTTCTATTAAATAAAGCAAATAAATGATTGTTTACTTGCCTTTAAATTTTATTGGCAAATGAACAACACTTTTTGTTTCGAAAAACTCTTCCTCAAAAAAATCATTTAACGGGAAAACTGTAGCTTTTGGATAATACTTAAGTTCTTCTGACAAATCCCCACCTTTCAAATAAAGGATTCCGTTTTTTCGATCATGACGACTTTTTTTAGCAATCTTTCCATCCACCCAATGCACAAATGTGTCCATTTGGGCTACCGCACGGCTTACAATAAAATCATATTTACCCGAAATAATTTCTACGCGGTCATTAGTTGCTTTCACGTTTTCAAGTTCCAAACCAGCCACAACTTCTTCTACCACTTTAATTTTTTTCCCTATACTATCTACAAGATGAAAATGCACTTCAGGAAATAAAATAGCTAATGGAATGCCTGGAAAACCACCTCCTGTACCCACATCTAAAATTTTAGAATTTGGAAGAAAAGTTTGAATTTTAGCTATTCCAAGTGAATGAATTACATGACGAAGATAAAGCTCATCTATATCTTTTCGTGAAACCACGTTTATTTTCAAATTCCAGTCTTCATAAAGCTCTTGCAACTTCGTAAATTGACTTTTCTGAATATCAGTTAATTGCGGAAAATATTTTAATACTAACTCCATATTTTTATTTCAAGGGCAAAAGTATAGCATCTTTCATAAATTTATGGTTTTGAAACTTACTTTTAAACAAAAGATGATTATTTTTGTAGCTTCCACAATAAAAATCCCCAGTTAAACAATTCATTTTGACATATACAAATTTAAATTTCTCGCGAGTTGATAGTGCAAAATTCTTTAGAACACTAAATACACGCGTTAACGAATATTTTAAGGACAATAAAATTGCCCGAACAGGAAACTGGAAACTTCACCTTAAAACGGTAGTTATGTTTTCTCTTTACCTGACTCCTTACTTTCTAATGCTTACGTTAGACTTACCAGATTGGGTGCAATTGATTTTTACTGTTATTATGGGTATTGGTATGGCTGGCGTTGGTATGAATGTTATGCACGATGCAAATCACGGTTCCTATTCTTCAAAAAAGTGGGTAAATAAAGTAATGGGTAGCAGTATGTATATTCTTGCCGGAAATGTTTATAATTGGCAAGTGCAACACAATGTGCTGCATCACACTTACACTAATATTCATGGACATGACGAAGATTTGGAAGCTGGAAGAATACTTAGGTTTTCAAAGCATTCAAAATGGCATAGGCTTCACAAATTTCAGCATTTATACAGTCTTTTCTTTTACGGTCTTTTAACTTTCAACTGGGTGCTAACTACAGATTTTTTTCAGACCAAACGATATTTGGCTCGTAAACTTTCCTATGGAAAACTGCCAAACCCTTTTACACAATGGAGTATTTTGGTAATAACAAAAATGATTTATTTAGCGCTTTGGATTTTAATACCTATTTTGTTTTTCAACATTGTTTGGTGGAAAATTTTAATAGGCTTCTTTATTATGCATTATGTTGCAGGCCTTATTTTAAGTGTAGTTTTTCAACTTGCACACGTGGTTGAGGATACAGATATATTGCTTCCACACGAAAGCGGAACTATGAAAAATACGTGGGCAATTCACCAATTGTTTACAACCGTGAATTTTTCAACGAACAATAGAATTGTGAATTGGTATACAGGAGGTTTAAACCACCAGGTGGAGCACCATATTTTCCCAAACATTAGCCATGTTCATTACAAGAATATTTCAAAAATTGTAAAAAGCACTACAAAAGAATTTAATCTACCCTATAAAGAATATAAAACCACCCGTCGGGCCCTTATTGCACATTTCAGACACTTAAAGGAAATGGGACTTAAACCTGCCGTACCCGTATAACAATTATGGATCAAAGACTTTCAAAACGAGTGAACGAGATGGCAACCTCGGCCACTCTGGCAATGGCTGCCAAAACTAGAGAATTAAAAGAACAAGGAGTTGACGTTATTGGTTTGAGTCTTGGGGAACCAGATTTTCCCATTCCTGAATTTGTAAAGGAATCTGCTATACAAGCAATTAAAGATAATTATCATTCCTATACGCCCGTAGATGGTTATGGCGATTTGAAAAAAGCAATTATTACCAAATTCAAAAGGGATAACAATCTTACTTACAAACCTTCCCAAATCGTGGTCTCCACAGGTGCAAAACAATCCTTGGCAAATTTGACGATGGTTCTTTTAGATGACGGCGATGAAGTTTTATTACCTGCCCCCTATTGGGTAAGCTATGCAGACCAATGTAAGGTTGCTGGCGGGATTCCAAAGGAAATATCTACTTCCATTGAAAATGATTTCAAAGTAACTGCTGCTGAATTAGAGGCTGCAATTACGCCAAAAACAAAGATGATTATCTACAGTTCACCTTGTAATCCAAGTGGTTCAGTTTATAGCAAAAAAGAATTGCGGGCACTGGCTGATGTTTTGGTGAAGTATCCAGATATTATTGTTATCAGTGATGAAATTTATGAACACATCAACTTCACGGGAGCACATACTTCCATGGCAGAGTTTGAGGATATGTATGACAGAACCGTTGTAGTAAACGGTGTTTCCAAAGCTTTCTCTATGACTGGATGGCGTATTGGTTACATTGGAGGACCAGAATGGATAGCCCGCGCTTGCGACAAAATGCAAGGCCAAGTGACTAGTGGTGCAAATTGTATTGCACAAAGAGCAACCATAACAGCCTTGGAAAATTCACCTAGTAAAATAAAATATATGGTGGACGCTTTCAAAGAAAGAAGAACGCTGATTCTAAATTTACTTTCCGAAATTGAAGGTTTTAAAACCAACAAACCCGAAGGTGCTTTTTATGTATTTCCAGACGTTTCTTATTTCTTCGGAAAAACATTGCGTGGAAAAAATATAAATACCGCTTCAGATTTTTCAATTTATTTATTGGAAGAAGCCAAAGTAGCAACCGTTACAGGCGAAGCATTTGGCGATCCAAATTGCATTCGAATTTCTTATGCAGCTTCAGAATCGGACATTAAAGAATCAATGCGACGAATAAAGGAAGCATTAAATTAAAAATAGTTAATTCCTTAAAAATGAAAATAGGGTTGGTTAAAATTAATCAATCCTATTTTCATTCTATAAATAATCTGTATTTTAGACACTTGGAAATTAATATTAATCAAACCTTATTATGAAAATTAAAATTACACTATTACTAATTTTCTGCGCGTTCTTTTTTCAAGGGCACGCACAGGAAAAAACAAAAGCAACTTATGTTGGTACGGTAGAATCTATGGTGCATGTACCCTCAATAGCCTCACAAACAAATTTGGCTCCTGCAAGAATTAAAGAAGCAGTAATGCAGGACGGAAGAGCTTCCAAAAACTTGATTGTTCCTGGAAAAGACCCGCAAATTGAGGATGATTATTTCGTTCGAAATCCAGACAAAATGGAACAATTATTAAGTGGAAAAGCTCCTTCCCTAGTTTTTGATGCTGCTCAGTCAAATTCACAACCTACAGATCCATCCATTGGTGTAGGACCTAATCACGCTGTAGTTGTTTTCAACACGGGTTTTAGGATTTTTGACAAAAGCGGAAATCCTTTAACAGGGCAAGTAAGTCCAAATCCAACCATTTTTCCAAATGGAGGCTGTTGCGATCTTACCATTTCTTATGATAACGCTGCTGATAGATTTGTAATGACCTTTTTAGGGTCTGGCGCACAGATTGCTGTTTCTGACGGACCAGATCCTGTTAATGACGGCTGGTATGTATACACTATTCCTCAAATAAATGACTATCAAAAACTTTCCGTTTGGAGTGATGGTTATTACATGACAGATAATACCGGTTCTACAAATAAAATATATGCAATGGAAAGAACCAAAATGCTTGCTGGCGACCCCTCAGCACAGATTATTGGTTTCCCACTTCCAGGAATTGTAACAAGTGGTTTTTACAGCCCACAAGCTTTGAATGTTACCAATGATAACCTACCAGCTCCTGGTGGATTACCAATTATTTATTTACAAGATGATGCTTGGTCTGGTGTTTCTCAAGATCACGTAAAACTTTGGACAGTTGATGTGAATTGGGTCACTCCAGGAAGTTCTACTATTTCTGCACCTACAGAATTAATAACTACTCCTTTTATTTCTGTTTTTGATGGTGGTAGCTTTGTAAATTTAACCCAACCCGGCGGTGGCACATCTATAGATGCGTTACAGGCAACCATAATGAACCAAGCACAATTCAGAAAATTTGGAGATCATAATTCCGCAGTTTTCAATTTTGTTGTTGATACCGATGCTACCAGTGGTGAACTTGCCGGAGTACGTTGGTTTGAGCTTCGTCAGACTGCTGATGGACAGCCTTGGACAATCTTCCAAGAAGGAACGTATACTGCTCCTGATGGAAAACACGCTTGGCATGCAAGTATGATGATGGACGTTCAAGGAAATATTGGTATGGGTTATACCTCAATGGCTGGACCAACCACTCCAGACCCAACAACCAAAAGAGTTAGTTCATACTATACCGGTCGTTTTGCAAATGACCCATTGAATACTATGACCATTGCAGAAGAATTAATTGCCGCAGGAAACGCAAATATTCCTGGTACACGTTATGGTGATTACAGTAAAATAGACATAGACCCTTCTAACGACAAAGAATTCTGGTTTATTGACGAATATATGAATAGCGGACGAAAAGATGTGGTTGGTGTTTTCCAAATAGCTCCAAACTTCACAAATGATGTGGGAGTAGTTAGTATTGATTCACCAGTAACAGGAACACTTTCAAATAGTGAAACCGTTACGGTAACCATTTTTAACTATGGTCAGAACAGTGCCTCAAACATTCCTGTAACTTTTCAAGTGGGAAGTGGGGCAGTTATTTCAGAGACTTTCACAGGTACCATTGCTTCTGCTGCAACTGCACAATATACTTTTACCGCAACGGCCAACATGGGCACAATAGGGCAAACATACAACATCACTTCAGAAACTAATTATGTTGGTGATGAAGACACAACTAATGATGGCCGCACAAAGTCTGTTACCTATCTACAGCCTAATGATATAGGTGTTAGTGCTATTACCGCGCCTGTTTCAAGCACAGATCTTACGGGAGCTGAAAATATTATTGTAACTGTAAATAACTTTGGAGGTGAACCAAAATCGAATTTTGATGTTTCTTATAATTTAGACGGAACCATTGTTACCGAAGTAGTAGCTGGGCCTTTGGCTGCAAATTCCTCTACGTCATATACTTTTGCACAAACTGGTGATTTCTCGGCATTGGGTAGTTATAACCTAAGTGCTTATACTTCTTTACCTGGAGATAGCGACACCTCAAATGATTCTACTTCTGTGATTATTATTAAGCAGAACTGTCAACCTGTTGGCGATTGTTCTTTTGGAGATGGTTTTCAATTATTCAGTGTAACAGATATAAACAATCCATCTGGCTGCGAAGGTTATGGAGACTTCACAGACCAGATAGCTATTATGGAGGCAGATTCTACTAATGACTTAACTGTAACTACTGGATATGGAGATCAATTTGTTCGTGTTTGGATAGATTTTAATGACGATTTTGTTTTCACTAATAACGAAACTGTAGTGAATAACATTGTAATTGCAGCAGGACAAGGAGCTGGTACATATACTATTACAACAGACTTAGTGATTCCAGCTGGAGCAACTTTAGGGCAACACTTAATGCGTGCGAAGACAAACTGGGACGGCCCAGTACCTGATGATGCGTGTGAAGAAACAAGCTTCGGAGAAACCGAAGACTATACTGCACAGATAGGAATTCTTGGAGTTCAAGACAATATCTTTGACGAAAATGGTTTGACTGTTTTAACTTTGGAAAATAACAATTTCGATGTTAGCTTAAAAACCTCAAACTATTCTGGTGCCATGAACCTTTCGGTTTATAATACATTAGGACAAAGGTTATTGTTCAAGAAACTAGAAAACAACGGAAACGGATACAACTACAAATTGGACATGAGCTATGTGGCCCAAGGTGTTTATTTGGTTCGTGTGGGAAATAAAGACAACGGAAGGGTTAAACGAATTATCGTTAAATAAACCTTCAATTCTTTAATTTAGAAAAACCCAAAGTACAAATTGTGCTTTGGGTTTTTTCATTAAATCTATTCACGTATTTTTACAAAAAATCATAGCATGGCAAAAATTTTATTATTGGGAAGCGGCGAACTTGGAAAAGAATTCACCATTGCAGCAAAGCGAATTGGGCAAACGGTTATCGCCGTTGATAGTTATAAAAATGCCCCGGCAGCACAACTCGCAGATTTTTCTGAAGTGATAAATATGCTTGATGGGAATGCTTTGGACGCACTCGTAGAAAAATACAAACCAGATTATATAGTTCCCGAAATTGAAGCCATCCGCACCGAACGTTTTTACGAATATGAAAAACAAGGCTACACGGTAATACCTTCTGCAAAAGCTGCAAATTTTACAATGAACCGTAAAGCCATTCGTGATCTTGCCTCAAAAGAACTAGGCTTAAAAACAGCCTCATATCGTTATGCAACCTCAGCGGAAAGTCTTAAACAAGCGGTTGTAGAAATAGGAATGCCGTGCGTTGTTAAACCATTAATGTCATCCAGCGGAAAAGGCCAAAGCACAATTAAAAGCGAAGCCGATATTGAAAAGGCCTGGAAATATTCGCAAGATGGTTCTAGAGGCGATGTAGCCGAAGTGATTGTGGAAACCTTCGTGAATTTCAATTATGAAATAACACTTTTAACTGTAACCCAACGCAACGGCAAAACATTATTTTGCCCACCAATTGGGCACAGACAAGAACGCGGAGATTATATGGAAAGCTGGCAGCCGGCACCTATGGAAAATGATGTTTTAATAGAAGCACAACAAATGGCCGAAAAAGTAACAACCGCCCTAACCGGCTGTGGAATCTGGGGTGTTGAATTTTTTGTGGCCGATGACGGTGTTTACTTTTCGGAACTTTCCCCACGACCGCACGATACAGGAATGGTCACACTTGCAAATACACAAAATTTTAATGAATTTGAATTACATCTTCGTGCAGTACTCGGACTTCCAATTTCAGAGATAACGCAGGAACGTATAGGCGCCAGTGCCGTTATTTTAGCATCTGAAAATTCAGAAAGCCCAACTTTTGAAGGTTTAGAAAAAGTAGCTGCTTCGCCAAAAACAGATTTCAGAATCTTTGGAAAACCTACTTCGCGACCCTATAGAAGGATGGGTGTTGTTTTAACCCATGACAATCTGGAAGGAAATATCTCAGAAGTAACTGAAAAGGCAAAAATGTTGACTCAACAAGTGAAAGTAATTTCAGGAAAAAAATAAATTCTATTACTGTCACCCTGAGCGCAGTCGAAGGGCCGAACCCTTAATTATCTATTCCTCCAGAAAAAAGGAGTCAATAGGATGAGCACTGTAAACAATTCCAATCTACCAATAAGCATTAAGAAACTAGACCACCATTTTGCGGCATCGGGCAAATATGCATAACTATTAACAGGACCGAGATCACCCAACGCCGGGCCAATGTTACCCAAGGTTGACGCCGCCCCACCAAGAGCTGTTTTAAAGTCTAAGCCCATCCAAGAAAAGACTAAAGTACCCACAATGAAAGAAAGCATATAAAGAATAAAGAAACCTAGAATGTTGAAAACAATAGGTTGCGGCACTGCTTTTCTATTATAACGGACTGGCAGAATAGCGTGCGGGTGTAGGGTTCTTTTAAATTCGAGTACTCCATTTTTAATCATAATTAAGTGACGCATCACTTTAATCCCCCCCGCTGTGGAACCTGCACAACCTCCCAAAAACATCATTCCAAAAAAGAAAATTGTTAAAAATGGCGTCCACAGTGTATAATCTGCACTCACAAATCCTGTAGTGGTAATAATTGTGAGTACTTGAAACAGTGAATGACGAACAGCACTTTCAAACGGCCCCCAAACCATTGGGTGTGCAATGCTTGAAAGGGTAACATCTGCCTCAAAATAAATTAACAATGCTCCAACAACAGAAAGCCCAATCACAAAAACTGTATATAATCTAAACTCTTCGTCTTGAAATATTTTTTGAAATTTACGTTTGAAAGCAAAGTAACTCAACACAAAATTGCTTCCCGCCAAAAACATAAATACTATGATTATGTATTGTACCATTGGGTTATCATTCCAATAAGCAACACTGGCATTTTTGGTTGAAAAGCCTCCAGTGCTGAGCGTTGCCAAAGAATGATTGATTGCATCAAAAAAGCTCATTCCTGCCAATTTCAGTAAAACAGTTTCGGCCAATGTGTAGCCAACATATATTAACCACAATCTTTTTGCGGTATCCGTAATTCGTGGATGCAATTTATCTCCACCTGGACCTGGAGCTTCAGCTGCAAAAAGCTGCATACCGCCAATTCCTAGTAATGGCAAAATTGCAATTGCCAAAACAATAATTCCCATCCCACCAATCCAGTGGGTTATACTTCGCCAAAAAAGAACCCCTCTCGGAACAGCTTCAATATCAGTTAAAATGGAAGCTCCGGTTGTGGTATAACCACTCATAGTTTCAAAAAAAGCATCGGTAAAACTTGGAATAGCGTTAGTGAAAATATAAGGTAATGTTCCAATTAGCGCCATAAATATCCAACCAAACGTAACAATAATATAGCCTTCCCTTTTTTGGATTTCCTTCCTATGCTTTTTGGTTAATAGCATAATAATCGCGCCAACCCCCAAAGCCACTGTACCAGCCATTAACATTTCTTTCAGTACGCCGTCTTCGTAATACCAGCTCACTATAGACGAAAGCAACATAAAGCCACCGTTTACCATAAGTAAAAGGCCCATTAAATGTAAAATGATTTTATAATTAAGTTTGGTTAGTGAATTCATTATATGAAGAGTTTTTCAACTTTTCCGATAGATTGCGGAAGGCAGCAAACCACTACCCTATCACCATTTCTAATTTCGAAATCTCCAAGAGCAATTATTCCTTCACCATTTCTAACCACACCACCTATTATTGCAGAAACAGGAAAATCAAGATCTTTTATTTTTTTATTGCATACTTTGGAATGTGAGGAAACTACAAATTCCAAAAGCTCTGCGTTCATATTATTCAGTTTGGTCATAGCAACAACTTCCCCCCTTCGGACGTAACGGAAGATATTGTTAGCGGCCAAAAGTTTTTTATTGATAAGGGTATCAATTCCAATGGAGTGTGAAAGCTGAAAATAATCCATATTTTCCACCAAAGCAATTGCTTTTTTTACTCCCTTTGATTTTGCTACTAAACAGGACATAATATTGGTTTCGCTATTTCCTGTTACAGCGATAAATGCGTCCATATCCTCAATGGATTCTTCAGATAACAAATCCACGTTTCTACCATCACCATTAATTACAAGACAACCTGGAATATCATCGGCAATTTCAAAAGCTTTGTCTTTGCTGCTTTCAATAAGCTTAACGTTGAATTTGCTTTTGCATAAATCTTTAGCAGTTTTGTAACCTATTTTACTTCCGCCAAGAATCATAACGTTTTTTATTTCCTGCTTACTTTTGCCCGAAAGTCTGAAAATTTGGTCGTCTCCTTTATCCACAGTCGTAAAATAAACCTGATCACCTTCCTTAAATTGGGTATCTCCGCGGGGAATAATTGTGTACTGCGTTCCAAAACGTTGCAATGCAATAGGAACAAAATGTAACTCTGGATAAACTTTGGCCATTTCCTTTACAGATTTGCCAACAAAAGCAGATGTGCGGGAAAGGTTGAGGCCAATCATATTCAATGCTCCATTCTCAAACTCATAGTTTTCGTTAAAAGCACTTTGCCCGAGCAGTAGTTCAATTTCGTTTGAAGCCAAGGATTCTGGTGAAATAAGTTCATCAATTCCAAATTTTGAAAAACCAACTTCATCCTTTCGGTCAATAAATTCAGTGTTTGAAATTCGAGCAATGGTTCTTTTGGCGCCTAACTGTTTTGCAATTACACAGACGGTAATATTTGTAGTCTCACTGGAAGTTACTGCAATAACAAGATCTGTATCTGCTACTCTAGCATCCTGTAAAACGGAAATAGAAGTAGAATCGCCACGCACAACGCGGATGTCTAAATGAGTATCTGCATTTGCTAAAGCATCGCGGTTGGTATCAATTAATGTGATGTCCTGCGATTCAAAAGAAAGCAATTTAGCAAGGTGAAATCCTACTTCACCAGCACCGGCAATTATAATCTTCATTGAGATTTTAATTAATTATTTAAAATGTATTTTTTAGAAATAATTTCCTTTAAAATCCATTTAAAAGATGAATAGTGACAAATATATATAAATAAAAGGCATTCCATAAAAAATAGCGTTTTACGATCAATTCTTTACTGAAATTTGAAACTTTCATAAAGTTGATAACACCTCTTAAAAAATATGTAGTTTTGCAATCGAAATTTTATGGAAAAGAAAATAATACCTTATAAAGATTCTTCGGAAGGAAAAAAGAAACAGGTTGAACAGATGTTCGACACTATTTCTGAAAACTATGATGGCCTTAACAGAATAATTTCATTGGGCTCCGACATTAAATGGCGAAAAAAAGTCATTAAAATGGTCGCTGAAAAAAATCCAAAAATTATTCTTGACATCGCTACTGGAACGGGTGATCTTGCTATTCAGTTTGCCGAAAATACTTCTGCAGAAAAAATTGTGGGGCTAGACATTTCAGAAGGAATGCTTTCTGTTGCCCGTAAAAAAGTTTCTGGAAAAAAGATTTCAGAAAAAATTGAATTTGTACAAGCAGATTCGGAAGCGCTGCCTTTTGAAAACAACACTTTTGACGCCATTACCGTTTCTTTCGGCATTCGCAATTTTGAAAATCTTGAAAAAGGACTTTCTGAAATTCTTCGCGTGCTAAAAAAAGACGGCATTTTTGTGGTTTTGGAAACCTCGGTACCTGCAAAATTTCCATTCAAACAAGGGTACCATTTTTATTCAAAAACTATTTTACCACTTGTGGGCAAGGTGTTTTCTAAAGATAAAGTTGCTTACAAATACTTAAGTGAAAGTGCCTCAGTTTTTCCCCACGGTGAAAAACTCAACAATATTTTGCGCAAAATCGGGTTTAAAGAAGTGAAAAATAAACCGCAAACTTTTGGTGTGGCAACCATCTATAATGCTACAAAATAATTTATGAAGAAGCTATTTTTTGTATTGGCCGTTTTATTTATTGCAAATAGTGCACAGGCACAAGGGTTTTTCAATAAGGAACGTATTGCAAATTTGGAAAATTTTGATAAAAAACGTTTTTCTTGGGGTTACTATTTGGGCTTTAATAGTTATGATTTCAAAATTGACTACAACGAACAATATGCTGACAACAATACGGACATCCAAGTGGAACGCTCTACAGGTTTCAATGTTGGGCTAGTTGGCGATATGCGTATCACTCAATATTTAAATTTACGTTTGGAACCGGGATTATATTTTACACAACGAAACTTAACATTCCCAGGATTTACAGAGCCCAATGATTATTTACGTGAAGTGAAATCTACATACATTCACGTGCCTTTATTGCTGAAAATTTCAACCAAACGTTTGAACAACATAAAACCTTTTGTAATTGCTGGTGTTAGCACCTCATTAAATCTTTCCAGCAACGAAAAAAACCCTGAAGATAATGAACAGGGAAAATTCCGTATGACAAAAAGCACCAATTATTATGAACTTGGTTTTGGAATCGATTTTTACCTCTATTATTTCAAATTTACGCCTTCCATTCGTGGAGTTTTTGCCATGAATGATGAGTTGGTTCGCGATGACGACCCCAATAGTCCTTGGACAGGTAATATTGAAAAATTATCGTCTCGAGGTATTTTTATAAACCTTACTTTTCAGTAAATCTCCTAAATTCACTTAAAAGAATTGCCGTTGCCGTTGCCACATTTAAGCTTTCGGTTTTTTGGCTCGTGCCGAAACGGGGAATGTTTATTTTGTGTGTAATTTTCTGAATAATTGCTTCTGAAATTCCATTTGCTTCGTTCCCCATTACAAGTATCCCGTCTTTGGGAAGTTCTTCTGAATAAACACTTTTCCCATCCATAAACCCTCCATAAATAGGCAATTTAGTTGTTTCGAAATATTCCAAAAGTGATAGATAGTGAATTTCCACCCGCGCCAAAGAACCCATTGTTGCCTGCACTACTTTCGGGTTGTAGCAATCTACCGTATCTTCTGAACAAAGCAATTGTTTAACCCCAAACCAATCACACAAACGGATAATTGTGCCAAAGTTGCCCGGGTCGCGGATGGCATCCAAAGCGACGATCAACCCGAAATCTTCCAAAGGTTTTGTCTTAGGAATTTCAAAAACCGCCAAAGAAGTGTTCGCCGTTTTTAGAAAACTCATTTTTTTAAGTTCGGTTTCGCTTACCTGAAAATGATTTTCTGCAGTAATTTGCGAAGCATTTGTTGTAAAAAGCGATTTAAGTTTTAATCCTTCGTTCTGTAATTCCCCAATAACTTTTGGCCCTTCGCCCACAAAAAGACCTGTTTGGTCGCGGTACTTTTTTTGCTGAAGACTCGTTATCAATTTTGTTTGACTTTTGCTGACCAAAATATAGTATTTTTGAATTTGAATAAACACACACTCTTGAAGCGCGACCTCACAAAAATATCACTATTTATAGTATTAATCAGTTTGTTTTTTTCCTGTGATGCTGTAAAACGTGTGCCGGATGGAAAATATTTGCTGACAGAAAACACTATTATGGTTGATAGTGTAAAAATTAACGATGCTGGAGTGTTCAGCCAATTGTCGCAAAAACCAAACCCTTCCATCCCATTGGTAGGCATCCCTTTTGGATTGCACCTATACAATCTTGCGGATCCGCAACCAGATTCTACTTATTACAAATGGCTACACAAAAACCCTAAAAGAGAGGAAAGACTTATTCGTTTTCTTTCAAAAAAGCAAGTAGACCAAATAGACAGTAGCTATGTTGGTCTTAACAAATGGTTGCAAAAATCTGGCGATGCGCCTGTGATAATTGATGATAAAAAAATTGAAAAATCATTAGATAGATTAAAACGTTGGTATGCTAGCTTTGGGTATTTTAACGATGAAGTGGATTATAAAATTATCCCAAATGAAAAGAAGGAAAAAAGAGCATCAATTACGTATTCCGTAAAAAGACACCAGCCTTATTTTGTGGGGGATTCCATTATTGAAAAAATTAGTTCGCCTGTTGTAGATTCACTTTTTCAGGCTACTAAAGGCAGTGCATTCATTGTTCCTGGAAAACAATATGCCGCAAATGATTTCGTAAACGAACGCGACCGACTTACTATTCAACTTAGAAATTCTGGGTTATATTATTTTGATCAGGAATATGTAGGCTTTGAGGCAGATACTGTAAATACAGAGCATAAAGCTAATATTACCTACATAATTCCAAATAGAAAAGTTACGGTGGACGACAGTACATATACCGTTCCCTTTAAAGTTCACAGTATTAAGGAAGTTCATATTATTACTGATTTTTCATACGAAAACAAGGATAAAAAATTTCAGGATTCTATAAGTTATAATGGATATAAACTTTTCAGTTATGGCAAGATGCGTTTTCGCCCAAAAGCTATTACGGACGCTATTTCAATTACGCCAAATAAAATTTATAAGGATATTGACAGAACCCTTACCTACAACCAGATAAGCGATCTGCGCATTTTTAAATATCCGAATATAAGTTATGCCGAAGTGGAAAAAGATTCTACAGAAACCTTACTGAATTCTACCATTTTGCTAAGCCCACGCGATCGCTTTACACTGGGTGTAGATTTTGACGCTTACACTTCCACTATTCAGCAATTTGGAATTAGTTTTAGCGGAAATATGATTTTTAGAAATATTTTTCGCGGAGCGGAAATTCTTGAAATTTCAGGTCGCGGTAGTCTAGGTTCTTCCAAAGATGCTGCGGATAGCGAAAGTAATTTTTTCAACATTTCAGAATTTGGGGGCGATGTAAAATTGACATTTCCAAGAATTATTTTTCCCTTAAATACTGAAAAACTAATCCCAAAATATATGTCGCCATCAACGACTGTTAGTTTGGGCGCAAGTTTACAAAACAACATTGGTTTAGACAGACAATCTATTAATGCAATTTATAATTATAGATGGAAACCGTCAAAAATACTAACTTATCAGGTAGATTTAATGAATCTTCAATATGTTCGAAACCTGAACACGGAGAATTATTTCAATGTTTATAAAAGCTCTTATAATCGGTTAAATGAAATAGCTCAGGATTTGAATTATGATTTTAGCAATCCAGATCCTAACCCCACTTTAGAAATTCCGGATGAAACAGGACAGTTTATATCTGACGTACTAGATCAAAATATAACCAGCAGTGATGACAACTACCAAGAAGTTTTAAGCATCTATGAACGCCAATTACGCCTTAGTGAAAACAACTTGATTTTCGCTTCCAATGTATCGTTAACCCGAGATACTCGGGAAAACATTAATGACAATAATTTTTCGCGCATACGCTTAAAACTTGAATCGGCAGGAAGTCTTCTTTCTGGGATTTCAAGTCTTGCAGGAATTAAAAAAAATGATGCTGGAAATTACAAAACCCTGGGCGTTGTTTATTCGCAATACGGAAAAGTAGAAGCAGAATATATAAAACATTGGGATATAAATAGCAATAATATTGTGGCTGTCCGTGCTTTTGGAGGTATTGCTATTCCTTATGGAAACAGTAATAGTATTCCTTTCACTCGTAGTTATTTTGCAGGTGGAGCCAATGACAATCGTGGTTGGAGAGCCTATGATCTTGGTCCTGGTAGTAGTGGAAGCATTCTTGATTTTAACGATGCAAACTTCAAACTTGCATTTAATGCTGAATATCGATTTGGTATTTTAGGCGATGTAAAAGGAGCTTTCTTTGTAGATGCTGGTAACATTTGGAACGTTTTGGATGATATTAGTAATCCAGCATCTAAGTTTGATGGCATTCAGGATTTAAAAGAAATAGCAGTTGCATCAGGGTTTGGGCTTCGTTATGATTTTGGATTTTTTGTATTGCGCTTTGATGTTGGTTTTAAAACCCATAACCCAGGAAGACCAGTGGGAGAACGTTGGTTTAAAGACTATAATTTTACCAAAGCCGTTTACAACATCGGTATAAACTATCCCTTCTAAACCATATAAATTTGTTATTTTTGCTTGCTAAACACATTTGATTATGAGTCATGGAATTAAACCCGGCGTTGCTTCGGGAAAGGAAATTCAAAGAATACATCAATACGCAAAAGAGAAAGGTTTTGCTATGCCAGCCGTTAATGTGGTTGGCTCGGACAGTGTAAATGCTGTTATGGAAACTGCCGCAACATTAAATGCACCAGTAATTATCCAGTTCTCCAATGGTGGAGCACATTTCAATGCAGGGAAAGGTCTTTCAAACGAAAACGAAAAAGCTGCAATAGCTGGTGGTATCGCTGGCGCAAAACATATACACGAGCTTGCAAAAGTTTATGGCGCTACGGTTATTCTTCACACAGATCATTGTGCTAAAAAATTACTTCCATGGATTGATGGTTTGCTTGATGCTGGTGAAATATTCTACAAAGAAACTGGAAAACCACTTTACAGTTCACATATGATAGATCTTTCTGAAGAGCCTATTGAAGAAAATATTGAAATCTGCAAACGCTATTTAGAGCGTATGAGTAAAATAGGAATGACTCTTGAAATTGAGTTGGGTATTACAGGTGGTGAAGAAGATGGTGTTGACAATACTGATGTTGATTCATCAAAACTATACACCCAGCCTGAAGAAGTTGCTTTTGCATATGAAGAGCTTTCCAAAATAAGTGATCAATTCACAATTGCAGCCGCTTTTGGAAACGTTCACGGCGTTTACAAACCTGGGAATGTAAAGTTGACCCCAGTGATTTTGAAAAATTCACAGGAATATGTTCAGAAAAAATTCAACACTGGGCATAATCCAATTGATTTTGTATTCCATGGTGGAAGTGGTTCTACTTTAGAAGAAATCCGCGAAGCAATTGGTTACGGTGTTATAAAAATGAATATTGATACCGACATGCAATTTGCCTTTACAGAAGGTGTTCGCGATTATATGGTGAACAATTTGGAGTATTTAAAAACCCAAATTGGAAACCCTGAAGGCGATGACGTTCCGAATAAAAAATATTACGACCCAAGAAAATGGCTTCGTGATGGCGAAATAACTTTCAAAAAAAGACTTGAACAGGCTTTTAAAGATTTGAACAACGTGAACACGTTGTAAACTTTGAATAAAAAATAATAATATTTAATAAACAATAGTTTATGCCTTGGTTTAAAAGAACAAAAAAGGGAATTCAAACCCCAACCGAAGATAAAAAAGACGTCCCAAAAGGTTTATGGTATAAATCTCCCACAGGAAAAATTGTGGATAGTGATGAACTAGAAAGGAATTTTTATGTTAGTCCAGAAGATGGCTACCATGTTAGAATAGGCAGCAAAGAATATTTTGAAATTCTTTTTGATGACAACAAATTTAAAGAACTCGATAAAAATTTGACCTCCAAAGATTCCTTGAACTTTGAAGACAAAAAGAAATATACTGATCGTCTTAAGGAGGCACAGGACAAAACTGGCCTTAAAGATGCCGTGCGCTGCGCCGTTGGAAAATCTATGGGTGCTGATTTGGTAATTGCCTGTATGGATTTCAGCTTTATTGGAGGCTCTATGGGAAGTGTTGTTGGTGAAAAAATAGCTCGTGCCGCAGATTATTCTCTTAAAAAGAAAATTCCGCTTCTTATAATTTCAAAAAGTGGTGGAGCCAGAATGATGGAAGCTGCGCTATCATTGATGCAACTTGCAAAAACGAGTGTGAAATTAGCTCAGTTGAGCGACGCTGGAATACCCTATATTTCGTTATGCACAGACCCAACTACAGGAGGAACTACTGCTTCTTTTGCTATGCTTGGTGATATCAATATAAGTGAACCGGGAGCTTTAATAGGTTTCGCAGGACCACGCGTAGTTCGTGATACCACAGGAAAAGAACTTCCAGAAGGTTTCCAAACCGCTGAATTTGTTTTAGAACACGGTTTCCTTGATTTTATAACACACCGACGAGATCTAAAAAGAAAAATAAATCTCTATTTAGATTTGGTCATGAACAGACCACTTCGCGAAAAAACCGCATAAAAAAAAGCTGCTCATTTAGAGCAGCTTTTTTTTATTTAAAGTTTCTTAAATCAATTCATTGTGAACGGATATTCCTCTCCATTGTAAATAAATATGGCTTGATTGTCACATTCACCATCGCCAAAATCTATAGATGCGGTTACACCGTCCTGTGAAACTTCAAGTCTTCCTGCAACAACCCACTGACAAGCTGTTTTAAAAACCAGCGTTTCGGTCACCTCGCCACTCTTTTCAAAACCATTGGTAAATTTGGTTTCCCAATTTCCAGTTACGTGATATACATTATCAAGCCAAGTTCCAGAGCCAACGCCTTCAACCCATTCTGAAACACGTGTTCCGTTTCGAGTTCCTGTTACTGAATTGTTTGGGAAACTCACGGTAATACTTTCGTTAACTGTAGATTGTGGATTACCATTTTGATTTGCAATTTCATACAAAATAGTTCCGCCACCACTTACAGCATTCCCGTTAAAAATAAAATCTTGGAAAGTGTAGTTGACTGTATATGTACCACTCACTAAAGGTCCATATTCCAAAAGAATACTTCCAGAAACAATGTTTCCATTATTCAGCGTGCAGGAATCGCCAAAATCCAAAAGGATTGTAAATACATTTCCCTGAAATCCGACCGTGATTTCGGTACAGGCTGGAAATAATGAAAATTGAGTTACGCCCTTGCCTTCAGTTTCGTTTTCCACAAAAGCCTGCTCCATAATATTGAAGGTTCCTTCAGTAATATTGTCCATCTTTGCTGAATTTGTAGAGTTTTCAGAGGTAAAATTAACTTCATCAGAAGAATTATCCTCTTCCTTATTACAACTTGTAAATAAAAAGATAGCCGTCATAAAAAATGTACCAATTAATCTAAAAGGGATGATTTTCATAAATTTGAGGTTTAGGGGTTTAGACAATTAGAACGTTAAAAAGATGAAATAAATACATTTTGAATTTATTTTATTTAAAATACTTCAATTTCAAATTCGATTTTGTATTTTTGCGCCCTTGATTATCAAAATGGTAGTCAGTACATAAAAATCATTTTAACAATATTGGCATGTATTTATCACAAGAAGAAAAAGAAAAAATTTTTACAAAACACGGAAAGTCTAAGACTGATACTGGTTCAGCTGAAGGACAGATTGCTTTATTCACCTATAGAATCGAGCATTTAACAAAACACCTTAAAGCAAATCACAAGGACTACAATACAGAACGTTCTTTGGTTATGTTGGTAGGAAAAAGAAGAGCTCTTTTGGATTATTTAACCAAGAAAGATGTACTTCGTTACCGTGCAATCGTTAAAGAATTAGGATTACGTAAGTAATATTTTAAAGGGCTCTTACGAGCCCTTTTTATTTTTTTATTGTTATTTTTATTGTTCAGATTTTTATCTGGAAACACAGAAAAGCTACCCTAAGGTTTTTCATTGGTCAACCACAACAACATAACAACACTAAGCCTGAAAATCAGGCTTTGACCAAAATTAACTGCGCATTTTCTTATGCGTATAAATGAAAAACAAATGATACCTAAAGTATTTAGAGAGGTCATAGACCTTGGTGATGGAAGAGAAATTTCCATCGAAACCGGAAAATTGGCAAAACAGGCCCACGGTTCTGTAGTTGTACAGTCCGGAAAATGTATGCTGCTTTGTACCGTAGTTTCAAACTACAAACAAAGCGATGTTGATTTTCTACCCTTAACAGTAGATTATCGTGAAAAATTTGCAGCTTCGGGTCGTTATCCGGGTGGTTTTTTCAAAAGAGAAGCAAGACCAAGCGACGGTGAAGTATTGACAATGCGTTTAGTGGATCGCGTTTTGCGCCCACTTTTCCCAAAAGATTACCATGCTGAAACACAAGTGATGATTCAATTAATGAGTCATGATGATGATGTTATGCCAGATGCAATGGCAGGTTTGGCGGCTTCTGCGGCTATTCAACTTTCAGATTTTCCTTTTGAATGTGCTATTTCGGAAGCACGTGTGGGAAGAATTAATGGCGAATTCGTAATTAATCCTTCAAGAGCACAATTGGAAGAATCAGACATCGATATGGTGATTGGAGCTTCTATGGATTCTGTGATGATGGTTGAAGGCGAAATGAAAGAAATTTCAGAAGAAGAAATGGTTGAAGCCATTAAATTCGCTCACGAACACATCAAGAAACAATGTGAGGCGCAAATTAGATTAGCTGAAGCTTTTGGCAAAAAAGAAGTCCGTGAATATGATTCAGAGCGCGAAGAAGAAGATTTGAAGAAAAAAATTCACACAATGGCGTATGATAAAGTATATGCTGTTGCAAAAGCTGGATCTGCTAAACACGAAAGAACTGCTTCTTTCTCAGAAATAAAAGAAGAAATAAAAGCCTCTTTTTCTGAAGAAGAAATGGCTGATTTTGGCGATTTAGTTTCAAAATATTATTACAAAGCTGAAAAAGCTGCCGTTCGAGACCTTACCTTAAACGAAGGTTTGCGTTTGGATGGAAGAAAAACTGATGAGATTCGCCCAATTTGGTGCGAGGTTGATTATTTGCCTTCTGTACACGGTTCTGCAATTTTTACACGTGGGGAAACTCAAGCTTTGGCAACTGTTACTTTGGGAACTTCACGCGAAGCAAATCAAATTGATATGCCATCTTTTGAAGGTGAGGAAACTTTTTACCTTCACTACAACTTCCCTCCTTTCTCAACTGGTGAGGCCCGCCCAATTCGCGGAACTTCACGTAGAGAAGTTGGACACGGAAACTTGGCGCAAAGAGCTTTAAAAGGAATGATCCCAAAAGATTGTCCTTATACAGTACGTGTTGTTGCAGAAGTTTTGGAATCTAACGGTTCTTCTTCTATGGCAACAGTTTGCTCAGGAACAATGGCGTTAATGGATGCTGGGGTTCAATTGATAAAACCAGTTTCTGGAATTGCAATGGGATTAATATCTGATGGCGAAACTGGAAAATACGCAGTACTTTCTGATATTTTAGGTGATGAAGATCACTTGGGCGATATGGACTTTAAAGTAACTGGTACGGCTGATGGAATCACCGCTTGCCAAATGGATATTAAAGTAAAAGGTCTTTCTTATGAAATTTTAGTGAATGCTTTGAAGCAAGCTTCAGCTGGCCGTTTGCACATTCTTGGTAAATTAATCGAGACTATTGCAACTCCAAATGCAGATGTGAAACCACACGCTCCAAAAATGATTACCGTTACAATTCCAAATGAATTTATTGGTGCATTGATTGGACCAGGCGGAAAAGTGATCCAACAACTTCAAAAAGACACAAAAACTACGATTGTTATAAACGAAGATCCTATTACTGAAGAAGGTATTGTGGAAATTCTTGGAACAAACCAAGCGGGAATTGATGCTGTACTTGCAAAAATTGACTCGTTAACTTTCAAGCCAGTTATTGGTGATGCGTATGAAGTGAAAGTAATCAAGATGCTTGACTTTGGTGCAGTTGTGGAATATATGGATGCTCCAGGTAATGAAACATTGCTTCACGTTAGCGAACTTGCTTGGGAACGCACAGAAAACGTAACCGATGTTGTAAATATGGGTGATGTTTTTATGGTGAAGTTTATGGGTACTGACCCAAAAACACGTAAGGAAAAAGTTTCGCGTAAAGCGCTTTTGGAAAAACCGGAAGGTTATAAAGAGCGCCCACCACGCGACGACAGCAGAAGCGGCTCAAGAGACAGAGATAATCGTGGACGCGACAACCGTGGCCGTGATGACCGCAATAGTCGTGATAGAGATAGAAAGAGAGATTAATTTCTTTTCAGTAAATAAAAAAAGCCTTCAGAAATGGGGGCTTTTTTATTTCCACCACGCAACCTTTTAAAAAGTTTCAGACTATAAGGTAACAACGCAATGAAACTTTTATGAAAAATATTTGTTATTTATCGCTAATCCTTCTGTTCACATTTTTCACTTCCTGCCAAGACGAGCCGATTGCCAAGGTAGATTCTTCAAAAATAATTCAGGTGAATTCTGAACTTTACAATCTTGTTCTAAAAGCTGCTGGAAAGGATTTTGAAAATGAAATTACATGTATCGATTTCAATTATCCTTTCACATTAGTGATTTATGATGAAGAAATGGAAATCATCGGATACCAACTTGTAAAAAGCGATATTGAATTCAGTGAGTTTTTGGGCATTTTGGAAGAAGGAAAATCCATCAGCCTGAGTTATCCAATAACTAGCGTTTTAGAAAATGGAGAATCCTACATAATAAACAATAATGAAGAACTGAAAGAAGCCATAGACAAATGTTTGGAGGCAGACACAATCACGACCTGCAACAACATTCTCACGGAAACTTCCTGTATTTGGAAAGTAAAACATTTGGAGGGCCCAAATACTCAATATGATGACTCTTATTTTGAAGTAACTAATTTGGGCAATGCTGGGCTTTATTTCAATGAAGATTCCTTTGGTGGAACTTGGGTTACCTATTTTATTGAAAACGAATTGCACTTGAATATTTTTATTCTCGGGGATGAAAATGTAAGCGACGATTGGAATTTTGATTGGAAAGTAATAAGCTTCACTGAAACCGAAATGGAAATAGAAAACGTTACAGATCTTTTCCTATTAACCAAGGAATGCCACGAACCCTGCAAAAAATTTCTTTTTGAGGAATGTGAAATCGAGCCTGGTTCACACCGTGCAATTTTTGATTTGGAAAGTTATTTTGAATGTTTCTTTCCGCTTTCAGGAATAAATAACCCAGAAACAGTAGTTACAAGTTATTACGAAACCTATGAAGATATGCTCGCTGGCACAAACCCGATTACAAACTTGCAATACGAAAACAGCATAAACCCCCAAATTATTTATATTAGATTTGATGATGTAAATACTGGTTTGATTGTCGCTACGTTACCAATAATTTTAAAAGCCATTAATTGTTCATTTTAAAAAGAAACTATGAAAAAACATCAACTAAAAATTTTCGCTCAATTATTAATTGTAGCAATAATATTTACCGCTTGCAGCAAGAATGACGACACTCCTCCCGAAGAAAATTTATTATTGGAAATAGGCCAGGAATATCAAGGAGGAATCATTTTTTATCTTGATGACACGGGAGAGCACGGGCTTATTGCACTCCAAAATGATTTAGGCGAAGCAGAATGGGGTTGTTCGGCAAATGCAACGCCAATTGCACAGGGCCACATAATAGGAACCGGTGAAACCAATTCCCAATCAATTGTCGATTTTTGTGATGAAGAAGTGTATGCCGCAAAATTATGTACAGACCTTATTCAAAATGGATATGATGATTGGTTTTTACCTTCTATTGATGAACTCGGTCTTGTTTATGAGCATAAAGATAAAATAGGCGGTTTTGCCAATGAGGAATTTTGGGTTTATACCAGTTCCACTGAGGGACACGATGGATGTTCGGGTTCTAATGGTCACGCGTGTTACTTAAATAATTTTGTTTGGGATTTCAGCATTACTCCAATTTTTGATACCCGAAAAATTACCTCTTCAAAAGTAAGTGGCAATCGGGTGAGACCTATTAGATCATTTTAAAAATTCAGGAGATATAATTGAAAATAGAAGAATTAATAAAGAAGTGTATAAAAAACGACCGGACAGCTCAAAACGAGCTGTTCCAGAAGTACAAAGACACCCTGTTTTTTACCTCATTAAAATACTGCAGAAATGAGGCTGATGCAGAGGATAACCTGCACGATGCATTCATTACGATTTTTCAGAATATAAAAACATACAAAAACAAAGGTTCCTTTGAAGGTTGGATGAAACGGATAACTATCTATAAAGCTATCGATAAATACAAAGCCGTCAAAACCACTACTTTTGAAATTAGAGATGATATTCTTGAAGAAATTATTGAAGTTGAAGAAAACACAACTCACAGTTTAGAAGAATTGCTAAAATTCATTCAAGAGCTTCCGGACCAATATAGGCTGGTTTTTAACCTCTATCAAATGGATGGTTTTTCGCATAAGGAAATTGCTGTTTTATTGAAAATTTCCGAAGGAACATCTAAATCAAATTACCATCGGGCTAAATTGCTTTTACGCGATAAAATTGTTGAAATAAACAAACCTACAAACCCAAAAGAATATTGAAAATGGGAAATAAAAAAGACATAGGAAAGCTTTTTGAAACAAAGCTGAGCGCAGGAAACAAAATTCCAAAAGAAAGTCTTTGGGAAAAAATAAACACATCGCTTGACGAAGAAAAGCGCAAGAGAAAAAGACTACTTATTTATTGGTGGCTGGGCGGCGGAATTTCTGTTCTATTGGGATTGGTTTTACTGTTCGGTGCAGGTAATTTTTTAAACCAGAATTCTCAAATTCCTTTGGAAAATAATTCTTCGGAACAGAATTCTTTTTCAAATTTTGAAACAGAAAATACTGACACGATAGTTAATATTTCAAAAGAAGATTCGTTCCTAATTAAAAATAACGGAGAAGAAAAACTTCCGAAAATTGAAGACTTAAATGAGAGCGTACTAAACAATTCCGAAGAGCCAATAAAAATGAGTTCTAAAAAGAAAATCCAGAAAGGTTCTTCAAAAGGCAAAAGCATTGATGAAATTTATACTGTTTCAGAAAAATATTATTACTACAATAGCAAAGATGGAAAACAAATTATTACAAATAAAAAACAGGAAATTGACAGTTTAGTTTCCCAACACTATAAATCTTTGGATTCAACCACAACCAAAAAAATGGAAACTCCTGAAAAATAAAGTAATTTCAAGCTATTGCTTAAATTAACAGACTCTTAAAAAAAGATTAAAATTTTTGTAACCTTTCTTATACTTCTTACGTATAATATAGTACACAAGTTTTAAACCTTAATCTACAGGACATTTCTTAAATGAGACAACTTAAAATTACCAAGCAGGTAACCAATAGGGAAACTGCTTCATTAGACAAGTACCTTCAGGAAATTGGAAAAGTTGACTTAATCACCGCAGACGAAGAAGTAGAGTTGGCTCAACGCATAAAAGCGGGTGACCAACTCGCTTTGGAAAAATTGACCAAAGCAAACCTTCGTTTCGTTGTTTCGGTGGCTAAGCAATACCAAAACCAAGGACTTACCCTTCCAGACCTTATCAACGAAGGAAATCTTGGCCTTATTAAAGCCGCACAACGTTTTGATGAAACGCGTGGTTTTAAATTTATTTCTTACGCTGTTTGGTGGATTCGTCAATCTATTTTGCAAGCTTTGGCTGAACAATCGCGTATTGTTCGTTTACCTTTGAACAAGATTGGAAGCATCAACAAAATCAACAAAATGTATGCTTATTTGGAACAAGCCAATGAGCGCCCACCTTCTGCAGAAGAAATTGCAAAAGAGCTGGACATGACCATCAACGACGTTAAAGAGTCTATGAAAAACTCTGGCCGTCACGTATCGATGGATGCACCTCTTGTTGAAGGAGAAGACAGTAACCTTTACGATGTTTTGCGTAGTGGCGAAAGTCCAAACCCAGACCGCGCATTGTTGCACGAATCCCTTCGTACAGAAATTGAGCGCGCATTGGAAACCTTGACACCTCGTGAAGCAGACGTTATTCGTTTGTATTTCGGTCTTGGTGATCAACACCCAATGACTTTGGAAGAAATAGGGGAAACTTTTGACCTTACTCGCGAACGCGTTCGTCAGATTAAGGAGAAAGCAATCCGAAGATTGAAGCACACTTCAAGAAGTAAAATATTGATGACTTACTTGGGATAATCCCATAAAGATAACTTACAGTATCAGTTTCTCAGTTTTGCTGAGAAAATACTGTTCGTTTTTTGATTGATGAATGAACTCCGGCTGATTACCGGAGTTTTTCATTCTATATAACTCCATACCACCTCAATAATTCATATTTTTGCAAAAACATTTAAATAATGAACCACACAATTATAGCCCCATCCATTCTTGCCGCAGATTTCGCAAACCTTCAGCGCGATATTGAAATGATTAACAATAGTGAAGCAGATTGGTTTCATTTAGATGTAATGGACGGTGTTTTTGTTCCAAACATATCCTTCGGAATGCCCGTGATTAAAAGTATTGCTGCCTACGCTAAAAAACCTTTGGATGTTCATTTAATGATTGTTGAGCCTGATCGCTACATTAAAGTATTTGCAGATTTGGGTGCAAATATACTTTCGGTTCACTTTGAAGCTTGTACACACCTTCACCGCACCCTGCAAGGAATAAAAGCGGAAGGAATGCAAGCAGGCGTTGCAATTAATCCACATACAAATGTTTTTTTGCTGGAAGACACTATCAATGATATCGATTTGGTTTGTATGATGAGTGTTAACCCGGGTTTTGGCGGTCAAAGTTTTATTGAAAATACTTATAAAAAAATAAAGCAACTTCGAAAAATTATTGAAGCAAACGGTGCTTCAACCAAAATAGAAATTGACGGCGGTGTAACCAATAAAAATGCAAAACAGCTTGTTGATGCTGGTGCGGATGTTTTAGTAGCTGGCAGTTATGTTTTTAGCGCCAGTAATCCTACACAGACAATTCAAGATCTTAAAAAAATTGTACAATAGTATTATAAAATGTCTACGGTTTCCTCTTCTGAAAATATACTTGATGTACTGATTATAGGTGCTGGCCCAATAGGTATAGCCTGTGCTTTAGAAAGCAAAAAGAAAGGCCTTGATTATGTTGTGGTTGAAAAAGGAACACTCACCAACTCCCTATACAATTATCCGCTCAATATGACTTTTTTTTCCACTTCGGAAAAACTTGAGATTGATAATATTCCTTTTATTAGCAACAATCCCAAACCCACGCGAAATGAGGCTTTGGAATATTATCGCCGCGTAGCCACCTCAAATAAACTTCAAATTAATTTATACGAAACAATTCTTTCGGTTGAAAAAACTGGAAGCTATTTCGACGTTGTTTCAGAAAAAAAGAATTATAAAGCAAAAAATATTGTTGTAAGCACAGGTTTTTATGACATTCCAAAAACGTTAAACATACCTGGGGAAGAATTACCCAAAGTCATGCACTATTATAAAGAAGCACATCCGTTTGTGATGCAAAAAGTGGTTGCGGTAGGCGCCAGTAATTCGGCTGTGGACGCAGCATTGGAAATCTGGCGCAAAGGCGGTGATGTAACTATGGTGATACGTGGCCCACAAATTGGGGAACGTGTTAAATACTGGGTGAAGCCAGATATTGAAAACCGAATTAAAGAAGGAAGTATAAAGGCATATTTTAATTCTGAAATAGAAAAAATCACAGAAACTGAAATTTTCATAAAGACCCCAAAGGGAACAGAAATTTTAGAGAATAATTTCGTAATCGCACTTACCGGCTATAAACCGGACTTTAACTTTCTAAAAAAATTGGGAGTTGAATTATCTGAAGATGGAAATAAATTTCCTAAATATAACGCTGAAACTATGGAAACTAATGTAGAAGGGCTCTACTTGGCTGGAGTAATTTGCGGTGGTATGGAAACTCACAAATGGTTTATTGAAAATTCCCGAATACACTCTAAAATCATCGCTGAGAGCATTTCACAAAAAATCAATATCCAGCAAAATTAAAATTTAGCAACTTCTTTGTATAGTTGTATAACTTTGGAAAAAGAGCTTTAAAATCCTGAGGCGATTCAAAAAAATATTCTGCTAGCACAGCCATAAATTCGTATTGATTCGTAAAGGCGTAGGTTCTAAAAAAATTAGTTTTGTCCAATTGATCTTTCACGTCTTGTTTTGTTAATTGTTTCAATATGTTTTGAAATTGCTTTATGAATCGGGCAGAATCTATGTCTCCACTATTTTTTGCCTCCAGTTGCATGGCGTGCATAAACTCGTGGATTCCCACATTAAGGTTATCATTATTAATTTGATATCCTTCCTGAAAATCTTTCCACGAAAGTACCAAAGCTCTTTCTTTAGGATTAAATTCTCCCTTATGGAAGTTACCATTTACTGTACTATAAAATTCCGCAGGATATATAAGAATGAAATCAATCAAAGAGTAGTTATAATTTTTTCTACCGAAACTAAGCATGCAGGCAACAGCAGCAATTAATACCTTAATTTGCTCAGTAACTATCAATTCACCTCTTCCTATAAATTTCTTTTCTGATAGAAAGTAGGATATTCTATGTTGAAATTGCTTTTTATGCTTTTCTGAAAGTTTACTATAAAAATCGAAATCGTCATTAAGGATTTGTATCTGGAAAGAAGATAATTTTTTATAAACGAAGTAATGTCGAAAAAGTGGTCTGTCATAACTTTTGGCAAACCAATTTTCAAATACCCTAAATAGAAAAAAGCCAATACCTAGTAAAACAATAAGATATGCATAAGGCGCAAGCCATGGCGCATAAGCTTCAGATAGGAAAGAAATAAACATATTATAATTAAATTATTTTATAAAAGCTTAAATATAACGTTTTAGAAAAAGCTTTATTTCTTTATAAAAAATAAGAATCGTACAAAAAAAAATCCCCAACATTTCTGTCGAGGATTTTTAATAATTATAATTTATTTCTAATTTTTAGAAATCAAAAGTGTAAAACTTATCCCAGAATAATTGAGTTTCTGGAGCATCACCACCAATAGCAGTAGATGCATCTCCATAATTAGCTCCATTTAGTGTTTGCTCACCTACTGGATAAGTATATCTAACAGGGAAACCCGATTGAGCGCTAACTGGCATTGTAAGTATTGGATAATCCAACCTTCTAACAGAAAGATATGGAGCAAATGTACGATTGTACAAGCCATAATAAGCTTGCGTTCCAATTACCATTTTCCACTTAGGATCAGAAGTACTTGCTGCTATCGCTGTAGCGTAGTCTACTTCAGGTTTAGCTAAATATCCTGCAACATCGCTAACATTCCAATAATCAAATGAAGCCGTAATAGCAGCTATATAATGACTTTCAGCACTACCACCTACTGCATATCCTCTTTCAGCCGCTTCAGCCAATAAAAATTCTACTTCATCGTAAGAGATGATGACACCTGGCTCAGCTGGATCAACAATACGATCTGATACGTGAGAAAAACTAGCATAAGAAGATCTACTACCTATGGTTCCTCCAATATAATCACCACCAACTGTAGTAAAGTATGCAGCTCTTCGTGGATCTTCTAAACTATTCATCATATCAATAATGGTTTTTCCAGCAACATAATCATTACGACCACTTAACACCAAGTTGTTATTCATTGGGTTATTATTTGGTGCAGCGCTTCTATATTGGTAACTACCATTATCTGCATTGCTTGTGAACACGCCAGAAGTTACTGCAGATTCAACAGTGGATTGTGATAATCCAGCATCAACATCAGAAAGCATGATACCCATACGAAGTTTTAATGAATTGGCGAATAATTTCCACTTTGCAACATCACCATTATACATAAGGTCCTCATTGGTCTCAAAACTATTCAAACCAGTATTCATTGAATTGATTGCAGCTGTTAAGCGAGAAATCAAATCTTTATAAACAGTAAGGCCATCATCATATTTCGGCAAAAGATTATCAATATCCAAAGCTTCAGTATAAGGTACATCACCAAAAGTTTCAACCAAATTACTATACGTATACACTGTTAAAATTTCAATGATAGCTTGCTTGTTTGGCTTTCTTCCATTTAATTCATCAGTAAGATAAGTAGTTTCAGCTATATTCATTGAAGCTTGATCTAAATCTTTTAAAACATCACGATATAGTTCTCTCCAATGATTATCAGGAATTGAACGGGTTACTTGATTATATCTACTTTCATCTGTATATGTAGTTTCCTGTAATTGTTGTGTCCATAACCTTAAGTTATTTAGGTTAACGTTAGGAGTAACAATTTGGTCAGCAAGTTGCTTTTGGGCAGAAGCAAATAAGCTTTCACCACTTACACTTGCAGGGTCTTTTATATTCTCGTTCAAATCCTCAAGGTTATCTGAACATGACACGGCAAATATTGCCGCCGTTAAAATTAAAATCAGTTTCTTCATTTTTCTATGTATTAAAATTGTGCTTTAATATTAAACCCATAGTCTTGGGTAGTTGGCAATGCACCAGTACTATAACCTTGCAAGTTACCAGAGCTCAATCCAGATTCAGGATCAGCATACGGCATGTTTTTGTCAATTATCCAAAGATTAGAACCTGAAACACTAAATGACAATCCTGTCATAAAAGTGTTGTCTAAAAATTTAGATGGCATAGTATAAGTAAGCGATACTTGACGCAATTTTATATAACTCGCATCATATACAAACGCAGCGTTAGGTAAAGCAGCATATCCAAAACCACTAAATCCATTAGCGTCAGTTCTTGTGGTATTTACGGAACCATCAGGATTAACACCTGGATTGATATAACCACCACCATCTTCTAATGTATTTCTCACAGGATTTCCTAAATCATTAATAAATGATGTGTTAGCATAAACACCTGTTGATTGTCCATAATATTGATCTAATGAGAAGATACTTCCTCCCTCTTGAATATCAATAAGGAAGCTAAATGAAAGGTCCTTATAAGTTAAGGTGTTTGAAATACCAGCCAACCAATCTGGATTGGTGTCACCTATTATATTATTAGAGGTTGCAGTAGGTATATATCGACCTGTTTCTGGATCAACTATTTTTTCACCATTTAAATAAGTATAATCTTGACCATAGATAACTCCGTAAGGTTCTCCCAACACAGCGTTAACTGTAACTCCTCCTTGAAAACTACCTAATTGAAGTGTTTCAATTCCGTCAGGAAGAGCTAATACTTCACTCTTATTCTGAGACCAGTTAGCTGTTAAGCTCCAAGTAAAATTATTTGATTTTACAGGAATAAGGTTCAAAGAAACTTCAATACCTTTATTTTCGATTTCACCAGCATTCAAAAGTTTGTCAGTATATCCTGTAGCTGCAGAAACTGGTGCTGCGATAATTTGATCTATAGAGTTTGACTTATAGTAAGCAACATCAAAACCAATTCTGTTTTTTGCAAATTTCATTTCAAGACCAGCTTCATAACTGTTTGTAGTTTCAGGCTTAAGATCAGGATTGTTTTTAGTGTTTGGTATAGATGTACCTATGTCATTGTTGATGGTATAAGTATCAACCAATCTATCAAATGGCGCACCATTACCTACTTCAGCATAGTTTAAACGTAATTTACCAAAGCTAATAGCGTCAGAATTTATCAACTTACTGAATACAAAACTTGTAGATACTGAAGGATAATAGAAAACGCTATTGTCAACTGGCAATGTAGAGAAGTGGTCTCTTCTAATTGTTCCATCTAAATATACTATGTTTCCAAAACCAAATGAAGCACTGGCATAAATACCATCAACTCCAATTTTTTCAGCTTGTTCTAACGGACGTGGGTTTGCAGAAGCTGTGTTCTGAAGTGAATAAAGTCCTGGTATAATTAAACCTCCAGCTGTTGAAGATGTTAATGAGTTGAATTCATTTCTTCTAACGTTAGTTCCCAAAATACCTGCAAAGCTGATGCTTTCTGTGAAATGGGTATTAAAATTAAGCATCAAGTCATAATTTGTTTCAGTCGCTGTAATATCTCTTCTCAAATAACCAGAATCAACATTACCACGAGTTAAACCGAAGGTAGTTGCTACAGAACCTGAAGCTCTACGTTCTTCTTGTTGCTCATTATAAGTATCTGTTGAAACTCTACCAGTTACATTTAACCAACTGGCCAATTCATAATTCAATTCAAAATTACCTATAAAACGAGTTCTACTATCATTTTGATAGTTTTCATATCTTGTCCAATATGGATTGTCCCAATAAAGTGGAGCAGCCCCAATATCAGATGTAGCAGGATTCCAACTTACATTTCTACCAGTTGCATAATATATATCTCTTTGCTCTTTTAAATCTGTAGTTGTTGACCACCATTGTTTCATATTACCCACAACGTTGTCATTATAACCTGTAGAATTACGTCCCAATGCATCTGTTTGAATATAATTAGCAAAACCGCTCACTGTCATTTTTTCAGATAGGTCGTAAGTTCCACTCAATATAAAGTTATGTCTATCCAATCTACTATTTGGTAATAAACCAGATTGATCTAATTTGGTATATGACAAACGGTAAGAACCATTTTCTAAACCATTTGAAACCGAAATAGAGTTAGTTAAAGTTATTGGAGTTTCAAAAAAGG
>JBBSOQ010000013.1:0-91264 GCA_038259585.1 Flavobacteriales bacterium | reverse complement strand
TCGTTAGGCTTTAGATCGTTTGATGGCGATGTAACAAAATATTATCATCAAGCGGGTGATGAAGCGAATACATTGGATTATGACTATCTGCTGAAATTTTTTCAAAGTTACGTTCTAGCTGGAAGGTTAATTGCCAACGATTCCAGAACCCCAACTTGGACTAGTGGTGATAAGTATGAAGACGCAGGAAAAAAGCTTTATGGAAATTAAATTTTAAGATTACATACGCTCAGGAACCTCAATGCCTAAAAGGGTAAATGCACTCTTTATAATTTCGCCGACAGCTTTTGAAATTTTCACTCGGAAGGCTTTTTCGGTTTCATTATCTGTTGCCAAAATGGGCACGTTTTGGTAGAAACTGTTGAATTCCTTTACCAAATCATACGTATAGTTTGCAATCAAAGCCGGGCTATAATTCTCTGCCGCCAATTGAATGGTTTCAGGATATTGCTTTATCATTTTTATAAGTTCCTTTTCCTTTGGATGCATTTCAAATCCTCCATCAAAAGAGGTTTCGACTGCGCTCAACCTGACATCAGCGGCTTTTCGAAGAATAGACTGAATTCGAGCATAGGTATATTGAATAAACGGTCCTGTATTTCCTTGAAAATCGACACTTTCTTCAGGGTTGAAAAGGATTCGCTTTTTGGGATCAACTTTTAAAATATAATATTTCAAAGCACCCAAACCAATCATTCTATAAAGTGATTCTTTTTCTTCTTCTGAAAAATCGTCAATCTTTCCAAGTTCTTCGGAAATAGTCCGGGCAGTCTCAATCATTTGTGCAATCAAATCATCTGCATCAACCACAGTGCCTTCGCGACTTTTCATTTTTCCGGAAGGTAAATCTACCATTCCATAACTTAAATGATATAAGTTTTCAGCCCAATTGTAGCCCAGTTTCTTCAGAATTAAAAACAACACTTTAAAATGGTAATCCTGTTCGTTGCCTACGGTATAAATCATTCCGCCAACGTCCGGATGGTCTTTTACGCGTTGCACAGCTGTACCTATATCTTGCGTCATATAAACCGCGGTGCCATCACTACGTAAAACCAATTTTTCGTCAAGACCGTCCTCGGTTAAATCGCACCATACTGAACCGTCGTCTTTCATAAAAAAGACGTCTTTTTTGATGCCTTCTTCAATAATATCCTTTCCTAAAAGATAAGTGTCGCTTTCGTAATAATAAAAGTCGAAATCTACTCCTATCGATTTATAAGTTTCCTCAAACCCTTTGTAAACCCAACCGTTCATTTTTTTCCATAGCGCTACTATTTCCTCATCACCAGCTTCCCATTTTCGGAGCATTTCTTGGGCCTCGTTTATAAGTGGAGCTTGAGCTTTGGCTTCTTCCTCTGTTTTTCCTTCTTCTTTTAAAGCTTCAATTTGCTTTTTGTATTCTTTGTCAAATTTTACGTAATAATTCCCAACAAGTTTATCGCCTTTCAAATCAGTTGAATCTGGCGTTTCACCATTTCCGAATTTTTCCCAAGCAAGCATACTTTTACAAATATGAATTCCACGGTCGTTGATAATTTGGGTTTTATATACTTTTTTCCCAGCAGCCTTTTCAATTTCAGCAACTGAATAACCTAGCAAAACATTTCGAACGTGACCTAAATGCAGTGGTTTGTTTGTGTTTGGCGAAGAATATTCAACCATTACTGCTTCTCCATTTTGTTCCCCTTTTCCGAAGAAAGAAAAATCTTCCACAGAACTGAAAAAATTTAAATAATACGCATCACTCAAAACAATGTTCAAAAAGCCTTGAACCACGTTGAATTTTTCAATTTCTGAAACATTTTCAACCAAATAGTTGCCTATCGCTTCACCAATCTGAACCGGATTCCCTTTTACCACACGCAACATCGGGAAAACAACGGCAGTAATATCGCCTTCAAAATCTTTGCGAGTTGGTTGTAACTCTACCGATTCAAGTTTTGCGCCATACAGTTTCTCGACTGCGTTTTTAATTTGGGTTTCAAGAGTTTGTTGAAATGTCATACTAAAATTTTAAATAATTTGAACTCTTTCGCTAAAGCTTCGGAGTTTAGGGGCAAAGATACTTTTTTGAGTTCTTAATTCTGCACTCAATTTTTTGAATTTTTGAAAGCCATCTAATAACCTTCATTTAATGTTGTGGTAAACTTCAAATTCTGAAACCAAACGTCCTTTGCCGAAAAAACTATGGACATTTTTTTATATG
Organism: Flavobacteriales bacterium; assembly: GCA_038259585.1. Lineage (GTDB taxonomy): Bacteria > Bacteroidota > Bacteroidia > Flavobacteriales > Flavobacteriaceae > Aequorivita. The sequence continues at coordinate 89,055 of JBBSOQ010000013.1, read as the reverse complement.
TTTTCGCAGCACTTTTTTCGGTGATAAACCCTTTGGGAACCGTACCTGTTTTTGTAGGATTAACAAGCGATGAAAGTATTTCCGAAAGAAACAAAACTTCACTTTTAACTACGATAAATGTGATTGTTATTTTGGTTATTTCCTTCTTTGCTGGAACTTATTTATTGGCGTTTTTTGAAATAAGTTTGAATGCATTACGTATTGCCGGCGGAATGATAATCGTTACTTCAGGTTTTGCACTTTTAACGGGAACATTTTCGAAACACAAAGGAATGAAGAACAAACGTGTTCAAAAAGATTTGGACAAGCGGGAGAAATTTTCATTAACGCCACTTGCAATCCCGATGTTAGCTGGTCCAGGGTCGATATCACTATTAATAACCTTCAACCAAAAATACCAAACAACAACTTCAATACTTTATGTAATACTGGCGGTTTTGGCAGTTGGACTAGCTACGCTTTTAATTTTGAGAAGTTCACACTATATCAGTAAATTTTTAGGCGCTTCTGGTATTAATGCTATTTCAAGAATTGTAGGTTTTATAGTAATTTCCATTGGCGTAGAATACATTAGTGCAGCCGTGATTTCTATTCTTAAAACAATAAATCTTTAAATATTATCGGCGGTTTTTTAGTAACGCGCCAGCTATCAAAGCCAAAACCCCAATGCCAATCATACCTAAAGTTTGATTGGTCAATCCTTCTTTTGCGTTAACTTCCAAAGGGCCAATATCCAAAACTTGCTGAGGAACGAAAGCGTTGTAAAGCCCAAAAACTATCAATATTACTCCCACAATTAGCAGTACAACTTTTAAGATTTTCATGAATTTTGGATTTGATGGGTTGAAGGTTTAAAGATACCATTTTGATAAATAGGTGTACTCATAACTTAACGGCTTTTTAACTTCTGTTTATTTAATATAAATTATCTTTAAACAAAACTAATAAATTGAAAATTCTACTCACCGGTGCCAATGGATATATAGGAATGCGTTTGCTTCCCGAGCTTTTAGAAAATGGACATGATATAATCTGTGCCGTTCGCGATAAGAACAGACTTCCGCTGGATCCAGAAACTACAAAAAAAATAACCGTTATTGAGGTCGACTTTGCGGAAGAAGTAAACACCAAATTTTTTCCGAAAGACATAGATGCTGCTTATTATTTAATTCATTCCATGAGCGGCGCTGACAATAATTTTGATGAAATTGAAGCGAGGTCCGCTGAAAATTTCAATAAATATATGGCTGTAACTTCTGTCAAGCAGGTTATTTATTTAAGTGGCATTGTAAACGAAGAGCAACTTTCAAAACATCTTTCTTCACGTAAAAAAGTAGAAGATATTTTATACAAAGGAAACTATCATTTAACTGTTCTACGTGCTGGAATTGTTGTGGGTAGCGGAAGTTCTTCTTTTGAAATTATCCGGGATTTATGCGAAAAATTACCAGTTATGGTTGCTCCAAAATGGTTAAAAACAAAAATTCAACCTATTGCCATTCGCGATGTAATAGCTTTTCTTTACGGTGTTTTGAACAATGAAAAATGTTTTGACCAATCTTTTGATATTGGAGGCCCCGACGTTTTGACGTATAAAGAAATGCTGATGAAATATTCTAAAATTCGCGGCCTGAAACTTTGGATAATTTCTGTTCCTTTTATGTCTCCGCGACTTTCTTCATATTGGTTGTATTTTGTTACTTCAACTTCCTATAAACTTGCCGTTAATCTAGTGGACAGTATGAAAATGGAGGTTGTTGCTAGGGATAATAAATTGCAGGAAATTTTAAATATTCAACCTATTTCTTACGAAGAGGCGATAAAAAAAGCATTTATAAAAATTGAACAAAACCTTGTGATTTCGAGTTGGAAAGATGCATTGGTGGCAGGTAGATTTTCAAATTTGAAAGAATACATTCAAGTACCAACCTTCGGATGTTTGAAAGACAGAAAAGTTTTACAAATAGACAATCCTGAAAAAGTTTTAGACAATATTTGGGCGATAGGCGGTACGCGCGGTTGGTATTATGGAAACTCCCTTTGGAAAATTCGCGGTTTTATGGACAAACTTGTTGGCGGGGTGGGACTTCGAAGAGGACGCACCAATCCAAATCAAATTAACACTGGAGACGTCCTGGACTTTTGGCGGGTACTTTATGCAGATAGGGAAAGCAAACGTCTTTTGCTTTTTGCTGAAATGAAATTGCCGGGAGAAGCCTGGTTGGAATTCTGCATCAACGATAAAAATGAATTAATACAAACCGCGACCTTCCGCCCGAAAGGTTTATGGGGAAGGCTATACTGGTATTTAATGCTTCCCTTCCACTATTTTATTTTTGGTGGAATGATCAAGAATATTACGAAAGAAGTTTTGGCTTAAATTATTCCTTCGGAAGAAATACTTCTGCCATCATACACCGAGCACTTCCTCCTCCGCAAGTTTCTATTGTTGTTAAATCGCTGCTTAAGATTTCACAATGTTTTTCGATAGCTACAATTTGGTCTTTGTTCAAACTTTTATGAGCTGCAGCGCTCATCACCAAGTATTTTTTGTCCTTCCCTTGAAGTTGAAGCATATTGCCCGCAAAATGGTGCATTTGTGCTTCAGTTATTCTAATAATTTCTTTACCGTCCTTTTTCAGGTGTTGAACCACATTTTTCTTTTCAGCAGCATCATCAATTGTGTCAAGACAAATAACACAGAATTTTTCTGCAAGACACATCATTACATTTGTGTGGTATATTGGCAACCGTTTTCCATCCACGGTCTGGTTTGCTGTAAAAATTACTGGTAAGTATTCAAAGTCTTCACAAAACTCAATCAACAATTCCTCATCAGCTCTCGCCGAAAGGGCGCAATATGCTTTGTGATTTACACGGTCCAACAATAAGCTTCCCGTGCCTTCCAAGAATATACCTTCCTCTTCAGCAGAAGTATAATCATAAATTTCATTAATTATAAAACCTTCACTTTCTAAACGGATCAAAACTTCTTCACGTCTTTCGCGGCGGCGGTTTTCAGCAAACATTGGATACAAACCAACATCTCCATTTTCGTGAAAACTAATCCAGTTGTTTGGAAAAATGGAATCTGGAGTATCCATTCGTAAATCATCATTTTCCACAATCACATTTATACCAACGGCACGAAGTTTCTGTACAAAGCCATCAAATTCTGACTGCGCTTTCGTGTTGATTTCAACATTCTTTATGGCGATGTCTTCCTGAAAAAAATTATTTACCGCTGTTTGTTCGTTCATACGGAAAGCTACGGGTCTAATCATTATGATTGTGTCTGTGATTTGTTTTGCCAATTCTGAAGATTTTAGAGTGTAAATTTAAGGGAATTTACTTTTCAACGTTCAATTTTAAAGGTGTAAGTTTTGGGAAAGTTTAGGGACTATTACAATACTAATTTAAAACCTCAAACGTTCTCCAACTATATTTAAATTTTAAATGAAAAAAGTAATTTTAGTGTTCTTTGCACTTGCATTCACAATAACACTCTCCGCCCAAGAATGGCAAACTGATTTTGAAACTGCAAAAAATTTAGCTTCTGAAGTAAATCGCCCTATTATTCTAGTTTTTCAAGGAAGTGACTGGTGTGCGCCCTGCATAAAACTGGATCGAGAAATATGGAGTTCCGAAGAATTTAAATCATACTCCAAAGAACATTTCGTTATGCTCCAAGCTGATTTTCCACGCAAAAAGGCTAATGCGCTAAGTGATGAACAACAGCAAAAAAACAATCAACTTGCTGAAAAATATAACAAACAAGGGTATTTCCCATTTGTAGTAATTCTTGATAAAGAAGGCAATCTTTTGGGAGAATCAGGTTATGAAAAAACTACACCTACCGCATATATTGAAAAACTTGTATCATTTGTAAAATAGTTTGAAAAAAACGGCCTTAATATTACTCGCACTTCTTTACGCAAATTCAATTTTTGCACAGGAAATTTTTAAACGCACCCTAAAATTAATGGGCAGCCGTTTTGAAATTACCCTTATTGCAAAAGATTCATCCGAAGCAAACACTTATATTGATTTGGCTGTTGGGGAAATAACCCGAATTGAAAAACTAATTTCCTCTTGGGATCCAGCTTCACAAACTTCAGAAATAAATAGAAATGCGGGAATAAAATCCATAAAGGTTGATGAAGAACTCTATAATTTAATCGGACGTTCAGTCGAGATTTCTAAATTAACGGATGGCGCATTCGACATAAGTTTTGCTTCAATGGATAAAATCTGGAAGTATGACGGCAGCATGACCGAAATGCCTTCCGAAGAAGCCATAAAACAATCCGTTGCAAAGATTGGATATCAAAACATTATTCTCGATCCTGAAAATTTCACTGTTTTTCTAAAATTAGAGGGAATGAAAATAGGTTTTGGCGGCATTGGAAAAGGATATGCGGCTGATAAAGCAAAAAAACTTTTGATGGAAAAAGGAGTCAGCGCAGGAATAATAAACGCTTCCGGCGATATGAATACATGGGGAAAACAACCCGACGGTGAATTCTGGAAAGTGGCAATCACCAATCCTATGGACAAAAATAAAGCCTTTGCGCTTCTTCCTTTAAAAGACAATGCCGTGGTTACCTCTGGCAACTACGAAAAATATGTTACTTTTAATGGCATTCGCTACACACACATTATTGATCCACGAACCGGATATCCAGCAGTCGGAATTATCAGCGCCACCGTATTTGCCCCCAAAGCAGAAATTGCAGATGCTTTGGCTACTTCAATTTTTGTGATGGGAAAAGATGTTGGAATTGATTTTATAAATCAGTTGCCGAAGATAGAATGTATAGTAATTGATGAGAAAGGTGAAATTTTCACTTCAAAAAATATTGAAATTGAAACTTTAAAAAACTAGAAAGCCTAAAAAACATGAAAAAGCTACTACTGCTTTCAGCAATCATAACCTTGGGAACTTTAAATTCTTGTACGGTTGTGAAGGAATATGAAAAAGTGAAATTAAATGACCCCGATATGGTTTTGGGTGACAAAACTGTGGACAGGTTCCAGATTAATGCTCAGGCATATCGTGAAGCTGCCTCAGGTGCTAACGGAGGCAAAACTGGCGGCGGTTGCGGCTGTAATTAAAAATTCATGAAACACACAATCAGTTTATTTATCATTCTGTTTTCAGCAACAATTTTTGCACAGGATTCCACATCTACATATAAAAAACGCGTTTTGGAAGCGCCTGAGGTAGATTTCCTAACAAGCTATTATAGCCAAGATGGCGATAATGCCGCGGTAAGTGGCGGTATAGGCTTAGAAAAACTAACAGACTTCACTCCCACAATTGTAGTTGCAATTCCTTTAAACGATGATGATGTTTTAACCATTGACGCGGGCGTTTCTGCATACACCTCAGCTTCATCAAGTAATATTGATCCTTTTGACGGTGGTAGTCCGGCGAATCCTTATGTAGCATCTTCAGGCGCTTCAGCTAGTGATCTTTGGGCTGGAGGAAATGTAAGTTATTTGCACAGTAGTGATGATAGGAATGACATTGTGAGTGCTAAAGTTTCGGTTTCATCAGAGTTTGATTATTTTTCATTTGGCTTTGGTGGAAACTACACCAAGCTTTTCAATGAAAAGAATACAGAGTTAAGCGTACACGCAAATGTTTATCTAGACACCTGGAAACTATTGTACCCAATAGAATTGCGGGAATCCTCTACTTTTAATGGATTGGACAAGACAAATAGAAATTCCTATTCAGTAGGTTTTGGATTTTCACAGATACTTTCAAAAAGTTTACAGGGATCTCTTTCTTTAGATTTAGTGCAACAGCAAGGTTTATTGTCCACACCTTTTCAAAGAGTTTACTTCATTGATCTTACAGATCGTTTTCGGGAAGACTTTCAGTTGGCGGATGATATTGAAAGATTGCCCGACACACGTTTCAAAACTGCAATTGGCGGTAGGTTAAATTATTTTATTAATGAAATGTTCGTCTTGCGCACTTATTATCGCTATTATTTTGATGACTGGGGAATAACCTCACACACTGCAAGCGTTGAAGTTCCTATAAAAATTACAGATAAATTTACATTGTATCCTAGTTATCGTTTTTACAATCAGACAGCAGCAGATTATTTTTACCCTTATGAAGTAGCATTATCAACAGATGAATTTTATACATCAGATTATGATTTATCTGAATTTTCAGCGAACCAATACGGTTTTGGAATTGGCTATACAGATATTTTCACAAAGTTTAGATTACTAAAATTCGGATTAAAAAGTATAGATTTAAAATACGATTATTACAAACGGGACAGCGGTTTGAATTATAGTCTTATTTCGGCAGGGTTTAAGTTTATTGGAAATTAACTTAGGCACATAAAAAATCCTCGTTGTTTTGATTATAATTTCCATATTCAATAAGTAATTTTTTATAAAAATTATTTTGAAGCTGTCCGTTTTCGAGACAGCCAATAAGAGTTTCTGCTAAATCAGTATAACCAACCTTATCTGAAATAGCTTCGTTTAAATCATATAAACGAACTGGATTTGTAGTCAATGGTTTTGAATTCCAGATAGAAATCAACTTGTTTTCGTAATCAATATTTAAATCGATAGAATTGAAGAAAAAATTCAAGAAATTTTTGTGAAATCTTCTAAATTCCTTATGTGGACGGGTATTGAAATGACAACTTTCTATTATCAAATCTCTCATTTTCTGACGGACTATTTCTTCTCTATTTTCCATAACAAACATATTTTCTTTGTTGAATGTACGAAGCGTTTGTCTGTGAAGATTTTTAAAAGGAAACTTTGGCGTCAGTTTAACTAGAAGAAATTAAATCCGTTAAAAATTTAAGAAGGAAATTTAGTTTTTATTATCAAGTCCTTCACTTTCCCATAAAAGATAGCCGCCTTGCATATCATAAATTTCCTTGAAACCTACATCTTTTAAAATCAAAGCTGCTTTGGCGCTTCTTTTCCCACTTCGGCAATAAACATATACGGGCTTTTGCAAATCCAATTTTTCAGCTTTTGTTATAAAATCTGTTTCCAAAACATCAATATTTAGAGCGTTTGCAAGATGTCCTTCTTCAAATTCAGGGAGCGTGCGGGCATCAACTAGTTGAATGTCTTTATCTTTTATTGCATCGTGAAATTCAACTGGAGTTAAAACCTTTATTTCCTGGGCAACACTGTTGTCTTTACAAGCTGTAAAGAAAAGAATTAACGTAAGGCCGAAAAGAATAGCTGCTTTTTTCATAATTAAAATTTTTAATTGGTTAATTTTCCATTCCATTCCATAATTCCACCTTTTAGATTGTATGCATTTTTTACACCCACGGAATTAAGCAACATGCAAGCCTGACCACTTCTACCGCCGGAACGGCAATAGACATAATAGTTTTTCTGAGGATCTAATTGTTTTGCACGTTGAAGAAATTCAGCGCCATTATAAATATCCATTTGAATCGCTCGAGGAATATAACCTTCCTCAAATTCTGCATCAGTCCGAACGTCCAAAATTACTGAGTTGTCATCACTCTCTAATTGGTCACTCCATTGTTGTTGGGTTAAATCTGCCATAATTAATTTTTTTTGTAAAAATAGTAAATGAATAGCGTTTAAAATAAAAAAAACGGAAACAAAAAATGCTTCCGGTTTTAAAACTTTATTAAATACTTTATTGCTTCACAGAACACCCAATAGCTTTAGTCTCTTTTACTGTTACTTCTTTTCCTTCCAAAAGTTCATTAACAGCATTTGCCAAAAATCTATCTTTTACCATAGAAGCAGTTTTCACGTTATCGTCAATGGCGCCAATGTATTTAACAATATTCTTACCATCCTCTTTCTGCAGTAAATAAACATGCGGTGTTTTTGTAGCTCCATATTTTGCATAAATAGTTTGGCTTTCATCAAACAAATAAGGAAATGTAAATCCAGCTTCTTTAGCCTTTTCCTGCATCAATTCGTAAGTGTCATCAGGTTGCTCTTCCGGATTGTTAGGGTTTATTGCAATTACAGGATATCCTTTAGGCTTAAATTCTTTATCCAGAGTTACTATCCTTTCTTCACTCGCAACTGAAAATGGACAAGTATTACAAGTGAAAATAACAATATATCCTTTAGCATCTTTATAATCTGAAAGCGAAACCATTTTTCCGTTTATATCTTTCAATTTAAAATCTGTGGCTTCGTCGCCAATTTTATAGCCAACCGGAACTGTTTCTGAATTTGTTTTTTCATTATTCGCTTCAACAGTTTCATTGATTGCAACTTCTTGCTTGTCCTTTCTTTGTTCATTTTTACAGCTGTTAAAAGCCGTTATTGTAATAAAAGTGACTGCTAAGCCCGTAAGTATTTTTCTTGATTTCATGATTTGATAGATTTAGAGGGATAATTTTAATTCGTTTTCAAGTTCTTCAAATGTAAAGGATTGTTCGTAAAATTTTCTTTTGTCTTTACTGTATATAACCGTTGCTGGTATTGCTCCGCTCCATGCTTCTGAAACTTTCGAAATCCATCCGTTTGCATCGGCATCGTCAAGCAAAACAACTTCAGATTTAATATTATTTTTCTCTAGGAATGGAATTACCTGAGAGTCAATTTTATCAGAAAAATCAAGGCTCACTAAAAGTACCTTTACTTTTTTATCAGAATAATTAGAAGCAATTTTTTCAAAAGCTGGAAGCTCTTCCACACAAGGTTTGCACCATGTTGCCCAGAAATTTATAACATATATTGTGTCATTTTTATTCTGAAAATACTTCTGCTGAAGTTCTTCGAAATTAAGGGAAACTACTTTTTTTAAATTAACGACTACCTCACTAATCTGTAGATTTTCTTTCATCGCAACTTCAGATTTTTTATCTGAGCAACTTTGAAGAATTAAAACAAAAAGAATTATCGGCAGAATTTTCATTGGCTAAAAATATTGAAAGTCAATCATTTCAATTCATTAATTAACGTTTGATTAATAGTTTTTAGTTTTTGACAAAGCTTCCAATCGTAAATTATAATCTTAAAGTTTTCAGTAAACCAAATCACTCTTCTAAAAAAATTATATATTTGAACCCGAAACTTATGAGAACAATTAAAAAAAATACTTGGTGGTGGAATAATTTACGAAAAACGTCGTGAACTGAACACCTATAGTATAAAGATATACAAAAAGGCTTGTCAATCACGACAAGCCTTTTTTTTGTGACCATACCCTTCTAATCGCTCACAGTACATAAAGTTGGTATTTGAGCGGAACCGAAAAGATAAAAATTTAAAAATGAAATACAATTTAAAAACATATTCAAAAAAACTATTGGCAGATACGCTTACGCCAGTTTCGGTATATTTACGTCTGCGCGATAAATTCCCAAACAGCCTATTGTTGGAAAGTAGCGACTATCACGCAAACGACAATAGCTTTAGTTATATCTGCTTTAACCCGATTGCCTCAATAAAAGTTGAAAATGAAACCATAATTCAGCATTTTCCAGATGGAAAAAGTTTGATAACTGAGATTTCTGAAAGCACAAATGTTCCTAATATTTTAGATGAATTTGCGTCTTCTTTTTCTTCGGAAACTAGTGATTTCAAATTTATAAATAACGGGCTTTTCGGTTTTATGACCTTTGATGCCGTTAGATATTTTGAAGACTTAAAGCTTCAGAAAAAAGAAGAAAACCTTGAAATGCCCGATTTATATTATGCAGTTTATCAAAACATAATTGCAATAAATCATTTCAACAATGAAGCGTATATTTTTGCACATACTTTTGAAGCAGAAAATAATATCCCACAAATTGAGCAGATTTTAAAATCGAAGAGTTTCGCGGAATATCCTTTTAAAAGAAATGGCGAGCGCACTACAAATCTAAACGATGAAGATTTTAAAGCTCTAGTAAGGAAATGCAAGGAACATTGTCAGCGCGGCGATGTTTTTCAAATTGTGCCCAGCAAACGTTTTTCGCAAAAATTTACTGGTGATGAGTTTAATGTTTACAGAGCTTTGCGAAGCGTGAATCCTTCACCTTACCTTTTCTATTTTGATTATGGAAACTTTAAAATCTTTGGAAGTTCTCCCGAGGCACAATTAATTGTAAAAGGAGATCGCGCTGAAATTCATCCTATTGCTGGAACTTTTAAACGCACCGGAAATGACGAACAAGATGCTGAACTCGCCAAAAAACTTTCCGAAGACAAAAAGGAAAATAGCGAACACGTGATGCTTGTTGACTTGGCGCGAAACGATTTGAGCCGCCACGGCACAAATGTAAAAGTTGAAACGTACAGAGAAGTTCAATTTTTCTCGCACGTAATTCATTTGGTGAGCAAAGTTACAGCTACAAAAAACCCAACAACTTCAACGATGCAAATTGTTGCAGACACATTTCCCGCGGGAACTTTGAGCGGTGCACCAAAGCACAAAGCCTTGCAGTTGCTGGAAAAATACGAAAATAGAAGTCGTGAATTTTACGGTGGCGCCATTGGGTTTATGGATTTCAGCGGTAATTTTAACCACGCAATTATCATCCGCTCCTTCGTGAGCAAAAATCACACTTTGCACTATCAAGCTGGCGCCGGCGTGGTTTCGGAAAGCAATGAAGAAAACGAATTACAGGAAGTTTATAATAAACTCGGCGCATTAACAAAGGCGCTGGAATTAGCTGAAAGTATATAAATATGAAAATATTAGTAATAGACAATTACGACAGTTTTGTGTACAACTTAGTTCACTATTTAGAGGAACTAGATTGCGTAGTAACGGTAAGACGAAACGATAAATTTTATTTGGAAGAGGCTGAAAATTATGATAAAATCTTGCTTTCACCTGGCCCAGGAATTCCCGATGAAGCAGGTTTATTGAAAGATGTAATTAAAGGATACGCAACTTCAAAACCAATATTAGGCGTGTGTTTAGGCCAACAAGCCATCGGCGAAGTTTTCGGCGCAAAGTTGGAAAACTTAAGTAAAGTTTTTCACGGTGTTTCCACTATGGCAACAATTATTTCTGAAAACGAACCGCTTTTTAAAGGATTGGAAAAAGAAATTGAAATTGGCCGTTACCATAGTTGGGTGGTTTCTAAAGAAAATTTTCCGGAGGTTTTAGAAATTACTTCCGTGGATGAAAATGGACAAATCATGTCGCTTCGCCATAAAGAGTATGACGTTTGCGGAGTACAGTTTCACCCCGAAAGTGTGTTAACACCAATGGGGAAACAGATTATTAAAAATTGGGTGGAAAGCTGAATTAAAAAGTTTTCAGTATTCAGTGGCAGTTGGAAGTAAAACCAACTAAACTTATAGACTTAAAAATGAAATATATTTTAAACAGATTAATAAACCACGAGCAACTTTCAAAAGAAGAAGCACGAATGGTTTTGGTGAATATTTCCGAAGGAAAATACAACCAAAGTCAGATTGCCGCTTTTTTGACGGTGTATATGATGCGAAATGTAAGTTTGGAAGAACTGGAAGGTTTTCGCGATGCTTTGCTAGACTTGTGTTTGGCGGTAGATTTCAGTGAATACAACACGATTGATTTATGCGGAACTGGCGGTGATGGAAAGAATACTTTTAATATTTCAACTTTAGCATCATTTGTAACGGCTGGCGCAGGCGTTAATGTAACAAAACACGGAAATTACGGCGTTTCTTCCGTTAGCGGAAGTAGTAATGTTATGGAAGCGTTGGGTATAAAATTCAGTAATGATAAAGATTTTTTGAAACGAAGTTTAGACGAAGCCGGAATCTGCGTTTTGCATGCTCCTCTATTTCATCCAGCAATGAAAAACGTGGCGCCAATCCGCAAAGAATTAGGCGTAAAAACTTTCTTCAATATGCTGGGCCCGATGGTAAATCCAGCCTTCCCGCAAAACCAATTAGTTGGAGTTTTTGATTTGGAATTGGCGCGGATGTACGGTTATCTGTATCAAAAAAGTGAAAAAAAGTATGCTATTCTGCACGCGATGGATGGCTATGACGAAATATCGTTAACTGGTCCAGTAAAAGTGATCTCAAAAGCTTCCGAAAATATTTTGACTGCGGAAGATTTTTGGGTAAAACAAATTGAAGAATCTGAAATATTCGGAGGCGAAACTGTAAAAGATTCCGCAGCAATTTTTCTAAATATTTTAAACGGAAAAGGGACACAAGCCCAAAACAATGTGGTTTGCGCAAATGCTGGAATGGCGATTTCAGTAGTTGAAAATTGTACCATAACTAAAGGTTTCGAAAAAGCGAAGGAATCTTTGCAATCTGGAAGAGCGTTGAATTCATTAAAGAGATTGCAACAATTATCAAAATAGAAAAATTGAATGTCAGTTCGAGCGCAATTGAGAACTAAATAGTAGTAAAAGCAATGAAGTCTCGACTGCGCTCGACCAGACAAAACATACAAATAATTTCAAATGACAATTTTAGATAACATAACAGCCTACAAACTCAAAGAAGTTGCGGCTAAAAAAGAAGCTATCCCAAACCGTTTGTTGGAAAAATTTCCACTTTTTGCCAAAGAAACCAAATCGTTGGCAGAAGCTTTGCGAATTTCAACCACAGGAATTATCGCTGAACACAAACGTCGTTCACCAAGTAAATCAGTTATAAATGACAAGGTTTTGTTGCACGAAGTAGTTTCTGGTTATGAACTTGCTGGCGCAAAAGGAATTTCTGTTTTAACGGATTCCAACTTTTTTGGGGGTTCCTTGGATGATCTTTTAGTTGCTGAAAAAACAGTTTCCATTCCAATACTTCGGAAGGAATTTATAATTGATCCGTATCAAATTTATGAAGCAAAGGCCTATGGCGCAGATGCTATTTTACTTATTGCCGCTTGTCTTTCACCTGAAGAATTAAAACAATTTTCTTTTTTAGCAAAAAGTTTAAAGTTGGATGTTCTATTGGAAATTCACAATCTTGAAGAACTTCAAAAATCGTTATTGCCCAACGTAGATATGATTGGTGTAAACAACAGAAACTTGAAAAATTTCAAGGTAAATATTGATGTCAGCAAAAAGCTTTCGGAAGAAATTCCGACTGATTTTGTGAAAATTTCAGAAAGCGGAATTAGCGATGTAGAAACAATAAAAGACTTAAGAACTTACGGCTTTGAAGGTTTTTTGATTGGAGAAAATTTTATGAAAACTGAAAACCCTGGTGAAACTGCGAAACAATTTATAGAAAAACTGAGATGAAACCATTACTAAAAATCTGCGGAATGAAAGATAATATCGCTGAAGTTGCCAAACTTCAGCCGGATTATTTGGGCTTTATATTTTATGAAAAAAGTCCGCGATTTTTCGATGGTGAAATTCCTTCGCTTCCCGAAGGCGTTAAAAAGGTTGGTGTTTTTGTAGATGAAAAAATTTCAAAAATATTGGAGTTGACTGAAAAGTATTCTTTGGATGTAATTCAACTTCACGGCAACGAAAGCAAGGAATACGTGCTAGATTTACAATGGTATCTAGTGTTTTCAAATACACTCGTTTGGAAAGCCTTTAATTTGGATGACGATTTCGACTTTAGCACGCTAAAAATTTTTGAAAACAAAGTTGACAAATTTCTTTTCGACACAAAAGGAAAAGAAAAAGGCGGAAATGGTTTCACTTTCAATTGGGAGATATTAAAAAAATACAACTTAAAAAAACCTTTTATTCTAAGCGGTGGTATTGGTTTAGAAGAACTTGATTCAATAAAAAAATTACTAAAAACTGAGCTTCCCATTTACGCAATTGATGTGAATAGCAAATTCGAAATTGAGGCAGGTTTAAAAAATATTGAAGATTTAAAAACATTCAAAAATGAATTATAACGTAGACGAAAAAGGGTATTACGGCGAATTTGGCGGAGCATACATTCCCGAAATGCTGTACCCAAATGTGGAGGAATTGCGACAGAATTATCTGAAAGTTATGGCAGAAGAATCCTTTCAAAAGGAATTCCGTCAATTGCTTAAAGATTATGTAGGGCGCCCTACTCCGCTTTATTTTGCCAAACGGCTTTCAGAAAAATACAATACAAAAATTTACTTAAAGCGAGAAGATCTTTGCCACACAGGCGCTCACAAAGTTAATAATACCATTGGTCAAATATTAATGGCGAAACGTTTGGGCAAAACCCGAATTATCGCTGAAACTGGTGCTGGCCAACACGGCGTTGCAACCGCTACGGTTTGTGCATTGATGGGCTTGGAATGTATTGTTTTTATGGGCGAAATAGACATAAAACGTCAAGCCCCAAATGTGGCGCGGATGAAAATGCTAGGCGCAAAAGTGGTTCCCGCAACAAGCGGCAGTAAAACCCTGAAAGATGCAACTAATGAAGCCATTCGCGATTGGATCAACAATCCAGTGGATACTCATTATATAATAGGTAGCGTTGTTGGGCCACATCCGTATCCAGATATGGTTGCTCGATTTCAAAGTGTGATTTCTGAAGAAATAAAAAAACAACTCAACGAAAAAGAAGGTCGGGAAAACCCAGATTTTGTAGTTGCTTGTGTAGGCGGCGGAAGCAATGCTGCCGGTGCGTTTTACCATTATTTAGATAATCCTGAAGTTGGAATTATCGCCGTGGAAGCCGCTGGAAAAGGAATTGATAGCGGCGAGAGCGCTGCAACATCTGCATTAGGAAAAGTGGGGATTATTCACGGAAGTAAAACGCTTTTGATGCAAACAGCAGACGGGCAAATTACCGAGCCCTACTCTATTTCGGCAGGTTTGGATTATCCCGGAGTTGGCCCAATGCACGCCAATCTTTTTACAAGTGGCCGCGGTGAATTTATTTCAATAACCGACGACGACGCAATGAAGGCAGGCCTAGAGCTTTGCAAACTAGAAGGTATTATTCCCGCTATAGAAAGCAGTCACGCATTGGCAATATTTGAAACCAGAAAATTTAAAAAAGACGATTTGGTTGTAGTTAATTTAAGCGGGCGTGGCGATAAAGATTTAGACACATATATCAATCATTTTAATTTATAAGATGAATAGAATTCAACAAAAACTTTCAGAAAACAAAAAGCTACTATCAATCTATTTCACCGCAGGTTTTCCAAGACTTGAAGATACTGTTGAAATTCTTCAGCAATTGGAAAAAGAGGGTGTTGATATGGTTGAAATAGGCTTGCCATTTAGCGATCCATTGGCAGACGGCCCCACTATTCAAAAGAGTTCCGAAAAGGCTTTGAAAAATGGAATGACAACAAATTTGCTTTTTGAGCAATTAAAAGATATCCGGAAAACTGTTTCTATACCTTTAATTTTAATGGGTTATTTTAATCCTATGTTACAATTTGGGGTAGAGAATTTTTGTAAAAAATGTGCAGAAGTTGTTATTGATGGCCTGATTCTTCCAGATCTTCCGTTGGCGGAATTTCAGGAACACTATGCTGAAATCTTCAAAAAATACGGTTTGTTGAATATCTTTTTGATCACGCCGCAAACTTCAGAGGAACGAATTCGTGAAATCGATAATGCTTCCGAAGGCTTTATTTATATGGTTAGTAGCGCCAGCGTTACAGGAAGTTCCGCGGGTTTTGGAAATGAACAGGAAGACTATTTTAAACGAATTGCATCGCTTCAACTTAAAAATCAGCAAATCGTTGGTTTTGGAATAAATAATTCAGAAACATTTAAGCAAGCAACAAAACACGCAAAAGGCGCAATCATTGGTAGTGCTTTTATAAAAATGCTTTCAGAAAAGGGACTTTCAGGAATTTCATCTTTCGTTAAATCAATCAGATAGCTTTTTCTTTATTAAATGATTCCGAAGAAACTACTCTTAAACACTATCTTTGCAATTCATATTTACATAATTAAATGAATCAACCCATTTCTGGATTTTCAAAAAAATCAAAAGAAGAAAAAATTGAATGGCTTGCGGAAAATTACCTGCAAAACAATCCGAATTCAATTCAAATTTTAAAAAATTACTGGAATGACAATCCATCATTACAGCAACTTCACGACGATTTCATAGAAAATACACTTTCCAATTACTACTTACCTTTCGGCATAGCGCCCAATTTTTTAATCAATGAAAAATTATATGCTTTGCCAATGGTTACCGAAGAAAGTTCAGTCGTGGCCGCTGCTAGCAATGCAGCGAAATTTTGGCTGGAACGCGGCGGATTTAAAGCGGAAGTAATTTCTACAGAAAAAAATGGACAGATTCATTTCAATTTCTTCGGAAGTGAAAAGCACATTGAAACTTTTTTTGAAGAAGTAAAACCGAAGCTACGCGAGAGTATTCAAATTATTGAAAAAAATATGAAAACGCGTGGCGGCGGACTTTTAGAACTTTCGCTGGTTGATAAATCGCATATCCTAGACGGCTATTTTTATATACACGCTACTTTTGAAACTTTGGATGCGATGGGCGCCAATTTCATCAATAGTTGTTTGGAGCAAATGGCGCACACTTTTGAGGAAGAAGCTAGAAATTTTGAAGGGTTTCAGAAAGACGGAAATTATCCAGAAGTTGTAATGAGCATTCTTTCAAACTACGTTCCAGAATGCTTGGTTCGTGCTGAAGTGAACTGTAATGTTGAGGAACTTACCACAAAACACTACGAAGGAAAACAGTTTGCTGAAAAATTTGTTCGCGCAATAGAAATAGCAAAAACCGAAACACGACGTGCCGTAACACACAATAAGGGAATTATGAACGGTGTGGATGCAGTTGTTTTGGCAACCGGAAATGATTTTCGCGCGGTTGAAGCTGGCGTTCATGCATATGCAGCAAGAAACAGTTATTACGGAAGTTTAACGCACGCAAAAATCGAAAATGATATTTTTACTTTTTGGATTGAATTGCCTTTGGCGGTCGGAACAGTTGGCGGATTAACGTCGCTTCACCCATTGACTAAATTGGCTTTTGAAATTCTTCAAAAACCAAATGCTAAAGAATTGATGAAGATTTTGGCGGTTGCGGGTCTTGCTCAAAACTTTGCTGCAATTCGTTCTTTAGTGACAACTGGAATTCAAAAGGGACATATGAAAATGCACTTGATGAATATTTTAAACCAGTTTCAGGCTTCCAAAGAAGAAAAGGAAAAAGCACTAGAATATTTTAAAGAAAATGCTGTTTCGCATAATTCAGTGGTTTCATTTTTGGAAAATCTCAGAAAATAATTATGCAGAAGTTCCACAGCAACGGAAAATTATTGCTAACGGGCGAATATGTGGTGCTTGATGGCGCAACTGCACTTGCAATTCCCACTAAATATGGGCAATCTTTAGAAGTTGATATTTCAGAAAAAAAAGGGATTCAGTGGCAAAGTTTTGATGAGAATGGTCTTATTTGGTTTGAGGATTTTTTCAGTTTAGAGAATTTTGAAAGCCAAAATAAAGAAAGTGAAATTTCAAAAACTGTATCAAAAATACTTCGCGAAGCTCAAAATCTTAATCCTAATTTCCTTTCAAAATGCGAAGGAATTCGAGTCAAAACCAAACTAGACTTTCCACGGAATTGGGGATTGGGCACTTCTTCAACATTAATAAACAATATAGCACAATGGGCAGAAGTAGATAGCTTTGAGTTGCTTGCGTTTAGTTTTGGCGGTAGTGGATATGATATCGCCGCTGCACAAAGTGATAGTCCGATTTTATATGAATTGAACAAGGGAAAGCCTGTGTTCAGGACGGTACATCTTCCGTGGGATTTTACCGATTCATTGTTTTTTGTGCATTTAAATAAAAAACAGAATAGTAAAGAAGGGATTGCGCGATACAGAAATGCTTCCGTGAATAAAAATACTATTCAAAGAATTTCAGACATCAGTAACAAACTTTTGATGTGTTATTCTCTTTTAGATTTAGAGAAATTGCTGAATGCCCACGAGGAAATTATTTCAGAAATTGTAAACCTGCCTACAATTAAAACGCAACTTTTCAGCGATTATCCCAATACAATTAAGAGTTTGGGCGCTTGGGGTGGCGATTTTGTTTTGGCTATTGGCAGCGAAGATGATATGGATTATTTCAGAAAAAAAGGATATACTACTATTATTCCTTTTCAAAAAATATTAAAATAAAAGGGGCCATCCGCAAAGCATTTTTGGAAAGCCCCTCCATCATGAATGGTTGGTAAAAAGACTCTTTCTAAAAAAATTTAAAAAGGGTCACGCTAAAAAATGGTTCTTAACCAAATTAGCATTAATTACCTACCAACTCATATGTTACTTGGATTCTTAATTGTTCCTCTTGCCCAAAAAAAGACCATTGATATTCCTTGGGCAACGAAGGAGAATCAACCCTTAAAATCGTCCCAATTTTTTTGTTCATTTGTTGTGCTAGCAACTCTGCATTTTCCTTTGCATCGGCGAGAGCTTCCTTGTAGACATCAGCTGAAGTTTTGTTTTTTATTTTTACTTTAAACTGAATATTACCCAGATAGTAACCGGGAATAGTAATGGTCAAAAACTTTTTGAACTCTTCTTTGTCTGTGGTAATAAAAATCAAAGATGTTCCGCTTCCATTTCTGCCGGGAGCTATAAAATCAATTTCGTTCTCTGTGATTTTTGTGGTATTAACTCCTTTTTCTGAAAGTTTCCTTAGAAACTCATCTTTCATTTCATTCACGCTAGTATAAACTGAACCGGAATATTGTGCGTCCATTACACTTAAGGTAACACTTACTTTATAGGCAGTCGGTTCCAACGTATAGGGCGCAATGCCATAAACTAATATTGAAGGTTTGTTCCCTATTGTATTTTGTGAGCTTACAGAAGTGGCAAACAATATGAATATAAATAAAATCGCATTTTTCATTATTTGCATATTTTATAATTAGTAAAAACTATTTTTTAATTAATTTCTTAACCACGCTACCAGAATTTGATAGGATTTTTACCAGATAAGTTCCAACGGTCAAGGAGGCAATATTTATTGTTTTTTCTGAATTGCTTGTATCAAAGTCATGGCGAAGCACTTCTTTTCCAAGAAGATCGTAGATAATTATATTTTTTAATTCAGTATTATTTGAATTTGATAGCGTCAACATATCTGTCGCCGGGTTTGGATATATTGCTATGTTCCCTGCGTTATTTTCCTCTACGCCAAGAGCTGGGTCAAAAATGATAAGGTCAAAAACAATGTCGTCCGGCATATCTGTTAGATCTTCATTATAAACGTTCCAACGCTCTGTAGTGGGATTATACCAAACCCCAATAGTGTGGTCGTGATTAATGTCAGAATTTGCCAATACTCCAAAATAGTGTTGGGCAATAAAGATGGCGTCGGGATTACCATTAAGAAAGGGCTGATCTATGACTGTCCAATTGTTTACTGTACTAGTTTCAGTAGCTTGGTGCCTCCAAGTTATTACATTGGTTTCCACGCCACTTACAAGTACAAAAAATGCGGCGCCATTAGGAATGGGTTGCGCCACCTCGGTATAAATCCCGCGGCGGTCTGCAATGTCGTTATAAAAAACGCCGTAATTAATATTATTAGCCACTTGATTGGGGTTATAATAATTTGTAATAAAGACCAAACGTCCAAAATTATTGTTTAGTAACGGGTCGTCTATCAATGTACTATTGGGGCCATTTCCTTGGTTTGCCGGAGTAGAAATATGCGTAATTATCTCATTGCTTTGGGCAATGTAAATATTAAAGGCAGCTTCATCTAACATAGGTGTTGTATCTTCATTAAACAAAAACCAAAACCCTGTACCGGAATTGTAAAATGCGCCTGTAACATGGTCATTATACTGGTTATTTACAGAATAATTGTGTGTTGCCACCAATTTTGCATCTGGATTGTCATTGAGCATCGGGTGATCTAATTTAGTAAGGTTAGCAACGATGTTACTTGCGTCCGCCACATGTGTGTACATAAAGCTCTGTGCAAAAATGCTTGTGCTACTTATTAAAAGCAGCAATAAAATAAACTTTTTCATGATGTAATTTTTAAAGATTAATATTGGTTTTTTGAAAGGACATCCCGTGCAATGATGCAGAGATGCATATTTCTAAAAACCAAATTACTTGTGAAGTGATAAAAAGGATGGAACTATTGTTTCAATCAAGGATACTATTGTTACAATGGGCTTTTTTTAGCCATTTATAGTGTTTTCCCTGTATACAGAGGGGGTAATTCCCTGTTGGTTTTTAAAAACTTTGGAGAAATAATTGGCATTGTCAAAACCTACTTCATACCCGATTTCACTTACGTTAAGCGTGGTATTTTTAAGAAGTTCCTTTGCTTTTTCAATACGGATGTGATTTATGTAGAGCGTTGTGGACATCCCGGTAAGCAATTTTATTTTACGGTGTATCTGTGTCCTGCTGGTAAATAGCATTCGGGCCAAATCATCCATACTTGTCTTATTGTCTTTATCCAATGCAAATTCCTGGATATTTTTAATAAAATCCACATCCAGCGCATTGATGTCCTTTTCTTTTTTATGTGTTTTTTGAAGGTGTAGCAATCTGCTGAAATAATCAATCTGTTCTTCTTTCTTATAAAGCAGGTTTTTTATTATAAGAAACAGTTCTTCTTCATTAAATGGCTTGCTGAGATAAGCATCCACACCCAATTGATAGCCTTTCAATTTATGATGGGTTTCGGTTTTTGCGGTTACCATAATAAAAGGAATATGCGAAGTATTTATATCATTTTTTATGTTTTTGCAAAATTCAAAGCCGTCCATAACTGGCATCATAACATCGCTAACAATAAAATCAATTGTTTTTTCCTTAGCAATTTTTAGTCCCTCTTCCCCATCCTTGGCAACAATAATTTTATATAGATTCCCAAGCAATTGGGATATATAATTTCGCACCTCAATATTATCCTCAACAATCAATATGGTATTTTCAAAGGATTCAGAAATATTTTGTTGAGTAGGGTCATTTGTAGAACTTACTTCCACAAATGGCATCGCATGCACAAGGGGTGTCTTTTCAGTACTTGTATTTTGAATGGGGAGCTGAACAGTAAAACAAGTGCCTTTTACCTGTTCGCTCTCTACTTCAATATCTCCTTTTAAGAGTAACACCAATTCCTTTGTAAGCGCCATTCCAATACCAGTGCCCAATTTATTTTTAAGGTCGAAAGTGGTGAAATAACGATCAAATACTCTTGGTAGTTCTTCGGGTTTGATTCCCTTGCCAGTATCGGTAATTTTTAAAATGACGCTATTTTTTTTTCGAAGAAGATTTACTTCGATGATCCCTTTTTCCTGTGTGAATTTCACTGCATTGGATAGAAGGTTATTTATTATTTTTTGAAGTTTGTCATCGTCAATATCCATATACAGTGTTTTCAACTCAGTTGTAAACAGCAGTTTTTGGTTTTTAGAATCTGCAAAACTTTTATAGAGCGCTACGCATTTTTTTACAAATGTCACAACATCTCCCTTTTTGTAATGCACATCCATCTGATTGTTGTCCAGTGAAACCAAATCCAACATTTGATTGATAAGATTCAACAATTGATCATTACTGTTTTTAATTCCGTCTATGGTATTTGCCTGTTGCGTAGTGGTTAGGTTTTTCTTCAAAAGTCTATTTGTCAAACCATTAATAAGGGTTAACGGCGTCCTGAACTCGTGGGAAATATCGGCATACATTTTCGACTTTACTTCTTCCAGCTCCTTTGTTTTTTCGGCTTCGGCCATTGCGAGTTTCCGTTTGAGCAGTAAATAATAAATAAATGACAGTAACGAAAGGATCAATATACTATAAACTATATACGCCCACCAACTAAGGTACCATGGCGGTTTAATTTCTATAACCAAGGTGGTTACTGGGCTTTCTTGGTCAACCTCTTCGGCGTCAAAAATAGATTTTACTTTAAGAGTATGTTTCCCATAAGGAACATTTGTAAAATACGCTGTTTGGAGATCTGTTATTTTCCAGGGAACATCATCTAGTGAATACGCATAATTAATTTTTTCGGGAGTGGCAAAATCCAGCGCCGAAAAACTCACTGTAAAATCATTTTGCTTAAAGTCCAGTGTAACTTCTTTCAAAAAAGGGGATTGAAAGGCCGAAAGTTGATCTCGCGGAGCATTTGTATTTATCTTAAACTCAGTTATAGCGGGCTTTGTTAATTTCTTTCGTTTTTCAAAACTGTTTAGGTCAATTTGCTGCACACCAGCATCGGTGCCAAAATAAAATCGATTATTGAAAGCATCGTAAAATCCGGAACCAAATAAAAATGCATTCGACAAAAGCCCGTCCTGAATAGTATAATGTGAGATTGTTTTTTCGGTTTGACTATAAACATAAATCCCATCGTCAATAGTTGTTATCCAAAGATTATTATCCGCATCATTACGAACGGTCATTACTTTTTGGTCAAATAGCTCGTTATTATATCTTAAGCGCGTAAAATCGTTACTTTCTTCATTGTATTTTACAACACCAATGTCCGTCCCAAACCAAATGGTACCGTTCAAATCTTCTGTCAGTGATATAATTACATCGCTTGTAATGGAGTTTTTGTTATTTTCATCAAACAAATACTGTTTCATTGGCAAATTTTCATTCCCCAAAGTATAGGATGAAATATGGTCTATTTTGAATACCCCATATGCAGCGGTAATTATCCATAGCCGATCTTTTTTATCTATCAACATTTGGACAATCTTAGCTTCTCCGTTGACTGAAGCAGTATTCAGCTTAAAACTCTTTAAAATAACACCTTCTTTATCTAGCAAGTGAAGTCCTGACCAACTTGAGGCCCAAACTCTGCCTTGATTGTCTTTTTCCAGTCCATATACGCGACCATATTTCAAACCTGGCGAAAGGGATGTATTTTTTAAAACCCCTTTCTCTTTTAGAATAACTACCCGGCCATTGCCCATCCCAAACCATATTTCATTGCCGAAATCATTCAAGGCCGTTACTACTCCTGCGGAAGGTATGGGTGCTATTTCTTTTTCAGCATTAAATCGAAGTAACCCTGTTGGAGTCCCTAGGTAGAGGGTGTCATTTCGAATAAGGATACGTCTTGCAAAAAATCCTTTTATACTCTTGCCGAATTCATTTAAATAACTTTTTTCGCGGTAAAGCCCTTTTTTGGTGCCAACCCATAATAGGTTTTGCCTATCAAGAAAGAGTGTGTTTATTAATTTTTCGGAAAAATCTAGCATTGTTTCCGTTTCATTAATCTCAAATGGATTTAAACTGTAATTGTAAATTTTATTTACTGAGGCCAAATATCCCATTCCATTTATATAATTGGTACCAGTGATAATGCCTTCTGGAATGGAAATTTCCTTTTTAATATTGTTTTCGGAAAGAAGATAAAGCTTATTTTCAGTTGATACCAAAACTTGACCTTTTTCAACCAATTTTATGAATTGTATAGGGCCATCAAAGATTTGCTCATCAATTATTTTTTTTTTGACAACATCATAACAAATCAATGAAGCCCCAATACTTACCCATAATTTAGAGTTTTCCGATTCAATTTCGGAGGAGTAGTTCCCGAAAGGAAGTTTCAAAATATTTTCGGTCGTACAGTTTATAATAAATACACCTTCCTCACAGATAAAGGCAAGTTGATTATTAGACAACAGAGACAAATAAGTTGAAAAATAACAGGAAAAATTGGTTTCGTTGTTCTTGGAGAATTCTTTGAATGTCATTTCATTTATTGAAAATTTATTCAAACCTCCACCCTGTGTGGTGATCCAAAAATTGTTTTCAAGAGTGTCCATTACAATTTCTCTCACAAAATTTGCCGAAAGGGTATTTTTTTTCTCTGGCGAATTGCGTTGGATTTCAAATTTATATCCATCAAACCTGTTAAGCCCATCTTGGGTGCCAACCCAGATAAATCCTTGCCTATCCTGAGAAATTGATGAGATCCAATTGTTTGAAACGCCTTCATTTACTTCTAAAAATTGAAGGGAGGTTTCACTCTGGGAAATGGCAATTCCCAAACTACAAAAAAGCAATATGTATAGTAATAAAAGGCGCAAATTCAGAACTTTAATGAATAAACAAGTTACTGAAAAACCGTCAATTGCGCTTTTAAAATTATTTTATAAAGATTGAACAATCAAAATTAATTTTGGAAATTATTTGATCTGCAGTAAGTTAAAACAAAAATCCCCAAGCAAAAAGCAAGGGGATTGTAAGTGGTGCCTCCAATACTCGATATACTGTTTTCCTCTTTTTCTCACTTTTTTAATTGACCGCTCGAAACCCCCAACAAACCTAACTTAGTATCATTTTAGGTTACAAAATGAAACACATAAATACAAGTATGTTAATAATTATTAGCACCCTAATTAGCACCCTATCATTATTTGAAAGATATTTGAAATCTGAAAAATTCAAAAATTATGGCAACATTAATTGATAGGGCAAAAGGAACAACACGATATGCTTTTAAAGACCCTTTAAAGCACCTCAACAGTAATCCTAACAAAGAATCACTAATTATGCTTCATTATAGTTACGGCAAAGTAAGGTTCAAGTATTCTACAAGTTATTACTCTTGCCTAAATGATTGGGACTATAAAAAACAGCGCATTAGAAATAAAACTCAAATTTTAAACAGGGATGAAATTAATGATTACTTAGATGACCTAGAAACTAAATTAAAAAAGGAAGTTTCGGTTTTAGATGCCAATCAATTGCCTGTTACAAAGGACGCTCTTAAAAATGCTCTCGATGAGTTTAGCAATAGAAACTATCAAGCCGTAAAGGAAGAGAAGGTTACGTTCCACTCCTATTGCGATTTGTTTTTTGACCGTAAGAAAGGAAACATTCAAGATGTTACTTTACGCTCCTATAAGCAAACTCACAAGCTAATTAAACGTTATGATATGAAGAGTTTAACGGTTACGGACTTTGACACTATAAA
Organism: Flavobacteriales bacterium; assembly: GCA_038259585.1. GTDB lineage: Bacteria > Bacteroidota > Bacteroidia > Flavobacteriales > Flavobacteriaceae > Aequorivita. Next base: position 64,240 of record JBBSOQ010000013.1, on the reverse strand, counting down.
CCTTAATTTTTATTACAGTTTCGTTGAATTTTTAGAAGAAGATGATAAGCAGAAAAACACAATAGGAAAACACATTAAAAACCTCAAAACTATTTTAAATAGTGCTACTGACGACGGCTACAACCTACACTTTTATTATAGAAGTTCACAATTCAAAAGTGAATTTGAACAAACAACAGCCGTTTATTTATCTGATGAAGAACTGAAAAAAATGCACAACCTTGACCTTTCAAATTTTCCAGAACTTGGACGAGCAAGAGATATTTTTCTTATTGGATGCTATATAGGGCAAAGAGTAAGTGATTTTAATGGGCTTGATTCTAACGACATTTTCACTAATGATGGCGTTAAAATGATAAAAATAAAACAGAAAAAAGTAAGAAAAACAACTGTGGATTGTCCTATTACTGTTGAAATATGGGAAATTATGAAAAGATACAACGGTGAGTTTCCTTCTAAAATGAATGAGCAGTACATCAATAGGTATATTAAGCAAGTTGCAAAGAAAGCGGGTATCAAGGAAGATATTAAATGTACACGTACAAAAGGTGGAAACGAGATAATAGATAGAATTCCAAAATATAAATTAGTTAGCACACATACAGCCCGAAGAAGCTTCTGCACAAACCTTTTCAAGAAGAATGTTAATATAGACTACATAATGCATTTTTCAGGGCATAAGGGAGCGAAAGAGTTCTACAAGTACATTCGCATAGAAAAAGAAGAAAAAGCGGTACATATCGCCAAATCGGGTATGTTTAATTTGGCGTAACAAAAAAATATGGTGCAAATTGAGCTAAATCACTTTTGTGATATTATTAAAGAAACCTATCCTTTTGCAGGAAAAAGCGGTCTTTCGCTTATAAGCTTGCTGATAGAATACAGCGATAAACTTATTTTAGAAATTGACGAGAATTTACTTTTACTACCTATTGAAAAATCTGGTCTTTATTTAGACTTTGTGAAAAAGAAAATTTCGTCTGAAAACTATGACAGTATTTTGTGGGAAAAGAAAATCCAAACTTATTTGGATAAATACGGAACAACCCAAAAACAAATAGAAACTTTTCAGAATAGTGGCTTATTGTTTCTGCTTTCGGACTATTATAAAGACTATGAAACTCACGAAGAACGTCAAGAAGCCTATGATTGCCAAAGAAAATTCGTGGATTATTATACAACGATATGTGTTCAAAAGATTTTAAATTATTGCGATAACAAATCAACTGGAAGTTTCAAAGCATACAATTATGATAAATCAATTTTTACATCTTTATCTGCTTTTCAATGGTTTGAAAAAGTATTAAATGAAGAAGGCTTATTAAATACTGATGGCGTAAAACGTGGATTTCAGGGATTAGCAAAAGCGATATTCATCAATCCCGATTGTAAGAAACATATATTTAAAAACAATGTTCAGTTGAAAACATACATTGAATTTTTGAACGAAACCTACAATTCGGAAATTTCCTCAAATAAAGACCTTTCAAAAGCTGACAACTATATAATAAATGTTTCAAAATATACTTCAGACTTCTTAAAATCAAATAATTAGATTCTCCCCCTACAATTCCCTGCATTTCTCGATTTTCACCCTACAAACGTTGAGGTTTCTTTGTTTCAAATTTAAAACACATAAAAATGGAAACAACGAAGCTTACACAGGTTTACGGATTAAATCCCGAAGAACTTACACAGAGAATTGTAACGGCATTAGAACTGCTATTTTCACACCAAAACACTTCCACAAAAGTTGAGGAAAATAAAGAAGAAAAACTCTTTACCCGAAACGAGGCATCCAAATATCTCAAGGTGTCAAAAACAACCCTTAACAACTGGTCAAAACTGGGTATTCTCAAAAAACACAAAATTGGGAATATGGTTCGCTATAAAGAAACCGAATTAAAAAATGCTTTAATCACCTCATCAAAAGAAGTAAAAAGATGAGGAAAGATTCCAGACTTCCAAAAAGAAGTACATCAAAGCAGCTACGCTTTAAAAAATTGCCGCCAAAAAGCAAAATCCTTTATTCCTTCAAATCGCGGTCTTTTAATTAAGACCGCTTTTCATTCATCCCCTTACACTATGTTTCTTTATATTCCTAAAACGTTGGATATTGATGCCATTATTGCTCAAAATCCGCCCAATTTTAGAGCGTTCAAAAAAGACTTTCTTTTGTACGTTATTGACCGGATTTTAATGCGTTCCCAATTCAAAAAAGACAAAATATATTTTGGTTATGTACCCTTGCTCTCCACATACCTTCAGGAAATAAAACCAAACTATAAAGACCATCTTAATTATTTGATGGAGCAAGGAATTATTGATTGTAATAACACATACAAAAAAAATAGAAATCCCAAGGGGTATCGTATTTTAAAGAAATGGGGCTTTGAAGTTAAAGCCGTTCAATTAACGGATTTTACACTATTCAAGAAACTGAAACAACTTCGAGAAAAAGACGAGAGTACAACAAATGGAATTAAATACCTAACAAAGTGGTTTGATGATAAATTAAAAATAGATGTCGATTTGGCAAATACTTACCTAATCACTCAATATGAATATCTTAAAGGGCGACCAGATTTGTGGGAAACAAAACGAATTAAAGGCAAGAAAGATTTGCAACTTAAACAACCCGCGAAACAATACCAAAATGGATTGTTAAGTGCCTTGAGACTTATTAATGGGGATATATATTTAAAACGCGATGACACCTCAAGAAGACTTCATAGCAATCTATCAAATGCGCCAAGCCAACTCCGAAATGCTCTTAGTTATGATGGCAAGCCCCTTTATTCAATCGACATAAAAAATTCACAACCCTATCTAAGCTTATGCCTATTGAATCCTGCATTTTGGGAAGAAATATTTAAGCGCGAAAATGATGAAAATCACTTCGATTTAATTAGCGATGCCCAAAAGTCATCAAAATTAAATTTATTATTAAAAATGAATACAATTATTAAATATTCTCAAAAGACGAAGCACAACTCTTACTACACTATGTTAGGAGATATTGTGAAACCCCTTATAAATAAAGACTTCACGGAGTTTATAAAACTTGTTTGTGTTGGAGAGTTTTATGAAATCCTCAAAACTCATTTTGAACAAATAACTGGTGCTGAAATGAGGAGAAATGAAGTAAAGGAGATTGTCTTTCTGATAATCTTCGGCGGAAATAAGGGTGGGACTTCAATGGATATTGATAGGAAAAAACTATTTAAAAAACTATTTCCCGAAGTGTACGAGGTATTTAGTGCCATTAAAAGAAATCAAAAGGAAGTTTTACCCTGTTTGCTTCAGACCATTGAAAGCTATCTAATCATGGAGGTAATTGCCAAAAGGATTTCTAAAGAATATCCTGAAGCCCCATTATTTACAATTCACGACAGTATAGCAACCACAGCCGAATATGTAGATGCGGTTGAAAAAATAATGTTTGAAGAATTACAATCCGCTGTGGGTCATTCTCCAACCCTATCTACAGAAAAATGGAATCGTCAAATTCTTGAAGATTTTATAAAAGAAAAGACACGAACAGATAATAAAGCTGCCTAATAATTAGCTCAATCCTAAGAGGCGGAAATATATAATTGTTCAATAATTTCGAGCCATAAAAAGAAAAGCTATATTTATACCTTTAACTGAAACCGTTTTGCCTTTATGCTTCTTTTCCAATCAACAGTAGCAACTAAATATCTCAACACTCAAGAAATCTCAACACTTAGCGAACATTGGCAAAAATTTCAAACCCACTTCTACAATCTTGAAATACAGGAAAACATCCGCAACAGTAAAGAGGAGCAAAAAGCAAAATCCATACAAAAAGATATTGATAAATCGAATGCTGAAATTGATGCCCTTGTTTAAAGTAAATACGGAGTGATGGAAAAGCAAGTAAAAGCTGCTGAACCAATTTAAAACCAAATGTTAGGAATGATATATAATCCACCATCCCCTCCCACAGAAAAGGAATTAACAAACCGTCTGATTCTTATAGGAAATGGTTTTGATTTAGCGCACGGACACAAAACTTCCTTTCAAGATTTTTTGTTGGATTATTTAATTAAAATTCTTCAGGAATTTAAAGTAAAACATACTTACGAGGATGAGTTACTGTTTTTAAAACCAAGAACTCCCAATAGTATTCCATTGATTCCAATTCCAAATATTCTTAACCCTGCAAATATTCTTGAAAAATTTTCACAAATTCGCAATAGGTATGAAGTAACATTTTCAATAAAATCTGTTTTCTTCAGCAATCTCTTCGATTTAGTTTCTGAACAAAAGTGGGTCAACATTGAGGCTATTTATTTTGAAACATTAGTGGAAGAAATGCAAAATTGGATGCCCGACCGTTGGAATGAAGGAATTGGAGAGTTAAACAAACAATTAGAATTTATTGAAAAAAAATTAATTGAGTATTTAGAAGAAATACAATCTCACGATTTTATAAAATCACCTACTGAAAATTTCGTAAAAAAATTTACGGAGGATTTCCTTCCAAATGATTTTGTAACCCTATCATTGGAGAAGCCTCTAAAACCGCAAAATTTATTGTTTTTAAACTTTAATTATACCAATTTTTTATCCCCATATTTTGACGAAACGCAAAAGCAAATAAATTCAGACACCATCTTTATACACGGTAAAATTGGTGAAGAAACGCAGAACCCTATAATTTTTGGTTTTGGTGATGAACACGATAAAAAATATTTAGAATTTGAAGAAAAAAACAATAACATCCTTTTTGAACATATAAAATCCTTCAAATATCTAAGAACAGATAATTATTATAATCTTTTGAGATTCCTTGATTCAAATTTATTCCAAGTTCACATTTATGGGCATTCCTGCGGAGTAACGGACAGAACGATGCTTAACCACATCTTTGAACACGAAAATTGCAAATCCATAAAGATTTTCTATCACGACCGCGAGGATGGCACAAATGACTTTGTAGATAAAACCTATGAAATCTCACGTCATTTTAACAATAAAGGATTGATGCGGAAAAAAGTTGTTCCCTTTAACTTATCACAACCAATGCCACAGCCTAACCAATTTGAAAAACAAATTGATTAAATTTTTAAAACCGATGGAAGCACCAAAGAAAACAGAAGAAGAAATTGAGAGTTGGAAAGAATACAGATTATCACTATTGGAACACAAATCCAAGAGCGATGATGATTTTGAAAAGTATATTACCTTCATTTCTTCAGGGGCATTGGGCTTAACAATCACTTTTATTGATAAAATTACTCCTCTGGAAGAAGCAATTTATTTTTGGCTAATTGCAGTAGGTTGGATTTTACTTGCCATTACACTTTTGGTAAACCTTTTTTCCCATTATCAATCAAGTAGATTCACCGAGAAATCCATTGATGAAATAGATGATAACATTGATTATTTTGAACTTCGAAAGAATTTAGAGCGAAGGAATAGAATTATTGATTTTTATAATAAAGCTTCTATTTACTCGCTTTTTATCGGTGTTATTTTTATATTGCTGTATGTTATTATAAATTCCATAAAATGAGCGAAAAAAATAGACCGAACCCTAATAATCCGAAGCCTAATGTACGCATTGAACCGAAACCAAATAGTGGAGATAAAGGAAGATTAATTCCAAAGCCTTCGGTAACTCCACCAAGTAAAAAATAATTTATGAAGAATAACGAAAAAAACAAGAAGCCAGTCTTTAAAGGCGCGAGGACAACACCACTGCCGTCAGCAACTCTGAAACCCATTGAAATTAAAACTCAGCCAAAAACTGATTCCAAGCCTGAGAAAAAAGAAACTTCATAACCCAAATGAACTTTTTTAATTTTGTCATTGTCGCTCTCATTTATAGTAATTGGCGGAGTCATATACAATCCCAAAGATTGAAAACAGAAAATGAAAAAAATATTAATCTTATTCCTTTTTGTACTTTCCACGGGCTTCACCCATCACGAATTTCATTTTTCAAAAGTTAATAATGTATATATCTGTAATGGTAAATACAGCAAGAAATACCACTACGATAAGAATTGCAGAGGTTTAAGCAATTGTTCAACCAAACTTGAGGAAGTTACTTTAGCAAGTGCCATAGACCAAGGAAGAGGCTTGTGTGGATGGGAAGACTAATGTAAGAAAATTTCTATCTCTACACCTAAAGCATCAGCAATCCGTTTTAAAGTGTAGATACTGGTATTGATTTCACCCCGTTCAATGCGCCCAATTTGATTTTTAGGAATATCAGCCTCTATCCCAAGTTGGAACTGTGAGAGTCCTTTTAATTCCCGTGCGGTTTTTACTTTATATCCTATGGTTTGAAGAAATTTCTGTTTTTCTTTTAAGCGTTCCGTAGCCATAACCGAAAGGTGGCAATTGCTTGTAAAAATTTCGGACACAAATTTGTGTCCTTATAAAAATTGTTTTACTATTGAAAATCGAATCTTAAACAACGGAGCAATTAACCATTATGGAAATTGAAGAAATAGAAATAGCGCTTAACACGGGAAAAGAAGTATGCTACAAAAATGAAGATAATAAAGTATTCATCAATTCAAATGGTGAAATATTTCGCATAAATAAATATAGTAAAACCATTGATGAAGTTGTCTATATAGATATTTTCAAGAAAAAAGCAATACGGGGGAAATCGGAAAATTTCTATGTTAAGGGGACACGAAGCAACAAATCACTATTTGAAATTATATTTTTACCATCAATAGAAGAAACCCCATATTATAGAGAGTTAAGTTTACCCGCCCCACGAAAACCAAAGGTGAAACCCTATCCTTCAGCATATAAGAAAACAATAAGGCGCAGAAACTTTAAAAGATTTCTTTATAGCCTACATTTTCTAATACTCCTTATACTTGCCTTAGTGATTGTTATTCTACCTATTGCAAATTCTATTTAAAATTTTCAGTCTTCCTCTGTGCTTTCACGAATCCCTTCCTCAAATGGGGGTTTTCCTTTTTACATACAAACATTAAAAAATAGAATGTTTCCATCAAATTCTTTATTATCAAGCAATCTCAAAGCTAAAGACTGTTGGATTGTTATTACAAATTTTATTTGAATTGTAATGGTCTTATGCCCATTCAAGCAGAATTGATAAGGGATTCACTATGAGTCCCGAAATACTTTTTTCAATACAGGAATAACGAATTGTGTATCCAGTAGGGACAAACCATTTATTCTTATTACTGGAATAAGTAAAAGTGTATTTTAGATTAGTACCCTCAAATTCAAACTGCAAAAAAATAATATCCTCATCCTTGGGTGAATAATCAAAATCAAAAGGATTGTGGCTGTTAATGTAATCTTCTATAATATCCTGAAATTTTATATTTTCAAAGCGTAAACACAACGCGAAATCATCTATCATTAAGTTTTGTATTATTGTTGGGTCTGTATCGCCAGTAGGAAAATACAACTCCCAAAAACAATCTCGTTTTATATCTATTGCTAATGCTTTGGCAAGCTTAAAGACTGTTTCCATTCAAAAAAAATTTATCTGCGCTTAGGTGCGCTTCTATATACTGCGTGAACAATGCCACCCCCAAAAAGGAAAATGGAAATATTTTAGGGGGTGGGGTATATTTCGAGGTATTGAAGATACTATTTTTCAGATTTCTATTTGTTCCAAATCCAGTAATGTTTTAAAGTTATTAACAGGAATCGCTTGTAAAATCGCCTTAGATTATAGAAAGTATATAGATGGGAGAAAAAAGCGTTGTTTACACCCTAAATAGCACCCTATTAAAAAAAGAAAACCGCAACATCTTATATTTAAGAGTGTTACGGTTTTTCAATGTGGTGCCTCCAAGAATCGAACTAGGGACACATGGATTTTCAGTCCATTGCTCTACCAACTGAGCTAAGGCACCATTATTGAGTCGGCAAATATAAAGCTATTTTCTTTTTCACAAAACATTAATTAAAAAATAAGTGATAATCTTTTTTTCAATTTAATAGAGCCTTAACAAATAGTTCATTAGCGGTGTTGTATTTTTATCGCCTTATTAAAAAAAATGAATCTTGTAATTGATGTTGGGAATACCCTAGTTAAGTTTGGTGTATTCGATTTTGGAAAACTCAAACTTAAAAAAACGTGCATTAAAAAAGATTTTTTGTCCACGCTTGCAGAAATTGCTGAGACTTATACATCCATTAATTATAGTGTTGTTTCTTCAGTTGGGAACTTTACAGAGCATCAACTTTCAAAATTGCAGGATCGCTTTTCGGTTTTGCATCTTGATGATCAAACAAAAATTCCTTTTGTCAATCTGTATGAAACCCCGAAAACCTTAGGCGTGGATCGAATTGCATTAATAAGTGCCGCTGCTGATCAATATTCAGGTAAGAATGTTTTGGTTATTGATGCAGGAACATGCATTAGTTATGATTTTTTGAATTTGGAAAATGAATATTTAGGTGGCGCCATCTCTCCAGGTATTGCGTTACGTTATAAATCGTTGCATACGTTCACCGAAAAATTACCGTTATTGGAAGCAAACAACCCTAAATTACTGATTGGAAATAGCACAACAAACTCTATACATTCAGGAGTTGTAAATGGAGTTTTGTGCGAAATAGATGGCTTTATTGATGCGTATAAAAAAAAATACAACAATTTAACAGTTATTTTAACAGGAGGTGACGCACATTTTTTGCGAGAGAGCATAAAAAATGACATCTTTGCCAACTCAAATTTTTTATTGGAAGGATTGAACCATATATTAGAATATAACAAACATTGATGTTTAGAAAAATAGTAGTCGGTTTATTTATACTTATTGCAGGTGTGGCAATGGCTCAAGAAGGAACCACATCTCCTTATTCTTTTTATGGGATAGGAACCTTAAAGTTCCGAGGAACCGTTGAAAATAGAACGATGGGAGGCTTGGGTGTTTTTTCAGATAGCATACACCTTAATCTTCAAAATCCCGCTTCATACGCAGGATTGCGTTTGGTAAATTTTTCAGTTGGTGGAAGCCATTTAGCCTCTACACAAAAGAACGAAACGGAAAGTCAAAATAGTTCAGCAACCTCTTTGGATTATATTGCAATGGGAATACCTATGGGAAAATTCGGGATGGGCTTTGGCGTTATTCCATATACTTCCGTTGGTTATGATTTTTATTCGGAAATACCAAATGGTCTTACAGAATATAGTGGTAGTGGTGGTTTGAATAAAGTGTTTATATCTTTAGGTTATCAAGTTACCCCTGAATTAAGTTTAGGTTTAGATACAAATTATAATTTTGGGAAAATTGAAAACACATCAATAACCCAACAATCCGATGTTCAATACGGAACACGCTCCTTTAACCGTTCCGATGTTTTGGGATTCAGTTTTAATTTTGGAGCAATTTACAAAAGAATGATATCTGAAAATTTGGAACTTACAGGATCATTAACCTTTAGTCCTGGTACAAATTTCACTTCTGAAAATTATAGAAGAGTTGGTACGGTCTCCATTATATCTGCTGGTATATTTACTGTAGATGAAAGAGATATAACCGTTGCAGACACTGAATTCACCTTTCCTTCACAATTTACAATAGGTGGTGGAATCGGAAAACCAAAATTTTGGGCTGTTGGAGCCGAATATACAAACCAAAAGACCAGTAATTTTTCAAACCAGACTTTTAATATTGATAATATTATCTATAAAAATGCTTCCAAATTTAGCTTAGGAGGTTATTATATCCCTAATTATAATTCTTTTGGAAACTACTTTAAAAGAGTGGTTTACAGAGCTGGTGCTAGATTTGAACAAACTGGTCTTAATGTAGATGGACAGGACATTAATGAGTTTGGCATATCTTTTGGACTAGGACTACCCGTAGGCCGATTATTCTCTAATATGAATTTAGGGTTTGAAATAGGAAGCCGCGGAACCACAGATTTAGGTTTAATTAAAGAAAACTTTTTTAATACATTCTTAAGTTTTTCTCTAAACGACCGTTGGTTTGAAAAAAGATTATATGATTAATACCAATAATTAAAATACCATGAAAACAAAACTTGTTCTATTATTTACAATTCTACTACTTTCTTTCTCAGGTAAATCTATTGCCCAAGCACCTGATGATTGCCAGATTTCATTATCTTATTTTACTGAACCAGCTAAAATAAAAAATTATGAAGCTGCACTTCCTTATTATGAGAAATTGATAAAAGAATGCCCAAACTATAATTTAGCTATATACCAATATGCTGTGAAAATGTTTGAGTATTTTATTGATGAGAAAGGCGATAAAAGCAAAATAACTGATCTTATTCAAGCCTACCAGTTACGTTTACAAAACTTTCCTGAGCAAACTAAGGAAGGCGACGTGCTTTTAACAATTGCGCAAATAAAATTTGACAATAACATTGGTTCAAAAACAGAACAATTCAATGCTTTTGACACAGCTTTTAAAAAATACCCTGAAGATTTCACCAGCGGAAAAAGTTTATATACTTACTTTTCTTTAGCGGTAGATTTACAGAATAGCGGTGAAAAAGATCTTCAAGACATCTTTACCCTTTATGATATTGTAATTTCAAAAATCGATATTGAGAAAAATAGTCTTGCGGAAAAACTTACTCCTTTAATGGATAAAGAAGAAGCAGGTACAGCACTTACCGATAAGGAACAACGCGCAAAAGATGTTTATGATAACAATCTTGGCGTATATGGAACTGTTGAGGAAAGTGTAAATGGAAAATTGGGTCAATTAGCAGATTGTCCAAACCTTATTCCCCTTTATGAAAAAGACTACGAAAATAAAAAGAATGATATTGAATGGCTAAAAGCAGCAAGTAATAGACTTGATGCAAAAGATTGTGAAACTCCATTGTCAAACAAATTAGCGATTCGTCTTCACGAATTAGAGCCAAGCTCTACTTCTGCATATTTATTGGGTAAACAAGCTGAGGCTGAAGGTAAATCTTCAAAAGCATTGGAATATTTTAACCAAGCTGCAGATTTAGAAAAAGACAACTCCAAGAAGGCAAGAATCTACTACAGTATTGCTGAAAACTACCGCAAAAAAGGAAGCTTCGGAACCGCGAGAACTTATTACAATAAAATGCTAGAGGTAAAACCATCTGCAGGTATTGCTTATTATAAAATAGGTGCAATGTACGCTGACAGTGCAAACAACTGTGGAACTACTGTTTTTGAAAAAAGAGCAATGTATTGGTTAGCCGCAGACATGATGGATAAAGCTGCTCGTGTTGATGGTTCTGTTGCAGCAAATGCAAGGGGAGCTTCTAGTAGCTACAGACAACGTGCACCACAAGCAAGTGATATATTTTCTGAAGGAATGGCCGGTAAAACCATTACCTTTAATTGTTGGGTTGGCGGAAGCGTAAGAGTTCCTAACTTATAAGAATGTACACCACAATAAATATGTTTAAAAGCGTGATGGCACTGGTATTTGCCGTCACGCTTTTTGCATGTGAAGGAAATTACCAAAATGTAAAAAAACTTAATCTTTCAGATGGAGCACCCATTGCTGAAGGTAAAGACATCAATTTTAAATACACAGATTCTGGAAAGTTGGTTACCAATCTTTTAGCCGCCAAATTGCTTGATTATTCAAATTTGGAATTTCCCTACAAAGAATTTCCTGAAGGAGTAGAAGTTCTTTTTTGGGATAAAAACGGAAAGAAAAGCACCGTTAATTCAGATTATGCTATTCAGTTTGACAATACTGGGTTGGTAGATTTGAGAGATAATGTGGTTTTGATAACTGCAGACAGTGTTGTTCTAAAAGCAAACCAACTCTATTGGGATCAAAAAAATAAATGGGTTTTTACAGACCAACCTTACCAAATTAAGTTTAAGGATGGATCATATAACGATGGCGCCGTCGGATTTGACAGTAGTCAGGATTTCACTACCTTTCTTTCCAGAAAAAATCAAGGAGTTCAACTAGTTGACAAAACTAAAACAGAAGATGTTAAGTAAATTATACCGTTTTTTTGAATATGCATATTTAGTTATTGCAGTATTTTTCGCTTATGAAGCAGTAAATAATTGGACTACTGAAAGAAACAGAGCCTATCTATTCATCTTTTTTGTTGCTATGGCTATCTTTATGTTTTTCTTTAAAAGGAATTTCAGAAAGAAAATGGAAGAACGAAATAAATAGTTTCAGGATTAAACTTGCAAATGGATTACAGCATCATAATCATTCTTACAATGCTCATACTCTCCGCCTTTTTCTCAGGTATGGAGATTGCGTATGTTTCTTCCAATAAAATACATATTGAAATTGAAAAGAAGCAAAACAACTTCTTGTCTGGTATTCTTAAAAAAATAACCAAACGCCCTTCAAAATTTATCGCCACTATGCTTGTAGGCAATAATATTGCCTTGGTTATTTATGGCTTCTTCATGGGCGACCTTTTAATGGAATACATTCCACTTGCAGGTTTTAGTGGCCTTTTGGTGCAAACCATTATTTCCACACTCATAATATTAATGACTGCGGAATTTCTTCCAAAGGTTTTCTTTCAAATTTACGCCAACAGTTTGGTGAAAATATTCGCCGTTCCCGCTTATTTTTTCTACGTTCTTTTTTCATTGATTTCAGAATTTATAATCTGGATTTCAGATTTGGTTCTAAAACTTATTTTTAAATCTGAAGGCGATACGGTACAACTAAGCTTCAGCAAACTGGAACTTGGAAATTATATTTCAGAACAAATGGATATTGCAGAAACCAAAGAGGAAATGGATTCTGAAATACAAATTTTCCAAAATGCATTGGATTTTTCTGAAGTTAAATCGCGTGAAGCTATGATTCCTCGTACAGAAGTTGTTGCAGTAGATATTGAAACAACTCCAAAAGAACTGGCTAAAATTTTTACCGAAACGGGCCTTTCAAAAATATTGGTTTATAAAGAAAACATAGATGACATTCTAGGCTATGTGCATTCTTTTGAACTTTTCAAAAAACCAGCAAACCTTAAAAAAGTTTTGATGCCTGTGGTTTTTGTTCCAGAAACTATGCTCGTTAAAGATGTACTCGGTATCCTCAGCAAAAAAAGAAAAAGTCTCGCTGTTGTTATTGACGAATATGGTGGTACCAGCGGTATCATTACTGTTGAAGACATTATTGAAGAGCTTTTTGGAGATATTGAAGACGAACACGACAGCATCGCGCTTATTGAAGAAACATTAGAAAACGGTCATTATAAATTTTCTGCGCGTTTGGAAGTAGACTATTTAAACGAAAACTACAAACTTGATTTGAAAGAAAGTGAAAATTACGAAACCCTGGGCGGTCTTATCGTAAATCATACCGAAGAAATTCCAGATCAGGGCGAAACCGTTGAAATAGAAAATTATATATTTACAATTCTTGAGGTTTCCAGCACAAAAATTGAACTCGTTGAAGTAAAAAAGATCTCCGAAGATTAGATTTTCAATTATTCCTCACTTTTTTCAATTTACTTTTTTATTAATGGGATGAAAATGCTACTTTCGCCACCTATAAATTTGAACATCAAATGGCAATTTTAAACAGTATTAGAAAAAGAGGGATATTTCTTATCCTAATTATTGCATTGGCGCTTTTCGCCTTTATATTAAGTGACGTCTTAACCAAGGGCAGCAGTGGCCCAAAAGGTCAGGATAACATTGCCACCGTAAATGGCACAGACATTTCCAGACAAACTTTTATGGAAGAAGTGGAAGCCACCCAACGCAATATGGGTCAAAATTCCAACGCTACACAAGCTATGAATATGGTTTGGGACAGAGAACTTCGCCGTGTAATTATGGATGAGCAGATTGAAAAAGCTGGCATAACTGTTGAAAAAGCGCAAATAGACAATGCTCTTAAAACTTCTTTAGCAAACAATCCAACCTTTTTGAATGAAGCTGGACAAGTTGATGATGGTAAAATTCAAGAATACATCGCTAGCATTAAAGCTTCTTCACCAGAAGCATATAAACAATGGTTGAATTTTGAAGAACAAACCGCAAGTGGCGTTCTTCAAACCACATACTATAATATGATAAAAGGTGGTTTACGCACCACCATTGCTGAAGGCGAACAAGAATATCATTTTCAGAATGACAATATAAACTTCACCTATGCTTTGATACCGTACAGTAAAATTGCAGATGAAGACGTAAAAGTTACTGATGAAGAAATTAAAAAATATGTAGCTGCACACCCAAATGATTTTCAAGTGGAAGCGCAAGCAGATATTCAATACGTATTTTTCTCTGAACAACCATCAGAAGCAGATATAGATGTTGCTAAAATAGCTACATCTACTTTACTTGACAACAAACTTGAATTCAATAAAGACACCAAAGCAAATGATACCATTGCAGGTTTCAAAAGCACAAAAAATTACGAAGAATATGTAAACGCAAACTCAGACGTTCCTTACTACGATCGTTGGATGTTCAAAAATGAACTTCCAGAAACAGTTGCTGATACATTAATCAATCTTAACCAAGGTGACATTTATGGACCTTTTAAAGTAGATAATGCATTTTATCTTTCTAAAGTTTTAGAAACCAAAAAAATGCCTGATTCTGCTGAATCAAAGCATATTTTAATTCGTTTTGTTGGTACGTTACGCGCTCCTGAAACTGTGACCAGAACTAAGGAAGAAGCTCAAAAATTAGCGGACAGTATTTTGGGCGTTGTTAAGAAAGACAAATCTAAATTTGCTGCGCTTGCAACAGAATTTTCTGATGACAGCTCTAAAGACAAAGGCGGTGACCTTGGAAGTTCAACTCCCGGAAGAATGGTACCTGAATTTGATAAATACATTTTCAACAATTCAACTGGATCTATTGGTGTTGTAGAAACTGATTTTGGATTCCACGTTATTGAAGTTGGCAAACAATCTGAACCAAAAAAAGCAATTAAACTTGCAACTGTAGTAAAGAATATTGAACCTTCAGATAAAACAATTAACGACGTATTCTCAAACGCTTCAAAATTTGAAGTTGCCGTTCAAAAAGGTGATTTTGCAGAATTGGCAAAAGCACAAAACCTTGAGGTAAAACCCGTAAACAAGTTGGGTAACATGGATTCAAATATTCCTGGAATTGGCGCTAACCGCACAATTGTTAACTGGGCTTTCAATGAAGACACAAATGTGGGAGACACTAAGCGCTTTAGTGTTCCAGATGGTTATGTTATCGCACAGGTTACTAGCAAAAACGCTAAAGGCTTAATGGCAGTAACTGATGCTTCTGCAACAGTAACCCCAATTTTACAAAACGAGAAAAAAGCTAAAAAAATTCGCGAATCTATTTCTGGAACAACACTTGAAGAAGTTGCTAAAAGTCAAAATGTAGCTATTCAAATCGCTTCAGAAGTAAGTATGGCAAATCCTTTAATTGGAGGCACGAACAACGAACCTAAAGTAGTGGGAATTGCTTTTGGAACAAAACCAGGAGAAACCACTCAGTTAATTGATGGAAAAAGCGGTGTATATAAAGTTAAAACAACTGCTTTCAATCCAGCACCAAAACTTGAATCGTATGTTAATTACGCGAACCAAATGAGCACGAAAGCAGTTCCTGCTGCTCAAAGTGCCGTTTATAATGCATTGAAAAAGAAAGCGGATATTGAAGATAATCGCGCTAGTTTCTATTAGTAGATACTAAATAATTATTTTTAAAGCCTTGTCGCAATTTTGCAACAAGGCTTTTTCTTTGAAACTCGCTTCAGAATACTTTAGAAAACAGAAAATATCACTTATTTTTAAGGAATTTTATTAAGAAAGACAAAATGATCAACGACCAAATCATAAAAGCACTTGAGGAAAAATATGCAAATATGGGAGAAAACCCCGAAACATATCTCAATGGGTTATTACAAGCTAAGCCAATAAATTATTGGGATTACATTCAAGTGGACACCCTACTTTCCCTACAAAAAACACGTACCGATTTTAAGGATGAAGAAATATTCGTGATGTACCATCAAGTAACAGAACTTACACTGAAAATGATGATACACGAAATAAAACAACTTTCTGAAGGCGAAAACCTCGCTGAAGAAATTTGGCTGACAAAGCTAGACCGTTTAAAAAGATATACCCGAATGCTCATCACGTCTTTCGACATTATGAAAGAAGGCATGAGCTATGATGATTATAATACTTTTAGAGCTACACTTGCACCTGCAAGCGGATTTCAAAGCGCACAGTTTCGGATTTTGGAGATTTACAGTACTAGAACCCAAAACCTTATAAATGCACAAGGAAGAGAAAGATTGCCAAAAGACCCAAACCTCAATGATTATTTTGAAAACATCTATTGGAAAGATGCAGGTCTCAACAGGAAAACAGGAAAAATGACATTAACGCTTCGTCAATTTATTGAGAAATACGAAGCAGATTTTAAACATCTTTCAGTGAATTTAAAAGGTAAAACTTTGGAAGAACGCGTTGCTCAAATGGCAAATCCTTCGGAAGAATTAAGAGATAAACTTAAGCAATTTGATCATTTTTACAATGTAGCCTGGCCTATAGTACATTTAGATACCGCCAATCATTATTTAAATAGCAAAGGAGAAAACAAAGCAGCCACAGGAGGTTCGGAATGGCAAAAATACCTTCACCCAAAATATCAGCAACGCAAATTCTTTCCAGAGCTTTGGTCTGAAGCTGAGGTAGCAAATTGGGGCCAATAGCAAATAGGGATTGAAATTTTGGAATTTGTGAAGTTATGGAAATCCAAATAAAACGTATTTATGAAAATGCTTCCAAAAGTGATGGTTATAGGGTTTTAGTGGATAGAATTTGGCCGCGAGGCATAAGCAAAGAAAAAGCAAATTTAGACGAATGGCTGAAGGACATTGCGCCTTCAACAGAACTTCGGAAATGGTTCGACCATAAAAAAGAACGTTTTGATGAATTTTCAAAAAAATATTTTAAAGAACTGAAAAACCAACCCGAGTTAGTTGAAAAGCTTAAAATAATCGCCGCAGAAAAACAACTCACGCTTCTCTATGGCGCAAAAAATGAAAAATACAACCAAGCTGTGGTTCTAAAAAACTTTCTCGAAAATCATTAATTGTTTCTTATTCAAACCTTTTCATTATTTTTAATGCGCTAACCAATCATTGAAAATAGAATGAAATACATTGTCGCACTCTTTCTTATCGGCTTTTCATTTACCGTAGAGTCTCAAATTCTAAATGCTGAATCGCTTCGAAGAGTAACTGATACTTCGGGTTTTTCGGGCTCTGCCAGTATTAATTTTTCCGTAAAACGCGACGTGAACGATTATCTAAGTGCCAGTTCAAACATTCACACTCAATACAAAATGAAAAGGCACTTGGTTTTGCTAAAAAACGATATAGAATATCAAAAAATAGAGGGAAATAAGTTCGAAAATGCAGGAATATTACATCTTCGCTACAACTATCGTTTTCACCCACGCATTGCTTTGGAAGCATTTACGCAGGGACAATACAACAAGGTTTCAAAAATAGAATTCAGAGGACTTTTGGGGGCTGGGCCGCGATTTAAGTTGACCACTTCCGAAAAATATAAACTTTACTTTGGCACCCACATAATGTTTGAATATGAAGAGTTGAGCGATAGCATCACTCCTATTCAAAGAGATTTTAGAAGTACTTCCTATTTTTCCTTCAGCTTATATCCCACAAAAACATTGACCATTTCAAGCACAACCTATTATCAACCAAAAATTAGAAATTTTGGTGATTATCGTTTTTCAAATCAAACTTCAATGCTGTTTGATGTCTTTAAAAACTTCGCATTCAAAACTACCTATACATTCATTTATGATGAAACTCCTGCGGTAGGAATTCCAAATTCACAATACAATCTTGAAAGTGGCTTTGTTTATTCTTTTGACTAAAAGTTTAAAAACTTTCGTAAGCAAAATCTTTTTTGAAAGACTACTTGTCTATATTTACCATCATTGAAAACCAAAACGGTTTCAATTTCGTAACTATAACTAAAACCTGCCATGGCCTCCAATAATTATTACGATCCCGCTGACCTTAGAAAGTTTGGAAACATAACCGAATGGAGCAAAGAACTTGGTGATAAGTTTTTTGACTACTACGGAAAAGTTTTTGAGGAAGGTGCGCTCACAGCACGAGAAAAATCTTTAATTGCTTTAGCTGTCGCGCACACTGAACAATGTCCATATTGTATTGATGCATATACAAAAGACACTTTGCAAAGGGGTGTTACAAAAGAAGAAATGATGGAAGCCATCCACGTTGGTGCAGCCATAAAAAGCGGCGCAACTTTGGTTCATGGTGTAATGATGATGAATAAAGTAAACAAATTGGAGATGTAATAACAGCAGCATCATTGCTGAAAATTATAACCCAAGTAGACAATTTGAAAAAAATTTATGCTAAAAGAGAAAAAGAAAAAGCAACAATCCCTTCATAAACGCGATAGTGAGCTAGCTTTTGCAAACAAACAACTTGAAAAACTTTCCAATGGCATTTTTGCTAGCGGTGAACTTCCTACTTTCTCTGAAAAAATAAAGGAAACGGGGCAATTTCTCCTACGCCCAAATAAACTTGAAATCCTTCAAATAAATGTTGGTTATATGTGCAACCAAGTTTGTGAGCACTGCCACGTTGATGCTGGACCAGACCGAAAGGAAATAATGACGCGTGAAACAATGATGCAGTGTTTGGAAGTAATCCGCAACACAGGCGCTCATACCTTAGATTTAACGGGCGGAGCCCCAGAAATGAACCCAGATTTCCGCTGGTTTGTAGATGAAGCAAGCAAAGCGGGAATCAAGGATTTTATTGTTCGAAGTAATCTTACAATTATTCGAGCAAATAAAAAATATTACGATTTACCTGAATTTTTCAAAAGTCACAATGTGCACGTTGTTAGTAGCATGCCGCACTGGACTCGCGGGAAAACTGATAAACAAAGAGGTGAAGGTGTTTTTGACCTTTCCATAAAGGCTTTGCAGGAATTAAATGCTGTGGGTTACGGAATGCCAGACAGTGATTTACGATTGGATTTGGTTTACAACCCGAGCGGTGCCTTTTTACCTGGCGATCAAACCAGTTTGGAAAAGGAATTTAAACACGCTTTGCTTGAAGATTTCGGTATTCGTTTCCACAATCTTTTCGCTATTACAAACCTTCCTGTTTCACGATTTTTAGATTATTTAATTGCCTCTGAAAACTATGAAGACTATATGTATTCATTGGTTGAAGCGTATAACCCTGCAGCAGTTAAAAATGTGATGTGCCGAAATACCATTTCCATTAGTTGGGACGGTTATTTGTATGACTGCGATTTCAACCAAATGTTGGAATTGAAAGTTGCCAGCAAAATTCAGCATATTTCAGAATACAACGAAGACATATTAAACGATAGAAAAATTATAATTTCCCAACATTGCTACGGTTGTACCGCCGGTGCAGGAAGCAGTTGCCAAGGTGTAGTGGCTGAATAAAATGACCAATCAAAAGACCGCCATCCTTATTTTTGCGAACTCTGCCCAACAAGAGGCAGTAAATAAACCGTTCCGCAAATCGTCGGCACTTTTTGATGTACTGAACCAAGAAACAATCCACAAAGTAAAACGTAGCGGTCTGCCCTATTTTCTTTTTTCAGAAGAAGAACAATCCGGTAAAACTTTCGGTGAAAGATATACAAACGCAATTCAGTTTGTATATGATCAAGGTTTTGAAAATATAATTACCGTAGGTAACGATACACCCCAACTCCAAACTTCACAAATAGTTGAAACAGCCAAGAAACTGGAAGATAACCCAATCATTTTGGGCCCTTCAAAAGATGGTGGTTATTATATGATGGGTTTGAATAAATCCCAATTCAACTTAGAAACTTTTTTGAATCTTCCGTGGCAGACTTCACAGCTCACAAAACATATTTCACGTTTGCTTGCCGCCCAGAAAATCAAGATTGTTTTTCTAAAAATGCTCGCCGACATTGACTTTATTAGCGACATTGAGTCGGTTTTAAATGATTTTAGAAATATTGGTTCTGTCCTTAAAAAAATTCTTCTTACTCTATTTTCTTCAGAAAAAAATATATTTTCCTACTCGCCTTTTTTCTTTCAAAACAATTCGGAAGAAAATCATTTCAACAAGGGCTCTCCCCTATTACTTCATATTTTGAATTAGCCAAAGCATTTCTTCTTTTGAGGAATTCTGCTAAAAATTAATTTTTAACCAACTAATTTTTATGAAGCACATATACTTATGCGTATTGCTGCTATTTACTATTTGCAGCTACGCCCAAACCACGGTTGCCGGTTCTGTGACCTCGGAGATTGATGATTCTACAATTCCATTTGTAACCGTACAGGCCAGCAATGGCAAAGCAACAACAACCGATGAAAACGGAAATTATTCAATTTCCGTTTCCGAAAATGACACACTAAAATTTTCCGCAATTGGTTATGCAACGCAAACGGTTTCTGTTGAAATGAGAACAATCATAAACATTCTTATGGCTGAATCTACAACCAGTCTCGACGAAGTTGTAGTAACAGCACTTGGCGTAAAACGTGAATCAAAAGAATTGGGCTATACAGTCCAATCTCTGCAATCGGAAGAAATTTCTGCAGTAAAATCGGTTAACTTTCTAGATAACCTTTCGGGGAAACTGGCTGGTGTAACTATAACACAAGGTGCTACTGGAGTGGGTTCTTCGTCAAAAATAACCATTCGCGGCGAATCTTCTTTTTCAAACAATAATCCGCTTTTTGTAATTGATGGCACGCCAATAAATAACAATACCGTTTTTAACGTGACGAATGAGGCAGCTGCCGGATTTCAGGAAATAGATTTTGGAAACGGAGCGATGGAAGTAAACCCAGATGATATTGAATCTGTAACCGTTCTAAAAGGCCCAACCGCGGCCGCTCTTTACGGAACGCGCGCTGCAAACGGCGTTATTGTAATTGAAACCAAAGACGGCAGCAAAAGCAAGGGAATGGGCATCAGCATCAATACTTCCCTTTTTGTTGATACTGCTTTCAAACTTCCTAAATTTCAAAACGAATACGGACAAGGAAATTCTGGCCAATTTGAATACGTAGACGGACTTGGCGGTGGAACTAACGATCTTATTAGCTATTCTTGGGGCCCAAGACTGGACGTTGGCAATTTAATTCCGCAATATGACAGTCCCGTTTATTTACCTGATGGAAGCGTTGTGCGCGGTGGTGATACTTCGCTTTACGATGGTTTGTCCATTACCCCAACGCCCTTTGTTTCGCATCCTGATAATTTGAAGGATTTTTACAAGACAGGCACAACTTCAATTAACAATGTTTCGGTTTCAGATAACTTCGGAAGCGGAAATTACCGCCTTTCATTTACAGATTTAAGAAGCGAATCCATCATTCCGGGTGTAAATCTTGACCGACAAACAATTGCGGCCAATTTAACTTTTCGCCCAACGAGCAAAACAGAAATCAAAACTTCAATCAGTTACGTAAATTCAAACAGTAACAATCGTCCCTCCAACGGCTACGGAAGCGAAAATGTGAATTACGCCTTAGTTGCTTGGGGTCCGCGCTCCTTAAATATTGAAAATATGAAACAATATTGGCAGCCCGGATTGGAAAATGTGCAACAGTATTCCTTTAATTATACCTACTTCGACAATCCCAATTTCACATTGCTGGAAAACAGAAACTCTTTTGATCGCGATCGCGTTTTTGGAAATGTTTCTATTAAGCAGAATCTTGCGCAACATTTGAGTGTTTCTGTGCGAACAGGAATAGATTATTCTTCAGAAAATCGTGAATTCCGAAGAGCTTACAGCAGCAACCGCTTTAAAAATGGAGCCTATGCTGAGGACGATGTTTTTTACAGAGAAGTGAACACAGATTTTTTATTAAACTACAACAATCTCTTCGGAAATTTCTCTTTTAATATTTCTGCCGGAGGTAATCGCTTAGATCAAACCGCTTCAACCAAACAATCGCAGGCACTGAATTTAGCGCAACCCGGTGTTTTCAGTTTAAATAACGCCGCGTCGCCAATCGAGATTTTTCAATATGAATCGCAGAAAAGGATCAATTCCTTTTACGGAGTTGCAAAATTCGGATTTAAAGATTTAGCATATTTAGACATAACTGCCCGTAATGATTGGTCCAGCGCACTGGCGACGCCTTTTTCGGTAGACGGCACTTCATTCTTTTATCCTTCTGCTTCATTGAGCTTTATACTTTTGAATGCAGTGACACTTCCCAGCGTAATTTCCTTCGCAAAAATTCGCGCAAGTATTGCACAAGTTGGGAACGATACCAGTCCGTATCAAACTTCGGGAGCCTTTGTTTCACAAACGCCATATTTGGGACAACCAACTTTTAGCGATCAAAATTTTATTCCAAACGCAAATTTGAAACCTGAACAAGTTACTTCTTATGAAGTGGGCGCCGACCTTCGTTTTTTCAGAGATAGATTGAATTTTGACTTTACCTATTACAATGCTTTGACCAAGGATCAAATTATTTCGTTGCCGATTGCTATTTCTTCCGGATACAACCAACAAGTTTTAAACGGGGGAAAAGTTCGCTCGCAGGGAATTGAATTGGTTGTAAATATAATTCCTGTAAAAACAGAAAATTTCACGTGGAATAGCACCTTCAATTTCAGTACAAACAAGGCCGTTGTAGAAGAACTTCCGCAGACCGATGGAAGATTGACGCTAGCTTTCAGCAGAATTTATGACAGCGCAGATCAGACAGTTTGGTTTCAAGTGGAAGAAGGAGGCGAAATTGGCGATATTTATGGAACAGGTTATATGAAAAACGAAAACGGCGATTTCATCCTTACTTCCGAGGGCAGATATATTGCTGATAATACCTTGAAAAAAATAGGAAACTACAACCCAGATTTCATCTTGGGTTGGAACAACACTTTCAACTATAAAAGCTGGAATCTCGGCTTTTTATTTGATTGGCGACAAGGTGGCGAATTGGTTTCAAGAACTAGAGCTTTGGCCACTGTTGCCGGTCAACTTACAGAAACGGGCGGAGATCGGGGCGATATAATTCCACAAGGTGTTTTGAATATTGGTACGGATGAAAATCCTAATTATGTTCCGAATACAATGGCTGTTTCCGCTGAAAGCTATTACCGCCAATTTTACGATAGAAACCACGAAGAAAACAATACTTATGATGCTTCCTATTTAAAACTTCGACAGTTTTCAATCGGTTATATTTTCAAAACCAGAAAAGGTTTTGTAGGATTGGACGAAGGTGCGAAGATTGATTTTTCAATTATTGGAAGAAATATTTTCGCCATTAGCGACATTCCCCATTTTGATCCAGAGCAACTTGCTGTGCAGGGCAACGGTTTTGTGAGCGGCGTTGAAGATATGAGCTATGCTTCCACCCGAAGTATTGGTTTTAAAGCAGGTTTAACTTTTTAAAAGAATGATGATGAAAAACACATTATACATTTTCAGCTTGGTTTGTCTGCTAGTTGCAAGCGGATGCACAAAAGATTTTGAAGAAATAAACACGAACCCAAACGCACCGAACATCGTGCAACCAAGTCTTTTGCTTCGCCAAGTAATTTATGATTTTGGTGAACAGATGAGTTACGAAGGTTTCGTTGCTGGCGATTTACTGTCACAGCACAGAACCGCAATCGACTTCAACCTTTTTGACCGTCATGCATTGAAATCGCCGCAATTGGGTGGTAATCCTTGGCCAGTTTTTTACATAAATCTTCGCGATAATGAGATTTTACTGAACCAAGCGCAAACGGTGCAAACTTATTCAGTTTATGAAGGTCCCGCTTTAATTATGAAAGCCTATATGACTGCGGGATTGACCGATCTTTTTGGTGATGTTCCATACAGCGAAGCTTTCAACGGCGTAAATGGAACCGTTACTCCAAAATATGACAAACAGGAAGACATTTACTTGGCTGATGGCGGAATTTTGGACAATCTCAACAAAGGAATTACGGCAATCAATAATTACACAGATGTACTTCCGCTGGAAGGCGACATTCTTTTCAATGGAAATTTGGACGGTTGGGTAAAGTTTGCAAATGCTTTAAAAATAAAAGCATTGCTGCGTATTTCAGGAAAAGTTGATGTTTCGGCACAATTACAGGCAATTTACAATGAAGGAAATTATATTCAAAGCAATTCTGAAAATGCAATTTTCAACTTTACAAATACAGATCCGAACCGATTTCGTTTAGCGAAACTTCGCGTGGGCGATTTCAACAATTTTGTGCTTTCGGAAACGATGGAAGATATAATGATTTCATTAAATGATAATAGAATTGAAACATTTTTTAGTCCTTTCCAAAATTCAACAAACGGAGAATTTAATGGATTGATTAACGGAATTGATGCTTCAAATACTTCTATTGAATTGGCGAATTATTCATTAGCTGGAACCATTTTCCGTGAAGACACTTCCACACTCGACGCAAACTTTTTGACCGCTTGGGAAACTTATTTCAATTTGGCGGAAGCAGCGCAACGCGGTTTGATTACTGGAAATGCAAAAGATTTGTATGAAACGGGTGTAACTCTTGCTTTTGAATATTGGAACACGTCTTTGCCCGCAGACTATTTAACTGGTCCCGCTGCTTTTGACGCTGCCGGCACAACGCCAATTCAACAAATTGTTACCCAAAAATGGATTGGAAATATTATAAATGGCTACGAAGGTTGGATTGATTTTCGGCGTACTGGTTACCCATTGTTGAAGCCTGTTGCAGCAAGTTTAAATGATGGATTAATTCCTATAAGAATGCCTTACCCCGCCGAAGAACAGGCATTAAATGCAGATAATTATAACGAAGCCGCAGGAAATACAAACGGCAATAGCATCAATTTTCCAGTTTGGTGGGATGAATAAATTTTAAACCGAATGAATGTAGAAATCTGGCAATGGGCATTGATAATCGTATCGAGTTTGATACTGTTTTTCCTTTCCCCATTGGCAAAAACAACCGACGAATTTTTTAAGGCAACACACCGCAAAAAAGCACCAAGTGCGTTTATGCTCACAGGAAGTTTGATTATTTCGTGGATTTTTGCGAAAAGCATTACCAACGCCGCAAATCTAGGTCTTGATTTTGGGATTGTTGGCGGTGTTGCTTATGCCGGATATTATTTGTCTTTCGCTGTGGCGGGGATTATTATTTATTTCCTCAGAAAAGATGGTGGTTTTACGAGCATTCACCATTTCTTGACGAGTCGCTTCGGAAAAGGTGCAATGCGAGTTTTCTCCCTTTTGATTGCCATTCGTTTATTCAACGAAGTTTGGAGCAACACCATGGTAATTGGCACCTATTTTGGCGAACAAGGAAGTTCTGGATTTTATTGGTCCATTATGGTCTTTACAGCTTTAACATTGGCATATGCAATGAAAGGCGGGTTGAGTAGCTCCATTTTTACTGATGTAATTCAAATGGGTTTGTTTGCCATTTTATTGTCTATTATTCTTTGGAAAATATTTTCTGTGGAAGATTTTACCATTTCTCAAGTTGCAAATTCCGGAACTTGGAGTTTTGGACTCGGATTAAATCTATTCTTCGCGGCGATAATTCAATCGTTTAGTTATCCTTTTCACGATCCCGTTTTAACAGATCGCGCATTTTTAAGTTCGCCAAAAACTACGCTGAAAAGCTTTTTGTGGGCAACATTACTCGGCGGACTGTGTATCGTACTTTTCAGCGTAATAGGCATATATGCACAATCGCAGGGAATGGAAGGTCAAGCCGCAGTTGAAGTTGGGAAAGCGTTTGGTGTAATTATTCTTTTGGTTATAAATTTCATAATGATAACTTCCGCAGCTTCCACTTTGGATTCTACCTTTTCTTCATTTTCAAAGTTACTAGCGGTAGATTTAAAGTTGGGCAAAAATCTAACTTTCGGAAGATTATCAATGGCAATTATTGCAATATTGGGAACCATTCCAGTATTTTTGAATGCCGAAATTCTTTCCGCGACAACCATATCGGGAACGATGGTAATTGGGCTTACTCCCGTATTTTTATTTTGGAAAATGAAAGCCCCTAAAGTGAGTTTTTACGTAAGTGTACTAACGGGAATTGTTTTCGGCTTTATTTTGGTTTTTGAAATTTTTCCGAAGCAACTCATTTTCACCGAGGGCAAATACGCCGATTTACTGTGGGTAAATATTTGGGGAATTGGCAGTTGTATCATTTTATATTTAATACCAACTTGGATAAAAAAATAGAACATATAAAAATTTTAAAAGGCAAGGTGCTCCTTTTCGGTGGCGTTTATAGCAATTTGCAGGCTTTGGAAAAACTGAAGAGCATGGCAGAAGTTGAAAATATTTCCCCAGAAAATTGTATTTGTACTGGCGATATTGTTGGCTATTGCGCCCAACCCGAAGAAACGGTTCAGCTTTTTAAACTTTGGGGCGCAAAAAGTATTGCTGGCAATGTGGAAATTCAACTGAGCGAAGGCGCTGAAGACTGTGGCTGCGATTTTAAATCTGGCGGTAGGTGCGACGGATTTTCACAACTATGGTATCCGTTTGCGCAAAGCAAACTATCAAAAAGTTCTTTGGAATTTATAAAAACATTGCCCGACCATCTTCAGTTTGGATATGCTGGAAAGAAAGTAACTATTGTTCACGGTTCTTATTTTAATGTTTCGGAATTCATTTTTAAATCGACTCCGTGGGAAATTAAAGCTGAAAATTTTGAAGCAACCAAAAGTGATGTAATTATTGCGGGGCATTGCGGTTTGCCATTTCATCAAATTGAAAAAAACAAAATGTGGCTGAATCCAGGCGTTATCGGGATGCCTGCAAATGACGGCACACCTCAAGTTTGGTATATGATCTTGAACGACGAAAAAGAGAAACTGAGTTTTTCACACCACAGAATGGAATACAACTTTGCTTTAACGAGCAGGCTGATGCAAAACGAATTGTTACCACAAGAATACGCACGAACAATAATAACCGGAATTTGGGACAATACCGAAATACTTCCGCCCGTGGAGAGCGGTTGGCAGGGTTTTGGCATTCCTTTATAAAATAGTATGCAACAAAAAATTATATTCTTTTTTCTATTGTTAATCACGGCAAATAGTTTCGCCCAAAAAAACTTGGACGATCTGCTGCAAACATACAATACACGTAGTATTCCGTACATTTCCGTGGAAGGATTGCGGATGTTGCAAATGAATGATTCCGTAGTGATTTTGGACGCACGAGAACCTAGCGAATTTAATGTAAGTCATATTGCTTTGGCAAAAAACGTTGGTTATAATGATTTTTCTTCCGAAGAAAAACAGCTTCAAAAATTAAAGAAAAACACTCCAATAGTTATTTATTGTTCTGTGGGAATTCGTTCCGAACAAATTGGTGAAAAACTAAAAAAAGCTGGATTTACTGACGTAAAAAACCTTTACGGTGGTATCTTTGAATGGAAAAACAAGGACTTCCCCGTGATTGATACCGCCGGAATTGAAACCGAAAACATACATACGTTTTCAAAAATGTGGAGCAAATATTTACATTCTGGAAATCCTATTTACTGAATACAGAACACTGATTACTAAAAAATGGGCTTACTTTCCAAAAAAGACACCGACGGCGACAATGAAATGGCTTTCGATTTTCATTTTCCAACTTCAAAAAAAGCATTGATTATTTTTACCCGAAACCCTGAATTGGGGAAGGTAAAAACCCGTTTGGCAAAATCTGTTGGCGATGAAAGTGCTTTAAAAATCTATAAGTTTCTGCTGAAACATACGGTGGAAATTACTGAAAAACTAAGTGTAGATAAATACGTTTTTTATTCTGAAAACATTCATCGCGAAGATATTTGGAATTCGGATATTTTCAGAAAAAAATTACAAAATGGCGCTGATTTGGGTGAACGGATGAGTAACGCTTTCTCCGAAATTCTGGGAATGGGTTATGAAAAAGCAATTATTATTGGAAGTGATATGTTCGATCTGAACAAAAATGATTTGGAGAAAGCTTATGATGCGCTTGAAACAACTCCTTTCGTAATTGGCCCAGCAACAGATGGGGGTTATTATTTATTGGGAATGAAAGAATTGGAACCTGAAATTTTTCAAAATAAAGAATGGGGTACAAACAGTGTTTTGGAAGCTACTTTGAAAGATTTGAAAGATAAAAAATACTTACTTCTTGAAGAAAGGAACGACGTAGATTATTACGAAGACATCAAAAACGTGGACGCTTTTCAGCAATTTCTACCACCTCATTTAGATAAAAACAGTATTCAAAAATGACGTAAGACGAAAAGAGTCATGACGTATGACAAAATTTTATTAGTTTAAAAAAAATTAATTTCAAATAGTTTTAGTCTTAAGTATTTTCGTCTTAGGTCATTTTACTAAAAATTAAACAAACTATGAGTATTACAAAATACATTGAAGAAGCCGCAGAATATTTAAAGCAACGCGGATTTGAAAAACCAGAAGTAGGAATTATTCTAGGCACCGGCTTAGGAAAAATTGTAGAAAAGCTTGAAATTATTAGCGAAGTAAGCTACAATCACATTCCAAATTTTCCTACGGCAACGGTAGAATTCCACAAAGGAAAACTTATTTATGGCACTTTGGAAGGAAAAAAAGTAGTGGTTATGCAGGGACGCTTTCATGTTTATGAAGGTTATACCTTGCGCGACGTAACCTTTCCGGTTCGGGTGATGCATCTTTTGGGGATTAAGCATTTGTTGGTTAGCAATGCATCTGGTGCAATAGATCTCAACTTTAAAAAAGGTGAATTAATGCTTATTGATGATCACATCAATTTGCAAGGCAGTTCTCCTCTAGCCTTCCGAGGCGTTGAAAAAATGGGCGAGCGATTTGTTGATATGAGCGCGCCATATGATGCTGAAATGAATAAAAAACTGGAAAAAATAGCTTCCGAAAAAAATATAACCTTACACAAAGGTGTTTACGCCAGCGTTGTGGGGCCGCAATTGGAAACCCGAGCGGAATACAGATATTTGAAGATTATTGGCGCAGACGCCGTTGGGATGAGTACAGTGCCGGAAGTAATTATAGCAAACCATTTAAAATTGCCCGTTGCTGCCATTTCAGTTATAACGGACGAATGCGATCCGGAAAATTTGAAACCTGTTGATATTGCTGATATAATTGCTTCTGCTGAAAAGGCCGAACCAGATATGATTACTTTGTTTACGGATTTGATTAAACAATTGTAAACAATCCTTCTTTTTTTCGACCAAAATAATCTTGGAAAAATACTTCGAAATATTCAAAAATTCCTATCACGGCTACTTCCACTATCTGTGGAGTGAAATAACCCATTTCCATTGGGAAAACTATTTTTATGGGTTAATTATTTTATCGCTCGTAGTTTGGAGTTTGGAACTTTTATTTCCGTGGCGAAAAAACCAAAAAGTGTTCCGGAAGGATTTTTGGTTGGACACATTTTATATGTTTTTCAACTTTTTTCTGTTGAATTTAATTGTTCTAATTTTTCTTTCAAATGCAACCGAATCGCTATTTAACGATGCCCTATCTTATATTGGACTTTCAATAGAGAATTTTCGGCTTTTGGATTTAAACTCCCTTCCATTCGGTCTAGGGCTTTTAATTTTCTTTTTAGTCACAGATTTTGTGCAGTGGAATACGCACCGCTTGCTTCACCGCGTTCCGTGGCTTTGGAATTTCCACAAACTTCACCATTCCGTAAAGGAAATGGGGTTTGCTGCACACCTTCGCTACCATTGGATGGAGCCTATTGTTTACAAATCAATGCTTTATATTCCGCTTGCTATTATTGGTGGCTTTGATATAGAAGCTGTGGCAATAGTTCATTTTACTGCACTCGCCATTGGCCATTTAAATCACGCAAATATTGGTTGGGACTACGGAAGGTTGAAGTATATCTTCAACAACCCAAAAATGCACATTTGGCATCACGCCAAAGTTTTGCCAAAAAAAACACAATACGGAGTTAATTTCGGAATTAGTTTGAGCCTTTGGGATTACCTTTTCAGAACTGATCATATTCCGCATGATGGCAGAGACATTGAGCTGGGCTTTGATGGAGATGAAAATTTTCCTCCAAATTTCACTTCACAAATGCTTTACCCAATCAAAACCAAAGAGCGAAATGCTTCGTAAGTATTTGAAACTTTAAACCACAAAAAAATGAAAACCTTATTCAATGTTGCCACAGTTCTTTTCGTGGCTTTAACAATGCAAAGTTGCAACCTTCTTTCCGCCGCTGGTGTAAGTAGTCAAGGTCAACCAACTAAAGAAGTTAAAACGGAACTTACTTCAACAACCGCCAATTCTTCTGTAAATGTGGATCATTCGGAATGGGATAAATTGCTGAAAAAGTATGTAAGCAGTGAAGGCCTTGTTGATTATAAAGGTTTTAAGAATAATGAAACCAAACTGGATGACTATTTAAAAATGCTTTCAGAAAAAGAACCTTCAAATGACTGGAGCGTTCAAGAATTATTGGCCTATTACATTAACCTTTACAATGCTGCGACGGTAAAATTAATTGTGGAAAATTACCCGACAAAAAGCATTAAGGATATAGATGGTAACTGGACAAAAGGTCGCGTTTCCGTGGGAAGTAAAGAATTGTCTTTAGGTGGAATTGAAAACGGAATTCTTCGAAAAATGAACGAACCACGTATTCACTTCGCTATAAATTGCGCTTCCATTTCCTGTCCTAAATTGATGAATGAAGCTTTCACTTCAGCTAAAATTAATGAGCAATTAGACCGTGCTGTAAAGGAATTTATCAATAGCGATAAAAATGATATTTCCGCATCAAGTCCGAAACTCTCATCCATTTTTGATTGGTACCAAAAAGATTTTAAAGTGGACGGTAAACAGAATGTTATTGGCTATATAAACCAATATTCCAAAATTAAGATAAATACCGGTGCAACAATAGTTTATAAAGATTATAACTGGAACTTGAACGAACAGAAATAATTCGCTGTAAGTTGTAAAAAAATATATATTTAGAAAAAAAGCGAAATAAGAAACCTCAAATTTTTAATGATAAGTATCATCATCCCGGTTTTGAATGAAGCCGCAACCATTAACAATTTACTTGAGCATTTAACTGAAAATATTTCAGAGGAAAGCAATGTAGAACTTATTTTGGTAGATGGCGGCAGCAATGATGGTACTCCTAAAATCATTAAGGATTTTGCTGAAAAGAAAACAATTTCAGTTCGTTTTATAACTTCAGAAAAAGGCCGCGCTAAGCAGATGAATAACGGCGCACGAAACGCTTCTGGAGAAATTCTTTATTTTTTACACGCCGATTCGTTTCCTCCTAAAAACTATGACAAATACATAAGTTGCGAAGTTGAAAAAGGCAACCCAGCTGGCTGTTTTAGAATGAAATTTGACAGTAACCATTTTTGGTTACAACTTGCGGGATTGTTTACAAAATTAAGCTGGAGAGCTTGCCGTGGCGGGGATCAAAGTCAGTTTATAACCAAACAGCTTTTTGATGAAATTGGCGGTTTTGATGAAAACTATGTTATTTACGAAGATAACATTTTAATAAACGAGCTTTACGAACGCAAGAAATTTGTAGTAATTCAACAATGGCTTATCACTTCTGCTAGGCTTTACAAGCAGAAAGGTGTATGGAATTTACAATATCATTTTATCGTTATTTACGTAAAACGCTGGTTGGGTGCAGATGCGGATGAACTGTATAATTACTACCTAAAAAATATAAAACTTTCTAAAAAAGAAGTCCCACAAAACTTAGAATCAAGAGAGGTTTTAACTGAAAAGTAACCTCAATCATTCCTTATTTATAATACCTTTCTACAATGGATTCCGCAGGTTTATTTTGTGGCGTAAATTGATTGTCAGTTTCCCCTCCAACCTTTTCGTGATCAATAAACCATTTCCAAAGAAATCCGCCAGCGAACCACTCTTCACTCCAAACCTCCTCATATAAACTTTGTAGTGTATTAGATTGTCCTTCAAAATTCATCGAAGTTAATTCATGGTCACTTACCCACGGTTCTTTTCCTGTAAAATCAACACTTCTATAACCATATTCCGTAAAGAGAATTTTTTTATTTTCTTTTTCCGAAACACTTTTCAATTCTTCTTTCCAGGGTTGCCAACCTTTTCGTGCCTCCTCAATTGTTGGGGTTTTACTTTCCGAAATAGGAAAATAAGCATCCACACCAATATAATCTAAAGCATTCCAAAACGGTACACGCTTGTATTCATCCCAATTGGCTGCATATGTTAGTTTTCCTTTGTAAACTTTTCTTATTTCAGTAATGAGGTTCTGCCAATATTCGGGACGATGCTCAATAAATTTTTCTAATTCTGTTCCAATGCAGAAAATTTCTACATTTTCTTCCTCTGCTACTTTTGCAAAGTCAGTTATAAAACTTCTATAGGAGTTTTCAAGTTCCAGCCAATCTTCTTCCGAAGCCATTTTCAGCAAACCCGTGAACTCACCATGCCACACCCAAATTTGGGGCTTCATCATTACCTTAATATCGTTTTTGTGAAGCATCGTTATGTATTGCCTCGCTCCTTCTCTAGTTTCGCCAAACCACTGTCTTTCCTGATTGTAAATGATTTCAGGGTGTTCAAGATTTTTAATAAAACCGAAAGGCATAATTGCCGCATAGTCTGCGTGAATTTTCTTAAGAGGTAAAATATTTTCCTGCAAAATAGAATCTCTTGAAGCAACAAAACTCACCCCATCAAATTTTGAAACACCTGAATTTACAGTTGCTTTATCATGTTTTCCAGCAGCTATCTCCTTGGAAGAATCGCGTTTTTGGACGCATCCCAAAAGAATGGAGAAAAGAAAGAACCAAACTAGCCCACGAAGTGATATTGTCATTTTTAAAGAAATTATTGATGAAAGTAATATTTAATTTTAGAATTTATGGAAACTTTAATATCGCTTTTAAAACCCGCCGAATTGTAATTGCGTAAATTTATAAACGACTGAAAGAAAACCAACCAAATATCCTTATAATTATGGAACACATCGTCATTATCGGAAACGGCATCGCGGGCATAACTGCGGCGCGACACATCCGAAAAATTTCTGACAAAAAGATAACCATAATTTCCGCAGAATCAGACCATTTTTTTTCCCGTACCGCTTTAATGTATGTCTATATGGGCCACATGCGTTGGCGAGATATTGAACCTTATGAAAGTTGGTTTTGGGAAAAGAACAGGTTGGAACTCAAAAAAGCATATGTTGAAAAAGTTGACACCGAAAACCAAACCCTTCATTTTAGTGAAGGCGGTTCACTAAAATATGATAAACTTATTATTGCCTCGGGCTCCACAACCAGTTATTATGATTGGGAAGGCCAAGATTTGAAAGGCGTTTTAGGTTTGGTTTCAAAAAAGGATTTGGAAGATTTAGAAAAATATGCGCCAAACAATAAAGAATGTCCACGGGCGGTAATAATAGGTGGCGGCCTGATTGGCGTTGAAATGGCCGAAATGCTTCGCACCCGAAAAATTGAAGTGACAATGCTCGTTCGCGAAGCTGCTTTTTGGGCTGGCATGTTGCCGAAACCTGAAGCAGAAATGATTTCGCGCCACGTAATTTCGCACGGCGTGGATCTTCGCCATAATTCAGAACTCGATAAAATATTGGATGATGGAAAAGGCAATGTCCGAGCCATCGTAACAAAAGAGGGTGAAGAAATTCCATGCTGTGTTGTGGGAATAACCACAGGTGTAAAGCCAAACATTTCATTTCTGAAAAACTCAAATATAGAAACCGATAAAGGCATTTTGGTAAACCGAATGCTTGAAACAAATATTAAAAATGTGTATGCCATTGGCGATTGTGCCCAACAACGTGAACCCATCGGGAATCGTCCGCCTGTGGAGGCCGTTTGGTATACCGGAAGGATGATGGGCGAAGCTTTAGCGCAAACAATCTGTGGAAAACCGTTTGAATACAATCCTGGAAATTGGTTCAACAGCGCCAAGTTTTTTGACATTGAATACCAAACTTACGGTTGGGTTTTTTCAGAAAGTAGAAAAAAGGATTATGAAACGCAGTTTCACTGGAAATGTAAAAGTGATTTGCGCTGCATCACTATTTCATACAATAAGAACAATGAAGAATTTTTAGGAGTAAACACCTTCGGAATTAGAATGAAACACGAAGTCTTTGATAGATGGCTAAACGAAAACAGAAAAGTGGATTACGTAATCCAAAACTTAAAACAAGCCAATTTTGATCCCGAATTTTTCAAACAATATGAAAAAGAAATACAGTCATCTTATGCCAATCAATCTGTAACTATATAATTTATGAGCACAGTTCAAAGAAATATGTCCCTAACCGGCGAGCCGCCAAAAACTATTAACACCCAACAAAAAATTGCATCAGCAATTGGTCTTCTGGGTTTGGCACTACTTTTTTTGGCGCTTTTCAATCTAAATTTTCCCAACAAAACGTTGTGGTTAAGCGCTTCCTTGGGGATGATCGCCGTTGGGATTGTTTGGTTTTCGGTTGCTGCCTATTCCAATACACATGAAGGAATTAAAAATGATGGCGTTTATTTTAAATCGCTTTCATCACGCGGTTTTTGGGGCTGGATTTTAGGTTTAACAGTTACACTTTTTTATATAGTTCTTTATTGGTTTCCGCAGTATTTGGGGTTGGTAAAAGATGGTGACAATAAAGGTATTGTTGCTCTTTTTGATCCATTAAGTAAATTGCTGAATGGTGGTCCAGCAAGCCAATGGTTTCTTTATGGAACACTTTATACTGTGGCAATTGTGGCTTTTGGAATAAAATTTATCTTAAAATATCGGCACAACAAATACGAAAAGCTTCGTACGTTTTCGGTAATGTTTTTTCAATTGGGTTTTGCCTTTTTGATCCCGGAACTTATGTCCCGTTTAAATACAGACAGTTTTAAACTACCTTATTACGATTTAAAAAATATCTGGCCCCTCAATTATTACAATTTTGAGCAATACCGCGTAGACGAATTTATTTCCGCTGGAGATATTGGTTTGGGACTTCTAATTTTTGGGATTGTATCAATATTTGTAATTACTCCAATTTTAACTTACAAATATGGCAAACGCTGGTACTGT
The DNA here is from genome assembly GCA_038259585.1 of Flavobacteriales bacterium. Taxonomy (GTDB): domain Bacteria; phylum Bacteroidota; class Bacteroidia; order Flavobacteriales; family Flavobacteriaceae; genus Aequorivita. The sequence continues at coordinate 29,146 of JBBSOQ010000013.1, read as the reverse complement.
TCTTGGGTTTGCGGCTGCGGCGGATTGGCGGAAACCGCAGGTGATCCTTTTCGTCATTTGAGCGATAAAACACAGATTGCATGGAAAGTAGAACGTTGGGTAATACACAGCGTTCTGGTTTTTGTTATTTTGATGACAACTGCTGTAATTTATAGTTATTTAGGTGATGATTCTTCGAAATATTGGTTGACGAAAAATACATTTTTAATAAGTGTGGCTGCATTTTTAACACTAGTGTTTGCAGGAGTTTGGATTTTTAAAAGGGAAGAATTACAAAAAGATGCGCGAATTGGTTCCATTGCCTATTTCGTTATAATAATTTCATTGATCGCGCTACATTTCGCCACTGGAAAAACATTGTTTTTGTTTGATGCCGAAACACTTCGCCAATCATATGGTTTTCTCATTGGAGCTGTATTTAGTGGCGTGATTGGCGTGGGTTTTTATCCAATCTTCGGAAGCCGTGTTTGGTGCCGAATGGGATGCCCCATGGCTGCCATACTCGGATTTCAACAACGCTTATTTTCACGCTTCAGAATAACTACAAACGGCGGACAGTGTATTTCCTGTGGAAACTGTTCTACTTATTGCGAAATGGGCATAGACGTACGCGCATACGCTCAAAAAGGAGAAAACATTGTGAGATCTAGCTGCGTTGGCTGCGGAATATGTTCAGCAGTTTGCCCGCGTGGGGTTTTAAAACTTGAAAATGGCCCACTAGAAAAAAGAATCGATTCCAACGAAATTCTTTTAGGAAATGATGTAGACTTGATGAACTATGTAAATAAATAACAAGCTCCAATAATTATTTTTAAAGGACTGCAAAGATTAGGACTCATTTTCGTCAAAGAGATTGTCACTAATTTTTCTGACCTTCGCAAACCGTAAATTTCGCAGTTTTAATGACCAAAAATATTAAAGTAATCATTCCCGCTTTCAACGAAGAAAAATCCATTGGGAAGGTAATTGCGGAGATACCAAATATAGTTTCAGAAATTATTGTGGTGGATAATAATTCCACCGATAAAACTTCAGAAGTTGCGAAAAAAGCTGGCGCTACAGTACTTTTTCAACCAAATCCCGGTTATGGAAATGCTTGTTTAAAGGGAATGGAATATATTTCAGCGCAAAGCATTAAACCCAATATATTGGTTTTTCTGGATGGGGATTACAGCGATTATCCTTCTGAATTGACAAAAATTGTTGCACCTATAATTGATGACAACATCGATTTCGTTGTTGGTGCGCGTGTAAAGAATCTGCGAGAAAATGGGGCTATGACATTTCCGCAGCGCTTCGGCAATAAATTGGCCACTAAACTGATGAGGCTTTTTTTCAATTCAAAGTTTACTGACTTAGGCCCTTTTAGAGCCATAAAATATGAAAAACTGCTTCAACTTAATATGGAGGACAAAACCTACGGATGGACTGTGGAAATGCAACTTAAGGCACTAAAACGAAATTTTAGCTACACAGAAGTTGCCGTTCCTTATAGAAACCGAATAGGTATTTCGAAAGTTTCGGGTACAATAAAAGGTGCTATCTTTGCTGGCATAAAAATCCTGACATGGATTTTTAAATACAGTTTCAAAAAATGATTCTTGAATCCCTAATCATTACCATTTATTCCATTGCGCTACTCCTCATCTTTATGTATGCCTTGGCGCAGTTGAACCTACTCTTCAATTATTTAAGCGCCCGAAAACATCACAAAAGCGCTCCGGTTTTCGATTTTTCAAAAGAAGGTGAAATTCCTTACGTAACTATCCAACTACCCGTTTACAATGAATTATATGTAATGGAACGTTTGCTGGATAATATAGCAGATATAGAATACCCAAAAGAAAAACTAGAAATACAGGTGCTGGACGACAGTACTGATGAATCTTTTGAAGAAACTGCAAAGCACATTCAGGAGCTTCAGAAAACAGGGTTGAATATTCAACATATAACTCGCGAAAACCGTGAGGGTTTTAAAGCCGGCGCCCTTAAAGAAGGTTTAAAAACAGCCAAAGGGGAATACATTGCAATATTTGACGCAGATTTTCTACCAAAGAAAAACTGGTTAAAAAAAACAATTCCTTATTTTAAAGATGCCGAAATTGGTGTGGTGCAAACCCGTTGGGGCCACTTAAACCGGGATTATTCCATCCTTACTCGCGTTCAGGCTTTTGCGCTTGATGCGCACTTCACTTTGGAACAGGTTGGTAGAAACAGTAAAGGACATTTTATAAATTTTAATGGTACAGCAGGCGTTTGGCGTAAAGCGTGTATTCTGGACGCAGGCAATTGGGAAGGAGACACGCTAACCGAAGATTTGGACCTCAGTTACCGCGCACAGCTTAAAAACTGGAAATTTAAATATTTGGAAGAAATAGAAACTCCAGCAGAGCTTCCGGTGGTTATTAGTGCGGCGCGTTCGCAACAATTCCGATGGAACAAAGGTGGGGCAGAGAATTTTCAGAAAATGGCTTGGCGTGTTTTTAAAAGCCCTGATATTACTTTCAAAACAAAAATACATAGCTTTCTACATTTGTTAAACAGTACTATGTTTTTAAACATTTTGATAGTTGCGATATTAAGTATTCCAATGCTTTACATCAAAAATGAATACGAGCATTTAAAAGTTTATTTTTATGTGATGAGCTTTTTTGTGGTTAGTACAATTATCTTTTTTATCTGTTATTGGTTTACCTACAAAGCCATTTATGGCGGCGGATTTAAAAGATTTATGAAGTATACAGCAATGTTTTTTACATTTTTTTCAGTCGCTATGGGTTTTTCATTACATAATTCCATTGCCGTTTTGGAAGGACATTTCGGGAAGAAAAGTGAATTTATACGCACGCCAAAATTCAACATTGGCAGTTTAAATAACAGTTTGAAAAACAACAAATACCTAACAAAGAACATTTCTCCCAATGTGATTTTTGAAGGAATTTTAATGCTCTATTTTGGCTTCGGAATGTACAGTGCTTTTGTTGTGGGCGATCAAGGTGGTGATTTTGGATTATTTCCTTTCCACTTGATGCTTTTCTTGGGGTTTGGGTTTGTTTTTTTTAAATCACTGACTTCCAAAGCATAACTATTTTTAATTACTTTTATCTCCTGCTTTAGTCAAGCAACAATTCATTATTCATTATTTATTATTTAAATGTATCCACCTCCACACCATCAATCGCACGATATTGAAAAAATGATTTCCGTAATCAAGCATTTTCCGTTGGCAATGCTCATATCTGCAAAAGATGGAAAACCTTTTGTAACACACATTCCAATTATTTACAACGAAACAAGCAAAAAACTAGTTGCACATATTGACCGAAACAATCCGCAATTGGAAACTCTAAATGATGGAGATGAAGTTACTGTAGTTTTTAAAGGGCCAGACACCTATATTTCTCCCAGCATATACACAACACCGCATTTACCCACTTGGAATTATATTATTGTTCATATTACGGGAACCGTTAAACTTATAAATGAAACGGAAGCAGTAAAACAAACAATGGTAGAAATGACCGAATTTCTGGAAGGCCAAGAACAACGTTTTATTCTGAAAATATACGATTCAAGAATGGAGCGATTAATAAATTACATTCAAGCGTTTGAAATTGAAATAACCAATTGGGAAGGAAAATTCAAACTTTCACAGGATAAAATTCCGCAGGATTTTGAAAATGCCAAGCAGGAATTAATAAAAAAATCCAGAAAGGATGTTTCTGGATTTGTTGAAGGAATTTATAAAAACCTCTAAAAGTCTTATGTATTTTGTCTTTTAACGAAGCGGTCTTGAGTCTATTTCAAATACTCTTTCACTTCCTCAAAATCCAATCCACCATAATTGCCGCTGCTCATTAAAAGCAAACAAGTATTATCGTAATCCTGCGAAAAAAGATAGGTTTTAAAATCGGCTGGATTGGTGAAAACAACTAAATCATGTCGTTCAAAGGCTTCTTCAATCTGCTCACCCTTTATTTCTTCGAGCTGTTTTATAAGCACTGCATGCGGCGAATAAAAAACTACGGCACTGTCCGCAGTGTCTAGCGTTCCTTTATATTCTTTTAAAAATTCAGGATTTAGACTGCTATAAGTATGCAACTCCAAACAAGCAATCAATTTTCTATTTGGATATTGACTTTTTACGGCTTCCGTAGTTGCTTTCACTTTACTTGGCGAATGGGCATAATCCTTATAGGCAACCGCAGTTTTGGTTTCTGCTATCTTTTCAAGACGTTTGCTTGCGCCTTTAAATGTTGCAATGGCTTCGTAAAAATCATCGGCATCTACGCCCATCAGTTGGCAAATCCAACGCGCGCCTTCCAAGTTATTTAAGTTGTGTTTTCCGAAGATTTCAACAGGCATTGGGCCTTCAGGAGTATCTAAAAGAGTGACCCCTTCTTCAACGGAATATATGGGAGTTTGGTACGGATATTTCTTTATGTGATTTGTAGACGCTTCAACAACTCTTTTTACCTCAGCATCTTCTTCGTTATAAATAATTGCACCGCCATTGGTGATTTCATTCAGAAATATTTCAAACTGCTCCACATAGTTTTCATAGGTTGGAAAAACATTGATATGGTCCCAAGCTATGCCGCTCAATAGTGCAATATTCGGTTTGTAAAGATGAAATTTTGGCCTACGGTCTATCGGTGAAGAAAGGTATTCATCGCCTTCAATTACCATAAAATCATTGTCGTCGGTAATTTTTACCATTGTGTCAAATCCCTCCAATTGTGCACCCACCATATAATCAACATCCTTTCCATTGTAGTTCATCACGTGCAAAATCATGGAAGTAATAGTAGTTTTTCCGTGCGAACCGCCAATAACCACGCGGGTTTTATTTTTGGATTGTTCATATAGAAATTCTGGATAACTGTAGATTTTTAAGCCGAGATCTTTTGCCTTTAAAAGTTCCGGATTGTCTGCTTTAGCGTGCATTCCGAGAATAACAGCATCAATTTCAGAATTCAATTTTTCAGGAAACCAACCCTCAGATTCAGGCAATAACCCTTTGTTTTTAAGCCTAGTTTTTGAAGGTTCAAAAACCTCATCATCGCTTCCTGTTATGGTATCTCCTTTTTGATGTAATGCTAGCGCAAGATTGTGCATCGCACTGCCGCCAATGGCTATAAAGTGGATTTTCATGTGGAACTTAATATTTAACCCTTCGACTGCGCTCAGGGGGACATTTGTAATGTAAAGATACTTTTTCTAATTCTGAATTAAAGTGCCAATATCCTGGATTTTTCCTGCTCGGCTTCTTTAAAATCGGTTCGGCCTATTAAAGCTTTATTTATCCAGGTAAGTGCAATTTCTTTTTTGCCGAGATTTTTATAAATCTGAGCCAAACGAAAATAGGCCCAGTCTTTCGGCACGCCATCTTTTATGGAATAATTTGCCAAATATTGGCTCAGACATTCAATACCGTATTGGGGTTCCAAATTGTACTGCGCGGAAATTTTCCCAATTTGGTAATTAAGCTGGTTTCGCTTGTGTTTTTTTAATGCTTCGGAATTCGTGACAATCGCCTCCTTTGGCTGATTGTTTTTTTCGTAAAGATTTGAAAGTTTTTCGTAAGTATGGGGAGAACCGCCCACTTCAATTGCCTTTTTATAATAACGTTCTGCATCTTTTGGTCTATCAGTATATTCAGCAATATAACCGTTGGCGAGATATCCATCTACTTCTGAAATTTTGCCCAATTCCTTAGCATAATCTATTGCCCTATTTTCGCTTCCGCCAAAAATACCTGGTAATTGAATGTAAAATTCTATCAAAGCCCAACGCGCTTCTATATGTTTTGAATCTAGTTTTGCTGCCTGTTCCAGTTCGTGTTTAATGTCGCCAATGTATGTGACAGCACGAATTCTACTAATAGACATCGCTTTAAGCCCCATTGCGCCACCATATTTAAAATGATAATTGGCGTTGGTTGCTTCATCCTGCACCAAAGCTTCGTAATACGAAATAGCAGTGTCCCAATTTTTCCCATAAGAAGCAATATCACCCAAATATTCCCGCGTTTTTTTGTCGCCAGGATTTTGTTTCAAATAGGTTTCGAAAATAGGTTTTGCCTGCTTAAAATTTTCCTGTTTAAAGTATTCCTCCGCTTGTTGATAATTGTTTTGAGCAACTGCAAACAAAGGAAGCAGGTAAAGAAGAAAAGTTATTTTTCGGAAGAAAATTATATTATTCAATCCTTCGACTGCGCTCAGGATGACATTCTTGTAGAATTTAAAAACACTGCTTACTGCCATTGCCAACTGCCTATTTATTTTTAGGCGGGTATTTCGCCAATATTTTCTGTATCACCGAAACATAATATGCTTCCTTTTGTTCGGGTGTGCTGCGTTCCTTCATTTCGCCATCGGCAACGGCTTGCCAAATGAGGCCGTCATTTTCAACATCTATAAAATCCATCGTTAATTGTTGGTTTACCACATTGCCGCCAATAGGAATACCACCGTTAACACCAACGCCCACATTACCGCCGCCACTGCCAATGCCTATACCGATTGTGTTTCTTGAACGTGATATACTTTCACGAGCGTAAAAATTAATATAAATTTGAGGCGTTTCGCTTTTTATAAAACCGCGCACTTGCAGTAAACTATCGGTAATTTTTATAATACGTTTATCGTCAAGTTCATTAAGACCGGAATCTATATTCGGAAAGTATTTATAGCTGTTGTATTTTGAAAAATCCACTTGTTTGTCATAATCCACGGCTACACTGGCGCCACAAGAGATAAGAAAAATGGAAAATATTAAAATTGAGAGGAGCTTCATTGCATTTTTTATTTTAATAAAAATACGTAAAAAAGCCTCCTTTAGTTTAGGGTTTGCTATTCTTTAACAATTAGGATTTCTGAAATATTGAAGCCGTTATCCTTTATTTTTTGGAGGATATTTTAAAAGAATTTCTTGAAGAACGCCAGTATAATATTTTTCTTTTTCGGAAAGTGAAGCATTCAGTTTCATTTCGTCCTTGGCAACGGCCTTCCAAAGAACCTTATTATTTGATGCATCAATCATTTCAAAATTAAATTCCTGGCTGTGCACCTTCTTCCCAATAGGAATAAAAACAACTGTCACCGTATTTTTGGATTGGACCGTTTTCTCATTTATATAGAAATTTATGTAAACTTGAGGAGTGTCATTTTTTATCATTTTTTTAGCTGGCAACAATTTATCTGCAATTTCCTCAATCAATTTATCGTCAGGCGGCATTAATTGCGAATCCATTTCTGGATTATAGCTGTATGTTTTGTAGTTCGAAAAATTGGTTTCATAATCATATTCAACACCTACGGCGGTGGCGCAGGAAACTACTAATGTTGAAATAAAGAATAGAAAAAATAGTCTCATAATTAAAATACAACCTATCAACTAATTCAGCATCGCCCAAAGCTTATCCTTCAACTCCGTCAATCCTTGATGGGCAACAGAAGAAATAAACATATAAGGAATGCCCTTAAACTGTTTATCAAGAATCTTCTTCATTTCAGCTTTCAGCTCGTCATCTAGCATATCACTTTTACTGATAGCCACCAAACGTTCTTTGTCTAACAATTGTGGATTGTAACGGCGCAATTCATCTACCAATACTTCATATTGTTCTTTAATATCCGGCGCATCAGCGGGAACCAAGAACAGTAAAGTAGAGTTTCGTTCAATATGGCGAAGAAAACGGTGTCCAATTCCCTTTCCCTCGGCAGCGCCTTCAATAATTCCGGGAATATCTGCAACCACAAAGGTTTTGAAGTCACGGTATTCCACGATTCCCAAATTTGGTTTTAGGGTAGTGAATTCATAATTGGCAATTTTCGGTTTTGCCGCAGTTATTACTGAAAGCAAAGTAGATTTTCCAGCATTTGGGAAACCCACCAAACCTACATCTGCAAGTATTTTAAGCTCAAGGATAATATCTAATTCAAGTCCTTCCTCACCCGGTTGAGAATAACGCGGGGTTTGATTGGTAGCCGTTTTAAAATGTGCATTTCCTAAACCACCGCGACCGCCTTTGGCAACTATTCTTTCTTCACCATCTTCAGTTAACTCAAAAAGTATTTCCTCAGTTTCTTTATCGCGAACAACTGTGCCTAACGGCACTTCAATATACACATCTGCTCCATCTGCACCTGTACTAGTTTGCTTGCTACCGTGACTACCGTGGTCGGCTTTAAAATGTCTTTTAAATTTTAAATGATAGAGCGTCCAAAGGTTTTTGTTCGCTTTTACTATTACGTGTCCACCACGGCCTCCATCACCTCCATCTGGCCCACCTTTGGGAATATACTTTTCCCGCCGCATGTGCTTGCTGCCCTGCCCTCCTTTTCCGGAAGTAATATGAACTTTTACGTAATCTACAAAATTGCCTTCAGTCATATAAAATATAAATGTAAAATGATAAATGTAAAAGTAATAAGTTTAGACCTATCCGCTTTTTACACTTTAAAATTTTTCGGTTTTAAATTTTTCGGTTTTAAATTTTATAGTTTATCAATTACTTCGCTCAATCTCCCAGTAATATCCTCAATACTCCCGACACCATCAACTCCATAAAATTTGCCTAGGTTTTGATAATAATCTTTTAGAATTGCTGTTTCTGCATAATAAACTTTGATGCGGTTTCTAATTATGCCTTCATCTGCATCATCTGGACGGCCACTTGTTTTTCCTCTTTCCAAAAGACGTTCCACCAATATTTCATCATCCACTTCTAATGCAACCATTGCGTCAATTTGGGTATCCTTATCATCCATCAAATGACCCAAAGCTTCTGCCTGTACTTCTGTTCTTGGGAAGCCATCAAATATAAATCCATTTGCATCGCAATTTTTATCTATTTCATTGCTCAGCATATCGATGGTGATTTCGTCTGGAACAAGTTTTCCCTTGTCCATAAACGATTTTGCTAGTTTTCCTAAATCGGTTTCATTCTTAATGTTATATCTGAAAACATCTCCAGTTGAGATGTGCACCAAATTGTATTTTTCTTTCAAAAAAGCAGCCTGTGTGCCTTTTCCCGAACCAGGAGGGCCAAACAAAATTATATTAGTCATGTGTATGGTTTAATAAATAAAAAAACGAAGTCGCAAATTTACGAAATATAAGGGAGTTGGGATTGAAAGTAGTAAGAAATAAAAAAGGGGCAATACTGCTTCATTATCAAAAAATGATTAGCATAAAAAGGTGTTTCTACTTCAATAATATGTTTTCATGCTGAATTCTAAATCACCACCCCAACAGCTTTGTAAAGAAATTTTACCAAAGCATTCCAAAGCTTTTCCAGCGTAACCATCAATATTCCTTTTAAAGTATTCACGAAGTTTAGCGCCATCGCTTCCAATCCATCCAAAAAGAACTCGCGAAGATCTTCGTCAATATCACCACTTTCCACACCTTTTTGAATCAATACGGTTTGTTTGGCTATTGCTTCCACCTGCCGTTCGCTAAAACCGCGAATAGTAGAAATATCTTTCGCTAAAATACCAGAGGCAATGTCTTTAATATCTGTAATTATGGTTGTTACATTTTCAGGCATAATACTATCTTTTTAGGAAACTTTCATACGTTAAGGCTTGGTCTAAATAAATCTCCACCTGTCCTTTAAAGGCCTGCAATGCGAGTATTTTTAACCCACTTTGCTTATCGGTGTTTTTCATTTTTTTAAAGGTTTCTGCAATTTTTTCAAAGGCGAAGGCACTGGGGTATTCGCCAGTAATATTGTTACTACCTTTTGCCTGAAGCATCTCGTTTATCTTGTCAATCGCTACACTTTTGGGCATGGGGCGAGCCCTTGCTTGTATTTCCAGCGACTCAAACGCCCCAATCAAAATATTGTAAACCGGCTCCCGAACAGTAAAACTTTCGCTTTCCGTTCCACCTTCAACTTCCGCAAAAAAGCGCATCGCCAAATCACTGCTGGCAGTTACTTTTTCAACAATGGCTTGGTCATAGGCAGGTGCTAATGTGGCTTCGCAACTTGAAAGCAACGCAATACTGAAAAGAGTAAAAAAAGAAAAATATAATTTGATGGTTTTCATAGTCCCTGTTTTCTCAACAAGCACTAAGTTAATGATTTGTAATTAATTAACACTTTTATTTAAGCGTTTTCCACTCTTCTTTTTTAAGCGAGTATAAATTATGAAGGGTGCCATCATAGATAAATTCATTTCGTTTTACCAAACCTATCTTTTGAAGAATAGCGTTTGATGCAGTATGCTCCACATCTGCCATGCCACAGATTTCATTGTAACCCAATTTTGTAAATCCGTGGTTTAATGAAGCCACGGCAGTTTCTGTTGCATAGCCTTTACCCCAGTATTTTTTTATAAAACGATACCCCAAATCATAGAAATCTAATCTGCCACCTATTTCATCTGTTATAAACTTAAAGCCGCTCCAGCCAACAAAATCGCCACTTTCCTTTTCCACAACTGCCCATCTGCCAATTCCGTTTTGAACATATTGTTCTTTTATAGCATCAATATATTTTTGCGCTTCTGCTAATGTTGAAATTGGCTTATTTCCTAAAAATTTATGAACCTCAGCATCACTATCCATAGCAAACAAGTCGTGAACATCTTCATCCATTAAATCGCGCAAAATGAGGCGATCAGTTTCTAAATGTATTTCCATTTTCTAAATGGTATATTTCCTAAAACGAAAAATAGCTTAAAGCTTCTCAATAATTAAAGCAGCCAATTCAACCGCCTTTGCCTTGTTAGTCTCGGCATTATCAGATGTTCTTACATGCAAATGAATCATCGTTCCTTTTGCCAAAAAAGTTAGCTGCGACAATGTTGAACCCCACATCGCCATATCGCCAACGCCGTCTACGGACACTCCATCTCTATAAACCTTTGTTGAAATTCCAAACATTTTATCTGTAGCATCTTTAACCAATACAATGCTCGCTTCAGCTGGATAATTAAGAATTACCTCCTGGCCTGCAACACTTTTTTTAGTGGAAAAAGCAGTTGTTTTCCATTTGTAAAAACATGTGGGATACGTACGCATCACATCTTTTATTTCGGCAAGATCATCAGCGGGTATGCCCAATACTACCTTTATTTTTTCCTCTGTTACAAAACTACAAGGCGAAGAAGCGCTTTCGGTTTTAGCAGGCGCTGCATCTTTTTCAGTAGTTATAGCTTCGGTTTGGGTGCTTTCTGCTTTGGAAGTTTCAGAGTTTCCGCAAGCTATTGCGAAAATGCAGCAGACAATAAGTAATAAAGATTTTTTCATAATGTTGAGGTTAGTGTTATTAAGCCATTGAATGTTTGACTATTAGTCAATAAAAATACATAATGGCATCCAATTACAAACTATAATCATCAGAAACAAAATAGCTTACAGATTTCCTTAAGAAACCTATAAGCTAATTTAAAAAGTTATATATCAATTTCTAAATTGATAGTAAGCAACTCTTCACTACTCAATACTCACTTCTCATTACTCAATACTCACTTCTCATTACTCAATCCGCTTCCCAATAAGCTCCTGCCCAGCCTGAAACAAGGTCAAACTCTCAACGTCTCCAGCTGTATTCTTATTAAAATTGATTTGAGCAGCAACCACTTTCACATAAAATTCAGTTTCAGATTTTGGAAATATTTCAAAAACAGACTGCCCCGTTGCTTGTGCTTTCAGTTGGTTTCCTTCCTTGGTGATGGTAATAACAAACCCAGGCTGCAATTCATATTTGCCCACATAACTTGCTAAAATAGCATCGGGTACGGTCGCATCCTTTACCATTCCTTCGGTCTCCACGCCTAACTTTTTCAACATTTCAATACCGCCTTGATTGGCAGGATTTAGTTCAACTGATTTCTTATAATTAATAATAGCCAACTCATTCTTCCCTTGCTCCATTAAAGCTTCGCCATAACTGTCATACACATTGGATGATTTCGGAAACGCTTCCACATTCAGTTTAAAAACCGCCTCTGCCTCTTGCATTTTTCCAGCTTGTAGCAAACTGTAACCCATACTGTTCATTGCGCTCTCGCTCAATGAATAATTTTTAGAATCCTTGTTCTTTTCATAAAACGCAAGACCAGCCTTTAAATTTTTGTCTATTATTTCGTTGTAAACTAAATCAGCCAATGATTGCTTGGGAAGGTCATAAGTAGTACCGTGTAGAATTCCGTTGATAGCAATTGTAATATTTTCCAAAGGCGCGCCCCCTGTATTGTTTAATAAAATAATAGAAGATTTTTCAGCAGGAATACGAGTAATTAGCGTGTTAAAACCATTGATACCGCCACCGTGACCAATAATCGCTGTGCTATCTTTGGTATTACCAATGGGCATTGACCCAATCATCCAGCCATAGCCATAAAACTGTCCGAAGGCTGGAATGTATTTTTCATACATCATATCCATGTATTTTTTCGGAAGTAATTTTTCAGTGTACAATGCTTGGTCCCACAAATACAAATCTTCCACTGTGGAATACAAGGAACCCGCAGCATAAGGAGTTGACATATCTATATAAGGCGAGTTTTCGGGAATGCTTCCCTTCATTTCATAGCCAGTGGCGCGTTTTTTAAGTATTACATTGTGATGGTCATACCCTGAATCTTTCATCTTTAACGGATCGAATATTTTCTGCTGTAAAACCGTTTCATAAGATTTGCCCGTAACCTTTTCAATAATAGCTCCCAACAAAATATAGCCTGAATTGCTATAAGCAAACCGTTCTCCAGGCGTAAAATTTAAGGTAGAATCTGCAAACGTTTCCACCATCTCCGTCGGTGTGTGTGGATTGCGGCTCATTTCCTTAAAGAATTTCGGAAACGAAGTGTAATTAGGCGTTCCCGAAGTATGATTCAGCAATTGGTGAATTGTAATTTTATCTCCGTTCACTTTGGAATAATCTGGCAGATATTTGGAAACCGTGGCCTGTAAATCCAGCTTTCCCTCGGCTACCAATTGCATAATAAGCATAGCCGTAAATTGTTTGGTTATACTTCCCAAACGGTGCTTGGTATCTGGCGCATTGGGAATGTCCCATTCCATATTTGCCATTCCAAAACCTTTTTTGTAAATAATCTTGCCATTATCAGCCACGAGTACGGAGCCATTAAATTGCCCGTATTCTGTGTATTTCTTCAGAAGATCGTCGAGCTGTGTAGTTTTTGATTGCCCGAAGCTAATGGCAAAAGTTGCCAAAAAGGCGATAACCGCAAATAAAGTTGTTCTGCGGAAGGTAGTTTTTTGTGCTTTCATAATTGTGATTGGTTTTTGATTGATGAATTATTTTGATTGCAGATAGGACGTGCCATGAGGGTTTGTGTTACAAATTAATTGATTGTCAATCATTCTTAAAAGTACAAAACCTATTGGAAAACAACACGTTAAGAGGCGTAAAAAAGCGCATCTATTTTTATGATGCGCTTTCAGCTTTAAGTAGCGGTAGCATTCTAAACTTAATTATCCTTATCTAAATTTTTGGTCATATTAAAGCCTACAAACAAACCGATACCTGCCATTAAGAAAATGGTTCCCGGATAAGCCACTTGTTGTTCCACACCCATATTATAGTGTAATATTGAAGCGATAAATATTCCCACACCTACTCCAATCAATATAAGAGAAAGGTTCAAAATAAGTATTTTCCAAATTGGTGCAGTGCGCATTTTTCCCTTTACAAAAATACTGGCGTCCGCCCCTTTTTCTATAAGCGCCATGCGCTCCCTGTTTCGGGTTGAATAATGCAGATAAAAGATTCCGAAAAAAGCGCCGATTAAAAGTGGCATAATAATAAATTCTACTCCCATGATTGTTCGTTTTTAAATTGATTGATTGATTTTAATGCGTTCATAGCTTATGACGACAGCTTTTCAATTTAGGTTACAGCCAATCCCAATTATTTTTTTTTCAAATACCTTGTAACCTAAGTTTAGTTCCCTTCGTCTTATCATCAAATGACCACTGACCAAGAAACGATTATTATCAATAATATCATTGCGGGAGATACTCAAGCCTTTGCTGTTTTGGTAGATCGTTACAAAGATCTGGTATTTACTTTGGCAATAAGAATGTTGAAAAATCGGGAGGAAGCTGAAGAGATTTCCCAAGACACTTTTATAAAGGTTTACAAATCTTTGCCAAAGTTTAAAGGCGATTCCAAACTGTCAACGTGGGTTTATAAAGTTGCTTATAATACTTGTTTGGACAGTATAAAAAAGAATAACAGACGCCAAAGCGAAGTGGCTATAGATTCCTATACGGAAAACCAAATTAAAACTTTGGACAATGCGCTAAGTGTTTTGGAAGAAAAGGAACAGCAACAAACCATTCAAGATTGTTTGCAACACTTATCAAGCAAAGACAGTTTTTTGCTTACCTTGTTTTACTTTGAGGAATTATCTTTACAAGAGATTTCACACATTGTGAATATGGAGCCAAACACCGTAAAAGTGAATATCCACAGAGCCAGAAAAAGGCTCGCAAGCATACTAAAACAAAGGATGGAACCGGAAACAATAGAAAGCTATGAAAGAGAAAGAAGATAATGAGTTAGAAAAGTTGGTAGCCAAAGCGATGCAAAAAGCTACTTTGGAAACACCTTCCTTCCAGTTTACCGATAACGTGATGGCGGCGATAAACCCAGCGCATCAAACCTCAGCCACACGCTACCGCCCTTTGATTCCCAAATATATTTGGGTTGCGATTGCCGGAGCTATTGTTGCCATCACGGCCTATCTGTGGTTTTTGATACAGCCCGCACCTTTAAATTTACCAATCCTTTCATTTAATTTTATAGAAACCAATTCAATTTCCAAAGAGTTCGCCGCTTTTACGCCTTCAAAAATTACAAGCTATGCCGTTTTGCTAGTAGCATTAATGCTATGCATTCAGATTCCAATACTTAAAAGGTATTTTGATAAGCGGCAATTTGTTTAAAATGTGAAAAGATTGTTATAGGTTACTCCTCAAAATCAGCACTACTTAAACCATTATTGAATTTAATTTCAGTCCACGTAACATTTATCCAAGGCTCTTCGCTAACAGCTGCATCCCAAGTAGACTTTTTGTATTGGCGCTTTGTTGGCATTAACATGCCGTCTACTTCTTCATATTGAAGCTGCATTAAGTTCGGTATTTCCATGGCGCCAAAATCTGCCACCGTAAACAGAAACTGATCTACCAGCGAGGTATCTTTATTTATATAAAGCTGATAGATATCCGTAGGCTTATCATTATCTGTAGTAAAGGTGATTTTAACAACATCATACGCTTTCTCATTTACCGTCTTTTCGCCCATATATTCATAATTCACACCAGGATCCAATAGTTTTTGAAACATAGTAAACCAATAAAAATTGGTGGGTCTATTAAAGGCAACACGTTTCAATTGTGTAGTGTCACTTAATAATTTTCCCTTGTTTCTTAGCCAAAATTCGCGCCCGTTATACCCTTGCTCAATTGCCCCGTCAAGTTCAGTTAAAGTGCGTTCGTGTTTGTGATATACTCCATAAGAAAGCTCTCCATCAAAAAGGTATTTCTCTGTTGAAACATCAGCTTTACCATCTGGCGTTTTGTAGGTGTAGGTATATACAACATCCTTTTTCTTCGCAAGCGAATCATAATTCCCCACCTTTTGCACCATATTGTAAACTAATTCATGCCCCTTATTTTGAAAAGTTGGGGTAGTTTCTTGAGGTGTGATAGTTTGAGGCGCGTCTGCCAAAGGTTTATCTTTACAAGAGATAAGTAGGATGCTTACTAGTACTGCTGTTAATAGGCTAAATTTCATTCTATATTTTTTTAGTATTCAGTTATCATTTTAATAGTTCCATTTATAGTGCAGGAAATCTTAACTGTGTTGTATATCGTTCCAAACTTTTCAATATTCTTTTTTAGCAAGTCAAGGTTTAAATTACTGTCTTTGCTATAAATAAGCAACTCATAATTTATTGCATCCATTCGCGGTGGTTTTTCTAGTCGCGTAGCATTGATGGTTACTTCAGCATGGGAGTATTCAAAATTCATAAAACCGGAAAACCGTTCCACGTTTTTAAGAATACAAGATGAAAGCGAACCTAAAAACACTTCTGCAGGATTTGCCAAAGCATCGGCAGTATCTGGTGTAATACCAAAAGGAATCTCCGAGTCTTTAATGTGAATAAAGGCCTTGCTTTTTGATATAGAATTTGCTTTTACAGAATAATTCATTGATAAATGTTTTGATAAAACAGCATTTGTTGCAGACACTATTAGTAAGCTTGGGTAGCGCTAACTCCCGCTTTATTAAAAATATCTTGCAGCTCCTTTTCTATTGGAAATGCTTTTAAAGGAGGAACATTGGCTCCACCAGGATTCCCGACAGGAATTACTCCAACAAATGATTTCACACCTCCAAAAACCAAACGCGGTATTTGCCCAAAGATTTCCTTTCCGCTCTTAATCGCAAACCCAAATTGTAACATTTTCCAATGTACAAAAGTGTGGGCGTAGGGGTAATTTTGTCCAAGTATATGCGCTCTTTCCAAATGGTTCCAAGCCTTTTTCAAATTTCCGCTTGCGTATACCGTTCGGTACTTTTCTAGCTCTATTTCGTAAAAAGGTTTTAGTTCTTTCGGAAGCGAAGTGTAAAGTTTTATCCCAGATTAAATCACGTTTATAAGTGTTTGCAAAGCTAAGCTTTTTTGATAAGCTTCAGGGCGAGATAGCTATAGCTATGTGGCTTTATCTTTTTTAAAATCAGGCGCAAACTTCCGTTTGTAAAGCAGCCTTCTTTTATAAACAAGAAAGAACGCATACCCAAAATAACTAAAAACGAATACAATCCCTAACCAGATAAACATATCGCGTTTGTGCTTAAATCTAAGAAGCCGAAATTCTAACAGAAAAAGAAGAAAAAATAAAATTCTAAGATAAAGCACCTACTATTCCTTTTACTTTAAAAAAGTCAACATAATAACTGCGTGTAATCCGAATAGTCATTTGTCATTTGTCATTTGTCATTTGTCTTACGTCCTTCGTCTTTTCGTCCTTTCATCCTTTCATCATTAATCCCCCTTAACCAAAGGCATTTCAACAAACGGCTTAATCCCAAACTCTGGATATATCTCACTCGGGAAATATAACACTCCCCCACGAGATACCATGGAAATCTTTTTAATAGCCTTAATGTCCTTCGTTGGATCGCCGGGGATTAAAAAGAAATCAGCCAACATCCCAGGCTCAATAGCACCGCTATCTTTTTGCCCAAGATATTGCGCCATATCATAACTGCCCAACTTCAATAATTCTGCTGGAGTGTATCCAATTTGTTGATAGAGTTCCAATTCTCGATGCAAGTTAAAAGCGCCTCCCAAATCTGTGCCGGGTACGATTAAAATACCACGCGCTTTCATCATTTTCAAGGTCTCCACAATTTTAGCATACGCCCCTCGGTAAGCCTTATCTTCCTTTTCATCTGCTATACTTGCCATTGCCTCTTTAGCATCGCGCTGCACACTAGCGGGCATATGGTCTATATAATCTAAAGTACGCGCCTGTGTTTCCCCATTGCGGGAAAGCAATAACAACTCATGTATAGCCAGCGTTGGGTCCATAGCTACTTTGTTTTTCACCATTAAATCCAAGGTTTTTTGCACGGGCGCACTGTTTAAGTCTAAATCTGGCAAGCGCTGTAAAGCAGTCAATCGCAACAACGTACGCGTGTCTTCCCCCGGCTCCAGCACCCAGCCCAGCATAATTTGATTTATGTGGGTCATTTCATCAAAGCCAGCATTCAACATATCGTTTGCAGTGGAAAAAGCAGGCACGTGGCCCATAACAGGCATATTTAATGAATGTGCTTTTTTAACTATGGCAGGCGCCCATGCCCCCGTCATACTATTGTATAATTTTATACCGTAAAACCCTTTATCTGCATAAGTTTGAACCGCTGCAATCGCTTCTTCTTCGCTATTCACAAGAATCCCCAGATTGGCGCTAAACGGACTTTTACCCTCTATAAAGCCCATTCGCGTGATGTTTGGGCCTGCTAAAATTCCAGATTTTATCTTTTGAACAAGACTATCCAGCACCTCATTGTTATTCCCCATATCGCGAACAGAAGTAACTCCAGCTATAACGTTTAGAATAGCATCATCTTCGCCCATGTGGCCGTGCATATCATAAAGCCCTGCCACTATAGTTCCGCCTGCGCCATCTATTTCTATTTCGTTTTCACCAGCTGTGGCATCTGCCGCATCTATGCTTACTATCTTGTTCCCGCTCACCAATACAGACGCTAAATCAGTAAGTGCTAAAGTTTTTGGATCGAAGATCTTAACGTTCCGAATGCGAATATTTTTATCGTAGGTATGTGCAAATCGCTTTTGCAAATCTTCAAAACGTGCTGCCGAATACTTCTCAGCTAGCAACCGCATTTCTTTTTCTTCGCTTTCATAACCTTCTCTTATTATGATAAACCGAGCATCAATCATGGCGAAAAACTGCTTATTAGCATCCAAAATAAAATAAGTAGGATTGAGGTTTACGCCAGACAACCCATAGGTTGTTAGCTTTAATGGACTATCGCCTGTCTTGGATTCTATACTTTCTAACTCTGTCAGTTTCAAATCTCCAGCAGGAAGTGCAGAAACCGATTGATCTTTTGAATTTAACAACACCCGCGCCGTCATAAACAGCGAATACGGACTGCCGGATTGGTTTACATAAAAGGAAGGTTTTTCCACAGTTGCAGTACTTTCTCCAGAAGCGTCTTTCCAACTTGCGTTTTTGCCGTCCAGCTTAAAATGCTCGTCTATGCTATTGCCAAACGTAGAACTCCCAGCAATATCCCATTGCACGGGAAACCCATCGGCGTTAAGCACTACGGTTTCCTTTATAGTTGGGCCTCTGCCATTGTTTTTATAATCGTAATCTATAGCAACCGAATCGCCAGCACGCGTAACGTTTAAATGCCCCACTTTTATACCCCCAGTAATCACGGAAAAAGTTTCTTTTTCGGGCAAATCTGCTTGTGAAGAGACCGCCTCTGTTTTTTGTTTACAGCTCTGGGTTACTAGTAGTAGTACTCCAATTAAGAGATAGTAAAAGTTGATTTTTTGAAGTTTTGATATTCCTGTAGCGAAGAACATAGAATGCTATTTTTTGGTTAGTTTTTAAACCCATACAGCATTGAAAGCTTTAGGAATGAGCTTTTTAACTGGTGCGGATATCAAATATATGGTTTAATTGGGGAATGGCAAATTGGTTTGAAGAGTCACTAGCGGGGTGAATATCAAATATAGTTTTTAAATAAAGAATAGTATGATGGTTGAAAATACCAAATAGATGGAAATATAAACTTTATATTTAAAATTGTTGTGTTACAGAAAGGGAGCATCCACCTAAACTATCACCACACGGTGGATTAAGATTAATTAGGCCACTGGTTATTGCAATACTCCCATTTTGCGTTTCTAATCCATTACCCCAACCCTGTCTATTATATTCGTTACGTGCTATATAATGAGCATGCCTATGAGTATTATCTCTCCCAAAAGAATATACCAACATTCTTGGAAAATTAGCAACAGGCATTCCTCTAATACCCGATTTTGCTCCATGATGACTGGCTACTAGGCCAATCAAATTGTGTTTAAAACTTAATGGCGGAACATATCTAAAAGTAGCGTCACCAGATAGAAGCACATAATCTTTCATCTTATAATTTACATATAGACACAAACCAGAACTGTTTTTATTGTTTATACGGGCATAACACTTCGCAATGTAATGATTACCGAACTGTAATAGGCTCCCTAAAGAAGAATTCCAACAAATCAAGTTGTTATTTCTTTGCAAAGCCCTTGCTATTTGAATCGCTGTATTGCTTAAGGATGACTGAACGGGAACTAGCCATTTGGTTCTTAATAACATTGGGTCTGACACTGCCATTACTATATGATCTAAATCCCAATGAGATAATATTACCTGTGGATTATTTGAATGACAAAGTTTAAAATTTGCTGGATAGGTAGATTTATTTGCTCCTGACCCTCCGCCAACATCGAAATACAATAATGGTAAATTAGAGCTATCTACTAATGCATTACAATTACCCTGTCCGACGTTATAAACGTTAACGTGAGCAAAATCGTTTAACGGGTTTCTTTCAATAAAGATTTTGATTTCGTCATTATTAGATTCTTCAAGAGTTGTTGCTTTAATAATTTGATTAATTTTTAATTTGGATTGTTGATCTAATTCTTCATTCTTTGTAATACTATCTATTGAATAGAAATCTGAAGGGCTCTGCTCGCCGACGTGAACAAAATTAAAAAACTCATTAATAATAATTTTGCCTTGTTTTAAGGATGTACTAATAACAACCCAATTACTTTCATAATTGTAGATAGAATACACGCCACTAATCTTAAATAGATCATTTATGAAATTGTGAGAACCTGAAATATCAAGTACAATAGAAGGAAGGCCCACAATAGATTCCTTTGAAATATCCATTGTGTCTATTTTGTTTTTAACAATACAATCTAGTCTTAAATATGTGACCCCATCTATCTTTTCAATAGAATCTACATATGCATAATAGATTTTTGCAGCCAGTTCTTTAGGAGCTTCCTCTTTGAACAACTCTGGATTAACGGGAAAATAATTGTTTTCCATATTTTTAACTCTATTTATCTATTTTATTCTTTTGCAATGTTAATGTCGTCAATTATCAAATTTTATTTTTCTCCTTCCCCCAAGAATTTTTTCATATCAAAGGAAGTTTTTGAGTAAATCCATTTTACAATTTTCTATAAATTTTGGATTATTGATACATAGACAGCCTTTTCTAATACACCTCATATGGAATTATGCATTAAAATAACATAATTCATAAGCATCAATCTGATTTTTATATTTTGGTTCTCCCATCCAATTTCTTCTATTCCAAAAATCACGAGCAAATTCTAAATTTTTAACACTAATAGCTATACGGTCTTCTGAAATATCTAAGATTACATAACCTGCTTGATTATTGGTGATTTTGACATTGCTCTTGTAATTGTTATATGCTAAATGTTTCGAGCTAGCATTACCAAAAAGTGTGACTTTGGGATTTAATGTATTTAGAAAATCGTAGTTCCTTCCCGAACCTCTACCGTGATGTGGTGCGAATAAAATATCAACGTTTTTTAACTTTTCAGAATGGTAATTTAAAATATGATCCCAAGCTAAATCTTCACTATCGCCAGCAAATAAAATTTTCCAATTTATATCTTTTTTTTTAGGGGGAGAGTAAAGGAGTACATATGATGAGTCATTCCAATTTTTATTAAAATTACAAGAATTTAAAATTTCTTCCGTTGGGGATAAAATCTCGATATAATCTTCATTATAAAATTCATTAGAGTTTCCAGAAAAGTATGTTAAACGTTTACACGGTTTATATAGTTCATCTCTTAATCGTTTATAAAATTTCCAATCATCAATATTATATCCACCTGAATTTGCTTTATTAGAAATTTCTTTTAGGTTATCTGTATCCCATAAATTACTAATATTAAATTCCTGAAATAAATCATTTATCCCATCCAAATGGTCCATATCTGGATGTGTAATTATAAATCTAAAAATATCTTTTATTCCATATTTCTTTAGATATTGTATTGGATTATCTGGGACTCTTTTTTGTTTATAATCTTTTTTATCTGAGGGCACTTGGGTTCTTTCATACATATCCTTTCTCAATTGAGAATTTTTTACTGCAATTTCTTCCGCAGTATCATAAGAATTATATGCATTGCTGATATCAATAACTGTACACCTTCCAGATTCATGTTCGATTATATTACAATCGCCTTCTAGAACATTTAAAAAATGAATTCTTGACATTATTTTAGAATTTTCAGATTAAAGATTTATGTTTAAAAAAATCCAGATTTCTCATTCCTTTCTTGCTATGACTCGTTTTACTACAAAATCAGTTTGTTTTTTATAAGAAAAGAGAAATAGAATTAGCAATGCTAAGATTAACAAGATATAAGATATCGGCTCTGAAATATGGAGCCAGTTTGAGAGCTTCTCATATAGCTTTGCAAAAAGAAGTAAAACCAATAAAGAAATAATTGTTCTATACATGTTATTTATTTCAGAGAACAATTCTATCTTTTGATCCTTGTCACATGCGAAAATGAAATCTGAATAATTGGTGAATTTTATAAATTTTAAATATTTTAGAGCCTGGCTGATTATAATAGATCCAAACCTACTAATTACAAGTCCAATAAAGTAATATAAAAAAGCTCCTATAAAAAAATCCTCTTTTATTAAATTATAACTTGTGAATTCCCTTAAGAAAATAACAAATATTATACCTGGAAAAAGGTAATTGAATAAATTATAAGAGGAAATTTTATCTACTATTTCTTTCATTATTCTGTGCTTAATAAAATCTTATTTTTACCAGTTTTTGTTTTCAATTTGTTCTTGGTGGTATAATTTTCGTTTTTTCTTCTCTATCTGTAGGAAAAATTGGTCTTTCAGGTTCTCTACTTGGTGTAGTTGGTTTTT
Organism: Flavobacteriales bacterium; assembly: GCA_038259585.1. Lineage (GTDB taxonomy): Bacteria > Bacteroidota > Bacteroidia > Flavobacteriales > Flavobacteriaceae > Aequorivita. The sequence goes on along the minus strand of JBBSOQ010000013.1, from coordinate 6,601 downwards.
CGCTTGGTTCATCTTCGTTTAACATAGTTCAGATTTTTTAATTATTAAAAATATTGTTGTTATAAAAATAGTTGTTAAAGATAAGATTATGAATGTTTTGGCTCTATATAGATATATTCCTCGACTATCATTTATTTGAGTATTTCTGTCAGCTATCGCAATTAACCTATCAGTTAAATCTTCCTCAAACTCAATTTGTTTTTCTTGTCCAACTTGCTTATTGTATTCTGGTATTTTTACTATTTGGAAATGTCTTACTTCCCTAAGTAATGAAATATTTGGATAACTAAAACCCATCAGAAAATTATTATAAGATTTTACTAGAAATACAATACTTAGAGTCAGAAAAATAACTGTGGTGCCGATTAAAATTAGTGCAATTACGCTGTTGTCAATTATTACTTTGTATTCGGAAGAAGTATAATAAAATGATATAAGTCCAGTAAGCAATGAAATAACTCCAATTGGTATTGAAATAGAATCGTCGAGACTTTTTCGTCTGTTTAGCTCTCTATCATAAATACTTTTATAAAATCCTAAATCATTCATTTTTCAACTTGTTACCGACGTGCATAAATGTTACTTCCAATTACAGCGATACTGCAAAAGAATGTAAGTATATTTATTAATTTTCAAATTTAATAAAAACAAAACCTCATCAATTGCGGGAAACCGTAAAGGGCTCATATTTAACCGCCCACCTTCGCATAAAGCTATGGAGGACAAAGGGGAGAATACCAAATATAAGTTTTAATATTAAAAAAGCAATAGGCTGTAGGCTGAAGGCTATAATTTGTGAATTTTAATGAGATACTTTAAAAACGCTTAACAGTGGGAAGAGCAAGTTTTTAATAATTCAATCTTTCAATTCCGTATTTTCTTAGCGTATCTGTTGCCTGTTCAAGAGTCAATTCTGCAATAAGATTTCCTTCATCCGTTTTTGTTAAATATGTGCGTTTTACTTCAATTGGTTTTGGCGCAGTTTCTCTCAAAGTACAGTACCATTTATTTTCAATTTTTGAAAATTCTATTACTACTTGATAATAGTTTTCTCCAACTTTCTTTAAATTATATTTATCAACTTCTCTTTCAAGTTCCGCTGTTTCAAATGTTGCTTCAACAATTTTTTCGGAATGGGAAGGTAAAGTTAAAATAGGGTTTTCCCAAGTTTGTATTTTACATTGCAATGGACATAAATTAGTCCAGTTCTCTGGAATTATGGGAAGATTCATTTTAATTCGTTCTGAGTTAAATGTTTTAGTAAAATCTGTTCCAGCTTTTTTAAAACTTAAACTACGGACATTAGTATTAGACCAATCCAACACGAAATAACCAAGACTTATAAGTATTGGGATTATAATTAGTATTTTATACGCTGGTTTCATTCTTAAATTTGTTTTAACGCCTACTGTATGGTGCGTATCCCGCAGGGTATGCACTATACAGAGTGTTGTATTTAGTTTCTTTAGTCATCGTAGCCTATGGTTCTGGCAAACTTTTGACCAGTTAATTCTTCTAAAGTATGTACTAACTCTTCTAAGGTTTTACTATTCTTTTCGTCTGAAATATTAAGTGAGTTTATATTCATTTCTGTTCCTCCTGAACCACGAGCTGGTTTAATATCTATATATTTCAATGTACTTTTACTTGTGATTGGGGTAAAGTCCCATTTATTTCCAACACACCAACTATCTGTTTTTTTTGATTTAAATATGACAATTTGATTGTCCGTTAATTCTTCTGAAAGTTCATAAGGTGTTCGGTATAAATTATGAGTGTAAAGAATTAATTGGGCAGTCCGGATAGCTGGATTTTTCAGAGCTAAATAAGGGTTCTTTAGTTCATAATGATTTCTATGATAAGGTCGTGAGTCATATTTGATATTTACTTTCCTTATGTCGGAAATATCTTGGGTTAAATCAGATTCCTTACTTATGAACTCGTCAAAATAAGGCTCTGCTGTTCGTTCTTCATTTAACAAATCAAAATAAAGACCTGCCGCATATTCTCCTTCTTTTTTAGTCCGAATACCGCCAAATACAGAAAGTGAAATCAATATATCGCCAAGCCACCATTTACAATTGTAAATCACATTTGAACTTGCATAACCTTCATTATATTTTTGCCCGTTTTCCAACCTTTGTTTTGATATGTTATTGGATTCTCCAAAAAGTTTCGTCAAATGCTTAACATAAGGAGAGTGTGGTTTTTCAAATAACTTCGGATTAATTGTAGCAAGTTCAAAACTCACCTGCATAACAGGTCTATTCAATGACGGTCCACGAAAGGAACAGGTCAAAGTCTTCAATTCGGCTATTTCAGAACATTGCATTTCAAAATTTTGCCAAGCACTCGAACCTGTGAAAAGATTTTCGGAATTGAATTCCTTCAAAACTTGTTCAAAGGTCATTCCCCATCTAAAATCTTTGTCATTTATATGTAGTCCTTCTTTCGTCATTCAATTAAATACAACAAGTGCATAAACAACATGCCCAATTGTGTTTATCCCGCACCTATGCGCGAGTATTTATAATTTCAAATATAAATCAAAGTAAAACAATCCAATTACGTGAAACCGTAAAGGGCTCATATTTAAGTGGGGAGAATACCAAATATAACTTTTAAATTTAAAAGGCAATAGCTTTAGGCTATAGGATGTGGGCTTATGTAAATGGGTAAGTAAGTGAGTTTGTGAATGAGGAAGTATTATTAAAAACACAAAATTACGCTATCAGAAAAGTTTAGTTATATCATTTTGTGGACACAAATAAATCTCGAATATCAACATTTAAAAATTGAGAAATCTGGTGAAATACCTCTACAGCAGGCTGCACATCATTAGTACACCATCTTGAAACAGTAGATTCCGTTTTTCCGAGATGTTGGGCTAAATCTTTACTGGAAACGTTTTTTTCAGCCAGTACAGCTTTTATACGATTGTAGTTAATTTTTCTCATTTGGTGTGAATAGTTGCCGTTTGGTGCAAATATAACCAGTATAATTTACTCATGTTTCCATTAAAATTGCTGTTTCGTGTAATTTTATTTCCTTTATATCAAATATAATTTCCTTTAAAAAGCAATTTATTGTATTTTAGCAAAAAGTTATTATGTTTTAATAGCAATTAATATAAAAAATAGATAACTCAAAGACAAAATAGAAGCCTTAAACGATTTATTACGCATTATGAAACAACAAAATCAATTGCTGGAAGCAGTAAATAAAAAACTGCAAACGGACCTCTCAGGCATAAAACAAAAAATCTACCCCACGGTCAAAAGAAAAAGAAAAAATTAAAACAACTCAATACTAAATTCTCAATACTCAATACTAAAAATGACTCACATTGGCCAAAATATAAGACGCATCCGGGAGCTTCGAGGTTTGAAGCAGGATGTAATGGCTATGGAATTGGGTATAAGTCAACAAACGGTGTCGCATATAGAGCAAAGCGAAACCGTAGCGGAAGAAATGCTTCTTAAAATAGCTACCGTTCTGGGCGTTTCCCATACTGCCATAGTACAATTTTCACCTGAATCATTTTTGGATTATTGCAATAGTTTCCAAGATAATGCCACTGAAGTTAATCATTTGCAAATCCCCATCAATAGTCTGATTATTGATCTTTATGAAAGACTGTTACAGGCCGAAAGGGAGAAATTGGCTTATGTGGAGAAGATGTTGGGATGTAAGCATTAGGCCATGCTGTAGTTCTATTCCTGACCGCAAATACCCTCAAAAGATTGCCGCGCTGCGCTCGCAATGACGGATTCTCCAAATCAAAACAACAATCATCACAATGACCGAGTGTCCCGAACTTCTTTCGGGATGTATCGAGGCCACCAAGGCAACAATCATCACTGTGACCGAGTGAATTTGAAGCAGCGACAGCAGCTTCAAATTAGTATCGAGGCCACCAAACTCATAGATAAAATACCCTCCCAATTTGGTTTTTTACCAGCCCCATAGGTTTTTTATCCCCCCAACCTTTCACAACTTTGGCTTTCGAAGGCTGTAAGCTATAAGCTGTAGGCCATAGGCTTTAAGCCGTAGGCGCGCTAGGTTAGGGAGCAAGAGCCAAAAGGACAAAAACTCAACCGACAACAGACAACCGACAACAGACAACAGACACCAACAATCGCCACCATATTCACACATTCACAAATTCACAAAATCATGAGCTACAAACCCATAACATCGCCCGCCCCAACCCACCTACTACCGGAAGCACTTCAAAATGAACTGATAGCCGCACTGAATCCGCTCTTTATCTTTTGGGGAGAATTTACCGTTAATCCCGATATTACTATGCTAACAATTATTGTAAGCGAGGATGCATGCAATCCCAACACCTTTGAGAAAGCGGATGCTTTGTTGGAGGGTCACGCACAGCCGCGGCACCGGATGTATACCCAGAGCTATGCCACAGAACAGATTGAAGCGGGAAACCTCTTTTTTATTGAGAATCTATTATTGGGCAAAATGGTGTATCGACAGCCGGAACATGAATTCCCCTTTATGAATTCTACCCTATGCCTAAACGATTTGATAGGTAGGAGCAAACGCGCTTTCGATAAGGAGCTAAAAAAGATTAATGCTTTTAGTGAAGGGGCGAGTAGTCATTTTGAAAAGGCTCAATATGCCCAGAGCACCTTTGCTTATCACCAGACCATGGAACTTTTATTTCGGGCAGCGGAATGTGCACTGATGGGGAGGAACAAGATTACCCATCGACTTCGGGAACACCAAACCTACTGTGAGGGCTTTGTTCCTGCGTTGGCTTCATTCTTCGCCTCAAATGACCCCGAGGAGGTGGCTTTATTGGATCTCTTGGACCAATCCTATTGCGCGGCACGCTATCAAAGCGATTTTGAGCCCACCCCTGAAGCAATAGATATGTTATATTACAAAACCGAGCAACTGTTCTCATTAGTAAAATCGGTATTCTATTTCACTTGGCAACAGTGTTTTGTTTCAAGCTATAAAAAGGATAAGGCCGATGAAGTCGTGGAGGAAATTCAAAGGGTAGCGGACGAAGTAATCAATCTTCCCCTTACAACCACACCAAAACTAAATATGGAAGAAAACGAAACCCAAATTGCCAAAAGCGGCACCTACGAAACAGAAGACGAGCTTTTAATAAGGGTAATTGAATTGTTAAAAACAAAGTTGGATATTGATTCCGTTTTTCTTATCAGTAAGTACGAGGAGCAACAAACGTTGGAAGTGCATTTGGAGCAGGCTACCCCCTTGTTGCAAAATACTACCATTTACACACTGATGCTGGTTACAAATGAACCTGCACCCCTGAGCCCCGCCGAAGTAACGAATTTTATTTTTCAGGAAACAGCTCAGGGCTGCAAGGTATATTCAATTTTATTTGCGGTGAGTGAGGTTGTGAGAAAAAGGGATTATGGCAGCCATTTTTTGGAGCACATAATTTTAGAATCGAAATGGGTATATTATAAAAACGAAAAGAATTTGGGCAGTAGTTGCGCTATTTCCTATTATCCAAAAAACGTGGACCGAATTCAGAAAAAATGGAACAAAAAATATTCCCACGCACAACAATTTTTAGATTATTTGGACATCTGCGATATGAAATTTGAAGCCCCCAGAATTGAAATCATGTTGGCTAAATTGGCCCTCGAACAAGTTTGCTTAGGGATGATTCAAGTATTTTGGGAGTTTAAGCCAAAAGAATTTTCTCTACCCTACCTCCTCCATCTGTGCAGCCATTTTTCAAAAACGCCTACTACTGTATTTCATAAAACAAAATACGTCAACCAACGCCTATACCATCTAATCTGCAATGCAAAGCGTATTTTACGAAACAACAAAAATCCGCAGGTGAACAGAAATGACAGTGAAAGCACCATACTTATAGCCGAGGAATTTGTACGTCAGGCAAGCGAGGAAGTTTCAGTACACCTAAAGCACCTATGGGTTTTGGCGGAGGAGTATGAAAAAAGAAGAACCTTAAGGGGGTGATTGTTAATTTGGGGAAATGTGGAATTGGGGAGTTGGGAAATTGTTGTATTGTTGAATTGTTTATTCGGCACTTCAACTGAAACCGACAACACTCGTCCACCGAAGCTTTTAGCTTAGGTGCGGAGAACCGACAACGATTCACGCTTAACGATTCACGTCTCACGCTTCACGTCTCATGATTCACATCTCGCAACTCAAATACCCACTTTTCACTTTAAAAAAAAACGCTCTTAGTGCATAGTTCAGGTTGTGGTAATGTATACTTCATATCGTCCCAATGCATATATCATAGTCTCCCAATGGGTAGTTCAAAGGGGGCTAATGCTACGCGAGTGTATGGTTTACTCTACATTAATGGTACTCAAAGGCTACCTTAAGGCTACTTTTCCACTACTTCTATTCACAATTCCTAACCCACAACCCACAACAGAACACCCTGAGTCAACCCACAACCCACAACCAAAAACCAAAAACTGATTAAGCCTAAAATAGGTTGCCTTTTTTCACAATTAAATTTAACATGAAAAAAGAGATTTTAAAACGTACTTTCGATTTGTCCTTAAAATTGGATCTGGTGAGGCAGATTGAGCGTGGAGAATTACGGGTTTTG